>JAJQCF010000027.1 GCA_021202845.1 Oscillospiraceae bacterium
TGAACTAAAGCCACGTTTGCTTGCTCTAAAGTCATTTAATCATTGTATCCTTAAGAATCTTTCGGCTCAAGCAAAAACTGTTGATATCCGTGAAAACTGAATAGATGGCAGAAAGTTGAGCGGGAGAGACTTGCTTTGCAAGCCATTCTGAGAAACTACTCTCATAGGATGCGCTGCTGTCAGCCATCGCGTACACCTCAATCCCTCGTGTTGTGATAATAGGGCAATTCAGCAGAGAAAACACATTCCGCGTGTTCTCGCCTGCGTAAAGCCACAAATAGAATTATTCTCCTTATACTGCGCGGGAACAAAATAATTGCAATTCATTATACTACTAAGACTCTCATAAATCAAGCATAGTCGACCCTAATTGCGCAAAAAATTCAGCAATTTATACATGCCCCTTCTTATAAGGATATATAAGAAAATTTGGCATTTTGCGTGTTTCCAGAAAATGGTTTGGACAAAATAACACTCTTTCACAAGCGGGGTATTTGTGCTACAAATGCTAAAACGAGGAACTTCCGACTAAGCGGAAGTTCCTCGTTTTGCTTGTTGGAGGCCACGTCCCCAAACTCCTGTATAGCATTTCATACTGGCTACACACCATGCTGTCGCTATTTGTATGTTTAGACATCATTTTGACTGTTGCTTTATTTTACGAGCTGATAATGGTCAGTCTATTTATAAGTAGTAATCATTATCAAGCCCCTCTTTTAAAATTTTTAAAAATTCTTTCTCAAGGGAAGAAAATTTCTTCTTGGCCGAAGCGACTATTGTATAAACAAATTTTATTTCAGGCTCAAGAGGAATAACGGAAAATTCATTAGAGTTGTAGATGAAAAACTGTTTGTCAAATACAAAAGTAACGGCTCCATTTCTCACCATAGAAAGGCGAGCTTGCATATTAGCGGTATTGATGAGAAAATGTGGTTTCATTCCCATTGCTGTCAACTTCTCTTTTAAGTAATTTGATAAGCCGGAGTTTATGGAGGTCGTTACCAAGTCGTCTTCAAGCAAGTTTTCCAGCGATATGCTCTTTCTTCCGTAAAATTTGTGATTATTACTTACGACGGCGCAAGCATATTGCTCGTTTATCGGAAAGTATTTAACACCTTGTTTTGTGCTCTTTTCTTCAGGTATAACTATAAGCGCAATGTCAACTGTTCCATCAGCCACCATGGTAAGCAAAGCAGGATCCCATTGCTCAACATATTCAAATACAACATTCGGATTTCTGGAGGCAAAATTTTGTATGTGATTTACGATATGAGGCATGGTTATTGAGCTTGCACCGAACGTGATTTTCAGGCTATTAGATTTACGGGTTTGTGTAATCCAATTTTGAAGTTCCTCAAATGTGTCGTCTATCGGTTTGGCAAGATTAACGAACTGTTTACCGTTGTCGGTTAGACTAACCTTTTTTGTGTTTCTTTCAAAGAGCTGGAACCCGAACTCGGACTCCAGCCTTTTTATTTCCTGCGAGAGCGTTGATTGGGTAATATACAATTTTTCCGCCGCTCGGGAATAGTTCAGCTCTTCAGCTAAAACTAAAATATGTTTAATGTTATATATATCCATGGAAGCTCCCACTATTATAACGCATAGCACTTATTAATTTTACCACTAAGTTTAGTATAATAAACAATTTCACAAAAGTCAACCGATAGATTAAAATGAAATCGTTATCGGATAAGAAAAAATTTTTGGTTACAGAAACAGGTCTATCACGTTTGTAGGAGACACGTTGCCAAAAATGAAAAAGGCAAAAAAGAATTATGGAGGTGTTCTGATTGGGTATTGGTATAACACGCGGAGCAATGACTGCCATAAATGACCTGCTCGATAACTGCTGTGAGGTGAAAGCCGGACAGGAAGTTGTAATAGCAGCTGAAATCGACGGATTGTATGGCGGAGACAATTTGATTGACTCTGATGTTATTGGCTGGATTCAGCAGGCTGTACAGGCGCGCGGCGCTAATTGTTCGATATTATGGATTGATGAACCGGCAGTTAAGGACAAATGGAGAATACCGCCTGTGTTCTTAGCTGCACTTAAAGCCTGCGATGTATTTATTAACTGCTCAAATGATTTGACTATAGAAGAATTGCCATACATACAGCAGGCTGCGATAGACAACGGAGTGGTTTTGTGCAGGAACTTTGCTGTTACGGCTGCTCTTATGAACACCTCTTGGGCGCAGACGCCATATGAGCTTTTAACCGAGATACGTTATCAGACCACAAGGCCGTTTGGCTGCGGAGGAATGGGTTTTTGCTTGGAAGCGCCGAACGGAACACATTTGGACGGTATCGTTCTCAAGCCGAGCGGTCATACGCCGACAGAGCAATCGGATATGCCATATGCCCGCTATCGTAAAAATGTAGGAGGCTACAGGCCGTTCCCAGAATGGGTTTCCACTCCTGTTACACTTGGCAATGTTAATGGCATAGTAGTTTTCGACCGCTCGTTGAGCTGGTGGACACGTTATTTGGGGATTCCGTCGTTTTTCGATGCTCCGGTTACAATTACTGTTGAAAACAGCGTTATAACCTCTATTGAAGGTAAACGCGAAGCCGATGCCATAAAAAGATATTTAAAGGATACCGAAAAGTATTTTGGAAATGAGGTTTATAAATTTCAGCAGCTACACTGCGGAGTTCACCCCTGCGCAGATGTAACAGCGCATCAGTGCCCCAATAAAATTTATCAAAGGATTATAGACCACTCAGGTTCAAATACAATACATATGCACATCGGAGCTCAATGGCCCACAAAAGATTATCCGTACAGAGTGCATCTTACTGCTGACGTAAAAGACGCTACGCTGAAGGTGGGTGAAAAATATGTATCGGAAAAGGGCCACCTCACGGCTTTAGATACGCAGGAAGTCAAAAGTCTCATGGATAAATACTATGGACGCCCGGGCACGGTATTTGTTCCGAAGCATGAATAAATTCGCATAAAGATTTTGTAAAATTTTAACCCGAATTACTGGGAGGGAGGGTTGCTTGCTTAACTGTTGTTGAAATTCCAAAGAGAACAAGGGTGTGATAATTTATTTCAGTATGGACAATTCTATTAAGCAATTCATAATTTCATAAATCATAAATTTGTAAAAGAAAGAGAGGAAAACCTAAATGAGTATTCTGGGAATGATAGGAGTATTACTGGGTATCGTTTTAATGATATATCTTGTATGCTTTAGAAACTGGAATGTTATGCTTGCAACGCTTTTGGCATCCCTGCTCATCGCGCTTTTCAATGCGCAAAACCTCTGGACTGCGATATCCGAGGCTTATCTTTCAGGTGCTGCCGGATGGGTTCAAGACCAATTGATTCTTTTCACGCTTGGTGCGTTGTTCGGCCGTGTCCTCCAACGAACCGGTGCAGCGCAGGCGGTCGGTACATCACTGTCTAAAGTCATAGGCAAAAAATATACGGGAATAGTTATCCACCTACTCGGCTTCCTGCTTGTTTACGGCGGTATTGACTGCATCGTGGCCTGCCTGACAATAGCGCCCATAGCGACGCAGATGTGCAAGGAAGCCAATGTGCCGCGCAGGTACGGCTTCGCCTGTATGTGCGGTGGTATATCTTCTTACGCACTTAGTATGCCGGGTTCTCCCATAGTCCACAACCTCATGCCGACGTGGTATTTGGGTACGACAACTATCGCCGCGTGGAAACTTGGCCTTTGCATATTTATCATCAACATTCTCCTTGAGTATTGCTATATTGTATATCTCAGAAACAAATTCCTCAAAGCAAACGCTGGATTTGTTCCCGCCAACATGGTTGTCGAGAAAGATGAAAACGGCAGCGGCAGCGCAGCAAGCGGCTATGTATGTTTGTTGATTGTTATACTTTCCTCCATTATACTTGGTGGTATTGTAGGTCTTACATCTCTGATGGTGGTCTGCACCGCATTGGCCGTGTCCAGCGCTATAAACCTTATCTGGAACTATAAAAGATTGAAGCTGCCTATTTTCAAAATACTTGAAGAGGGCACAATGGACGGCATCGTGGGCTGCTTGCTCTGCGCAGCTGTTCTCGGATTCGTTGGTGTCGTTCAGTCCACTGAGGCCTTTACGGCGTTTTCCAACTGGACAAACGGACTGGGCACAAATATGGGCTACTTCGGGATATTCCTTAGCATTCAGCTCATGGCTGCCTGCTTGGGCAACTCTCCAGGAACGCTGAATATATTCCTTGAAAATTTTGCTCAGAACTATATCGCAATGGGCATGACGCCTGAGGTCGTTCACCGTCTCGCCAGTACTTCATGTATGGGCTTTGACGCCATGCCGCATAACCCCGGCACTATTACTTTCCTGCGAACCTACGGGCTGTCTTATCGAGAGGCATATATAGATGTATTCATTACAATGTGTGCATGTCCCGTTATTGCTGCATTCTGCGGATGCTGCCTTGCTTTCCTTGGCGTCGCGTAACCGCATAAACAACGAATTGCAGGGCTTCATATTTTATGACGCCCTGCAATACGGGAATCGGAGGAGAAATGTTAGCGTTTGTAAATGCTCGGCTAATTGATGGCACAGGCGCCGCCGCACGCGATGGTTACAGCGTTTTGACAGATGGGAAAACAATTTCGGCTGTCGGCCGGAACATTCGTATTCCCAAAAACGCAGAGATAATCAACTTGCGCGGAAAAATATTGATGCCAGGGCTTATTGAAGCACATGCACATATCGGCGAGCACCCTCTTTACGACGGAGCTGGCCTTGACAGCGCCGAACAGTCGCACGAATATGAAAAGATGCGGAAATACGCTTTGGAAGCCGGTATAACAACTATAAGAAGCTGCGGAGATTATATGTATGATAGCGCAGAGGTAAGCAGACGAATAAATAACGGCATTATTCAGGGACCGCGCATTATTTGTTCAGGCAAGAGCTTTATGAGGAACGATGCCCACCCTGCGACCACTGTATGGGCAGCTAATCCGGCTACTGTTGCCAACTGCGGGGCATATCCGAAAACCTGCAGCGAAGCTCGTTCAATGGTAAAAGAAGCTGTTGACGCAGGCATGGATTTTATTAAAATAATTATAGGCGACACTCACATAATACTGTGGCCTAAAAAATTTAATCAGCTTGAGAACGACATAATCAAGACAATTATTGAAGAAGCCCACAGATATGGTAGACCTGTAGCCTGCCATGTTGACCACCTTGAGCAAGCTGAATTTGCAGTTGAATATGGCGCAGATGAAATACACCACCTCATAGCTATAGGCACACCTGACCATGAGCTGGGTGAATATGTCCCGCTTTTTGAAGCTATGTGCAGGAAGAATGTTTGGCTCGTTCCCACCATTGCAGTTCCTCGTCTGTTTGAATCACGGAGATTGGAAAAGCGCTGTCCGAGCGGCGGAATTGACGAATGTATAAAAGTATTCAAAATGGCTTATGAGTTTGGCGTTCCGCTGGGTCTCGGCTGCGATGCGGGCTGCCCGGGCATAGTGTGGGGAAAATCTCTTTGGAATGAAATGCGCGAATACGTCTATAACGTGGGTATGACACCACTTGAAGCAATCAGATGCGCTACTTCCCAAAATGCCAGAATGATGAGAATGGAAACACAAATTGGCAGTATCCGCGTTGGCGCATGTGCGGATTTGCTGGTTTTAGATAAAGACCCGTCAATGTGTATTGATAATATTGACAGCATTCTCCTTGTAATCAGAGACGGAACTATTACTGTTGACAACAGGTGCAGTTAAGAATAATTATTTGACGCTTAGTCTTCGTTTGTCTTAGCCGCAAAAGGAGATAATATGCTTAACGTATTGGAAATATCAAGAATGGCTACCCATAACGGTCCGGGGTATCGCACAACCGTACACTTCATGGGATGCCCGCTGAGATGCAGGTGGTGCTCAACTCCAGAATCGCAGGATTTCACCGGCTTGGCGCTGAATCCATCGCGCTGCCTTTCATGCGGGTATTGTGTCGAGGTATGCGAGGGCGGAGCGCTCACCGTCTCAAATAATCAACCGGTCGCTCTTGACCGTTCATTGTGCCATTTGTGCTATAAGTGTGCTGAGGTTTGCTACTCTCGGGCTCTCTGGGTTTACGGAAAACAGTATACTGCGCAGCAGTTAGCTTGTGAGATTATCAAAGACAAATTATTTTTCAAAAATTCCGGCGGCGGAGTTACACTCTCGGGCGGCGAGTGTCTGATGAGCGTAAACGATGAGTTCGTTGAAATGTGTTCCCTTGTGCGTGATGAAGATGTTTCCATTGGCATAGACACCTGTGGATATGTTCCGTGGCACACATTTGAACGTATTCTTGAGTTCACCGATTTATTCCTATATGATATTAAAATTCTAAATTCAGAGAAACATAAAGAGTTTACCGGAGTGGGAAACGAACTAATTTTGGAAAACTTAGACAAACTTACTAAGTTGAAAACATACAAACCGGAAATTGTTATACGTTACCCGCTTATACCGGGGGTGAATGATACAGACGAGGATATTAGCCAACTCTGTACCTATTTGAGTAAAATGGAAAATATAAGCGAGCTAAACTTTATGCCGTATCATCATCTTGGGATGTCGCGCTATAAGTTTTCGGGCAAGGAATACCTCATGGGTAGCGCTGAACGTCAATCGAATGAGAGACTCGCTCAAATCTGTGAAATTGCTGATAGTATGGGAATCAACAACCGTATTGTCGGGTAGCATACCCAGCCATGGGAATGCTAAAAGGGAGGAATATGTATGCGGATAGCCGTTGTAAGTCCGTCAAAATATATTCAGCAGGCCGGTATAATAAGCGAAATCGGCGCTTATACAGCAGTCCTCGGAAAAAGTGCGCTGGTTGTAATGACTTCCAATAATGCACTGCGTATTGGGAAAGAAATCAGATGCTCTTTGGAAAAATACGGTTGCCGATGCATATTCGCCGATTTTTCCGGCGATACGACGCAGGCAGAAATTGAGCGAATTGCTTCATATTGCACAAAGGAATCGTGCGATGTGATTATAGGAGCAGGCGGCGGGCAGGCACTTGACACAGCGCGTGCCGCGGCAAATATGCTTGACAAGAGACTTTTGATATTCCCGACTGTCGCTTCAAATGATGCACCGTGCAGCGCTATTGCCGTCATACATAACGAGTCTGGTCAGGTGGTAGAAGTGCGAGAACTAAAGCACAACCCTGACGTTGTTCTGGTCGATACTGAAATAATCGCTAAAGCGCCTGCGCGTTTTCTCGTTTCCGGAATTGGAGATGCTCTTGCTACGTGGTATGAGGCTCGTGCGTGCGCTGAAAAAGGGATAAAGACACACGCGGGAGGCTGTACTGGAAGAGCCGCACTTGCGCTGGCACAGCTTTGCAGGGATACGCTTTTTGAGCTTGGAGTACAAGCGATAGAAAGCGTAAGACGCGGAGAAGTTACCGAAGCTGTCGAAGAGGTTGTACATGCTGCAATATACCTAAGCGGCTTTGGCTTTGAAAATGGCGGCGTGGCCGCGAGTCATGCCGTAAATGACGGATTTACGGCGCTGCCGCAGGCTGCAAAACTGCTTCACGGAGAACTTGTCGGATTTGGAATACTCATACAGTTAGAGCTTGAAAATAACCACAGAGAAAAGAAAAAAGTTTGCGATTTTATGAGAAAAATCGGCTTGCCTACATCTCTGCAAGAACTTGGCTTGAAAGACTTAACAGAAGATGAATTGCAAAAAGTTTCGGAAACCGCCTGCGGCGCGCTGGTAATGAAAAATATGCCGTTTGAAGTTATGCCGAATGATATATTTGCCGCTATTATAAAAACAGAAAAAGAATATTGATTAACTAAGAAATTGGAGGTATTTGCAATGGCACTGAAAAAGAATGTTGACCCCACAACAATAGGAAGTTGGCAGGAGGTATTTGAACGCACCTGCTCCGACCGTGTTAAGACTGCAATTAAGAGAGCTGTCAGAACGCCGGAAATATGTCTTGACCATGCGCGCGCTGAACTCGCGGTGTCGAAAGAAACCGAAGGTATGAATCTGCCTCGGGTAACATATCGCGCTATGGTTTTTAAGCGTTATCTCGAAAACCGTAAGATATTTATTTCTGACGGTGAGCTTATAGTGGGTCATGTTACAAGTAAACTACGAGCGTCTCCTATTTTTGCAGACCTGTATGCCGGCTTCTTTGATAGAGAACTTGGCGACCCCGAAAGGGACTTTCAAATCCGCCCGTTTGATGCGCACATCATCCATGAGGACGAGAGAAGAGAACTGCGGGAGGAGATAATTCCCTACTTCAGAGGAAAGACCCTTGATACTTATATCTACCAAACAGATGAAGAGGATATTAAAGAAAAGGCTTTTGTTCTCACATCTAAATGCAAGCATATTGCGAATTTCGCGGATATGATGACTACTGTAGACCCGGGGCATATGCTTGCTAACTATGAAAAAGTTCTTAAAATTGGCCTGAACGGTATAAAAGCTGAGGCTATTATGTTCAAAGAACGAAATAACCGCGATTATATTCATTTTATGTCCAAGAAAAAAGATATATACTACGACGCGGTTATAACAGTTCTTGACGCGGCTATAGCTCATTGTCAGCGCTATTCACGTCTGGCAGCTGAAATGGCCGCAGCCGAAACAGATGAAGTAAGAAAAGCGGAACTGCTTGAAATATCACGCGTAACCGCAAAGGTGCCTGCGCAGCCCGCGGAGAGCTGGCAGGAAGCGCTGCAGGCAATGTGGTTTACACAAATGCTTATTCTCTGCGAACAGGTGAACTGGGGCGATTCTTTTGGCCGATTCGACCAGTATATGTATCCGTACTATAAAAAGTCTGTCCTTGATGATAAGACGATTACAAGAGATGAAGCGCTTGAACTTCTTGAGATGTTCTTTGTCAAAACATCGGAGTTTACCGAAATTTATGACTATGTCGGAGCGTTGGTGCAAATAGGGTTCCCGATTTCTCAGAACCTGATAATCGGAGGTCAGACTCAGGAGGGTACCGATGCCTGCAATGATGTGACAATGTTGGTGCTGGATGCGGAAGAACAGGTCGGACTTATTCAGCCGGAGATAGCTTTCCGCATTTGGGAGGGTACACCATACAAATATTTGCGCCGCGCTACTGAGGTCGTCAGACTTGGCCGAGGTAAGCCCAAGTTTTACGGCGACAGAGTGGCGTTGAAAATGCTCAGAAGTGCCTATCCGTACCTGACGGACGAGGAACTGCGCGATTATGCTGTTATAGGCTGCATTGAACTTGGTATTCCGCACATAAGCAACTGTTTTAGCTGCACGGGTATTACCAATGTGGCTAAGATGCTCGATATCGTTTTGCATAATGGCAAGTGTTCAATATGTGGGGAAGAAATCGGCCTAAAAACAGGAGACCCCAGAGATTTCAAAACATTTGATGAGTTTAAGGCTGCATTTGTAAAACAGATAATGTATTCAAACGAAATAGTGATGAAAGCAATTAAGGTTGAAATGGAGTGTCAAAAGGACTGGAACCCGTCTCCTTTCTGTTCTTCTCTGCTTGAAGGCCCGCTGGAAAAAGGCATGGACCTCGTTGAGGGCGGAGCCATAGATTCATCTTTCGGCATAATGATTGCCGGTTCTTCCAATGCAGCCGATTCTATGAGCGTTATTGAAAAGCTGATTTATGAGGATAAATCAGTTACTTGGGATGAGCTTTTGCAGGCGCTTGACGACAACTGGGTCGGACATGAACGGCTGCAGCAAATGGTTATCAATGCGGTGCCTAAATACGGAAATGACGATGACTATGCTGATGCAAATATGGCATGGGTACTCGACAACTGGTATAACAGTATCGAAGCTGGCAACAAACGGTTGGATTTGCTGCCCTCTTATGGAGGCAGATATAAGGGACTTATAGCCCTGGGCAATACAGGCTGTTCTATGGGAGAAAATGTTGGAGCCCTGCCGGATGGACGAAAGAGCGGCGAGCCGCTGAACGATGGATTTTCACCGGTTCAGGGTCGCGACGTGAATGGACCCACCGCTGTGCTGAAGTCCATAAGTAAGCTGCCGAACTGCCGCTTCGAGGAAGGTACGCTGCTCAATCAGCGGCTTATTCCGTCTCTCCTCTCCACAGATGAGGATATTGATAAGTTTGTCACTTATCTGAGGACAATGGAGGAACTTGGAGTATTTCACGTACAGTTCAACATTGTGGACTCAAAAGTGCTGCGCGCTGCGCTTGCCAATCCGGAACAGTATAAGGATTTGCTTGTCAGAGTTGCGAGTTACACCGCTTATTATGTTGAACTTGACCCTGTTACCCAGCAGGACATTATTAACCGCACAGAACAGGGCACATGGTGAGCTAAACATATGCTGAGTGTGAATATAGTGAACCATGTCAATTATTATTGAATTTAGGAGGAAGATATGGAAGCAAAAATGCTTATAAACGGGAAATTTACGGGTGCCTCGGACGGCGCGGTTCGGGAGTCTACGAATCCGCTGAACGGCAAGGTTCTCGGAACATATCCTGTAGCGACGAAAAAGGACGTTGAAGCTGCATTGGATGCGGCACAAATCGGAAAAAAAGCGTGGGCGGCAGCGTCGGTAAATCAACGCAAGGCAACTTTGCTGCGGGCTGCCGATATTTTCGAGCAACACGCCGAAGAACTTGCGCAGCTTCAGTGCAGCGAAATGGCCAAACCGATTCAACAGTGCCGCGGAGAGGCAGCGGAAATATCCCGCCTTTTCCGTTCGTGCGCAGCGGGGATTACTCATACTCATGGCGAGGTGTTCCCCAATAACGATGCCGCCGATGGACTGGGAGATTTAGCTATGACGGTGAATGAACCGCTTGGCGTTGTTGCCTGTATAGGGCCGTTTAACTATCCTGTCGGAACGTTGACTTTTAAGACCGCTCCTGCGCTTGCTATGGGTAACGCTGTAATTATAAAAGCACCTTCCGATGTATCGCTGACCGTACTCCGCTATACGGAAATTCTGAACAAGGCGGGATTCCCAGACTGCGTAATTCAGGCGGTTTCCGGTTCCGGTTCAACAGTTGGGGAATGGCTGATAGATACTCCCAAAATTAACGCCATAGGATTAACTGGCTCTACCGCTGTCGGAAGCCATATCATGGAGGTTGCTGGAAAGCATTTTCACCGTGTTCTCCTTGAATTAGGAGGAAACAGTGCGACTATTATCACCGAAAGCGCAAACCTTGAATATGCTGTCAAAGAATCCATGTGCCGTGCCGTGAACAACGGACAAGTATGCAGCACAGGGAAGCGTTTCCTTATCCAAAACTCCGTTAAAGATAAGTATATTGAAATGCTTGCAGCGCGGCTGTCAAAGCTCAAACTCGGTGACCCCATGAACCCCGAAAACGATATGGGGCCGATGGTAAGCGAAAAGGCGGCTATCGGCATAGAGCAGCAAATAAACCTTAGTATCTCTCAAGGAGCAAAACTTATATGCGGAGGACAACGGGACGGCGCATTTATAACCCCGACCATTTTAGACTGCCCGAAAGATGCGGACGTCGCGCGCGATATGGAGATTTTCGGGCCGGTATGGACAGTTATCGGATTCGACACGGAAGACGAGGCTGTGGAAATCGCCAATAACTCAATTTATGGTTTGACCGGCGGAGTTATTACGGACGATATGCAGCATGGAATAACTCTTGCTGCAAGGCTTGAGGCCGGAACAGTTGTGTGCAACGGTGCCTGCCACTGGCGTCGAGACACAGCTCCGTTCGGCGGATACAAGAGCAGCGGCATCGGGCGCGAGGGAATTCTTGATTTGCTCAGCGAATTTTCTCAGCGCAAGACAATTGTCATTAAAGGTTTGTAAATAATTTGTAAATCACTATCTACTCCTTCTACCCCTTCCTTTTTTCGCAAAAAGTGTTGGCAACTTCTTATGAAGCCCGACACTTTTTGTGCATTTAAGCGTAAACTTATTCGCTCGTAGGCAGCGACCAAACGGACATATTTTCAAGGTACAGCTTGGCGAACTTTTGGATTGAGGTGTTGTCGTTGTCCTTTTTATATATGATGCACAGCTCGCGTTCGCAGCCGGGGTCTTTTAGCAGGCGGAAGGCGAGGAAGTCGGATTCCTGTGCGCGCATATGCTTGCCGACAACGGTTATACCGTCGCCTCGGCGTATGGCCATCATCAGCGCCTCCATTTGGTTGAACATACCGGGGCCTTTGGGCGTGAAGCCAGCGGCCTTACACAGGCTGGCCGTGTGCCGCCATGAGTTGAAAAAATAAATGTTATCGACGCTCAAAAATATTTTGTCCTGCAAGTCCTTCAGGCACACAGTTTCCTTTTGCGCCAGAGGGTCCTCCGCCGACATGAGAACGCCCAGCGGTTCCTTATAAAGAGGTATTATGCACGTACTGTTCTCGTCCAGCACTCGGTAGCGCGGCAGTATTGCCAAGTCAATTTTTCCGCGGTTGAACAGCTTGATGACCTCGTGCGGGTCGCCGACGCTGTATTGGAGCTTTATATCGGTGTACGTGCGCTCGAACTGTTCGGGCACGTCCCGCAGGTAGTCCTTCATGGCGTAGTAGGGGACACCGATGCAGAGTCGGTTGTTGAAGCCGCTTTTCATTATCCTCAGCCGCGAGCAGATGTCGTCGTAGTCGTCCAGCAGAGCGTCTATGCGGTCGCGGAACATCTCTCCCGCCGGAGTGAGTGAGACGGACTGCGTGTTGCGGCGCAGCAGCTTTATGTCCAGCTCCTGTTCAAGCGAGGCCATATGGCGGCTCAGGGCGGACTGCGTTATAAACAAACTGTCGGCCGCAGCGGTAAAATTGAGCCGCTTGGCGAGCACAATAAACTGCCGCAAATATTCAATTTCCATAAATCACATTTCTCCCTGTCGTGCCAGCAATCGCGTGCCGTTATGACGTTTTTGCATTAAGCTACTTTTTTAATCATTGGACATAATTATAGCCTCGATGTATACTTGGTGTCAAGCCTTAAAGAAATTTTTCAGAAGCAGCCGGCCGCAGCACTATCTGGGCTTGAAGGGAGAAACAGGTACATGTCGGTACAAATTTCTTACACAAACACACTGGGCGGACCAGCGGAGGTACAGGTAGAGGACGGGAAGATACGCCGAATCCGCCCCATAACGCTCCGCGAGGACGACCCCAAGGGCTGGACTATACAGGCCCGCGGCAAGAGCTTTACGCCGCCGCGCAAGGTCACCATGACCGCTCTCGGATTGCAGGACAAGGACAAATGTTATGCATACGATAGATTACTCTATCCCCTGATTCGAGAGGACTTCGTAGAAACTCCCGACGGAAAAAACAGGAACACAGAGAACCGTGGCAAATCGGGCTACCGCAGAGCCACTTGGGACGAGGCTCTGGGGCTTGTTTCGCGCGAAATCAAGCGTCTTCAGTCAACCTATGGCAAGGAAACGATTACCGCCTGCACCGGTTCGCACCACAGCTGGGGACTCGTGGGTTACAAGCTCTCGGCCTTCAAGCGCTTTTTCAATATGCTGGGCTACACTCAGGTTCAGGATAACCCCGACTCTTGGGAGGGCTTCCACTGGGGAGCTTCGCACGTTTACGGACATTACTGGCGTCTCGGCTGCCCTGAGCCGTTCGACTTGCTGGAGGACTGCCTGAAGAACACCGACACACTGGTATTCTGGTCGCATGACCCCGACTCCACGCACTCCTGCTACTCGGCAAATGAGGGCAATATATGGCGCAAGTGGTTCAAGGAGCTCGGCATTTCGGTAATTTATGTTGACCCGTTCGTCAACTTCACTGCGGTAAAGCAGGGCGATAAATATATCACGCCGAGACCCGGCACGGACTCGGCGGTGCTGGAGGCCATAGCATACGTCTGGCTCACCGAGGACACCTACGACCACGAGTACGTTCAGCAGCATGTTCACCGCTTTGACGAGTGGGCGCAGCGGATAATCGGCAACGGCCCCGACCATACGGCAAAAACGCCGAAGTGGGCGGAGGAGATAAGCGGCGTGCGCGCGCCGGTTATAAAAGCGCTCGCCAGACGCTGGGCCTCGACAAACACAATGGGCGGCTCCGGCGTCCGCGTCGGCTGGGGCGGCGCCTGCCGCACGGATAACGGCACGGACTATTCCAGACTTATGGTTCAGCTCTTCGCCATGCAGGGCATGGGCAAGCCGGGTCGCAATATGTGGACGGCGAACGCTGGTGCGCCGATGGACTATAACTTCTGGTTCGGCGGCTACTCCGACCCCAAGAGCACCATAGCCAACGAGCCGGTGGCCGACCACACCGCCGTCAACTGCGTTGAGCAAAAGCTCTACCGCGCCACGCTGCCGGAGGCCATTTTGACGGGTCACGACGAGTGGAACGGCGACGGCTTCTGCGGCCAGAGCTTGGAGCAACAGTTCGTGCGCCACGTCTACCCGCTGCCCGGGTGCAGCAAGGTGCATATGCTCTACCGCTACGGCGGAAACTTCTTCGGCACGATGATAAACACCAACCGCTGGAGCGAAATGTACCAGAGTCCGGAGCTGGAGTTCACCGTGAGCCAAGATTTGCACCTCACCCCCGAGGGCAAGTTCTGCGATGTGATTTTGCCTGCCTGCACTCCGCTGGAGCGCACGGATATAGGCGAGTTCTGCTCCAGCGGCAACAGCGGCTACGCCTCCCACGGGCAGAGCGGCAACAACTGGCAGGTGATAGTCTACCAGAAAAAGGCCATTGAGCCACTGGGCGAGTCGCGCAGCGATTATTGGATATTCAGCCAGCTGGCTTACCGCCTCGGATTCGGCGACGAATTTACCGAGGGTCGCGACGAAGAAGGCTGGTGCAAGAGATTTTGGGAGTGCTCCGACCTCTGCAAGCGTATCGGCTGGGAGGAGTTCAAGGAGCGAGGATATTATATCCCGGGTCTTCCTGAAAATTGGGAGCGCCGCTGGGCTTTCCGCTGGTTTGCCGAGGGCACGGAGTGCAAAATGGTGCGCGACGAGTGCATGAAAGAGGGCAAGCTGGGTACCAGAACCGGCAAAATGGAGTTCGTCTCCGAGCTTTTGGAGGAAATGGAACCGAACGACCCCGTGCGTGGCCCGATGGCCTTCTACAAGCCAAGCCGCGAGGGACACTGCTCTCCGCTGTACAAAAAGTACCCCTTGCAGCTCATTTGTCCGCACCCGCGCTTTGGCTTCCATACGCAGTACGACCAGCACAACAAGTGGCTCTGGGAGGTTCCCGAGCATCGGCAAGTCGTGGAGGGCAACCCCTATGCCATAATCCGCATCCACCCCGTTCGCGCGGCGGAGCGCGGCATAAAGGACGGAGACATCGTCGAGGTGTACAACGACCGCGGCTCTATTCTCTGCATGGCTAAGGTGACGAACAGGCTGGAGGAGCACACGGTGCATCTCTACGGCTCCTCGGGTATGTACGAGCCCATAGTTCCCGGCGAGAGAAGCACGGACAAGGGCGGCTGCGCCAACATTCTTGTCTCGCCGAATATGATTGAAGGCCGCTGGATACCGGGCATGACCCCGAACTCCACGCTGGTGGAAATGAGAGTTTACGATAAGCCGCTTGTACCGGGCATGGTCCTCAACGGCCTGCTGGAAAAAGCATACGGAGGTGCCGGAGCATGAGATACGGAATAGCTGTAAACACAGATAATTGCATGGAGTGCTACAACTGCTTCATGGCCTGCAAGGACGAGCACTGCGGCTTTGCCACCGCAGTTTCCGCCCCGCAGCCGCACGAGGGGCAGCACTGGGTAAGAATAGACTCCAAAGAGCGCGGAAACGACAACCGCAAGGTTAAGACCAGCAATGTGGCCATAATGTGCTCGCACTGCGAAAACCCCGTTTGTATGTCCGCCGCCACCGACGGCGCGGTTTACAAGCGCCCCGACGGCATTGTTATAATCGACCCCGAAAAGGCTAAGGGACAGAAGCAGATTGTTGATGCCTGCCCGATACACGCCGTGTTCTGGAACGAGGAGCTTCAGCTTCCGCAAAAATGCACCATGTGCGCCCACCTGCTGGACGAGGGCTATGCCAAGCCACGCTGCGTGGAGGCCTGCCCCAACGAAGCGCTCTACTTTGGCGATTTGGACGACCCCGAGAGCGAGGTTAGCAAGGTCATAGCCAAGGAAAAGCAAACTCCGCTGCCGGAGCTTGCCGGACGCGAAACTGCGGTGAAGTACCTCAATATACCCACTCGCTTCCTCGCCGGCAGCGTATATCTCCCGGGCGACGAGACGGGCGAAGACCCCGCTGCGGGAGCCGAGGTGACGCTTGTCCGTGCGGACAACGGAGAGAAAATAACCGTAAAGACCAACTACTTCGGAGACTGGGAACGGGAGTGGCTGGAGCCGAATACAGAGTACGCAATTAACGTCTCGCTCTCCGGCTATGAACCCGTCAGCCTGACGGCCACGACGGATATAGACAGATACGTGGGAGAAATTATACTGCAAAAGGCGAAATAATGATGTAAAGCTCCCTCCGGCTTAGGGGAGCTGAACATAAAAAATTCAGAAAAAAGGAAGGAATTAAGAATGAAAAAATCAATGAAGCTCCTCGCGCTGTTACTGGCAGTCGTCATGCTCTTCAGCCTTATGACGGCCTGCGGCAGTTCAAGCAGCAGCACGACCACCGACACGAGCAGCTCCAGCAGCTCCGGCGATTCCGCCGCCTCCAGCAGCTCAGATGCGTCGGCAAGCACCTCCAGCGACGACGGCACTGTTTACGAGCTGTCGTTCTCCACTCACGACCCCGCCACGAGCGCAAAGACAATTTATTTCCAAGAGTGGGCTGACGCTATCAACGAGGCTTCCGGCGGACGCATAAACATAACCGTCTACTCCGGTGGCTCTCTGGCGGCCAGCACTGCCGCTCTGGACGCGCTCCGCACCGGCGTCTGCGACATAGCGTGGATTTACACCAGCTATTTCTCCGGCCAGTTCCCGCTGAGCGAGGTAATATGCAACCCGATTGGCGTTACCTCTGTTCCTCAGGCTGTTGACGTTATGTACGACCTCTATGACGAGTACCCCGAGCTTCAGGAAGAACTCAGCGAGTTTGAGCTGCTGATGATTCACTCCAACCCGACAAACAAAATTTCCACAGTCAACAAGCCCGTCACTTCTGTTTCCGACCTCTCCGGCATGACGTTCCGTGCCAGCGCAGGAACCGCCTCCGACTTGCTCATCGCTTGGGGCGCTACCCCGATACAGATGGCTGTCGGCGACATCTACTCCGCAGTTCAGAAGGCAACTATCGACGGCTACATATTCGACTGGACAGGCATTCAGAGCTTTGGTCTGCAGGAAGTCACGAACTACTACACCACCATGCCTGTTTACCTTGGGCCGTACTTCGTTATGATGAACAAGGACAGCTTCAACGAGCTGCCCGAAGACCTCCAGCAGCTTATCCGCGATTACTCCGGCTACGACGCCTCTATGGGCATGGCTTGGGTGTATGAGGCTGACGAGCGCGCCGGAAAGCAGACAATAGAAGAGGCCGGCGGCACGTTTGTTGACGTCACCGACGAGGACGAGTTCACAGAGGCGGCTCAGTCTCTGCTGACTACTTATGCCGAAAACAACAGCACCGACACCTTCGATGCCTCCGCTTACATTGCAAGAGCCGAGGAGCTTGCCGAACAGTATTATATCTCCTCCGATGACATCAACGCTACTCTGGATGAAATGGGATATTAAGCCTAACCATTTCTCTGATTAACTCCACGGCGGAAGCAGCTCCGGCCGCTTCCGCCGTGTACGGCATTTTATACTGGGAGAGAAAATATGAGTTTAATGACAATAGCAGTCCTGGGCATCGTCGTGCTGCTGATACTTATGTTCCTTGGCATGAATATCGGCCTTGCGATGATGCTTGTAGGCTTTATCGGCTACGGCTTCGCAGTGAACTGGAAAGCGGCTTACGGCGTTTTGCAGACTGTGCCGTATACTCAGGCGGCGTCATATTCCATGACCGTTGTCCCGCTGTTTATAATGATGGGTAACTTCGCGTTTGCCTCCGGCATGAGCGAAAACCTCTATTCGGCAGCCAATAAGTGGGTCGGACGTCTGCCCGGCGGACTGGCTTGCGCAACAACCGTCGCCTGCGCCGCCTTCGGAGCCATTTGCGGCTCCACAAACGCCACCACCGCCACAATGGGCGTTGTGGCAATACCCGAAATGAGAAAGTATGGCTACAAGGACACGCTTTCCTGCGGCTCCGTTGCCGTCGGTGGCGGTCTTGGCGTAATGATACCGCCAAGCACATGTTTTATTGCTTATGGCATTATGGCTGAGCAGTCAATAGGCCGCCTTTTTGCGGCCGGAATACTGCCGGGTATATTGATTACGGTTCTTATTGTAATTACTATTGTGGTACAGGTGAAAGTTTCTCCGACCTTGGCTCCCAAGGGCGAGCGCTATACATGGAAAGAGAGATGGATTTCCCTCGCCAAGTGCTGGGACGTTCTGATTCTCTTTATCGGTGTGTTCTGGGCCATGTTCTCCGGCATATTCACTATTAACGAGGCCGCGGCCGCCGGCGCGCTGCTGTCTATTATACTGATGGCTATCAAGCGCAAGCTGACAATCGCTTCGTTCAAGAAGGTTATGTGGGACTCCATAAAGACCACGGCAATGACCTATCTTATCGTTATCGGCGCAATGGTGTTCGGTTCGTTCCTGACAATTACCCAGATGCCGATGAAGCTGGCGGCTATAATCTCCGGCCTTGACGTTTCCAAGTACATAATTCTGGCGGCCATTGTTGTTGTCTATGTTGTCCTTGGCTGCTTCATGGACGCGCTGCCTATGATAATGCTCACCGTTCCCATTTTCCTGCCGATTGTCACCGGCTTGGGCTTCGATGCCATTTGGTTCGGCGTTATAATCATTATCGTTATGATGATTGGCTTCATAACCCCGCCGGTCGGTATGAACTGCTACGTGCTCTCGGGAATAGTGCGGGATGTGCCGCTGTTCACAATTTTCCGCGGCTCGGTGCCGTATATCATACCGCTGCTTGTCAGCTTTATCCTGATAACAATGTTCCCGCAGATTGCGCTTGTTATCCCCACTATGCTCTACGGTTAAGGAGGCTGGCAACATGAAGGTTCTCAGAAAAATAAGCTACTTCCTGAATATGATTCTCGGTTATATTTCCTTTGTCGCGTTCTTTGTCATTATGGCGTTTATAGTCCTGAACGTCATCATGCGCTACCTGTTCAACTCGCCGATTCTTGGCGCGTATGAGATAGTGGAGCAGATGATGCTTGTTGGCGTGTTTTGCTCCTTTGCCTATGCTCAGGAGCAGGGAGCGCACATCAGGGTGACAATGCTCATAATGCATCTCCCCAAGCGCGTTGCAATGATTGTCTGCGCGCTGATGGATTTGGGAGCGACCGTAATCCTGATACTTTTGACCTACTCGGCGTACAATCAGGATATGCTCGCCCTGCAAAGCGCCTACACCACAGCCCAGCTGAAAATTTCCCTCGTACCGTTCTACACTCTCGAGGTGATATGCTCGGTGATTTTCGCAATCGCCATGCTCCTTGACGCCGTCGATTACATCCGCGGCATATTCAACAAGGACATAGCCAACGAGCTGTGCAGCAAGTTTTAACACCTATATCAATATTTTCATTTTCTTTCATTTCCTAACACAAAAGGTGCCGCACCCCCTGACGCGGCATCTTTTGTGCGTTTTTATCATTGACATCAAATCAAACCGCCATGTAAGGTTGGTAAGTATAGATAGGTTCTTCTGTGCCGTCAATTTCACCGGCACTTTTTTATTGCTCTCACGGAACTTGGAATAAAAATGAAAAATGCGTCCTCCGAGGCCTACAAGATGCATCCTCTCAGGGTGCCTACAAACGAACGAGAATATGCTAAACTTATGATTGGCAAAGCAAAAGGTGTACTCAAAGGGCACCTTTTGGGAGCAAAGATGCCCTGCGAGTCCCTCTGAAAACCGAAGAAAATGCGGTAAACTTAAATCAGAAAAGGAGGTCAATGCATATGAATAAACAGCCAAAACTTAATCCCGTTTTGCAAATTGACAGCGAGTTTGAGAGCAAAATACCGCCGCTGACAGACGACGAGTACAAACAGCTTGAGGAAAACATCCTTTCCGAAGGAATCGTCCTCATGCCGCTTATCGTGTGGGGCAAGACGATTGTGGACGGTCACAACAGATATAAAATCGCACAGCGGCACCCGAATGTCATCTACACTGTCCACGAAAAGGATTTTGACAACCGCTATGAAGCGCTCGCATGGATTTGCAAGAATCGCTCGGACGCAGGAACCTTACCCCGACACAGAAAAAACTGCTGATTGGAGACAGGTATGAAGCCGAGAAAATGGCACACGGCGGAGATAGGAAAAGTGAGGACGTAAAATCAACGGATCAATTTGGTCCGTTGATTTCAGCCCACGCAACCCGCGCTCGAATTGCAGCAGAAACGAACTCCAGCGAGGGCTATGTACAAAGAGCCGGAGAATATTCACAGGGAGCAGAGGCAGCGGAAAATGTGTCTCCCGGATTCCGTCAGGAAATTCTCTCTGGCAAGGTTAAGCCCACGCAGCAGCAGATGAGAGAAATTGTAAAAGCGCCGCCGGAGAAGCGAAAACCGCTGGTGAAGGCGCTGCAAACTGCGTCTCCCAAAAAGAGCAACAAACCGAAATACAAAGTCACATCAAAACCGACAATGAGCGCCGAGAGCCGAAAATCAGCGATTGCAGCTATTCAAAGAATTTTCGCGGAGCTGGCAAGGCCGAAGCCGCCTCTGACCTTGCAGGGCGCTGTTCAGCAATTTGAATGGAAGGTCACTTTAATGCTTGAAGATTTAGACGGCATTTTTAACAGTTGGCCGCAGCTCGTATCCGAAGAAATCTACCGCAATCAGGTTGTCAAAACGCTCGAAGATTTGAAAGAATACATTTTGCATATTGAAAGCGGCAACCTTTATGCGTGGGACCATGAAGCAAGGAAAATTGTATCGGGGAGCGCCAATGATAGTGATACAATGGAGCCGCCTCCAAAAACGATTGGAATACAAAGCCAACATTGCATAAATCATAGAAAATATGAGAAAAATATACCTGAGCAAAGGAGAGTGGTTGATGCTTGGAGATGAATGTCAGAGATGACAAGCGGATGGTTGAAATTTGGCTAACCAACGCGGAAAAAAATGACTCCGTTTTGTGTGAGGAGCTGAAAGACATCTATGACATATTTAATAAGAAAAAATACTTGGTGGCTGTGTTTGAATCGGGGGAAAAGGACCTTTATCAAGGCACGCTGGATTTGCTGGCTTATAACAAACGCCGCTGTGCCGAAGCGGAGGTACAGCGGGAGAAGAAATTACAAAGAAGCGCGACTGCACGATAAAATTTGGGCGGAAGGGAAAATCTCTTCCGTCATTTTTCTGTTTTTGTCTTGAAAATGCCACAAACGTATGGTACAATATTATCTATAATTATATAATACTAAAGAGATATTTTTGATACAATCAGAGGTGGCGGATATGACCGAAAAATTTGACATAGCGGGCTATGCCCGTATCTCCGTTGATGATGAGCTCGACCAGAAGAATATTTCTATTGAGAACCAAAAAGCTATCATCGAGGCCTATGTAGAACAGCATTTCCCTGATAGCACTCTTACATTTTTTGAAGACCGCGACCGAAGCGGGTACACTTTTAATCAGCGCGAGGGCTATCAGGAGATGCGTCGAGGGCTTGTGTCCCATAAATATGATATTCTCATTATTAAGGATTTTTCCCGCTTCTCCCGCCGCAATTCGCGTGGCTTGGTTGAATTGGAAGACCTGCGTGACGCCGGTGTGCGCATTATTTCCATTGGCGACTGCATCGACTTTCCAAGCGGAGATGACTGGCTGAAAATCCAGTTTCAGTTTCTTATAAACGAGATGCCTGTTACCGATACCTCGCGCAAGGTGAAAAGTGTTATTAAGCGCAGGCAGGCTGACGGAGAGTGGATTTGCGCCGCGCCCTATGGTTATGTTGTCAACAGTCAAAGAAATTTTGAAATCGTGCCGACCGAAGCCGAAATTGTGCGCAAAATCTTTGGCCTCTATAACAACGAGGGCTGGGGTTACAAAAAAATCGCTAACTATCTTACCGACAAGTGCATTCCTACACCACGAATGTCCGAGCAGATGCGCAAAGAAGCTGACGGCAGGGAATACAAGCGTCAGGTCAAGGCAGCTTGGGCGATTGTCACGGTTCAGGGCATATTGGATAATGATTTTTACATCGGTACGCTCCGTCAAGGTAAGTACACCCGCGCCAAAATCAACGGCAAAGACGTTAGGCGGGACGACGGTGAGCAGATTGTTATTGAGAATCATCATCAGCCGATTATCGATTACCGCACATTTGCCACTACAAGGGCTTTGCGCGAGAAACGTACACGGAATAACTACCGCGGTGTGAAAATCAACGACAATGTCTACTCCGGCTTTTTGCGCTGCGGAGACTGCGGCAGCCCGATGTTTGCAATGAGCCGCCGCGGCCTTGCGCCCGCCTATACCTGCGGCACATATCACCGACGCGGCTTGTCCGGCTGCACAAGCCACCACATTCGCGTGGACAGGCTGGACGATTTACTGAAAAGCTATGTGACCAAGCTGATGGAAAATTCCTCATCAATGCTCAAACAGCTCAACCGCGACCTTGCCCGCGAAAGTGACAGCGTTGCCGAGACTGAACAATCAGCCGACAATATTGCAGCGGTGCTGGAAGAATTGAAAGAAGAAATGAAAGTCACCAAGCGCCAGCGAATCCGTGAGATAATGAAAAAGCCTGATAGAGAGGCAGAAATCGAAGCCACATATGATGAGCTTGAGTCAGAATTGCAAAGAAAAATTGACGGATTGAATCATCAGATAGACTTGCTCAGCGATAAGCGCAACATGGTCATCAAAGTCAACCGAGCGGCAAAAACTGCGATTGATGTGTTTGCGGATATTCTCGCCAAGGAAAAACTTGAGAGAAACGATTTGGAACTCATTATTGACCAGATACTGGTTTATGAAGACCATTTGGAAATAAAGCTGCAACGGGACATAGACTCGCTTTTGCGGTGCGGTACTTTGGAGGAAGCCGCAAATTTTAATCAAGACATCGAAAATAGCTTAAATTGCCGTTTAGTCCAAAGTGCTGTGCATCAAAAGGACAAGGTTTTCGATGTCCGTGTTATCAGTGACGGCGACCCGCTGGAGATATACACTGAGAAGGACGGCGAGGTTATTTTTAAGAAGTATTCGCCTATGGCCGAGCTGAGCGACTTCGCCGCGCAGATTTGCGACAGTCTGCACAAAACCACCGGTGCGGTGGCGGCCATTTGCGACCGCGATACGATAATTGCCGCGGCCGGTTCCACGCGGCGCGAGCTTATGGATAAGCGCATCAGCCCTGTGCTTGAGCAGATAATGGAAAACCGCAGCCCGTACCACGCCGAAAAGGAGCTGGAAATTTCGGTGCTGGAGGGCGCGGACGAGCCGTGCCTGAGCGTGGCTGCGCCGATAATTGCGGCGGGCGATATACTCGGCTGCGTCATCTTCACCGCGCCCAAGGGCGCTCCCGCGCACGGCGACACGGAAAACAAGCTGGCACAGACCGTAGCCGCCTTCTTAGGCCGACAAATGGAGTGATTCAGCCGCACTCTTCGCCGCCCCAACCTCGCAAAACGTGAGGACGGGGCGGCGCTGGACAGCTCCGTTACATATCGCTATAATTAAGTAATAACTGTCAATTATCCTCCCTGCGCGTCCTTGACATCCTTCGCCCGCGGTGTTATGCTATGGCTATAAAAATTGCGGCCGACGGGAGAGGAGGAGAGCGGCGTGATAAGGATTTTGGTTGTGGAGGACGAAAAGCCGATAAATGAGCTTATAACCATGAACCTCACCGCGGCAGGGTATGAGTGCGTGTCCGTTTATGACGGGCTGGCGGCGTGCGACGCGCTGGACAAAGAGAGCTTCGACCTTGTGCTGCTGGACATAATGCTGCCCGGAGCCGACGGCTACGAGGTGCTGGAGTTTATAAAACCCATGGAAATCCCCGTAATTTTCCTCACCGCCAAGGGCACGACGGAGGACAAGGTCAAGGGGCTGAAGCTGGGCGCGGACGACTACCTCACCAAGCCGTTTGAAATAGTCGAGCTACTGGCGCGCGTGGAGAGCGTACTCCGCCGCGCGGGAAAGGCGCAGTCGGAGTTTGAGGTTGCAGATTTGAGAATCGATATGCGCTCGCGCTCGGTATACCGCAGTTCTAAGGAAATTATTCTCACAATGAAGGAGTTTGACCTTCTGCTGCTCTTTGCTCAAAACCCCAATATCGCGCTGTTCCGCGAAACGCTCTACGAGCACGTGTGGGGCAGCAATTATATGGGAGATTCCCGCACGGTTGACCTCCATGTGCAGCGCCTGCGCAAAAAGCTGCACTGGGAGGACAAGATAAAGACCATTTACAAGGTCGGGTACCGTCTGGAGATATAACTGCCTATGGCCAGACCGTTCAAAACATTTTTCATAACCGTTTGGGTACTGCTCGCTGCGCTGGGCTGCGGCGAGTGCGTGATGCTGCGCCTTGTCCCGGGCGCGCTTGAGCACTACGGCGCGTATGTGCTTGTTCTGATAATCGCCTCCGCCGTCGGCGGGTTCGTGGCGATGGCGCTGGAGTGGCTGATGACGCAGTCGGACGAAAAGGAGCGCCGCATGGCAAAAACGCGCATTGCGGAGTTGGAGCGGGGTATGGAAAATCTTCAGGACGCCGCCGACAGGCGCGAGGAGTTCATCGCCAGCTTCGCGCACGAGCTGAAAACCCCGCTGACCGCGATAATCGGCTACGCGGACATGCTGCGCAGCAGGGAGATGCCGCCCAAGTCGCGCTTCACGGCGGCGGGATATATATTTTCGGAGGGCAAGCGCCTTGAGGCGCTGTCGCTGAAGCTGATGGATATAATTGTCGCCGGCAAGCAGGGATTTGAAACGCGCCGCTATGAGGTCGGCTACTTCATACGCAGCGTGGCGGCGGTGACGGTGCCGAGCCTGAGCAGCGACGGCATGACGCTTGACATACGGTGGGAACCGGGCGAGATAGAGATTGAGCCGGATTTGTTCAAAACGCTGATGATAAACCTTGTGGACAACGCGCGCAAGGCCAGCCGCAAGGGCGACAGGGTGGAGCTTTTCGGCAAGGCGGAGGACGGCGGCTACGCGCTGTACGTACGCGACCACGGCCGCGGTATGCCGGCGGAGGAGCTGTCGAAGATAACGGAGCCGTTTTACATGATTGATAAATCCCGCTCCCGCGCGCAGAACGGCGCTGGTCTCGGCCTTGCGCTGTGCCAGAGGATTGCCGAGCTGCACGACACGCGCTTGGAGTACTTTTCCGCACCGGGGGAGGGTACGACGGTGCGCGTGCTGCTGAAAGGAGACGGCGGGCATGGCGGCTAAGTGGCTTCGCGCCGTGCTCGGCTTTTTCCGCAAGCGGCGTTCGCTCGCGCTGGCGCTGTCGGTTACGGCCGTGTTGCTGTTTCTGGCGCTGGTGCTGCCGCTGCTGTGTGTCCACGGCAGCTCGAACAGCCCCGAACCGACGCTGCTCAGCGAGGGTGAGGCCGCGGCGCTCTTTGCCGATTGGTGGAGCGGCAGCGGCTCCTGCGAGGCGCGGCGCACGGCGGAGGTGGCGGCCGAGCGCGAGGAATACGCCGCGGCCAGATTCAGCGAGCTGGTATCGCGCTGCCTGCCGTCGGACGAGAGCGCGCGCATATCCGAGAGCGGCAGCGACTATGTGACGCTGTCGGACGGCAGCGGGGAAAACCTGCGCCTGTGCCGGAAGTGGCAGCTGATGTCGGGCGAGTGGGTGCGGTGGATTGACGTCTGCTTCGACATGGACACGGGCTTTGTGTACTATATTTATATAAACGGACAGAGCATAACCGGCGGTGAGGGCGAGGTCAGCGCCGGGGACATTGCCGAAGCGCTGTACACCTCCGACGGCTGGACGGCGCTCACCGCAGAAAACCGCTCGCACTACTCCGGCCGCGAATACGTCTCCGGCTCCCTCGCAAGAAACGGCAGCTATATCACTCTCGGCATAGACTGGGACACCGAGCACTCCGACGCCAACTACTTCGACCTGAGGTGCGTGTGCGGCGGGGGCTGAAGCAGAAATAAGCAAGACAAAATCCGTAGATTGACAGAGGCTTTGATGAATTTACATTTTGAAGAAGCATTAGCCGCTCCATATCATAGCGGCGCGCAAAAAATTCGCGTTATGAGCGAAAATTGGGTTGCCGAAAATATTTATTGCCCATGCTGCGGTAATCCGCATATTCAAAAGCTGAACAATAATAAGCCTGTAGCTGATTTCCAATGCGATTATTGCGGTTCAATATTTGAATTGAAAAGCAAAAAGGGGAGCTTGGGAAAGAAAATTGCAGACGGTGCATACGATACCATGATTGAGCGGATTACAAGCACGCAAAATCCGCACCTGCTGTTAATGACCTATTCCGAAAAGCTGTCGGTAACTGATATGATAATTATCCCCAAATTCTTTTTTGTGCCCACGGTTATCGAGAGGAGAAAACCATTAGCCGAAACTGCACGAAGAGCAGGTTGGGTAGGCTGCAATATACGTATATGTGATATTCCGGCACAAGGCAAGATAAATATCATAACAAATCAACGGCTATCAAATATTGACGAAGTTATTCATGCATATAAGCGCATTGCGGAGCTGAGAACCGACAATATTGAAAAGCGCGGCTGGCTTTTTGACGTTCTAAATTGCGTAAACTCTATTCCAACGGCGGATTTTTCATTGAATGAGGTTTATGCATATAAGGATATTTTACAGGAAAAACATCTAAGCAACCATAATATTGAAGCTAAAATTCGTCAGCAGCTGCAAATCCTGAGAGATGCAGGCTTTATAGAATTTTTGGAACGCGGACATTACAGGAAAACTTCTGTTTAATCTCTCCTCTTCACAATTCAATACCGCCCCAAAACCAAATTTCCTCCCCAAAGCGCCTCGCAGCTTCGACTTGCCGTTTGTTCATATATTTGACTTGACGGCAATTTTATGGTAATATAGCGAAAGTGGCGGATAAGGTGATTTTTAAGCTGTTTTTCCTGCCCTCTGTGGGGCGCACGGGTCATTCGACAGCATGGAGGAACGATGAACAAGAACCTTGCCTGTAAAGGACTTTTGATTTTGGTGTGCATACTTTTGCTGTGCGTTATAAGCGCGCGCGTCGGGCAGAGCGGTGCTGACGGCCTTGAGGACATCAGCATTGTAATGCCGGATGACGCTGTCACGCCCACGGAGATGCCCGAGCCTACTCCGGAGCCGACTCCTGAACCTACGCCGGAGCCGTATGCCGACAAGCCGGACGCTGACGTTTACAGCTGGGAGCTGCGGCTTGTGAATAATACTCACGTGCTCACAGGAAGTTTCACTCCCGACGAGGTGGTGGAGGTGCGCGATGGCGCTTACTTCGACTCCCGCGCGGCGGACGCGCTGGAAAGTATGCTCCTCGGCGCGGAAGAGGCCGGTTACACTGTGTACGTAAAAGAGGGCTACAGGCCGTATACCTCGCAGGCGACCATGTTTTTCGGCCGCGCCAGCATAATTGCTCTCGACCCCGACATTCCGTATGAAGAGGCCGAGACGCTGGCGCGCAGCATCGTGGCCTACCCGGGTACGAGCGACCACCAGACGGGGCTTGCGGCCGATATTGTGGACGACTACTCCACCTCGCTGGACTCCGAGGCGCTGGGCAACTTGCCCGTGCTGCTCTGGTTGCAGGAAAACTGCGCGCAGTACGGCTTCATTTACCGCTACCCAGAGGATAAAAAGGACATAACCGGCTGGTACGAGCCGTGGCACTTCCGCTATGTGGGCGTCGAGGCCGCGGAGTATATGACGGAAAACAACCTGTGCCTTGAGGAATTTGTTGCGCTTTACTGATGCGCGGGCGGGGAGAGCAGGACGTATTTCCGAGAGGACGCTGATTGAATTTGAACGCAAAGAGAGCGGCGTATGCCGTTATATTGATTCTGCTGTGCGCGGCGCTGGCGGGCGTTGTCGCAATGCGCACCGGCGGGGCGGGGGAGAGCGAGCCTGCGGTTGTTATGGTTCCCGCCGCTACCGAGGCTCCCGCGGCTGCGGAGCCGACCCCGACCCCGACGCCGACTATTGAAACCACGCCGGAGCCTACACCGACCCCGACGCCGGAGCCGTATGCCGACAAGCCGGACGTGGACATAACAAGCTGGGAACTGCTGCTTGTGAACGCGGAGCATAACATCGGCGACTACACGCCGGAGCTGACAGAGGTGGAGAGCGGACACTATTTCGACAGCCGCGCCGCCGAGAGCCTTGAGGCGTTCATCGCCGCGGCGAGAGCCGAGGGACTGAGCGTTTATTTAAGCTCCAGCTACCGCAGCTATGACGAGCAGAGCTACCTTTTCAACCGCAAGGTCGCGCAGTACAACGGCGACGAGGAGACGGCGGCCACCATAGTCGCCCGCCCCGGCACCAGCGAGCACCAGACGGGGCTCTGCTGCGACATCACCGACCGCTATTACGAGCTGAAAACCTCGGAGCTGGAGAACACCGAGCTGTACCAGTGGATGAGCGCTCACTGCGCCGAATACGGCTTCATAGTGCGCTATCCCAAGGACAGGGAGGACTCCACCGGCATAATATACGAGCCGTGGCACTTCCGCTACGTAGGTGTCGAGGCGGCGGAGTATATAATGGAAAACTCGCTCACGCTGGAGGAGTTCACAGCGCTCTACGCCGAGAGTGAGACATAAGCCGTATTCACAGCAAAAAGGAGCCGGAGACGGCTCTTTTTTCATTCGTTTGCAAAACGTTTTCATGTTTGCGCCTCGCGTGGGCTTGTAATTCGCGGCGGCGTATGGTAAAATACAGGGCGAGAGTTTTGCAATAGAAGCCGGCGGCTCCGTCGGCTGTATCCGCGGCGCTGACTGCGCTGTTATATATTACGAAGGTGAAACAACATGGAAAACACAATTGAAAAAAAGGTTCTGCTGTCTGGCATACAGCCGTCGGGGGACTTGCATCTTGGCAACTATCTGGGAGCTATACGCAACTGGGCGCGGCTCGCGGACGAATTTGACTGCTACTTCTTTATGGCGGATATGCACACCATAACCGTCCGTCAGGACCCGCCGACTCTGCGGCGGCACACGCTGCAGCAGCTTGCGCAGTATATAGCCTGCGGGCTCGACCCCCAGCGCAACACACTGTTTATCCAGTCCCACGTCCATGAGCACGCGGAGCTGGCTTGGGTGCTGGGCTGCTACACCATGTTCGGCGAGCTCAGCCGCATGACGCAGTTCAAGGACAAAAGCTCCAAGCACTCGGAGAACATAAACGCCGGACTTTTCACATACCCCGCGCTTATGGCGGCGGACATCCTGCTCTACCAGCCGGACTATGTACCTGTGGGCGAGGACCAAAAGCAGCACTGCGAGCTCACGCGCGACATTGCCCAGCGCTTCAATAACCTCTACGGCGAGGTGTTCAAGGTGCCCGAGCCTTATATCCCCAAGGTCGGCGCAAGAATAATGAGCCTGACCGACCCCGCCTCGAAGATGTCCAAGTCTGACGCCGCGGGCTGCGTGTTCCTGCTGGACAAGCCGGAGGACATTATGCGCAAGTTCAAAAAGGCCGTCACGGACTCCGACACGGAGCGCTGCGTGCGCTATGACCCGCAGACAAAGCCGGGCGTGGCCAACCTCATGTCCATATATGCCTCCTGCACGGGCAGGACGTTTGACGAAATCGAAGCCGAGTTCGAGGGCAAGGGCTACGGCGTGTTCAAGCCCGCGGTGGGCGAGGCCGTCGCGGAGACCCTGCGCCCCATACGCGAGGAGAGCGAGCGCATTATGAAGGACAAGGCATACTTGGAGAGCGTTTACCGCGACGGAGCGGAGCGCGCCTCGCGCACGGCCCGCCGCACACTGAACAAGGTTTACAAAAAAGTCGGCTTTGTTGCAAAGTAAGAGGCCGCTTGGAGTAGAGAAAAATGTTCTATGATTTTCCCGATTGGCTCAGGCTGGCGCTGGCTATAGCGGTCGCTATGGTCATCGCCTTTGCCTCGACGCCGATTGTTAAGACGTTTGCCCAGCGCGTGGGCGCAATGGACGTGCCCAAGGACGCGCGGCGTATGCATGACCACGCCATTCCGCGCATGGGCGGTCTGGCAATATTTTTGGGCTTTATAATTTCCACGCTGCTGTTCGTACCCATCGACACGCCGATGAAGGGCGTGCTCATCGGCTCCGTCATCATCGTGGCGGCGGGCGCGGTGGACGACATTGTGGCGCTGAACGCATGGGTCAAGCTGTTCTTTCAGGTTGTGGCGGCCTGCGTCGCGGTGTCGCAGGGCGTGGTTATCCAAGTTGTCACAAGCCCCAACCTCTTCAGCGAGGCGTATTTATTCCTCGGCTGGCTCTCCATACCGCTGACTATTTTGTGGATTGTGGCGGTGACGAACTCCGTCAACCTCATAGACGGGCTGGACGGACTGGCCTGCGGCGTTTCCGCCATCAGCTCGGTGACTATGCTCGTGGTGGCAATGCTGGTGAGCGAGAGCTCAATCGCGGTCATTTTGGCGGCGCTCGCGGGCGCCTGCTTGGGCTTTATACCGTATAACCTCAACCCCGCGAAGATATTCATGGGCGACACCGGCTCCCAGCTTTTGGGCTACCTGCTGGCGACGGTGAGCGTTATGGGACTTTTCAAGTTCTACGCGCTGTTCACGTTCGCCGTGCCGCTGCTGGCGCTGGCGTTCCCGCTGCTGGACACTACGTTCGCCTTCGTGCGCCGCATACTGCACGGCCAAAGCCCGTTCCACCCCGACCGCGGCCACCTGCACCACCGTCTTATAGACATGGGACTGAACCAGAAGCAGGCCGTGGCGGTGCTGTACGCCGTCAGCGCGGTCATGGGACTTGTGGCGGTTGTTGCGGCCACCACGGGCGCTACGAAAATGGCGCTTTTCATCATTGCCGTGGCGCTTGCGCTCATTGTGGGAGCCTACATCGTGCGCGCCTACGAGCACCACGAGCATGAGCTGCACGACGCTGCCGCCAAGCGGCGCGGCGGAGTGCCCGAGGACACCTTGACCTTCCCCGCAATAAAGTCGGACGGCGAAAAGGAGGACGGCGACAGTGAAAAAAATTAAGGTTCTTTCCGTTTTCGGCACAAGACCCGAGGCCATAAAAATGTGCCCGCTCGTGAGCGAGCTGGCCTCGCGCGACACATTTTCCTCCCGCGTCTGTGTCACCGGCCAGCACCGTGAAATGCTGGACAGCGTACTCGGCGTTTTCGGCGTGCAGCCGGACTACGATTTGAATATCATGGAGAAGGGGCAGACGCTCTCCGACGTCACCTGCCGCATATTGGAGCGGCTGGGCGGAGCGCTCAGGGACGCCGCGCCGGACATCGTGCTTGTCCACGGGGACACGACCACCACCTTCGCCTCCGCGCTGGCGGCGTTTTACGAAAAAATAACCGTCGGCCACGTCGAGGCGGGGCTGAGGACAGGCGACCGCTGGTCGCCCTATCCCGAGGAGCTGAACCGCTGCATGGTGGGGCGGCTTGCGGAATACCACTTCGCGCCCACAGTGCGCAACCGCGAAAATTTACTGCGCGAGGCCGTCGGCGGGGCTATTTACGTCACGGGCAACACCGCCATAGACGCCATGCGCTTCACAGTCAACGACCGCCCGTTTACCGACGAGCGGCTTAACGCCGTGGACTTTTCCTCGCGCCGCGTTGTGGCCATGACCTGCCACCGCCGCGAGAACTACGGCCGGCCCATGGAAAATATATTTACCGCCGTGGCGCGCCTTGCCGAGAGCTACCCAGACATATTGGTCGTTTTCCCCGTGCATCTCTCGCCGGTGGTGCGCGAGACGGCGAAAAAATATCTTTCCGGCAGGGAAAACATTTTGCTTATTGACCCGCTGGACGCAATGGATATGCACAAGCTCATGTCGCGCTCCTACATGGTGCTCACGGACTCCGGCGGAATACAGGAGGAAGCTCCCGCGCTGGGCAAGCCCGTGCTGGTTATGCGCCGCGAAACGGAGAGGCCGGAGGCCATAGCCGCGGGTACGGCGGCGCTGGCGGGCGTGGAGACGGAAAACATTCTGCGCCTCGCCTCGGAGCTGCTGGATAACCCCTGCCGCTATGACGAAATGGCGCACGCCGTCAACCCCTACGGCGACGGACGCGCCGCGGAGCGCATTGCCGACGCGCTGGAGTACGGCTTCGGCCTGCGCGAGGCTCCGCCGCAGGACTTCGCGCCATGAGAGCGTCCAGAGTAGCGCTGATAACTGTGACAATTCTTGTCATAGCTTCGGCGGCAATACTCGCGGCGCAGCTGTTCCCCTACCAGAGCGGGACGGCGGAGGTCGCGCTGCCGACACCCTCGGCCTCCGGCTCCGCATCCGATAGCGAGAGCGGCGGGGGAGTGGACTTCATCACCGTCACGGCGGAAAACGTGCAGGCGGTTCTGGAGGGGTTGGAGCGCGCGGAAAATTACAGCCGAGTGCTCAGCGTGGAGCGTTTCTGGTCGGGCGGCAGCCTGTCCACCCAGATTTCCGTCTGGGAGCGCGACGGCGAGGTGCGCTTGACCGAGGCTGCGTCGCCGGAAAAAAATATACTCATCTCCGACGGCACGGTCTATATTTGGTACAGCGACGACTTGGAGGCGCTCTTCACCGGCACCGCGGCGGAGCGCGACGCGGACGAGTACCAGACAATTCTCACATATGAGGACATTCTTGACCTCGACCCCGAGGCCGTGACGGACGGCGGCTACACCGACTGGAGCGGGGAATACTGCATCTATGCCGAGTATATCCACCCCGACACGGGCTACACCTGCCGCGTTTACGTCTCGCCGACGACGGGCCTGCTCATGGGCAGCGAAATTTACGACGGCAGCTCGCTCGTGTACTTTATGAGCTCCTCCGCCGCCGACACCGCCATACCCGACGACGAATACTTCCGCATACCCGTGCCGCCCGAGGTCACATAAAGAGCATCGCGCCTAAAATTATCAGCATATCCCTGTCGCCGCTCTCACGGTACATGAGATATATTATCAGCGCGAGCAGAATGTCCTCTGTCTCAAGATTCATGGGCGAGAGTTTCTGCATAAGTTTATTCAGCTCCGAGCTCAGAGCCTGCATGGGCTGCGCCGCCTCCGCCGAATGTCTGACCGGCGGCGCGGGCGGAGACGCGGGCTGCTGCGGACGGGGCGTCTGCGGCTGGGGGATTTGCTCCTCAACGCGGCGCACCTCGCCCGTATTGCCCTTGTAGCGGTTATACATCGTTTTCACCTCCGCGCTCGCCCAGAGCAAAGCTCGCCACCCGCGCCACCTGCGCCAGACGGATAGCCTTTTCCAGCTTCTCGCGGCGCTGGGGAGCGAGATAGGCGGCAATGGAGCGCAGCACCTCGGTTTTGTCCGGCTGCCGCGGCGGCGCGGCGGAAAGTCCCGCTCCGGAGAAAAGGCTGCTGAGATTTCCCAGCAAGCTGCCCTCCGCGCCGCCGCTTGCGCTGCCGCCGTCGGCGCTGCTGCCCGCCGCGGAACCGCCCATGAGCTGCGACGCCATGCTTGTGAGCTTTTCCAGCTCCGCGGGGTTGTTCAGCAGCTCGTGGAGCTTTGTCTCCAGCTCGCTCATGGCTTGCCGCCCAGCGCGCCGCGCAGACGCTCGGCCAGCGCGCGCCCGTCGGGTGTGGCGAGCACGCGCGAGAGCAGGCTTTGCATGGCCTTGGTGTCGCCCTCGGCCACGGCGCGCTTCAGCTCCCGTTCGTCAAACTGTCCCGCGAGCCGCTTCAGCTCGTCGGACTGCGCCGCGGAGCGCACCGCGTCGGCGTTTTTGCCGTTCAGCAGCTCGCCGCGGAGCTTTTCAAAATCGTTCATTTACCGCACCCCCGTTCAGTGTATATTATGCGGCGGCGGCGCGGATTGTGACAGAAACGGAGAGAATTTCACTGTGAAAATAGCCGTTTTTTCCGACAGCCACGGCTTTACCGACAACATGAAGGCCGCGGTGAGGGAGTGCAGACCCGACCTCATAATCCATCTCGGCGACCTGCGGCGCGACGCGAGCGTGCTGGACGCCGAGTTTCCCACCACGGCGCTGCTGGCGGTGCCGGGCAACTGCGATTTACCCAACCGCGAGCCGGACACGCTCTGCCTCGACTTGGATGGAGTGCGCATTTTTCTCGCCCACGGCCACCGGCACGGGGTGAAAATGGGTCTGGACGCATTTTTGAACAGCGTCTACTGCTCCGGCTCGGCGCTGGGGCTCTACGGCCACACGCACGCCGCGCGCATTACGGAGACGAACGGCCTGACCGCCTTCAACCCGGGAGCCTGCGGCGCGGTGAACCCCAGCTACGGCATCGTGACGCTGCAAGACGGAAAATTTGACTGCCGCATTGTCAGGCTGAACGGAGGCACGGAGATATGAGAACGCCGGAGCAGGTTGCGGGCATAATAGCGGCGCTGGAGGCGGAGTACCCCGACGCGCTGTGCTCGCTGAACTACGACAAGGACTATGAGCTGCTTTTCTCCGTGCGGCTGGCGGCACAGTGTACCGACGAGCGCGTCAACCGCGTCACCCCCGCGCTTTTTGCGCGCTATCCCTCGCTGGAGGCGTTCGCTGCCGCCGACGTGGACGAGGTGGGGGAGTACATACACTCCTGCGGCTTCTTCCGCGCCAAGGCGCGCGACATTGTGGCCTCGGCAAAAATGCTGCTGACCGACTACGGCGGCAGAGTGCCGGACACCATGGAGGAGCTTTTGCGGCTGCCCGGCGTTGGGCGCAAGACGGCAAACCTCATTTTGGGCGACATTTACGGCGTGGCGGGCTCCACGGTTGTGGACACGCACTGCATACGCCTTTCCAACCGCATGGGGCTTGTGGACGGCATGACCGACCCCGTGAAGATAGAGCGCGAGCTGCGGGAGATAATCCCGCCGGAAAAGTCCTCGGACTTCTGCCACCGCCTTGTGCTGCACGGCCGCGCGGTCTGCTCGGCCAAAAAGCCGCGCTGCGCGGACTGCTGCACCCGCCCGTTCTGCCAAACAGCCGAGGCTGAAGCATGATAAGGCGCGCTTTACCGTTTTCAAGGTGGTATTTCAATCTTCTGATCGCCTTGTGCGCCTTCGCGCTGGGGGCTTATTTTGACCTCACGCCTTACCGGCTGGACGCGGGCTCCGCGCTCGCGGCGTCGGGGGCGTTCATTCTCTGCGCAAGAGTGCTGGGCGGAGCCATATTTGCCGCCATTGTTTTGGCTCTGCTGCGCGCGGGACGCGACCTCATAGGTTTGGGGCGCGTCGGCTGGCGGCAGATGATTATTATATTTGTACTGCTCAACGCGGTGACGGCGCTCTATGTCGCCACCTCGCGCACGGTTTACGTCTGGGACGGCGCGGGCTACTGGAGCGTGGCGCAGAACTTAGCGGCCGAGCATCTGGGACGCGCGCAGCTGCGCGAGGTGCTGCAAAGCACAATCTCCATGGACTACAACTACCTGCTCGCGTGGCCCGTCTCGCTCGTCATGCGCGTTTTCGGCGGTAGCCGCGCGGTATACTTATTTTGCATTTCCAACCTCTACACTCTGCCCGCGCTCTGGGGACTCTGCGCGCTCGCCAAGGACAAAAAATGGGGCGGGCTTATTATAGCCGGACTGCTGCCGATGCTCGTGTATACGGGGCTTGTCGGCTTTGTCGATGTTGCGGCCTGCGCGCTGGCTGTGTGGGCATATGTGGTGTATACGTCCTCTGCTCCCGCTGTGAGCCGAGGCGTTTTCAGCGGCGCTCTGCTGGTGGGTACATTCCTGCTGCGGCGCTACTTTTTCTTTTTCGCGGCCTCGTTCGGCGTGGCGGCGCTCGCCGTCAAGCTGATATACGAGCGGCGGCGCTGGGCGGACTTCATATCGCTGTTTGCCTCCTGCGCCGTCTGCGCCGTTTACTTCACGCCCAACTTTTTGGCGGAAAAGGTGCTGGGCACGGACTACGGCGACATCTACTCCGCCTACGCTCTCGGCCTTTCCAGCGACGTGAAGCTGCTGCTGCGCTACTTCGGCATAGTGCTGCTGGTGCTGCTGCTCGCGCTGACCGTGCGGGGACTTGTGCGCGGGGGCAGCCGCCCTGTGCTGACGCTCTCGGCGGTGCAGGCGGTTGTGTGCTTTGCCGCGTTCGTCATGGTGCAGTCCCACGGTCAGCAGCACCTGCTGCTCTATTTTCCCGCCGCGGCAGCCGTGCTCGGCTCGGAACTGACGCTGCCCGACATTTCCCCACGGCGTCGGTGCGCGTCGGCGCTGGCAGCGGCTGCGGTGTTCGGCTGGTGCCTTGTGCCCAAGGCGCAGCCCGCCTCGGCCTCGGAGATAAGCGTTCCGCGCCAGATTTTGCCGAGCTTTGTGTTCTACGGCTCCGAGCGCGAGGACATAGACGAGCTGATAGCCTTGGCCGACTGCGTGGATTCGCTCTCCGCCGAGACGCCGAAAACCGCCGTGGTGCTCGCGTCCTCCGCCGCTTTCAACAGCGAAACGCTGACGAACCTGCGCGCGTCGCTCAACTTAGCGCAGCCGGAGACGGAGACCGTCATACGCTATCAGGGCACGGTGGATAAGCGCGACCCCTTCAACTGGAACACCGCCACGGCGGACTACCTCATCATCGCCGACCCGCTGCAAACGCACTTGGGCGAGGAAAACCAGCAGGTTTTCGCACTTTTGGCGCGCGACGTACTCAGCGGTGAGGGCGTGGGCGCGGCATATTCACGTTTGCCGGAGAGCTTCACCATAAGCGGCGGCGTGACCGTTTATATATACGAGCGCACACGCGACTGGACGGCGGAGGAGTACCTTGACCTCTCTGCGCGATTGACCGCGCTCTACCCCGACTACGCCGAGCAGTACGCCGCGCCGGACTGGGTGGGCTGATTATTCCTACAGAGAATAACATGATATAGAAACTAAGTATTTGTCAATATCTCTTTCTCAATATAAAATATAGTTGGCAGTAAAGCTAAAATATTGAGAAAGGACGGAAACTATGAAGAAAATATGTTTATTGCTGGCAGCGGCTCTGCTGGCGAGCATGATGATGTCCTGCGGTGCGGCCGCCGTTTCCGAGGACAAGGGCGCAATGCCGTTTGCAGACGTCTCCGCCGATGCCTACTACGCGGACGCGGTGCGCTGGTGCTGGGAAAACGGCGTCATGCAGGGTACGGCCGAGGACAGCTTTTCTCCCGATGAGGCGGTCACGCGAGGCCAGATAGTCACAATTCTTTGGCGCTTGGCCGGAAGTCCGGCGGCGGAGGGCGACCGCTTCGCGGATATTCCCTCGACCGCCTACTGCTCCGAGGCCGCGGCGTGGGCGAAGCAGGCGGGCATTGCCGCTGGGTACGACGACAACACCTTCGCTCCGAACGCCGCCGTCTCGCGCGCGGATTTTGCCGCGCTGCTCTGGCGCTATGCCGGTGAGAGTGCGCCGAGCGCGGACGCCGACTTCACGGATGCGGCGCAGATTCCCGCTTACGCCGTGACCGCTGCGGCATGGGCGCAGGAGCAGGGCATTATCACGGGCCGAGACGGCGGAGCCTTCGCGCCGAACGAGACGGCCACAAGAGCCGAAGCCGCCGTGATTATCTACCGCTATTTTGCCGCCGACGAGCAGGACGCCTCGTATACGCCGGCAACGGGCAGCAAAACGCTTGTCGCCTATTTCTCCTGTACGGGGACTACGGAGGGCATTGCGCAGCAGATTGCCGCGGAAACCGGCGCGGATATTTATGAAATTATTCCTGAAACCCTTTACACCGAGGAAGATTTGAACTATAATAATTCCTCAAGCCGCGCTAACTTGGAGCAGGCGGACGCCACCGCGCGCCCCGCCATATCCGGCGGCTTGGAGAGCGTGGAGCAGTATGACGTTGTTTTTCTCGGCTACCCCATATGGCACGGACAGGCTCCGCGAATTATCAGCACGTTTTTGGAAAGCTGCGATTTTTCCGGCGTGACAATAATCCCTTTCTGCACCTCCCACAGCAGCGGCATAGGCTCCAGCGCGGAAAACTTGCACTCCCTCTGCCCGGACGCCGTCTGGCAGGAAGGCCGACGCTTCGCAGCCAATACCTCCGAAGCCGCCGTCAGCGAGTGGGTGCAGAGCCTTGAGCTGCCGCAGAGCGAAACGCGGGCTGTGGGCGAATTTGACCTCGAAGCAAAGACCGTGCTTCTAAACAGCGGCTACGAAATGCCGATTATGGGGCTTGGCACCTACAGCCTGAGCGACGAGGAGTGCGCCGTTTCCATTGCTGCTCTCTTGGAGGCGGGCGGGCGGCTGATTGACACCGCCTATATGTACGGCAACGAGGCCGCGGTAGGTCAGGCCGTCAGAGACTCCGACGTGCCGCGGGAAGAAATTTTTGTGATAACAAAGCTCTACCCCAGCCAGTACAGCTACGCCGCCGAGGCCATAGACGACGCGCTGGAGCGCATGGGTCTGGACTATATCGACATGATTTTGCTCCACCACCCGGGCAGCGGCGACGTGGACGCTTACTTGGCGCTTGAGCAGGCCGTCGCGGACGGCAAAGTACACTCGATAGGCCTGTCGAACTGGTATGTCGAGGAACTGGAGGAATTTTTGCCCCAAGTGAATATCACTCCGGCGCTCGTGCAGAACGAAATCCACCCCTATTATCAGGAAAATGACGTGATTCCGTATATCCAGTCGCTCGGCATTGTTGTGCAGGGCTGGTACCCGCTCGGCGGGCGCGGACATACGGCGGAGCTGCTGGGAGACGAGACAATCTCGGCTATTGCCGACTCGCACGGCGTTTCCTCCGCACAGGTTATTCTGCGCTGGAATTTGCAAAAGAGCGTGGTGGTCATTCCCGGCTCCAGCAATCCCGACCATATACGCGAAAACCTCGACTTATTCGGCTTTGAGCTGACGGACGAGGAAATGGAGCAAATAAACGCCTTGGACAGAAACGAAAAGCACGACTGGTATTAAACTATGATTTATAAAACTATAATGAAAGGATATAACGCAATGCAGGAAACGCTTAATTTGACAAACGAGTGGGACAAGACTTTCCCCAAAAGCGATAGAGTGGAGCACAGCAAGGTGACGTTTCACACCAGATACGGCATCACGCTGGCGGCGGATATGTACGTGCCGAAGAACGCGGGCGGACGTCTGGCCGCGGTGGCGGTCTGCGGGCCTTTCGGCGCGGTGAAGGAGCAGTCGTCGGGGCTGTATGCGCAGACGCTGGCCGAACGCGGATTTTTGACTATTGCCTTCGACCCCTCGTTTACGGGTGAGAGCGGCGGCCAGCCCCGTTATATGGCGTCGCCGGATATTAACACCGAGGACTTCATGGCGGCTGTCGATTTCCTCTCCGTGCAGGAGAATGTTGACCCCGAGAGAATAGGCATCCTCGGCATCTGCGGCTGGGGCGGCATGGCGCTGAACACCGCCGCGCTCGATACCCGCGTCAAGGCCACCGTCACGTCCACCATGTACGACATGACCCGCGTGAACGCCAACGGCTATTTTGACAGCGAGGACAGCGAGCAGGCGCGCTACGAAAAGCGCAAGGCGCTCTGCGCGCAGCGCATTGCCGACTACAAGAGCGGCAGCTACGCGCGCGGAGGCGGCGTTATTGACCCGCTGCCGCCCGACGCACCCTTTTTCGTCAAGGACTACTATGACTACTACAAAACGCCGCGGGGCTACCACGCGCGCTCGCTCAACTCCAACGACGGCTGGAACGTGACGGGCTGCGAGTCTTTTATGAATATGCCGATTTTGCAGTACAGTCAGGAGATAAGGAGCGCCGTTTTGATTATCCACGGCGAAAAGGCGCACTCCTGCTACTTCAGCCGCGACGCCTACGCCAAGCTGACCGGCGACAACAAGGAGCTTATGATTATCCCCGACGCCGTCCATACAGATTTATACGACAGAACGGACATTATACCGTTTGACAAAATAGAGACATTTTTTGCAACCTACCTAAACTAAGGAGACAACCAACCAATGCGCATCGTTATTAAAATCGGGACATCGACCCTCACTCACGGCACCGGCAGCCTGAATATTCGGCGGACGGAGGAGCTGTGCAAGACCATAAGCGACCTCAAAAACTGCGGACACGAAATTGTTTTGGTGTCCTCGGGCGCCATAGGCATGGGCGTCGGCAGGCTGCACCTGCCCGGGCGTCCCTCGGATATGCCGACAAAGCAGGCCGCCGCCGCGGTAGGGCAGTGCGAGATGATGTACACCTATGACCGTATGTTCGATATGTACAACCACGTCTCGGCGCAGATTCTTGTGTCCGGCGAGGATGTGAAGGAACCGCACCGCAAGGCCAACTTTGAAAACACCGTGCGCCGACTGCTGGAGCTGGGCGCGATACCAGTCATAAACGAAAACGATGCCGTTGTCACCGACGAAATAGGCGTGGAGACGACAATCGGCGAGAACGACACGCTCTCCGCCATTGTCGCCTGCTGCGCGGGAGCGGATTTGCTCATCATTCTCAGCGATATAAACGGCCTCTACACCGCCGACCCGCGCCGCGACCCGAACGCGGTGCTCATTCCGCTTGTGCGGGAGATAACGCCGGAGGTGGAGGCGCTGGCAGGCTCGGCTGGCACCAGCCTCGGCACCGGCGGCATGAGCACAAAGCTCTCCGCGGCCAAGCTGTGCATGGCGGCGGGCATTGACATGATAATAATAAACGGCAGCTCCCCCGAAGCGCTCTACGACGCCGTGGAGGGGAAGTGCGTCGGCACAAGATTTACAAGCAGGGGAGGAGCAGACACATGACAACAGCGGAAATTTTGCGGGCGGCAAAGGCGGCAAAGCCGCTTATGGCAACCTTGACTGAGGCGGACAAAAACCGCGCCTTGGAGTGCATGGCGGCGGAGCTGGAGGCTTCCACTGCCGAGCTTTTGGCGGCGAACGCGCAGGACATGGATGCCGCGCGCGGCAAGATGAACGAGGTCATGCTCGACCGCCTCGCCCTGAACGAGGGGCGCATTGCGGGCATGGCGGAGGGTATGCGTCAGGTCGCGGCCCTGCCCGACCCCGTGGGACGGGTGCTGAAGGAGTATTACAACGCCGCGGGGCTGAAAATTCAGCGCGTCTCCGTGCCAATGGGCGTCATAGCCATTATCTACGAGAGCCGCCCGAACGTCACCTCGGATGCGGCGGCGCTGGCGCTGAAGGCGGGGAGCGTGTGCATACTGCGCGGCGGCAAGGAGGCTTACCGTTCCGCGGAGGCAATAGTCCGCGCTCTGCGCCGAGGTCTGGAAAAGGCCGGACTGCCGCCGGAGGCTCTCTGGCTCGTGGAGGACACCACCCGTGCCAGCGCCTCTGAGCTGATGACTGCCGTGGGCTATGTGGATTTGCTGCTACCGCGCGGCGGCGCGGGGCTGATTGCCGCCGTGACCGAGAACGCCAAGGTGCCCTGCATACGCACCGGCACCGGCATTTGCCACGTCTACGTCGAGCGCAGCGCCGACCTCGAAATGGCGCTGAACATCATAGACAACGCCAAAACAAGCCGCCCCTCCGTCTGCAACGCCGAGGAGGTCTGCCTTGTGGATGCGGACATCGCGCAGGAGTTTTTGCCCATGCTGCGCGAGCGGCTTTGCGTCGGCCGCGAAAAGCCGGTGGAGCTGCGGCTTGATGAGCGCGCGGCGGCTATAATCCCCGGCACACCGGCGGGCGAGCGCGACTTTGACACGGAGTTTTTGAACTATATTCTTGCCGTCGGAGTTGTGGACGGCACGGACGCGGCTATCGCGCACATCGCGGCGCACTCCACGGGTCACAGCGACTGCATTGTCACGCGCGACGACGCGGCGGCGGCTCGCTTCACGGCGCTTGTGGACTCGGCGGCTGTGTATGTCAACGCCTCCACGCGCTTCACAGACGGCGGCGAGTTCGGTCTGGGCTGTGAAATGGGCATTTCCACGCAGAAGCTCCACGCCCGCGGGCCTATGGGTCTTGAAGAGCTGACGGCGTACAAATACGTTGTCACCGGCACGGGTCAGGTGAGGTGAGCCGCCGAATGGACGACGAAAACGCCCGCTCCGAAACCGGCGAGCAGGAGGAAAACGAAAAAAAGAAGCGACTTGCCGCTCTGGGCGGGAAGCGCATGACTATCGGTATGCTGCTGGGGCTGCTGATAGGCGCGGTTGTGGGTCAGCACTACGGAAGCGCCGACACCGGCATGGTGCTCGGTATGCTGCTCGGCGTCGCCGCCGGCTGCGCGTGGAAGGACAAGAAATCGTAATATCATCTGATTATACCCATTTTCAAAAAACGCTGACGGAGTGAGAAGCCGCGAGTTGACACGGAGGCGGAAGGCAAGTATAATGTAGTAAAAATACTGCTGCAAGCAATGCTTGAGGAGGTCAGAAAATGCATATCCGTCCTTCCGCCGCTATCCGCCAAAACTATGACGAAATTGCTAATATATGCCGAAGCACCGCAGAACCTGTTTTCCTCACAGAAAACGGTGAGGGAGATTTGGTCGTTATGGACATTGAAACCTATAACCGCCGTGAAAAAATGCTGAAGCTGCGAGAGGAACTGTTGGCAGTTGAAGCGGATAGACTGCACGGCAGCAAGGGTTACTCCGTTGCCGAGGTTGCCGCAATGATGCGAAGCGCTATTGGGGAGACAGCAGGCAATGGAAGTGCAGAGTGAGTATCGCGTCATCGTATCCGAACGGGCGGCGCGTATGCTTGTTTCCCACGCCGCTTTTTTAGCACAGGTCAGCCCCAGCGCTGCGGAACGGCTGACGGCGGCGTTTGAATCAGCCGCAAAGTCCTTGGAAACCATGCCGCAAAGATGTCCGTGGCTCAGAGGTGAATATATCCCCAAAAATGCCTACAGATATATTTTGTTTGAAAAACGCTATATGCTCATTTTTCAAATCGCCGATAACTATGTATATGTGGACTATGTTGTGGACTGTAGGCAGGATTACAGTTGGGTAATTCAATAGCCGCCATCCGGTCAATTAAATTTCAAGGCAGCGCCGCACTCGATAGAGGCGGCGCTGCCTTGCGCATTTGGGCGGGCAATGTCAGAAAAGGAACTTTGCCCAGCCTATGGTATAGTGTACGGCCTTGGCCGCGAAGCGTTTGGCGGCGGAGGCGGGCTCGGCGGGCTGACCTGCGGGCGTTGTCGCCGTGCCGTCGGGAGCCACGGTCAGCGCCGCGGCCTCGTACTCGCCCATTGCCGCCGCCAGCACGGCCAGCAGCACCGCGCGCAGCGGGTGCTTTGGTTTGCTACGCTTTTTCATGCATCTTCTCCGCGAGCCGCCTTTCGTGCTCCAGCGAGCGGAGCAGGCGCGGGCGGTTGTAGCGCTGTATCATAATGAACGGCAGGTTGCCGAACAGGTTGTAGACAATAATCAGCAGCAAGCTGACCGCGCTTCGCCAAAAGAGCAGGATACACAGCGAGAGCGCGGCAAGGCACCAGTGTACCGTCTCCGCAACGCAGCACTCCTGAACAAGAGTTTCCAGTTCCTCCGCGTCGGACTGTGCAATGCGCTTGTTCGGCAGCTTTTTCAGAATACGGCTCATGTCGGGTACGTGCTGCTTCCACTTCTTGATGTGTATTTTGTTATAAATCTTTCCGCCCTGCTCAAAGTCAAAGGGCGCAAAGGGGAACGCCTCGGCGTTAAACCTGCGGGGTATAAGCCGCGCGGCGGGGTTGGAGAGAATACCTATTGCCGCGAGCCAGAGCACGGAGAGCAAAAATTCTTTCATACCGCTTTGCTCCCGCTGATGATTGTGCCGCACAGCACCTGCTCCGGCCTCACGCTCAGGTGGAGGCGTTCGCTCATGCCGCCGAGCAGCGTTTTGTCGCGCAGCAGCGCAAGGCTGTAGCGCGCGGCCTCGCGCTCGGAGTTCGACCACACCGCGCCGCCCAGCGAGCAGTAGTGGCGGAGATTATATTTTTCGCAGGAGGACACAACGTCCACCAGCACCATGGGCAGCTGCCTGACCTGCGCCTCCGAGGTTGTGAGCCCGCCGGGCTTTGTCAGCAGCAAATCGGCGCTGTCCATAAGCTGCGCCACGTTGTCCGTGAAGCCCAGTATGCGTATCTGTTCACGTCCGGCGTAGTCATGCTCCAGCCGCTGGCGCAGGTGCTCGTTCGTGCCGCAGACGACCGTCACGGCCTCGTCAGCGCGCATATTCTTTGCCACCAGCGCCACAACGCGCTCTATGTGGCCGCAGCCCATGCTGCCGGACATCACCAGCAGGTGGCGGCAGTCGGGACTTAGCCCCAGCGCGGCCTTGGCCTCCGCCTTGGAGACTTCTGTGTAAAACACGTTCTGCACGGGTATGCCGCCGGTGACCACCGTTTTCTCGCTCGGCACGCCCGCCGCGGCGAACTCCTCCGCCACGTCCTGCGTTGGCACAAAGTACCAGTCCAGCTCCGTTTTATCCGCCAAGGGGGAGCAGGTGTAGTCCGTCGCCACAAAGCAGGAGGATTTTATCTCGTTCGGGTGCAGTCTTATCAGCTCGTCCGCCATAAGCGCGGAGATTACGTGCGGGCAGATGAGGCAGTCGAAGCCGCTCTCCCGCACGTGCGAGTAAAGCCGCTCCGCGCCGATATGCAGCATTTTTCTGACAGCGGCGCGCGAACGCACGTCCATAGGGTGCTTTTCCGCGTAGGTGTAGGACATATTGCTGAAGTGCGGGTGGTGGCGGTAGAGCTCTGTGTGTCCCTTGGAAAACAGCTGGGAAATGTGCTTGGAGAACACGGAGAGCGCGTCGAATATCTCGCTGTCCACGCCGCGCTCGGCCAGAGCCTCGGCTATCGCCAGCGAGACGGAGGTGTGGCCGCGGCCGGCGTTGCAGACCAAAATCAGAGCCTTCATGCAGTCGGCCTCATTATACGCCGCGGGCATTGCGTGCGAGTATGGCGGCCGCAAGGTTCAGCAGCGCATCCACGATGAGCGACACTCCGGCAAAGGTGAACAGCACATAGACGGTGGCGAAGGGGTTTGCCAGAATTATAACCGCGAGGATTATGGATATAACTGCGCTCACCAGCGGCACGGCGGAGCGGCTTATTCCGAGGCGCAGCATATCCACGCCCTTTTGCAGCTTGAATATCGCGCTGATAAGAATGACGATGCCGTAGACGATGGCGAAAACGGGCAGCGCGGAGAGTATGTAGGACGCGCCGACGAGCAGCAGTATCCCCGCGGCCAGTGCCAGCAGGCCAAAGCTGAGGTGACGCCCGACAAAGTCGGTCTGCACGGGGTTGACAAAGTAGCGTATGCACTCGATAATGCCGACGATGACCAGCGCCGCGCCGATTATGCGCAGTATTATCAGGTTGAAGGACATGGGCTCGGCAATAATGAACACGCCCAGCGCGATTTGAATAACGGCCTCAACCACAGCCGCCGCAACGGATTTTACATTCTGCATTTTCATTTCTCCTTACTTGCTGAGTTTATGCTATCATAACAGAAAAATGAATTATTGTCGATAGCTTCCCGCATCGACGAAACAAAAAACGCCTCTGTGTTTCACGCACCGCGAGCTCCGAAATAACAAAAAACCAGCACGGCGCGGGGCCGTGCTGGCTGGGGGATTTGGTTTTAGTAGCGCTCAGTTCTTGATGGAGCCGTAGTCGTTCACAGTGACGACGGTTGCGCAGTCGGCGGCGCTGATGCTGGTGTCGTTGTTGACAGTCAGAGCGCCGGAGTACATGTCAGCCACGAGGGCGGTGTAGTCGTCCTGAGTGAAGTTGTCGTCCCACTGGGTGGACTCCATTGGAATCTGCACGTAGTTGGCTTCCATGTCGCTGTCGGAAACAAGACCGAGGGTGTCAATCTGTCCGCCGTAGCTGGCGAAGTCGCCGTCAACAACAACCTGAAGCATGGTCTTGACGGTAGCGGCAAGACCCTTCATGGCGGAGGTCACGGTCATGCCCTCGCCGTAGGTGCCGTCGATGGAAGCGGCTTGGTCAACGTCAACGCCGATGACCTTGGCGTCAACCTTTGCAGCGGCCTCGGCAGCGCTGCCGTAGATGCCGCCGCCGCAGGCGAACACGACCTCAACGCCGAGGGTCTGGTACCAAGTGTCCATAACGGCGGTGACGTCGGCGTCGGCTTGGAAGGTGTCGCCGTAGCAGTATTCGATGGTCACATCAGCGCCAAGTTCGACAGCAGCGGCGTCAGCGCCCTGAATGTAGCCGTAGCCGTAGCGGACAACGGCGGGAACAGCCATGCCGCCGAGGAAGCCGAGGTGGGTGTAGCCGAGCTTAACAGCGGCGTAGCCCGCCATGTAGCCGGCCAGCTCTTCCTGATAAACGGCGCAGTAGACGTTCTCGGGGAGGGTGTAGCCCTCGGAGAAGTCGCTGGAGCTGACGTCCAGAGCGATGAAGGTGATTTCGGGGTAGTCGCCGGCAAGCTCTTCAATGGTTCCGGCAAAAGCGTAGCCGGGCATTACGATTACGGTGTAGCCCGCGCCGATAGCCTGCTCGGTGCTGGAAACGCGCTCGGCGGTGGAGTCGCCGGTGGGCTTGTAGTACTGGAAGTCGATGCCGTTGGCATTGCAGTACTCAACGCAGGCCTCGTAGGTGGTCTGGTTGAAGCTCTGGTCGGTGATGTCGCCGTAGTCGGTAATCATGGCGACGGAGATGTCCGCCTCGGCAGCGGGCTCAGCGTCGGTGTCGTCGGCGGCAGCGTCGCCGGTGTCCGCGGTGTCGTCGGCGGTGGTGTCAGTAGTAGTGCTGCTCGTGTCGGTGGTCGTGGTGCTGGAGCTGGAGCTGCCGCATCCGGCTGCCATGCAGACTATCATTGCCACGCAGAGCAGGATTGCAAGAAACTTTTTCATTGGTTACCTCCGTTTGTAGAGATTTTAATATTTTTTGAGCTGAGTTTTACACTCGCTCAATTTGGATTATAGCACTTGTAATAACGTCAATCAAGAACAATCTGTTACGGCGAGTCCAAAAAATCGACGCCGAAATTTTGCCGTTTTTGTCAAATCACACAACTGCGGCGGCTGTATCGAGCGCGACCTCTATCATTTCGTTCATTGAAGACTGCCGCTCCTCCGCCGTCAGCTCGCCGGAGCGGTAGAGATGGTCGGAAATGGTGCATATTGTGCAGGCGCGCTTGCCGAGACGGGCGGCAGTCATGTAAAGTCCGGCGCTCTCCATTTCCACCGCCAGAACGCCCATGCGCTTCCACTGGTCGGGGCTGTCCTGACCGTCGGAGTAGAAGTTATCCGCCGAGAGCACGTTGCCAACGTGCCAGCGCGCGCCGCGCCTGCGGCACTCCTCGACCGCCGTGGACAGCAGAGTGTAGTCCGCAATGGGAGCGAACGTGCCGTTCAGGCGGAACTGGTGGGCGAAGTTGGAGTCCGTGCAGGCGCCCTGCGCAATAACTATGTCGCGCAGCTCAACGTCGTCCTGACAGCCGCCCGCGGAGCCGACGCGGATAATGTTCTCCACGCCGTATTCCGAGTATAGCTCCCAGCTGTATATGCCGATTGACGGTATGCCCATGCCGGAGGCCATGACGGAAACGGGCACGCCCTTCCATGTGCCTGTGTGTCCCTGAACGCCGCGGACGTTGTTCACAAGCCGCGCGTCCGTCAAAAAGTTTTCCGCTATCCATTTTGCCCTCAGCGGGTCGCCGGGCATGAGTACGGTTTTTGCAAAATCTCCGGCCTTGGCCGTGTTGTGCGGTGTTGGTATTGACATAAAGCTATGCCTCCCCGTAAAAGTTCCGCCGGCGCGCCAGCTGCCGCGCCGCGCGGTTATCTGCCTTGATTATATATTTTTTCGGCGAAAATGTAAACGATAAATTGCACATGAGCGAAAACTGTGCTACAATGTGCGAAAGAGACAGGGGGATAAAAATTATGGACGTCCTGACCATTGGCATAGCCGGCGGCACCGGCTCCGGCAAAACCACAATAACAAAACGCATTGTCGAGGCCTTCGGCAGCGACACGGCGGTAATTCACCACGACAGCTACTACAAGGCGCACGACGCCATGCCGTTCGACGAGCGCGAGCGGCTGAACTACGACCACCCCGACGCCTTTGACACAGATTTGTTTTTGCAGCACATCCGCGACCTCAAGCGCGGCGCGGCTGTGGACTGCCCCGTGTACGATTTCACTATTCACAACCGCACGGAGGAGACGGTAAAAATCCGACCTGCGCGCGTGCTCGTTGTCGAGGGCATACTCATATTTGCTGACGAGCGCCTTTGCCGCGAGATGGACATCAAGATTTTTGTCGATACCGACGCCGACGAGCGCGTGCTGCGGCGCATAGTCCGCGATGTGCGCGACCGCGGACGCACCGTGGAGAGCGTGCGGGAGCAGTACCTTGCAACCGTCAAGCCCATGCACGAGCAGTTTGTGGAGCCGAGCAAACGCCGCGCGGACATAATAATCCCGCAGGGCGGAAAAAATCAGGTGGCGCTGTCCGTGCTGCTGAACAGAATTAAGACCTACTTAAACGGCGAGGATGACTGAACTATGGCAAAGCTCTATTTTAAGTACGGTGCAATGGGCTCCAGCAAGTCCGCCCAAGCGCTGATAACGCAGTTCAACTACGAGGAGCTCGGTATGAGCGTGTGGCTCATAAAACCGAGCGTGGACGACCGCGACGGCGCGGACATTATAAAAAGCCGCATCGGACTGCAGCGGCGCGCCCGGGTCATCACGCCCGGCCAGAATATTATTGAGGAATACGACCGCGCCGGCAAGCACGACGTGATAATTGCCGACGAGGCGCAGTTCCTCACGCCGGAGCAGATAGACCAGCTCCGCTATCTGGTGGACGAGCGTGATTTGCCCGTGCTGTGCTTCGGCCTGCGCACGGACTTCCAGACGCACTTTTTCCCCGGCGCTCGGCGGCTCATGGAGCTTGCCGACTCCATAACGGAGATAAAAACCGTGTGCGCTTGCGGACGAAAAGCCACGGTGAACGCCCGCATAGACGAGCGCGGACGTGTAATCACCGAAGGAGGGCAAATACTCTTAGGCGGCAACGACAGCTATACCGCCATGTGCCACCGCTGTTGGAAAAAGAAAATAGCGGAGCAGCAGTTAAGCTGAGCACCGCCGCAGGAAAACACATATTGGGAAATAAATCAAAAGAGCAGAAGCCGGAACTTGTCCGCTTCTGCTCTGCGCTGTTTTGTTTCTATAATAGAACCGTTAAACAAGGCAAGCGCGTCTGCACTTGCCTTGATGTCGCTTTTATTTTGCGCTGCCCCAACTATTGATACAGAACCAAGAAAAAATCCGAGTCGGCACTTACTTGGCCGAGTCGGATTTTATCATATTTTGCCGCGGCAATCAAGCGTAGAAAGCGTGATTGCCTATTGTCACGGCGTACGTTTTGTTCTTTGCTATCCAGCCGCCGCCGGAGACGTCGGGGTTGAAGAAGTACTGGCTGTCTCCGACCGTGTTGACGCCCTCCAAGCAGAGCTTTGCCGCCACGACGGACTCTTCGTTCGGCTCAAGGTAGATTGCGCCGGACTCCACAACGTCGAACTGCCCCTCCTGAAATATGACGCCCTTAATGCTGTCGGAGAAAATGCCGGAGTCGTCGTTCAGACGGTTTATAACGACGTTGCCCACGCCTATTTTGCCCTCCAAGGGCTGGTTGCCCGCCTCGGAGGATATCACGCGGCTGAGCCAGTAGAGGTCCTCTTCGTTGTAAAATTCGTCGCCGGAGACGAGAATTTCCATGTCGGACGAATCTATGCTGACTGTCCAGCTCGCTTCGTCCCACGCTATTTCGAGCGAGAACACCGTGGCGATGTCACGTATGGGCAGCATGACCGTGCCGTTGATGTTGAGCGCTCCGTCGGGCAGATAGACGCATCTGCCGTTTGCTACAAGGTAGTTGTCGAAAACTGTGAGGGTAATTTCTATGCTATCGTTGTTGATGACGCAGGTGTCCGTTTCGGCGTCCCAGCTTGAAATGCAGTCCTCGCCCAGTATGGACTCGCAGAAAGCCAGCAGCGGAACGTAGGTTACAGAGTTGATGCTCATGCCCTCGCCTACATAGTCACCGTTCAGGAAAAGCGATATTTCTGTGTATGCGACAACGGCTGGGGAGGCTTCGGTCTCGGCTGCGGCAGCAGCCTCGCTGTCCTCCACATCGGCGGCATAGGCCGCGGCGCACATTGCTCCTGTCAGCAGAATTACAACACATACCTTGGCAAACATTTTAGTGATTTGCTTTACCATGTTTTGCTCCTGTTGAAAAAAGTAAAGTTGCACAAATCAATGTGCATTATAATTATACAAGATGACGAGGAGGCAAATCAAGGTGTATTGTTCACAAAATCAACAATTCGATTTTGCGAAAAATAAATAAAAGCACAAGATATAGAAAAATCTCCGTAATCGCGTGCCAAAAATACTACATATGGTATAGTTATTTTTCACAAAAAGTTCACAATCGAACAAAATTGACCCGTTGCGGCAAAAAAATTCGGGCGTCGGTTGCGAAATAATCGGAGTTATGTCAATCTTTCGGGCCGTTTACGGGACGTATTCCCCACTTTGGGCGAAAAATGGGCATGTCAGGAGTTTTTGAACTGCACCAGAGCCTTTGCAATCTGGTCGGGACAGCTTGTGGGCTTGAAGCCGCAGCGTATGCCGTCAAGGCGCTCTATGGCCTCGTCCACGCTCATGCCCTTGAGCAGACGGGAAATGCCCTGAAGATTGCCCGGGCAGCCGCCGTATATGCGCACTCCGTCGATAACGTCGTTTTCGATGTCAAATTCAAAGCGCTGCGAGCAGACGCCGCGCGGGTTATAGGTGTAGGTCATGGGAAAACACTCTCCTTTAATTTAGGGATACGCTGATTAAATCGAGCTTTTACGCATAGTTCACCCAAATCCACCTCTAA
>JAJQCF010000016.1 GCA_021202845.1 Oscillospiraceae bacterium
TCCCAAGGACAGCCACAGATTTATGCTGTACGACGGAACGGTGTTCCAGCCGTATTTCTTTGACGATAAAAACATTTGAGTGAGTTATATTTTGCATGTGTAAAAGGAATATTATTACTTTGGCAGCAAGCCGTATCAGTGAAAAAGTTGCACAAAAGTTGCACGTTGCAATTTAGAATAGGCTATTAACCAAATTTTTAAGATACAAAAAGCTATGACAAGCGCGAGCCTAAAAGTTCTTGATATATCAATCAGTTCTTCAATAAATTACTAAAAGTTACAGTAAATTATCCGAACCCTGTTTTTAATTGGTAAGGATGAGGTCCCCAGTTCAAATCTGGGTAGCAGCTCCAAACGCCCGCTTTTCCGTTAGGAAAGAGCGGGATTTTGCTTTTTGTGGGGCTCATCAACGGTCGGACGGTGAGCTTTTTGGGCAAAACGCCCTTTTACGCTGCATATTCCATAAAATTTTTCTTGCGTTTTTCGACAACGTATGCTACAATGTAACCATCAGAGTTCCGGCTTTTGCAACCGGAGTTTTGGATTTTATATCATCTTTTTCTTTTTTACATCTCCTCATTTCACTGGGATATGCCGTCCTTCCAAGGGCGGCATATTCTATTGCCCATGCGCGATAACTATACCAAGAGCCTCCGACTGCCGCAGCTTCGGAGGCTCTGTGCTTCTTGTTTGCTTCTTACGACAGCACGGCGCTGTCGTTTACGGCGGAGCCGGAGTCGGAGAATTTGTCGATGAGGTCTTGGATTGTGAGCTTTTTCTTCTCCTCGCCGGAGGCGTCGAAGATGACGTTGCCGTCGTTCATCATCACAAGGCGGTTGCCGTGCGCTAAAGCGTCGCGCATATTGTGCGTTATCATCAGCGTTGTCAGCCCGTCGCGGTTCACTATCCTCTCCGTGGCGTCCAGCACCTTAGCCGCCGTCTTGGGGTCAAGCGCGGCGGTGTGCTCGTCCAGCAGCAGCAGCTTGGGTCTGACGAGCGTAGCCATGAGCAGCGTGAGCGCCTGACGCTGGCCGCCCGAGAGCAATCCGACCTTGGCGGTCAGGCGGTCTTCAAGGCCGAGGTCGAGAATTTTCAGCAGCTCGTGGTACTCATCGCGCTCGGCGCGGGTTATGCCGCGGCGGAGTGTGCGGCTCTCGCCCCTGCGCTTGGCAAGGGCAAGGTTTTCGTCAATCTGCATGGTGGCGGCGGTGCCGGTCATGGGGTCTTGGAACACGCGGCCTATATACTTGGCGCGCTTGTGCTCGGCCAGAGACGTAACGTCCACGCCGTCTATGGTAATGGTTCCCGCGTCAACGGGGAAAACGCCCGCCACCGCGTTGAGCATTGTTGACTTGCCAGCGCCGTTGCCGCCGATGACGGTCACGAAGTCGCCCTCGTTCAGGTGCAGGGAAAGTCCCCGCAGGGCGGTTTTCTGGTTCGGGGTGCCGGGGTTGAAGGTTTTCCAAATACCGTTTACGTCAAGCATTGCCGCTGCCTCCCACTTGGTTTTCCGCGCTGTCGGCGGTTTTGATTTTTTTCTGGAAATAACGTCCCTTCCAGAACGGTATTGCAAGGAACAGCGCCACGATGAGCGCGGTCAGGAGCTTGAGGTCATCCGTGTTGAGGCCGAGGCGCAGAACGATTTGAATGACTATGTAGTATATGATTGCGCCCAGCACCGCGGCCAGCAGCTTGAGGGCGAACGAGCGGAAAATCTTGCTGAAAATAACCTCGCCGATTATCACCGCCGCAAGACCGATGACGATAGCGCCGCGGCCCATGTTGATGTCGGCAAAGCCCTGATACTGCGCCAGCAACGCGCCCGCCAGAGCCACAAAGCCGTTGGAGAGCATAAGTCCCAGCACCTTTGTCACGCCGGTATTTATGCCCTGCGCTCGGGACATATTCTGGTTTGCGCCCGTCGCGCGCAGCGAGGAGCCGAGCTCCGTGCCGAAGAACCAGTACAGCACGGCGATTATCACCACGACAAACGCCACGCAGACGATGAGCGGGTTATCCAGCCCCAGCGTGCGCACAAAGCGCGACGAGAGCAGCAAATCGTACTTGTCCACGCTTATCGGCAGGTTGTTCTTGCCTGTGCCTGTGCCGTAGCCCATTATGCGCAGATTGATAGAGTAGAGCGCCAGCTGCGTCAAAATTCCCGCCAGAATTGCCGGTATGCCGCAGAGCGTGTGAAATACGCCCGTCATCAGCCCAGCCAGCAGTCCGGCTATGAAAGCCATCACCAGCGCCAGCCACACGGGCGAGCCGTTGAGTATCATCACGACGCAAACCGCGCCGCCGGTGCAGAGCGAGCCGTCCACCGTCAAGTCCGCCACGTCAAGTATGCGGTAGGTGATGTAGACGCCTATTGCCATAATGCCCCAGATGAGTCCCTGCGCCGCAGCGCCGGGCATGGAGTTGAGAAGGGTTGTTATAAAGTCCACGTTAAGTATTCCCCCAACCTGTTTAAGCTATTACTGTTTACGCTTTATACGATTACCCATTGTAACAGATACCGCGCCAAAAATAAAGAGCAAATAAACTGATTTTCAAAATTTTTAGTCAAAAAATTTGGCTATCTGTGCTCTCGTCGCCTTGACAGACCCCTGCACGAAGTCCGGCTTGCCGCCGCCGGAGCCGCTGAGGGCGGCGTTCAGCTCCTTGACAAACGCGCGCAAATCCCCGCCGCGCTCGCAGACGGCGTATTTATACCCCTCCGCGTCCGTGCCGGAGAACACCGCGCAGCGCCCGCCGCACTTCTCTCCGGCCGCGGCGCAGAGGCGGCGCACAGCGTCCGGCGCGAAGCCCTCCTCGAACAGCACTATGTCCCCGCGCCCCGTCTGAGCCTCGGCCTTCAGCTCTATGAGCGCGTTTTCCAAGCCGACCATGCGGTAGCGCACGGCGGCCTCCTCGCTTTGCAGCCGCTGCACGCTCTCCGCCGTCTGCAGGGGCTTGGCCGAGAGCAGAGCGGAAATTTTCCTGTTCTGCTCCATAGCCGCGCTCACGTAGTCATAGGCACGCGAGCCGCAGACCATTTCTATTCTCGTCCCGCCGCGCAGCTTTTGTGCGGAAAGGATTTTTATAAGCCCGATTTCCCCCGCGCGGGAAACGTGGGTGCCGCAGCAGGCGCATAAATCCCAGCCGCCGACGCGGACTATCCTCACGCTGCCGTCGAGCTCCTTTTTGCTGCGGAAGTCCATGTGTTCCAGCTCCTGCGCCGTCGGCCAGAGCGTCTCGAACTCCGTGTCGCTCCAAACGGCCTCGTTAGCCTCGCGCTCCACGGAGCGCAGCTCCTCGGCGGAGAGCGGGCCGCTGAAGTCCACGGTTATGACGTCCGCGCCCATGTGGAAGCCCACGTTGTCCCAGCCGAAGCGCCGGTGGACGATGCCGCTGACGATGTGCTCACCGGAGTGCTGCTGCATCAGGTCAAAGCGGCGCGGCCAGTCTATGTACCCCTCGACCTCGCTGCCCACTGCGAGCGGCGCGGAGCAGAGGTGAACCGCCTCGCCGTCCGCCTCCTGCGTATCCAGCACCCTGACGCCGCCAAGCGTGCCGGTGTCGCCCGGCTGCCCGCCGCCCTCGGGGTAAAACGCCGTGTTATCCAGCGTCACCAGCCAGCCCTCCGCGCTCTCCGCGCAGGACGTCACGCGCGCGGAAAACGCGGCGGCATAAGGGTTTTTATAATACAGTCTGTTCGCGTCCATAGTCATTCCTCCCCGAACGCCGAAAAGTCTTTTCCGGCATTTTAACACATCGGGGACTAAAAGTAAAACGGCTCTGCAAAAAATTTATGTTGAAAACGGCAAAAAGCGGTGTTATGATAGCTTATCATACGCTGAATCCATCAGCGGGAGTGAAAGGAACGCTTTTTACATGAAAAATACCGAAAAGACAATGGACAAAATCGTCGCGCTGTGCAAAAACCGCGGCTACATCTTCGCGGGCAGCGAAATCTACGGCGGCCTCGCCAACACTTGGGACTACGGTCCGCTGGGCGTTGAGCTGAAGAACAACGTCAAGCGCGCTTGGTGGCGCAGGTTCGTGCAGGAAAACCGCTACAACGTCGGCCTTGACGCGGCCATTCTTATGAACCCGCAGACGTGGGTCGCCAGCGGACATCTGGCGGGCTTCTCCGACCCGCTCATGGACTGCCGCGAGTGCCACGAGCGCTTCCGCGCGGACAAGCTCATCGAGGACTGGTGCGGCGAAAACGCCTTCGAGCTGCCCAAGCCCATCGACGCATTCTCTCAGGCCGAGATGAAGGAGTTCATCGAGGAGCACGCCGTTCCCTGTCCCACCTGCGGCAAGCACAACTTTACCGATATACGCCAATTTAACCTGATGTTCAAGACGTTTCAGGGAGTTACCGAGGACGCGAAAAACACCGTGTACCTCCGCCCCGAGACGGCGCAGGGCATTTTCACGAACTTCGTCAACGTCCAGCGCACCACGCGCCGCAAGCTGCCGTTTGGCATAGGCCAGATAGGCAAGTCCTTCCGCAACGAGATTACGCCGGGCAACTTCATATTCCGCGTGCGCGAGTTCGAGCAAATGGAGCTGGAGTTCTTCTGCGAGCCGGGCGCCGACCTTGAATGGTTCGCCTACTGGCGGCAGTTCTGCCATAACTTCCTGCTGGACATCGGCCTGCGCGACGAGAACATCCGCCTGCGCGACCACGAACCGGAGGAGCTGTGCTTCTACTCCAAGGCCACCACGGACTTCGAGTTCCTGTTCCCGTTCGGCTGGGGCGAGCTGTGGGGCGTTGCCGACCGCACGGACTACGACCTCACCCAGCACCAGACCGTCTCCGGCCAAGACCTTACGTACTACGACCAAGAGAAAAACGAGCACTATATCCCCTACGTCATCGAGCCGTCATTGGGCGTGGAGCGCACCGTGCTCAGCCTGCTGTGCGACGCCTACGACGAGGAGGTTGTCGGTCAGGACAAGAAGGGTAAGGACGATGTGCGCACCGTGCTGCGTCTGCACCCCGCGCTGGCTCCCTACAAGTGCGCCGTGCTGCCGCTGAGCAAAAAGGAAGTGCTCACCGGCCCCGCAATGGAGCTGCAGCAGGAGCTGAGCAAATACTTCATGTGCGATTACGACGAAACCGGCTCCATCGGCAAGCGCTACCGCCGCGCCGACGAGGTGGGCACGCCGTTCTGCGTAACGTTCGACTTCAACACCGTCGGCACCGAAACCGACCCCGCCGACGGCTGCGTGACGATACGCGAGCGCGACAGCATGGAGCAGATACGCCTGCCCATTGCCGAGGTCAAGGATTATATCTTGGAGCGCATTAAGCTGTAAATATGCCGGCGATTATCGCGCGAAAGGGAAACTTAATAGCCCCGTCTCCGCTTTGTGTGTTACAATAAAATATATTCTATAAAAACGGAGGCAGCGGCTATGTATATCAAGTGGATAACAATCAGCGTCTCGGATATGGCGGCTTCAAAAAAGTTTTACAAGGAGCTTCTTGGACTGAGCGAGATGCGGGCGTTTTCTCCCGCTCCGGGCAGAGAAATATGTTTTCTCGGCACGGATAACGGCGTACAGATAGAGCTGCTCGGCGGCGTGGAACAGCCCTCCGTCGGCACCGTCAGCATAGGACTGTGCGCTGCCGACTACGATATGCTGTACGAAAAAGCCAAAGCACAGGGCGCGCCGCTCTCAGACCGCCAAGTCATGGGTGACGGCCTGCGCTGCTTCTTCCTACGCGACCCCGACGGCGTGAAGCTGCAAATTATAAAGGACGAATAAAGTTATCCGCAGCGCAAGCTGCAAACGGCTGTACCGAAGCAATTTTCGTTCGGTACAGCCGCTTTTTATTTTGTTCTCTTTTCCGAACGCCTGCCCGCCTCTTCAGCCCAGACTTTCCAGATAGCGGTCTATGCTCTCGGCGGCGGTGCGGCCGCCGGACATGGCTTTGACTACCGTGGCGGCGCCTGTTACGGCGTCTCCGGCGGCGAAAACTCCGGCGCGGGGCGTGGCGAAGGTCTCGTCCGCGGCAATAACGCCGCGCGGGGTCATCATTTTTTCTTTATCCTCGCCGAATACTCTGCCCTCGGGTTTCGCGCCGACCGCCAGAATTATGAGGTCGGCGGGCAGCGTGAAGTTCGTTCCCTCCAGCATTATGGGCGCGCGGCGGCCGCTCTCGTCCGGCTCTCCGGCGGCAGTTTTCAGGCACTCCAGACCCGTCACGCGGCCGTCCTCGCCGGTGAGCACGGCGGCGGGCGCGGTGTACTCGCTGTAAATAACGCCCTCCTGCACAGCCTGTTTCAGCTCCTCGGCGCAGGCGGTGGAGTCCGCCATGCCGCGGCGGTGGACAATGGTGACGCTCTCGGCGCCCATGCGCACCGCCGAGCGCGCCGCGTCCATGCTCACGTTGCCCGCGCCGATGACAATGACCCGCTTGGCGCCCGCGACACGCGCGTCGCCGCGCGCCAAGCCCTCCACGATGGCGTTTATATGCGCCAGATAGTCGTAGGCCGTTATCACGCCGCGCGAGCGTATGCCGGGAATGTCCAGACGGTTCGGCGTGACCGCGCCAATGCCCAGAAACACCGCGTCAAAGCCGCTTGCAAAGAGCTCGTCAATGGTGATGTCAAGACCGACGGCGGTTTTCGTCACAAAGCGCACGCCGGCTTTCTTTAGGTTTTCCACCATGTCGCTGACAATAACGCGCGGCATACGGAACTCAGGTATGCCGTAGGTCAGCACGCCGCCCGGGCGAGCCATGTAGTCGTACACCGTCACGCTCCGTCCCTTGGCCGCCAGCGCCTCGGCGCAGGCCAGACCCGCGGGTCCCGCGCCGACGACTGCGACGGAGCGCCCTGTTTCTGCTTTTTCCCGCTCCCGCGGGCCGCCGTAGCGGTCAAAATGCCAGTCCGCAACAAAGCGTTCCAGCGCGCCTATGCCGACCGTTTCTCCGCGCTTGGCGCGCGTGCAGTTACCCTCGCACTGGCGCTCCTGCGGACACACGCGGCCGCATATGGCGGGCATGAGGCTGCGCGAGCGCACTATCTCCCACGCGCCGTCGAAGTCGCCGCGCGCCACGAGGGCAATAAATTCGGGTATGCGCATTTTTGCGGGGCAGCCGTTCATACACGGGTGCTCGCGGCAGTTCAGGCAGCGCATTGCCTCGGCAACGGCCTGCTCCGGCGTGTAGTCCGTATGCACCTCGCCAAAGCTGTGTTTGCGTTCCTCCGCCGGCGGCGTGGGCTGGGGATTTCTCTCCCGCTGAAAGTTTATCATGCCGCTTTACCCCCTATCCAAGCTCTTTTTTCTTGCTGCCAGCGCCGCGTATCTCTCCTGCGCGCCGCTCTCCGCCTCGGAGAACAGCTTTTCGGCGCGCTCGGGGAACTTCAGCTTGAGCGAGCTGTAGCGCACCTCGCCCATTATGAAGCCGCGGTAGCTGCCGTCAGGCGCGGCGGAATCCACGCTCAGCGGATTTTCACCCCGCGCGGCGCGGTCGGGGTCGAAGCGGAGCAGGTTCCAGTAGCCGCTGCGCACCGCGGAGCGCATCTCCTGCATCGCACGGTTCATGCCCGCTTTGAGGCCGTGGTTTATGCACGGCGCGTAGGCAATGATGAGCGAGGGGCCGTCGTAGGCCTCGGCCTCGCGGAACGCGCGCAGCGTCTGCTCGGGGTTCGCGCCCATTGCCACCTGCGCCACGTAAACATAGCCGTAGCTCATGGCTATATCTGCCAAGTTCTTCTTTTTTACCGCCTTGCCGGCCGAGGCAAAGGCCGCAACCGCGCCCATAGGCGTGGCCTTGGAGCTTTGTCCGCCGGTGTTGGAGTAGACCTCCGTGTCGAACACAAGCACATTCACGTTCATGCCGGAGGCCAGCACATGGTCAAGTCCGCCGTAGCCTATGTCGTAGGCCCAGCCGTCGCCGCCGAATATCCACATCGAGGGCTTGGTGAGCAGTCCGGCGTTTTCGGTGATGAATTTGGCGTCGGGGTTTTCGCCCGCCAGCGCTCTGCACTCGGCCAGCAGCGCGTCTCCCGTTTTGCGGGAGGTCTCCGCGTCCTCCATTGCCCTCGTCCAAGCCAGCGCGGCGGGGGTGCCGAGGCTCTCGGCGGCGGTTTTCAGCTCCGCGCGGCGCGAGTCAACGGAAACTCTCATACCGAGGCCGAACTCGGCGTTATCCTCAAACAGCGAGTTCGCCCACGCGGGGCCCCTGCCCTCGCCGTTGACCGTGTAGGGCGAGCTGGGCGCGGAGCAGCCCCAGATTGACGAGCAGCCCGTGGCGTTGGCGATGTACATTCTGTCGCCGAAGAGCTGGGTTGCCAGCTTGGCGTAGGGCGACTCGCCGCAGCCCGGGCAGGCTCCGCTGAACTCCATGAGCGGGCGGCGCAGCTGGCTGCCCTTGACCGTCGCGGGGCTGAACGGCGACGGAGCGTCGCCGGCGGCAGCCGAGAGCGCGTTGAAGCGGCTCTGCGCGGCGGCGACAAGCTCGTCGTCCGCCTCGTGCATGGTGAGCGCCTTTTCGCGCGCGGGACAAATCTCGGCGCAGGAGCCGCAGCCCGTGCAGTCCAGCGCGGAAATGCCGACAGCAAAGCGCAGTCCCTTGGCGCCCTTCATGACGGGCGCGCCCTCGGCCTCCTCGCTGTCCTCGGGCAGCGCATAGGTGCGGATTACGCCGTGGGGGCAGACCATGGAGCACCACGCGCACTGTATGCACTTGGCAGCGTCCCACTGCGGCACGTCGGCGGCAATGCCGCGCTTTTCAAAGGCGGCGGTGCCGGAGGGTACGACGCCGTTGGCCGTTGTCAGGAACGCCGAGACGGGTACGCGGTCGCCGGTCAGGGTGTTCGTCGGCACAAGGATGTTATTGAGGTAGTCGGTCGTGAACTTGTCGCGCCCCGTGAGCGGTACGGCGGGCGCGGCGTCCGCGGCGGTGCGCCAGCGCTCCGGCACTGCGACCTTCCGCACGTGCTCCAGTCCCGCGTCCACAGCGGCGCAGTTCATTTCCACGATGCTGCGCCCTTTTTCGGCGTAGGTGTGTTCAATGGCCTCTTTCATATAGCGCGCCGCGTCCTCCACGGGTATGATGTCCGCTAACTTGAAGAAGGCCGCTTGCAGCACCGTGTTCGTGCGGCGCGGGCCGAGACCTATCTCCTTGGCGTACTTCACCGCGTCGCAGACATAGAACTGCACGTTGTTTTCCGCAATATAGCGCTTGACGGCGGCGGGGAGACGCGAGTCCAGCTCCTCGTCCGTCCAGCCGCAGTTGAGCAGGAAGCAGCCGCCCGGCTTTACGTCCTGCACCATTTCAAACTTTTTCAGATAGGCCGCGTTGTGGCAGGCCACGAAGTCCGCCTGACGCACATAGTAGCTGCTCTTTATCGGCGTGTCGCCAAAGCGCAGGTGCGATATGGTCGTGCCGCCGGACTTCTTAGAGTCATACTGGAAATAGGCCTGCACGTATTTGTCCGTGTGGTCGCCTATTATTTTCACCGAGTTCTTGTTCGCGCCGACGGTGCCGTCCGCGCCGAGGCCCCAGAACTTGCACGCGCGCATTCCCGCGCTCGCCGTGTCGGGCGCGGCGGTCGGGGTGAGCGAGAGGCCGGTGACGTCGTCGGTTATGGACAGCGTGAACTCCCGCTTCGGCTCCTCCGCGCGCAGGTTGGCAAACGCCGCCGCGATATCCGCGGGCTGCGTGTCCTTGCTGCCGAGGCCGTAGCGTCCGCCGCAGATGAGGCAATTTTCAAACTTAGTGCCGCGCAGGGCGGAGACAACGTCCAAGTAAAGCGGTTCGCCCACGCCGCCCGGCTCCTTTGTGCGGTCAAGCACGGCAATGCGCCGCACGCTCTCCGGCAGCGCGGCCAGCAGATATTTTACGCTGAACGGACGGTAGAGGTGGACCTCCACGACGCCGGTCTTGCCGCCGCGCGCGTTCAGCCAGTCCACAACCTCCTCCGCCGCGTCGCAAACCGAGCCCATGGCGATTATAATGTCCTCCGCGTCGGGCGCGCCGTAGTAGTTGAACGGTCGGTAGTCCGTGCCCAGCAGCGCGTTTATGCGCTCCATGCAGCCGTTCACGACCTCTGGCGCGGCGAGATAAGCGCCGTTCGCGGCCTCGCGGTGCTGGAAGAATGTCTCCGGCTGCTCCGCCGAGCCGCTCAGGTGCGGGTTGGAAGGGTCAAGCGCGCTCTCGCGGTAGCGCCGCACCGCGTCCCAGTCCGTCAGGCTCGACAGCGTGTCGTAGTCCCAGACCTTTATTTTCTGGTACTCGTGCGAGGTGCGGAAGCCGTCAAAAAAGTGCAGCACCGGCAGTCGGCCGCCTATTGCCGCAAGGTGCGCCGCCGCCGCAAGGTCCATGACCTGCTGCACGTTATTGGAGCAGAGCATGACAAAGCCCGTCTGCCTCACGCCCATAACGTCGGAGTGGTCGCCGAATATGCTCAGGGCGTGGGTCGCCAGCGCGCGGGCGGCGACGTGGAACACGGCGGAGGTTTGTTCGCCCGCTAACTTGTACATATTGGGAATCATCAGCAGCAGACCCTGCGAGGCCGTGAATGTGGAGGTGTAGCTGCCCGCAGCCACGGAGCCGTGTACGGCTCCCGCCGCGCCGCCCTCGGACTGCATTTCCACAATTTTAACCTTTTGACCGAATATATTTTTGCGTCCCTGACTTGCCCACTCGTCCATGCTCTCCGCCATCGGCGAGGACGGAGTTATGGGGTATATCGCGGCCACCTCCGAAAACGCATAGGCCACGTGCGCCGCGGCGGTGTTGCCGTCCATTGTTTTCAGCTTGCGTTCAAGCATAAATCCGCGCCCTCCTCTCAGCTTTTAACAAGACTCAGAGCGGCACGCTGGAGATATATGTACTCCGGCACCTCTCGGCGTCTCACAACGTCGTACTGGCAGACATATTGGCATATGCCGCAGTCGTCGCATTTTTCGGGGTCAATCGCAATACCCGCCTCGCCGAAGTATATCGCGCCGTTGGGGCAGTTGCTCGCGCAGTCGCCGCAGCCCGTGCAGCCGGTGGAGCACAGCTCCCTTGACGGCGTGCGCGAAGCGCAGGGAATGAGCTTTGTCCCCTGATAGGGCGCGGCGACGATGAGCGAGCGCGGGCAGGCGCGCATACAGTCGCGGCAGCCCACGCACTTGTCCGCGTCAACCTTAGCCGCGCCGTTCTCAACTTTTATAGCGTCGAAGCGGCAGACCGCCGTGCAGTCGCCGAAGCCGAAGCAGCCCCAAGAGCAGGTGTCACCGCCCTGCGTCAGCCTCGCGGCCTCCGCGCAGGTGGAAGCGCCCGCGGCAGCCGCGGCGGCGTTGATGCGCCCGTCGCCGGAGCAGCGGACGAACGCGGCCTCGGGCTTTAGCTCGCGCAAATCGTGGTATGTGTCGATGATAATTTTTTTGCGGCAGCTTACGGTGCAGGCCGCGCAGCCTACGCATTTATCGTAGTCTATGACCGCGCGGTTTTCCACAACCTTGACCGCGCCCTCGGGGCAGGCGCGCTCGCACTCGCCGCAGGCTATGCAGCCGTAGCCGCAGACGGCGCGCACTCTGTCCTCGTCCCCGTCGCGCGAGGAGCAGGGGATGAAGTTCGTCGCGTTTTGCGGAATCAGGCGGATGATGCTCTGCGGACAGGCCGGCAGGCAGTCGCCGCAGCCGTCGCACTTATCCGCCAGTATTTTGACGCTCGCGCCCTCCAAGACCATCGCGCCCTTTGTACACGCCTTGACGCAGTCGCCCACGCCGACGCAGCCGTAGCGGCACTCGCCGCGCTCGAAGCCGCTCTCCGCGGCCGCGGCGCAGCTCTCCCAGCCGAAAAACCGCGCTTTCCCCGCGGCGAACCCGCCGCAGGCTATGTAGGCCACCTGTCCCTGCGCTGGAGAGGCGGCGCTGCCATTGTTGTTTGCCATATTTTCAAAACGCCTCCTGTGCCGCCCGCCCCGCGGCCGCCATGCCGCCGAGCGAGCCTGTCATGAGTTCTCTGCTTAGTATAATAGCACAAATATGCCGCTTTGAAAAGATAAAGTTCTTGTATTTTTAGCTATTATTTTCGTAAAATCGTTCAAATTATCAGAGAACCGCTCTCATCCTCCAGCAATATCAGTATTTTTTCCTGCTCGCCCGTGACGGCGTTGACGTAAATTATATAGTGTCGGTCGTCCTCCGCGGCGCACTTGAACTCGTGGCACAGCAGCTCGTACTGCCCGTCCGAGGGAATGACGGTCAGCGCGTGGCTCAGCTCCCGCAAGTCGCCGGACACCAGAGCGCGCGCTTCGTCCTCCCCGCACGCCGTCTCCGGCAGCTCGCGCTCGCAGTGGCAGGTGAGGTAGCCCGCGGCCTCGAACGCGCAGACCTCGCCCGTGTCCGTCGCCACAGCCACCTTGACCAAGTCGGGGTAGAACAGCACTCCGCCGTCCTCATAGGCGAAGTTAAAGAGGATTTTGTTGTCCTGCGTGATGTGGTACGTCTCCTGCATGGAGCTGTAGCCGCGCGAGGACAAAAACCGCAGCGCCGTCTGCGCCGCCTCGTCCGCGCTCAAATCGCCGCCGCTGTGGACGCAGGAGGAAAAGACGCTCATAACCTTGCCGCCCTGCTTCGTCACGGCCACGTAGACCTCGCCGCTCTCCGTCTCGGCCTTGAAGCGCCAGCAGGGAATGTCGCCGTCAGTCTCACCGGCGGGAGCCATGCGCGCACGGTTTATGCCCGTGAACACCGCCGCGGCGTCGCGGGCGTCGCTCTGGCTGACCTCGTCCAGCTCCGCCAGCTGCTTCGGCTCGCTCGTCTGCAAATGCTCGGAAAACGGCCCGTCATAGATGAGCGAGGGCAATTCTGGGAACTCCTGCTCAATGAGCCGCATACCGCCGCTCACGGTGGAGGGCAGCTCGCTCTCCGCTCCGTCTGCCGCGTCCTGCCCCGCCAGCAGCTCGTCCATTGTCAGCACGCCGTCCATCATGTCCGTCTGCACGCCGCGCAGGTTTTCCGAGAGCACCGCCGCCATGTCGCTGAGCGCCGCAAGGCTCTCGCGCTGCTCGTCCGTTATGCCGCCGCCCGACGCCGCGCGGCTGAGCTCAAACGCGAAGTCCCCCGCGCGGCTTATGAACCCCGCCGTCTGCTCTAATTCCTGCGTGGAAAACGGCAGCTCGCCCAAAAACGACTGCGCGGTCATCGCCTTGCCAAATATCTCCGCGCAAATGGCCGCCTCCAGCGAGGGCGACATGGCATAGCGGCTTTTTTGCAGCGCCGTGTCCACCTCGCCGATGGCCGTGACAAGCTCGGCAAAGGCGTGCTGACAGCGCGCCTCCGTCTGCAAGCGGTAGCTCTCCGCCCGCTCGTAGTAAACCCCCGCCAGCACGCCCAGCGCCGCGACCGCCGCCAAGAGATAAGAAACCGTCAGCACAGCTGTTTTCCTTTTCATTTCCTCCACCCCGCATTTTTATATATTTGACGTTATTATCTGCGCGCGCAATATGATTAACACAGCCAATTTCTGCTCCGCGGCAGCGCTTCGCCTGCGGAATGCAAATCCTCATGATATATGCAGTCACCGGCAGAGTACGTCCAAATGATTATCTCATGATATGTGTTTCCGACTGAAAAATAATTCTGTTTTCACGGCAATTGAGTTTTTCCTTCATGGTAACTGCGAAAAAAACAGTTGACTAAAAATTAAATATATGGTATAGTTTATTTTACCTGTCGGCGTACAGGCTGATTTTCATGCCTTTTTCGAGGTGTGAGGGGCGGCGGACGGCTGAACAGGGAGGCAACAATGTCCCGATTCTGCGGGGCAAATTCAACAAGGAGGTGCCGAAAAATATGGCTGCAGGAGCAAGGGTAAAAATTACCTTGAGATGCAACGAGTGCAAGCAGAGGAACTACAATACTAAAAAGAACAAAAAGAACACACCTGACCGCATTGAAATGATGAAGTATTGCCGGTTCTGCCGCAAGCATACGACCCATTCCGAAACAAAGTGAGCTTGAGAAAGGACGAGCAATAATGGCAAAAGACGAAAAGCCCGTTGTGGCCACAACCAATGCCGTCAAGAAAGAGACAGGTAAGCCCGGTTTCGGAAAGCGCGTGGCCAAATGGTTCCGGGAAATGAAGAGCGAGCTGAAAAAGGTCGTCTGGCCGGGACCGAAAGAGGTTTCTAAAAACACCATTGTTTCCATCGTCGTTATGGTCATTTCCGCCATTGCGATTTGGCTGTTTGACGAGCTGGCGCAAGCCATTGTCAAGGCTATCATAACTCTGGCTGGTTGACGGGCGATGGACGAAAACACGGCAAAGTGGTATGTGATTCACACATACTCAGGATACGAAAACACAGTGGCGGCTTCAATTATGAAGGCTGCCGAAAACAGAAATATGCTCTCTCTCATTCAGGAGGTCAACATCCCCATGGAGACCGTCACGGAGCACACCGACGCGGGGGAAAAGACCTATGAGCGCAAAATTTACCCCGGCTATGTGCTGGTGAAGATGATTCTCACTGACGAGAGCTGGCATCTTGTGCGCAACGTGCGCGGCGCGACCGGCTTTGTCGGCAACGACGGCAAGGCCATTCCCCTCACGCAGCGGGAGATATACGATATGGGCGTGGAAAAGCGAGAGGTCATTGTGCCCTTCGCTGCGGGCGACCTCATAAAGATAGTGGACGGCCCCTTGGAGGGCTTCGAGGGCAAGGTAGAGGAAATTGACCCCGACGGCGCTCACGTCCGCGTCACCGTTTCCATGTTCGGCAGAGAAACTCCCGTCGATTTGGAGTTCGACCAAATCGAAAAATTATAAAATAAAATAATTTTCGGAGGTGCAATTCAAAAATGGCACAGAAAATAGTAGGCTACGCCAAATTCCAAGTCCCCGCGGGCAAGGCAACACCGGCTCCCCCTGTCGGCCCCGCGCTCGGACAGTACGGCGTGAACATAGCCCAGTTTACAAAGGATTTCAACGAACGCACTAAGGGCGACATGGGTATGATGATACCCGTAATCGTCACCGTGTATTCCGACCGCAGCTTTACCTTCATCACCAAGACTCCTCCCGCCGCGCTTCTCATTAAGAAGGCCTGCGGCATCGAGACGGCCTCCGGCGTGCCTCAGCGCGACAAGGTTGCCACGATAAGCAAGGAGGATGTCCGCAAGATAGCCGAGCAGAAGATGCCCGACCTCAACTGCACAGACATCGAGTCGGCCATGAGCATGATAGCCGGCACCTGCCGCAGCATGGGCGTTGTCGTAGGAGACTGAGAGGCAGACGCCTTTTCCCAACGTGGGAGGATAAATTTCCGCTCAACCACATTTCAAGGAGGAAAAACTAAGTGTTCAGAAGCAAAAACTACAAAGAGAGCAGCAAGCTCATAGATAAATCTAATCTTTACGACCCCAAGGAAGCCCTCAGCCTCGTCTGCCAGACCAGCAAGGCCAAGTTCGACGAGACGGTGGAGCTGCACGTCAAGCTGGGCGTTGACGGCCGCCACGCCGACCAGCAGGTCCGCGGCGCTATAGTGCTGCCCAACGGCACAGGCAAGACCGTCCGCGTGCTCGTGTTCTGCAAGGAGGACAAGGTTCCCGCCGCTCTGGAGGCCGGCGCCGACTACGCCGGCGGCATGGAGTATGTCGAGAAGATTCAGAAAGAGAACTGGTTCGAGTTCGACACCGTAATCGCCTCTCCCGACATGATGGGCACCGTAGGCCGTCTGGGTAAAATTCTCGGACCTAAGGGTCTCATGCCGTCCCCCAAGGCCGGAACCGTGACCCCCAACGTGGCGCAGGCCGTCACCGAGGCCAAAGCCGGTAAGGTCGAGTACCGTCTGGACAAGACCAACATAATCCACTGCCCGATAGGCAAGGTCAGCTTCGGCGAGGATAAGCTGTTTGAAAACTACAGCGCGCTCATGGGCGCAATCCTCAAGGCCAAGCCCGCCGCCGCCAAGGGCCAGTATATCCGCTCCTGCGTAACCGCCAGCACAATGGGCCCCGGCATAAAAATAAATGCCAACAAGCAGCTGTAAGCGCGATATAATTGCATAATATTCAACAGGGGAGACCGAAAACGGCCTCCCCTGAGTTTTTATTTTCCGGCCTCACTAAAATGTATAATAATACCGGCACTGCAAGTCGGGTTATAGTCTCCCCCGCTCCCGCTACGCCATTTACGCATTGCCTCCGCGGGCTGTGCGGTGGCGGAGGGAGATGCAGTCGGCTATCATGGCTATGAACTCGGAGTTCGTGGGCTTGCCCTTTATGTTGCTGACGGTGTAGCCGAAAAAGCGCTGGAGCGTCTCGATGTCGCCTCGGTCCCACGCGACTTCTATGGCGTGGCGTATCGCTCTCTCCACGCGCGAGGGCGTTGTGCCGAACTTCTCCGCCACCGTGGGGTACAGCACCTTCGTCACGGCGTTTATCACGTCCATGTCCGTCACCGCCAGCATTATGGCTTCGCGCAGGTACTGATAGCCCTTTATGTGCGCGGGGACGCCGATTTCGTGAATCATGTCCGTCACCACGGCCTCCAAGTCATAGTTTCCCGACGCGGGCGCGGCTATTATCTCGCCCGCAGGCCGCGTTGGCGCACAGCCGAGGCGTATGCGCGATAGGAGCGCCTGCGTGTCGCAGGGCTTGGGCACAAAGTAGCGCACGCCCTTTTCCGCGCTCTCGGCAATGAGCTTTTCGTTGTAAAACGCCGAGACGATGAACACCGAGGGCTCCGCGCCCGTCTCCGGCAGACGCTGCAAAACGCCCATTCCGTCCAGACGCGGCATCACCAGCTCCAGCAGCAGCACATCCGGCTTTGTCTCCGCCAGCAGCGCCAGCGCGTCCATGCCGTCCGCCGCGCCGCCTACGCACTCCATGTCCGGCTCCGCGTTCACAAGTCCCGTTATCAGCGCCCGAAAGTCCTCGTTCGGGTCGGCTGTCAGCACACGAATTTTCCTGTCCATATTGTTCCTCCAGTGTAGTTGAGATTTTCGTGATTTATGTCTCAAGTGAACTTAAATTATCACATTGGAGGAAGTCTTGCAACGTCTCCGCGGCGCAAAATATCGACCCGCAGCCGCGTCGATTTTAGGTTATTCCCCAAATCTGCGGCGCGGCGGCGACACGGCCTGCCATATATCGTCCGCACCCGCCATTTTCCGCCGTCGAACTTTTTACAGCGAGCGCACGCGGCGCACGGCCAGCACGAGCGCCATAATCATGGCCAGCGTCTCGGCGATGAGCGGCGCGAACCAGAACGCCCTCAGCCCGCCCAGCGTGCAGAGTATGTACGCCGCCGGAACCTGAAAAATGAGCTGGCGGCAGGTCTGGGCGAAAAACGCCTGTCCCGGCTTGCCCAGCGACTGCAGCGAGGACGAGCAGATGACGCAAAGCCCGCCCATGGGCAGCGACAGCGCCATTGTGCGCATGGCCGTGACGCCGATGTCCATCATGTTGTCCGAGGCGTTGAACAGGTGCATGATAGGTTCGGGGATAAGCTCATAGAGCAGCGCCACTGCCGCCGTGATGAGCACGCCCGTTACGGCTGCAAGGCGCAGCGTGGCGCGCACGCGGTCATAGAGCTTGGCGCCGTAGTTATACGAGTAAATGGCTATTGTGCCGTTGTTCATGCCGAAAACCGGCATATAGCCGAAGCTCTGCGCCTTTATCCAAATGCCGAAAACCGCTGTCGCCGTTGTGGAAACGCCCAGCAGAATGGCGTTCATGCAGTAGCTCATCACGGAGTTGAGCCCCACGGTGAGCGCGCTCGGCAGACCGACAGTGTAAATGTCGCGAATTATGCGCAGGTTAAGCCCCATCTTACGCACGCGGAAGTGCGTGGCCGTGTTGCAGCGCACGTTGAAGAAAAACGCCAGCCCCGCCGCCGTGAACTGCCCCAGCACCGTCGCCACCGCCGCACCCGGCACGCCCAGCGCGGGGAACGGTCCGAGGCCGAAAATGAGCAGCGGGTCAAAGGCAATGTTGACAACCGCGCCGGAGCCTTGGGCAATCATGCTCACGCGGGAGTTGCCGGTGGAGACGAGCAGCTTTTCCATGTGCTGGGAGGCAAACAGCCCCAGCGACGCGCCGCAGCATATGGACATATACACCGTGCCGTAGTCCACAATCTCCGCAATGTCCGTCTGCGTGGCAAAGAACAGCCGCGCCAAGGGTATGCCCAGCGCGGCGGCAATGAGCCACCAGATGACGGCGAGCGTCAGCTGCACGTTGGCCGCCTTTTCCGCCGTGGCGCTGTCCCCGCGGCCGAGCGAGCGCGACACCAGCGCGTTCACGCCAACGCCCGTGCCCACGCCGATGGCGTTCATTATATTCTGCACGGGGAACGCCAGCGAGACCGCTGTCAGCGCGTTTTCGCTTATCTGCGCCACAAACATGCTGTCCACAACATTGTACAGCGCCTGTATGAACATTGAAATCATCATCGGCACGCTCATAACGGTGAGCAGCCTGCCCACCGGCATTGTGCCGAGCTTGCTTTCCGAACTGCCTGCCAAGGTCTTTTCCTCTTTCTATAGATTACAAATTATAAATAAAATGCTATTTGCTGCGCCGCAGCACTTCCAGCAAAAAGCGCCAGACACGCTGCACGGAGACCACGTCCATGCGCTCGCGGCAGGAGTGAATATCCAACAGGTCGGGGCCGATGGAGACGCAGTCCAGCTCAGGCAGCTTCTCGCCCAGCAGACCGCACTCCAGCCCTGCGTGTATCGTCTCCACGCGCGGCGCGTGACCGTACTGCTCGGTGAAAACCTCCGTCATCAGTTCGCGCAGGGGCGAGACTTCGCGGTACTGCCACGCGGGGTACTCCCCGCTGTAGGCGACGCTGCCTCCCAGAGCCTCCGTCAGCTCCGTCAGCTGCCGCTTCATGCGCTCCATTTCGCTCGGCAGACCGCTGCGCAGCGAGAACGTGAAGCGCGCGGAGCTGCCGTCCAGCTCCGCTATGCCGAGGTTCAGACTGCTTTCCACAAGGTCGGGAATGTGGCGGCTCATCGACTGTATCCCGTTGGGGCAGCGCGTGAGGAAGCGCACAACGCGCCGCGCGCTCTCGCCGTCGAGTGCGTCGGGGGCGCCGAGTGTGACGCCGCGCAGCTCCGCGCGCACATCGGGGTCGGTTTCGGCAAACTCGCGGCGCAATTCGGCGTTCAGCTTTTCCATGCGCTCCGCCAGCTCGCCGCGGCTCTCGCGGGGGCAGACTATGCGCGCGGAGGCGGCGGAGGGTATGGCGTTGTCCGCGGTGCCGCCCGACAGCGTACACAAACCGGTGCCGGAGATTTGCAGCACGCTCTCCAGCGCGCGGCCTAAAATTATATTGGCGTTGGCGCGGCCCTTGTCTATATCCGTGCCGGAGTGGCCGCCGCGCAGGCCGCCGACGCTCACCTCGAAGGCATCGGACTCGGCTTTCGTGAGCGCCGCGGGCAGAGAGCAGACAGCGCGCACGCCGCCCGCGCAGCCGACGGTGAAAACGCCCTCCGCCTCGGAGTCGATGTTAATGAGCCGTCTGCCGCGGAGCGGGCTGACGTCGGCACAGCGCGCACCGGTCATGCCCGTCTCCTCGTCGGTGGTGAAAAACGCTTCCAGCCGCGGGTGGGGCAGCGCGCCGTCGTCCAGCGCCGCCAGCGCCATTGCCACGGCAATGCCGTCGTCCCCGCCGAGGCTGGTGCCCTCCGCCCAGACGAACGCGCCGTCGGTGGCGAGGTCAAGCCCCTCGGCGGTCATATCCTTTTGGCAGTCCGAGGTCTTGCAGCACACCATATCAAGGTGCCCCTGCAGAATAACCGGCGGCGCGCTCTCATAGCTCGCGGAGGCCGGTTTTATAATTATCACGTTGCCGACGCTGTCTGTGTAATGCTCCAAGCCGCGCTCGCGCGCAAAGCGCAGGCACAGCTCCGCCGCCGCTGACGTGCTGCCGCTGCCGCGCGGCACGGCGGAGAGCTCGCGGAAGAAGCGGAACACCTGCTTTGGTTCCAGTTCGTCCAAATTCATGGCCGTTCTCCTTTATATCTTAGCCTATATGTGAATATGATAACACAAAATTTTTATAAAAACAATAAAATAGTCTATAATAGCTGTTGCAAAATCCGCAGAAATGTTGGATAATATAAAATTGAATATCTATATCCGCACTGCGAATCTTAATTTCCCGAAAGGAATCATTATATGGCTCAAAATTTTAACACAGAACGCATTATTCAACTCACAGAGGCGTTTTTGAAGTTAGAGCACGACGAAACTCTGGCCTCCGCCTCGCCGGAGCAGCTGCACGACGCGCTGGGGCGCACCATAATGATGAACCTCAGCGAGAGCTGGGGCGAGGCCAAAGCCCGCCGCGCCGGAGGCCGCCACGCCTACTACATCTCCGCGGAGTACCTCATAGGCAGGCTCGTCTACTCCAACCTTTTCAACCTCGGCGTTTTGGACGAGGTGCGCGCGGCGTTTGCCGCCAAGGGCGTTGACCTCGCCTGCATGGAGGACATAGAGGACGCGGCGCTGGGCAACGGCGGGCTCGGCCGCCTCGCCGCCTGCTACATGGACTCCGCCGCCACCTGCGGCGTGAGCCTGACGGGCTACGGTCTGCGCTACCGCTTCGGTCTTTTCAAGCAACGCTTTGAAAACGGCGAGCAGGTGGAGGAGGCCGACGACTGGACAAAGTACGGCGACCCGTGGTCCGTGCGCCGCTACAAGCACACCGTGCGCGTGGTCTTCCCCGACCACACCGTGCTGGCCGTGCCCTACGACACGCCGGTTATCGGCTACAAAAACGGCAACATCTCCACGCTGCGCCTGTGGCAGTGCGAGCCGGAGGAGGCGTTCGACTACCGCGCCTTCAACGACCAAGACTACCAACGCGTGCTGAACGAAAAGAACAAGGCCGAGGACATAACCCGCGTGCTCTACCCCAACGACAGCACATGGGAGGGCAAGCGCCTGCGCCTGAAGCAGCAGTACGTCATGTGTACGGCCTCGCTGCAGGACATTTTGCGCGCTTTCCGCCGCAACCACGGCGAGGATTGGGACGCGCTGCCCGACTACGCCGCCATTCAGCTCAACGACACCCACCCCGCGATGTCCATTCCCGAGCTCATGCGCCTGCTGATGGCCGAGGGCGTGGACTTTGACCGCGCGTTCAATATATCCCAGCGCGTATTTTCCTACACGAACCACACCGTTATGAGCGAGGCGCTGGAGAAATGGGATATGGAGCTTTTGGCCTCCGTCGTGCCCGATATATGCGACATTCTGCGCCGTCTGGACGAAAAGCTGCGCGCGGAGCACTCGAACCTTTATATAATCAACGGCTCCACGGTACACATGGCAAATCTGTCCGTCTACGGCAGTCACCACGTCAACGGCGTGGCGCAGATTCACAGCGAGATAATAAAGCGCGACCTGTTCGCGGACTTCAGCGCTGTCTGGCCGGAGCGCTTCACGAACGTCACCAACGGCATCACGCCGCGCCGCTGGCTGGGTCTGAGCGACCCCGGACTGACCGCGCTGCTGAGGAAAAAGTTAGGTGGGGACTTCCTCGCCGACCTCGGCAGCCTTGAGCGCTTAAAGCCGCTTATTGACGACGAGACGGCGGTGCGTTTCAACGAAATAAAGTTGGAAAACAAGCGCGCGCTGTGCGAGGAGATTAAAAAGCGCGAGGGCATCGAGCTGAACCCCGAATTTGTTTTCGACGTGCAGGTAAAGCGCCTGCATGAGTATAAGCGCCAGCTGATGAACGCCTTTTCCGTCATGGACATCTACTTCGGCATCAAAAGTGGCAGACTTCAGGGCTTCAACCCCACCGTGTTTATATTCGGAGCTAAGGCCGCCCCGGGCTACAAGCGCGCCAAGAGCATTATACGCTACATCAACCGCGTGGCGGCTCTCATAAACTCCGACCCCGACGTGGCGGGGCTGATGAAGGTTGTGTTTGTGCAGGACTACAACTGCTCCTACGCGGAAAAAATTATCCCCGCCGCCGACATCTCCGAACAGATTTCCCCCGCGGGAACGGAGGCCAGCGGCACGGGCAACATGAAGTTCATGGTGAACGGCGCTGTAACGCTGGGCACTTTGGACGGCGCGAACGTGGAAATTGCCGCCGCCGCGGGACGCGAGAACAACTATATCTTCGGCGCGACCGTGGAGGAAATTAACCGCATAAAAGACTGCTACCACGCGCGCGGCCTCTACGACAGCGATGAGCGCGTGAGGCGCGTTGTGGACACGCTCATCGACGGCACGGTGCCGAGCGACGACGGACTGAGCGAGCTATACTCCTCGCTGCTGGAGGGCGCGGACTGGCACCGCGCGGACCAATACTACGTGCTGTACGACTTCCGCTCCTACGCCGAAGCGCGCGAGCGCGCCAACGCCGACTGGGGCGACCGCATCGGTTTTGCCAAGAAGTGCCTGAACAACATCTCCGCCGCCGGACGTTTTTCCTCCGACAGAGCGATAACGGACTACGCGGAAAAAATCTGGGGTCTGTAATAAACAAAAAAGCGATAACTTGGGAGGGATAAAATATGCTGGGCGCCGTTATAGGAGACATTGCCGGTTCCAAGTATGAATTTAATAATATAAAGACAAAAAACTTCAACTTTTTGGCCTATGACTGCACGTTCACGGACGACACGGTTATGACCGCCGCCGTGGCGCGCGCCTGCTTGGACTACGCCGACGCGGGGCGCGACATTGAGCTCTTCCCGCAGCTTTGCATCAAGCATATGCAGGCGCTGGGGAGGCTCTACCCGCGCGTGGGCTACGGCGGCAGGTTCTACCAGTGGCTCATGTCCGCCGACCCGCAGCCCTACGGCAGCTTCGGCAACGGCTCGGCAATGCGCGTCTCGCCCGTGGCGTGGTGCGCGGAGAGCCTTGAGGAAGCGCTCGACTTGGCCGCCGCCAGCGCGCGCATAAGCCACGACGACCCCGACGGCATACGCGGCGCGCTCGCCGCGGCGGGCTGCACCTATCTGGCGCGGACGGGCGCGGACAAGAAGGCCATACGCGCCTTTGCCGAGGAGCACTACCCGCTGGACTTCACCATTGACCAGATACGCCCCGACTACTCGTTCGACGTCAGCTGCGCGGGCAGCGTGCCGCAGGCCATAGAGTGCTTTTTGGAGAGCGACGACTTTGAGGACACGATACGCACGGCGATTTCGCTGGGCGGCGACTGCGACACCACGGCGGCCATAGCGGGCGGCATTGCCGAGGCCATGTGGGGCGTGCCGCAGCTGTTCCGCGACATGGCGCTCATGTTCATCGGCGGCACACCGATTGAAAGCGCAATAGCGGAGGCGGAAGCGCGCTTCGGCGCGAGGACGATATAATGCCGGGCGATTTTGACAATATGCTCCGCTACTGCGCGGAGCTGGAGCAAAACAACAACCGCACATGGTTCCACGAGAACCACAAGCAGTACGAGCGCGCGGTGGCGGACTTCGTGGAGCTATTAGGCATACTCAAGTTCGCGGTGGCCGAGGCCGCGCCGGATATACGCGACGGGCTGATATTCACCGAACCCAAAGCCATGATGTACCGCATACCCCGCGACGCGCGCATACACAACGGCAAGCCGCCCTATAACCCCTCGTTCCGCGCCTACATCTCCGCCGACAGAAAGAGTATGCGCCCCATAGGCTACTTCCTGCGCATTGCGCCGAACGACTGCCTTTTCGGCACGGGACTGTGGCTGGAAAAGGGCACGGAGGTCTACGCTGCGCGGCGCTTCATGCTCTCGCGCCAGTTCGAGCTTGCGGGGCTGCTGGCGGATAACGGCCTCACGGTGACGGGGCCGACGCTCAAGCGTATGCCCGCTGGCTTCGACGAGAACAGTCCCGTTGCGGATTTGCTGAAAATGAAGGAGTGGTTCGCCTCCGTTGAGCCCGACAGCGCGGCGCTCGGCGGCTTCGACGACTTTGCCGACGCCGTGACGGAGTGGGTGCGGCGAATGGAGCCGCTGAGACTGTTCTTCATGCAGGCTCACGCCGCCGCCCAGAGCGGGGAGCTGAACTACTGACAAAGGAAAAAGGAGCGCGAGGCCATGTGGCTTTCTGATAAATGGAAGGATTTTGAGCTTATAGACTGCTCCGGCGGCGAAAAGTTAGAGCGCTGGGGCGAGCACATTTTAATACGTCCCGACCCGCAGGCCATATGGAAAACGCCGCGCACGTCCCCCGCGTGGCGCGCGGCGGAGGCTCGCTACAGCCGCTCCCGCGCCGGAGGCGGCAGCTGGGACAAGGGCGCGCTGCCGGAGAGCTGGCAGGTGCGCTACGGTGAGCTGACGTTCAAGGTGCGCCCCATGAACTTCAAGCACACGGGGCTTTTCCCCGAACAGGCGGTGAACTGGGACTACATAATGCGCGCCATTGCCTCCGCAGGACGGCACATCAGCGTGCTGAACCTCTTCGGCTACACCGGCGCGGCCACCGTTGCCGCGGCCAAGGCGGGAGCTTCCGTCTGCCACGTTGACGCGGCCAAGGGCATGGTGGCGTGGGGCAAGGAGAACGCCGCCGCCAGCGGCGTGGCCGACCGCCCCATACGCTGGATTGTGGACGACTGCGTAAAGTTCGTGGAACGCGAGCTGCGCCGCGGCCACAAGTACGACGCCATAATCATGGACCCGCCCTCCTACGGGCGCGGCCCGGGCGGCGAGGTTTGGAAGCTGGAAAACAGCATCTGGGACTTTGTGAGCCTGACGGCGGGGCTGCTTAGCTCCGACCCGCTTTTTGTTATAATAAATTCCTACACCACGGGGCTTTCCGCCTCGTCGGTGAAGTACATCGCGGACAGCGTTTTCACGCCCCGCTTCGGCGGGCACAGCGAGTGCGGGGAGCTGGGGCTGCCCGTTTCCGTCAGCGGTCTGGCGCTGCCCTGCGGAGCCGCCTGCCGCTGGGAGGCGGGGACGTGAGCGAAATAATCCGCTTTGAAAACGTGAGCTTTGCCTACGACGAAAACGCGCCGGAGGCGCTGCGGGGCGTCAGCCTCGGCATAGAGCGCGGCAGCTTCACCGCCGTGCTGGGGCACAACGGCAGCGGCAAGAGCACGCTGGCAAAGCACATGAACGCCATTTTGCTCCCCACCCGCGGGCGCGTGCTCGTGAACGGCACGGATACCGCCGACGAGAGCGCGCTGCTGAAAATACGCTCCACCGTGGGCATGGTGTTCCAGAACCCCGACAACCAGATTGTGGCGTCAATCGTAGAGGACGACGTGGCGTTCGCGCCGGAGAACTTGGGCGTGCCGTCCGCGGAGATACGCCGCAGGGTGGACGCGGCGCTCGAGTGCGTCGGAATGTACGACTACCGCCTGCACGCGCCGCACCTGCTCTCCGGCGGGCAAAAGCAGCGCGTCGCCATTGCCGGAGTTATTGCCATGCAGCCGGAGTGCATAGTGCTGGACGAGCCGACAGCCATGCTCGACCCCGCCGGAAGACGCGAGGTGCTAAGCGCTGTCGAGGCCATGCGCCGCGAGCGCGGCATGACAGTGGTGCTCATAACCCACCACATGGACGAGTGCGTCGGCGCGGACAGGCTGCTGGTTATGTCCGGCGGCGAGGTGGCGATGGATGGCACGCCGCACGAGGTGTTCTCCCACCCCGCCGAATTGCACGCGCTGGGGCTGACCGTACCCGACACCCGCCTGCTGCTGGACGGCCTTGCCGCCGAGGGCTGGGACTTGCCCGCCGACGCGCTGACGGTTTCAGAGTGTGCGCGGGTCATTGCCGATTTTATGTTAAAGGAAAAGCGCGAAAAATGCCTACACCGCCCATAATTCAGGTCGAGGGACTGAGCCACGTCTACAGCCGCGGCACCCCTTTTGAAAAAACAGCTTTGGAGAACGTCAGCCTCAGCGTTGAAGCGGGCGCGCTCGTGGGCGTAATAGGTCACACCGGCAGCGGCAAGAGCACGTTCGTCCAGCACTTGGACGGCCTGCTGATTCCCACCGCGGGGCGCGTGCTCATAGGCGGCGAGGACATTGCCGCGAGCAAGGACGCCCTGCGCCGCGCGCGCTTTCGCGTCGGACTGGTGTTCCAGTACCCCGAATACCAATTATTCGAGGAAACGGTTTATAAGGACATATCCTTCGGCCCGCGTAACATGGGGCTGAGCGAGGACGATATAGACGCGCGGGTGCGCGAGGCGGCGGGCTTCGTCGGCGTGGGCGAGGAGCTGTTTTCCCAGTCGCCCATTGACCTAAGCGGCGGGCAGAAGCGCCGCGTAGCCATTGCCGGAGTTATGGCAATGCGCCCCGAGGTGCTGGTGCTGGACGAGCCCACGGCGGGGCTTGACCCGCGCGGGCGAGAGCAGCTTTTGGCCAACGTGCTGGACTACCGCGCCGCCACGGGCGCGACGGTGCTGCTGGTGACGCACAGCATGGACGAGATAGCGCGCATTGCCACGCGCCTTGTCGTGTTCAGCGAGGGGCGGCTGGCGATGGACGGCACGCCGGAGCAGGTGTTCTCCCGCGCCGCCGAGCTGCGGGGAATGGGTCTGGCGGTGCCCAAGGCCACGGAGATTGCGCTGGAATTGAAATCGCTCGGCATAGCCGTACCCGACGGCATATACACCATAGACCGTCTGCGCGAGGCTCTCTTGCGCCTTGAGAGGGGGTCGGGAGATGCTTAAAGACATAACTCTCGGCCAGTACTTCCCCGGCGACACCATTGTCCACCGGCTGGACGCGCGGACGAAAATAATCTGCCTCATCGCCTATATAGCGGCGCTCTTCACAGCCAAGACGTGGCTGGGCTACGCGCTGGCGCTGGCGGCGCTTGTGACCGTCTCCGCGCTCTCGCGCATAAAGCCCGCGGCGCTGCTGAGGGGTTTGAAACCGCTGTGGTTTATCGTCATCTTCACCGGCGCGGTCAACGCGCTCTACGGCACGGGCGAGCCGCTGGCCGAGTTTTGGATATTCAAGATAACCGAAAGCGGCATTTTGCAGGGCATACGCATGATGCTGCGGATTATGCTCTTGGTCTGCGGCACGTTTCTACTGACGTACACCACCTCGCCGCTGAACCTGACAGACGCCATAGAGAGCCTGCTCTCGCCGCTGAAAAGGCTGCACGCGCCGGTACACGAGGTGGCGATGATGATGAGCATAGCTCTGCGCTTTATCCCCACGCTCATCGAGGAGACGGACAGGATAATTTCCGCGCAGAAGGCGCGCGGCGCGGCCTTCGACACGGGCAAGCTCACCGAGCGCGCGCGGGCGCTGCTGCCGCTGCTGGTGCCGCTGTTTGTCAGCGCTTTCCGCCGCGCGGACGAGCTGGCGACGGCTATGGAGTGCCGCTGCTACCACGGCGGCGAGGGGCGCACGCGCATGAAAACGCCGCGCCTCGCCCCGCGCGACGGCTGGGCAATGGCGCTGGGCGCGCTGCTGGTCTTGGCGGCGGCAGCTCTGCGGCGCGCAGGCATATGAGAGGAGGCGCGGTCACATGAGGAATATAGCACTGCGCCTGAAGTATGACGGCTCGCGCTACCACGGCTGGCAGGTGCAGAAAACGGAGATAACCGTGGCGGAGACGCTGGAAAACGCGCTCGGCAAGGTCTGCGGCCATGCCGTAAAGGTCGTGGGCTGCGGGCGCACGGACGCGGGGGTTCACGCTCTGCGCTACTGCGCCAACTTCCGCACGGACTGCGCCATACCCGTTGACCGCGTTCCCCTTGCCGTGAACGCCCGCCTGCCGATGGACATTGCGGTGACGGACGCCGCGGAGGCGGAGGAGGACTTCAACGCCATCGGCTCGTGCGTAAAAAAAGAGTATATCTACCGCATATATAACAGCCGTATCCGCGACCCGTTTCTGGAAAAGCGCGTCTGCTTTTTTCCCGCCGCGCTGGACGCGGAGGTCATGGACGCCGCGGGGCGCGCGTTCGAGGGTCGCCACGACTTTGCCGCCGTGCGCAGCGTGGGTACAGAGACAAAGACGACGGTGCGCACCGTTCACCGCTGCCGCGCCCGGCGCGAGGGGCAGATGATAACGGTTTCCGTCTGCGCCGACGGCTTTTTGTACAACATGGCGCGGGCGATAGTCGGCACAATGGTCTACTGCTCGCTGGGCAAGCTCTCGCCGGAGGACATACCCGCGCTGCTGGAGCGCGGCGACCGCCGCCTCACGGGGCCGACCATGCCGCCGCAGGGACTTTACCTCAATCGCGTCTGGTACGAGGGAAAAGTGGGCGAAATGATGGCAAAAGATTAGCCTTAGTGAAAATTGTCAGCGGCAAAAGTATATTTGTTCACAAATTTGTGATAGCATAAAAGGCCGATAGGTGATATTATTATGAACGACGAGCAAGCCTTTGTCCCCGAAGAGGGCGAACATACCGAGAGCAAGACAAAAAAGCGCATTGCCGGAGCCGTGGGCTTTATAGTGACCGTGGCGCTCATTGCCGCCGCGCTGCTGGTGTACCTCTACCGCGACGAGCTGTCGTCCATAGGGCAGCAGACCGCCGCTATTGACGCGGAGGCCTTCACCTACGAAAACGGTTCGGAACAGACGTTCGCGCTCGTGGGCGACGGGCTTATCATGTCCTCGACCTCCGGCTTCCAGCTCATGTCCGGCGACGGCACGGCGCTGGCAAAGGAGATTCGCGCCATGTCCTCCCCCGCTGTGGACACCTGCTCCGACGCGGCGCTGGTGTTCGACATAGGCGGCGAGGGCTGCTACCATGTCGGCACGGACGGCACGGTGACGGAGCTGGAGGCTGGCGGCAGCGTTATAACCGCCGCAATGGGCGAAAGCGGCAGCTTCGCCGTGGTAACGCAGGAATCCGGCTACAAGGGGCTTATCACCGTCTACAACTCCGAGTGTCAGGAGCTCTTCCGCTGGTACTCCGGCGTGGGCTACCCGCTCAAGGTGCAGCTCAGTCCCAACGGCAAGCGCCTTGCCGTGCTCTGCGCAGAGGAGGAGGGCAGCACACTGCACTTTTTCTCCCTCACGGAGTCCGAAGAACAGGGTTACGTCAGCTTTGAAAACGAGCTGCTTGTGGATATGCGTTACATGAGCGCCTCGCGCATCTGTCTTGTCAGCACCTCCTGCGCCTACTTCACGGACGAGGAGGGCGCGGTACAGGGCGTATACGACTTCGACGGCCAATATCTCTGCGGCTATACGCTGGAGGGCGACGGCTTTGCGGCGCTCTACCTCAGCCCCTACAGCACGGGCAACGACGGCAGCATTGTCACGCTGGACACTGACGGCGTCCTGCTCGGCTCGGCCGAGGTCGGCAGCCTGACACAGATAGCGGCCAACGGCAGCCGTGTGCTGGCAGCGGGCGGCGACTACATGACGCTGTACTCCGACACGCTGGAAACCTTGGCCTCCCACAGCGGACTGGTGACTGCCAAGAGCGCGCTGCTGCGCTCGGACGGCGCGGTGCTGCTGTGCTACGCCTACTCGGCGGACGTGTACACGTTTGAATAAAAAAGCAATACCCTCGCTGTGAGATAAAAACCGAACGGGGTGGAATAAATGAAAGCGTTAATAAATATCGTCCTTATTGGAATACTTATAATCTGTGTGTGGTCAGGCTACAAAAAGGGCATCGTCATGGGTGTGGGCGGACTTATAGTCATAGTCGTGGCCCTCTGGGCGGCCAACCTTGTGGCGGCCACCTACTCCGACGAGGTTTTGAGCGTTATGCGCCCGTTTGCCAGCGGCTTCGTGGACGCGCAGCTCACCGGCGACGACGGCGTTATGGAGCGCATGGGCTGGGGCGAAACAGACTACTCTGCGGCGGATATGCTGGCGGTCTACCCCGAACGAATACAGGAGTTCTGCTCGGAGTGCTACCAGTCAATCGGCATCTACTCCACCGCGGCGGACGAAATCGCGGAGGATGCGGTGGCACTCTACATATCCGGCTACGGCGAGGTCATAGACTGCGTGTCGGAGGCGCTGTGCGAAAACGCCAGCTACGTGGCGTTTTTTATCCTCGCGTTTTTGCTCATACTGATTATACTCACCGTGATAGGAAACCTGCCTAACCTGAGCTACAAAATACCGAATCTGGATATTGCGAATAATATCGGCGGCGCGCTGCTGGGGCTCGCCACGGGTATGTGCTTCTGCATTATTCTGGTTTGGTTTCTCAAATTTGCCGGTATAATTATCGGCGAGGATACGCTGAGCTCCGCGGGGCTGGCCTCGCTCATGCTCAAGCTGGACTTTGTACAGAAAATTGTCGGAATATAAACGAAGGAGAGAGACTCATCATGGAACCTGCAATCTGCGCTCGCTGCAAGAAAAATGTCGCAGTGGTATTTATAACGAAGCTGGAAAACGGCCAGTCCAAGACCGAGGGGCTGTGCCTCAAATGCGCCAAGGAAATTAAGCTCAAGCCCGTTGACGACATGATTCAGAAAATGGGTCTCACCGACGAGGAGCTGGAAACCTTCAACGACGACATGACGACCGTTCTCAGCGCCGAGGGCATGGAGGCTCTGGCCGCGCCGCCCACGGACGAGGAAATGGAGGACGCGGGCAAGACTGCGACGTTCCCCTTCCTCAACCGCCTGTTCGGGCTCAATAACCACTCCGCAGGCTCCGAGCAGCGCGGCGGCGAGCTGACGCCGCAAGACGGCACGCAGCACCGCTCCGGCGACGACCAGCGCCAGCAGCGCACGAACGACAAGGGCGGGCGCGGCGCGAAGAAAAAGTTCCTTGACGCCTACTGCATCAATTTGACCGACCGCGCGCGCGACGGCAAGCTGGACGCCATGATTGGCCGCGACGAGGAGCTTGAGCGCGTTATACAAATCCTCAACCGCCGCCAGAAGAACAATCCCTGTCTGCTGGGCGAGCCGGGCGTCGGCAAGACCGCCATTGCGGAGGGTCTGGCGCAGCACATCGTCAACGGCGACGTGCCATACAAGCTGCGCGATAAAGAAGTCTACCTGCTGGATTTGACCTCGCTCGTGGCGGGAACGCAGTTCCGCGGGCAGTTCGAGTCGCGCATGAAGGGGCTTATTCAGGAGATAACCCGCGAGGGCAATGTAATTCTTGTCATTGATGAGATACACAGCATAGTCGGCGCGGGCGACGCCGAGGGCAGCATGAACGCCGCCAACATTCTCAAGCCCGCCCTCTCGCGCGGCGAGATTCAGGTTATCGGCGCAACCACGTTCAACGAGTACCGCAAGCACATCGAAAAGGACGCAGCGCTTGAGCGCCGCTTCCAGCCCGTCACCGTGGCCGAGCCGAGCATTGATGACAGCATAAAAATTCTCTCCGGTGTGGCGCACTACTACGAGACTTACCATGGCGTGACCATACCGCCGCGTATGTGCCGCCTTGCCGTCACGCTCTCCGAGCGCTACATCACCGACCGCTATCTGCCCGACAAGGCCATCGACCTCATAGACGAGGCCTGCTCGGACGTGAACCTGCGCAACCCCGACATAGCGCGGCTGGATATGCTGCAAAAGGAGCTGGCCGACGTCAATAAAGAGCGCGAAATGCTCATTGCAGACACCAACGAAGAGCATTTCGAGCGCCTTGCCTACCTGCGCAGCGAGTGCATACGCCTCGAGGACGAGATTTTGCAGCTTCAGACCAAGGGCAAGCCGGAGCTGACGCAGGATAACCTTGCGCGCATAATAGAGCTGTGGACAAAAATACCCGCCGCCAACATAAAGGCCGACGAGTACGAGCGTCTTTCCACACTGGGCGAGCGTCTGCGCGAGCACATAATCGGTCAGGACGAAGCCATAGGCCTTGTGTGCGCGGCCATAAAGCGCTCGCGCGTGGGTATGCAGGCCAAGCGCAAGCCCGCGAGCTTCATATTTGTCGGCTCCACCGGCGTCGGCAAAACCGAACTTGTCAAGCGCCTTGCCGATGAGCTCTTCGACAGCCCGGAAAACCTCGTGCGGCTCGATATGTCCGAGTTCATGGAAAAGCACTCCGTCTCCCGCATAATCGGCTCGCCCCCGGGCTATGTCGGCTATGACGAGGCGGGACAGCTCACGGAAAAAATACGCCGCAAGCCCTACTCCGTCATCCTGTTCGACGAGATTGAAAAGGCGCACCCCGACGTTATGAACGTGCTGCTGCAAATTTTAGACGACGGGCGCATCACGGACGCGCAGGGGCGCACCGTCAACTTCGAGAACACGGTCATCATAATGACAACGAACGCCGGCAGCAACACCAAGGGCGGCTCGCTGGGCTTCGGCCAGACCGTGGCGGAGCAGACCCGCGACAAGGCGATGAAGGCCCTGAACGAGTTCCTGCGCCCCGAGTTCATAAACCGCGTGGACGAAATAGTCTGCTTCAACCGTCTGACGGAGGAAAACTTCAAGGCCATAGCGCGGCTGATGCTCGACGAGCTGAAGCAGGTCATGTGGGAAAAGGGCTACGACCTCGACTACGACGATAGCCTTGTAAGCTACTTGGCGGAAAAGAGCTACAGCCCGACCTACGGCGCGCGCAATCTCCGCCGCCAGATACAAAAGGAAGTTGAGGACGCCGTCGCCGCCGAAATAGTAGACCACCTCCGCGGCCGCCTAACCGCCCTCCACGTCACCGTCACAGAAAGCAAAGTCACAGTGCAGGCAGAGTGACGAGGAGAAGTTAATAGACATAAGAATCGGCGCTGTTTCAAAGGGTTTTCTCAAATCCCGCGAGGCAGCGTTTTTTGCGGCTGCCTGCACCGTTCAGATATCTTTTACCGGTGTGCTGAATGTGCCGAATCAAGCCTGTGCCGCATAGCTAAAGCAACTGTAGGACATCACATCAATCTGCCGCCTTTGCCCAAAAGCCTCCAAAATTACGATTATTTACATTAGAATCTTCTTTTTTACGACAGGTTTGTCCGAAAAATATCTTGCATAATGCCGTGCTTGTGTTTATAATTGAATGTACGCCACACCTGTGGAAATGGCGCGGCGGATTATCTCCTAAGGGGGCGGGCGCTTTGGCGCGGCCCGTTTTGCTATGAAGACCTCTGCTTTGACAAAATGTCTGGTCACTGCCGGACTTATCATAATCGCTGTGCTTCTGCTGCTCCTTGCCGTTTCGTGCGACCGTGCCGCGGACGATGCAATACCCGCGGAGACGCCTGCGCAGACTGCGGAGCCAACTCCCGCGCCCACGCCGACGCCGGTGCCTACGCCCACCCCCACGCCGGAGCCTACGCCCGTGCCATACGGCCTTGTGGGCGAGGCGGAGCGCGTGGACGACGAGTGGTTCGACGACGCGGCGTTCCTCGGCAACTCGCTGGTGGAGGGTTTCCGTATGTTCTCCGGCCTCACGAACTGCGATTTCTACTGCGCCACCAGTCTGGCCGTCACGGGCGCGGGACCGCTCATTGATGATATGGCACAGCATGAGTATGGAAAAATTTATATTCTGCTGGGCATAAACGAGATTGGCTACGAGCCCGACTACTTCAAGGAGCTTTACAGCGATATGCTGGACACCATTGCCGAGAACCACCCCGACGCCGACATTTACATCATGGCTGTAACGCCCGTGACCGAGAAAAAATCGAACTCCGGCGGCTACTTCACAATGGAGCGCGTGACGGCCTACAACGAAAAGCTGCTCGAGCTGGCGGAGGAAAAAGGCTGCTGGTTCGTGGACTTGGTAGAGGCTTTAGCGGGCGAGGACGGCTATTTGCCGGAGGACGTTACGACGGACGGCGTACACTTCGCCGCCTCGCACTACTCCGTTTGGCTGGAATATCTGCGCACACACCACGCCTGACGGGCGCGGCAGAAAAAGAGAGGACAAAGGTATGAAAAGACTGATAACACTGCTGTCGGCGCTGGCGCTCTCCTTGGGGCTGCTGACCGGCTGCGGGTCAAGCGGCGCGGCGACGGCGGAGCCTCCGCAGCCCGCCGAGCTTGCCCAAGAGCTTCTTGACTCCGAGGGCTTCACGGATATTCTCAGCGAGGTGAGCGCGAAGGTTGCCGCCATGCTCTACGGCGTCAGCTCGGACAGCGTGGCGGAGTGCGCGGTGTACTGCTCCACAGGCGCGACGGCGGAGGAGATAGCCGTGTTCAAGGCCGCGGACGCCGAGGCCGCCGAAGCTCTGGTCAGCGGCGCGCAGGAGCGCATCGCCGGGCAGGCGCTCGCTTACGCCGAGTACGCGCCCGCCGAGGTCGCCAAGCTGGAAAACGCCGAGGTGCGCAGCAGCGGGCTTTACGTCGTGTGCGTAATCTCCGACAACTCCGCCGCCACGGGTGAGATTTTGGACAAATATTTTGCATAATGCGCTAAAAATTTAACGGCGCTGCCTCAAATGTCGGTCAGGAAACCCGACGGAGACAGCGCCGTTTTTTGCGGCTGAAGATAATTTTTTTGCTTTTGGCGCAACCGAGGGGCGGAAAAAGGGTACTTATATTATGAGGTGGTCGTATGGACGACGGGCAAATTATAGAGCTGTACTTCCGGCGCGACGAGAGCGCGATTCGGGAGACGGACATAAAATATGGCAGGCTGTGCTTCGGCATTGCGCACAACATTCTCGGAGCCGAGCTTGACGCGGAGGAGTGCGTCAACGACACGTATTTCAGCGTGTGGAACGCAATTCCGCCGCAGCGCCCGAACTGTTTTGCGGCGTTTATCGGCAGGATAGCGCGCAGCCTGTCGCTCAAGCGCCTGCGCTTCAACACCGCGCGTAAGCGCTCCGCGCAGGCAAAGCTTTCGCTTTCGGAGCTGGAAGAAATACTGCCGGACGACCGCTGGCGGCCGGATTTGCGCGCGGAATCGCTGGGCGAGCTTATCAGCTTCTTTCTGCGCGGCGAGAGCGAGGACGCGCGGCGGGTTTTTCTGCGCAGATACTGGTTCTTTGACAGCATAACGGACATCGCCGCGGACTGCTCCTTCAGCGAGAGCAAGGTCAAATCCATGCTGCACCGCACCCGCCGCCGTCTGCGGGATTACCTGAGGGAGGAGGGCGTTTACCTGTGAACATTCCCAAAATCGCCGAGGCCATGGGCTACATTGACGATGAGCTAATCTCCGCCGCGGCTGAACACGTGGGCGGGGCGCGGAATAGTTCCCGCCGCAAAAGGCGCTTGACGGCGGCAATAGCGGCGGCAATAGCGGCGCTGCTGCTGGGCGCGTGCGCCGCCGCGGTGATTTACATCGACGGTATTCAGGGCTGGTTCGGGCGCTACTGGGAGGAAATCACCGGCAGACCCATGAGCGAGGGGCAGGCCGCGGCCATTGACCACCTAAGCCGGCAAATTAATATCAGCCAAACCTGCGGCGGCGTGACCGTAACCGTGGACTCCGCCGTAGTCGGCGACGGCAGCTTTTGCGTCCTGCTGCGCGTCAGCGGGGTCAGGCTGTCGCAGCGGTACAGCTACGGCTTCGCGCAAACGGAGATGACAGTGACGCCCGACCCGCTCGCTGACGGCGGTATCGGCGGCTACGGGCTGAACTACCTCTGCGCCGACGGCGACGGCTCGGCCCTGTTGCTGCTTGAGCACGAATACTCCGCCGCGGCGGGAGATGAGCCGGACGCGGACAGCGTGCAGGTGGACTTGCTTTTGACCGACTTCGGGCGCGTTGTCCGCGGCAGAGACTGCAAAACCCTCGCCGAGGGGCAGTGGAGCTTTTCCTTCGCCATAGACCGCAGCGCGGAGTGCGACCACGTCACTCTGCCGGACACGGCGGTCAGCATATATAATTCCGAGGCGGGAGAAACGGTCGCCGCGGCGCTCACGGATATTGAGCTGACGAGCATGGGGCTCCGCTTCTGCTGCCGAGAGAGCGAGATGTTTTCCTCAATGGAGCTGGAGCTGCGGCTGAAAAACGGAGCATATGTCTACAGCCGCGGCGGAACGGGCGCGGCTGCGGAAAATGAGGATATTTTCACTTGCTCCTACTGGTGGGATGTACCCGTGGACTTGGGCGAGGTTGAGGCCGTGATTATCGGCGAGACGGAAATCCGTCTGCCCTGAAAAGGCCGTCAAATCAGGCCTATCACGGCGGCGACGAGGACGGTTGGCAGCATATTGGCGACCTTGAATTTGTTTTCCCAGATTAAGTTTGCACCGACGCAGAATATGAGCGCGGAGCCGGTGAGGGAGATGTAGTCCAGCGCGGTGTCCGTCATAAAAAGCGACAGCGCCTGCGCCAGCAGCGTTATCGACCACTGCCAGATGCCGACGGGTATGGCCGCGAAAATGCAGCCCTTGCCCAGCGAGGCGCTCATCACCATGATTATCAAAAAGTCAAGCGCCGCCTTCATCACGAGCGTGGAGATGTCGCCGCGCATACCCTCCTCCAGCGCGCCGACAATGGCCATTGCGCCAATGCAGACGGTGAACGAGGCCGAGACAAAGCCGCCGACGAACGAGGCGTCGTCCGCGTTGCCGGTGCGCCGCTTGAGCCACTGACCGAAGCGCTCAATCCGCAGCTCTATATTCAGCCACTCGCCGATTAGCGAGCCGAGCGCGAAGCTGCCGATGGTAATCATCGTCCCCTGCGTGTCCAGCTCGCCGCCGCTGATGTACAGCATTTTCGACATCACGCCGCCGATACCGATGAACATGATGCACACTCCCGCCGACTTCATCAGCGTGTCGCGGTAGCGCTCGCTTATAAACCGCCGCCCGACCAGCCCCGTAAGACCGCCCAGCACGATTCCCAACATATTTATAAGCGTCCCCAGCCCCGGCATTTTTGTGTCCCTCCGTGAAATTTTTTCTGTCAGCGAGGCCGATTATAATAGCTTTGCGCGATTAAGTCAAGAGCCGAAACGCCGCTTACCGATATTTCACGATAAGCGACGTTTTGAATTAAATATCACTCTTGCGCCTGTTACAATCTGCGCATAGCATTTGGCAATTCTCAGCGATTGTTTTGCCGCCCTTGCTCCATGGAGTTATGTGGTCGGCCTGCATTTCATCAATTTCAAAATGCTCGCCGCATTTCGGGCAGATACCCTTTTGCCGTTCATACGCCGCCCGCGACATTTTCGGCGTAAATGCTCGAATGCTTAAAGGCCGTTCATCGCCGCTAAGCAGGTATTCATATACGCCCTTATTGTCCGATACATCATCATCTTCCATAAGCTCTACAATACGGGCTTCAAGACGTTTCGGGTCATAATTGTTAGTGCTGTATTTATTGTAAAATTCGCCCCATGCACGGCCTTTCATTTCCTTGCGATACTTCGGGAAAGTCGCTTGTACCCAATTTATGACGCTTTGAAAATACAGCCACAATTCATTGCAGTTTGTGTCATGCTGGTGCTGTGACATATAATCTTCAATTTCCATACCGTCACGCGCTGCAATCCACTTTATAGCCGTTTCAAGGTAGTTCTGCCGTATGGCGGAACCGCTTAAATAATCGCCTGCAATCTGATAAGCAGGGCATTGTGTTTTGCTGAAATACTTCTTTGCTTCGGTCAGCCATTCACCTGTATAGATAGCGTTGCGCAGTTCCTGCGCCGTTAGCTGTTCGCCCGCAATGTTGATAATCTTGAACCAGTCTAATTTTTCCTTGTCGGTACCCTCACAAATATAAATCATCAGAGGATAGTCTAAAATCTGGTTGCGCTCTGCGTCGGTCAGATTTCCGAATTTGCGGGGCATTCCGTCAATAATGACGGAAAACTCATCTGTCACATACTGGCAGATACTGATTGTACGCTGCTGCCCGTCCAAAACCTCATAATCTCCGCTGTCACTTTTTACCCAATACATGACATTCAGAGGGAAGTTGCGGATAACGGTATGCACGACTTCATTCCGCTGCTTTTCTTTGTAAATAAATTCACGCTGAAAAGCAGGGCGAATGTTTAGCTTGCCGCCATAGCCGACAACGCCGTTTTCTGCGCTGTCTTTGTAACCATTTACGATTTCACGGACAGGGATCTCGTGGAGTTCAATTTTCATGTTGCTACGCTTTCTTCCTTATCTTCTATGTATGATTATTCGTTTAAATTGTTCTTTTCCATTTAAAACAGGCTTAAATAAGTCATATTCGCTATCACATCCATGATTTGCGATACCGACGATTTCAAACTGTTTTGGACTGTGATACTGCATAAAAGTGATGGGGACAGCCATCAATTCAAAATAATCGCAAGGAATGTCACTCGTCTTAGAAATATGTATTGCATCATAATTATCATACCTGGGATATACTTCCGGCATATAGTGTCGGAAAAGCGTCATATCTTCATGCCGCTTTTCAATGTCCAGATTGGTGAACCAGCAGATGTTTCCCATGCGCCGCCACTTCTGACCGGTTTCATCTACCTTAAAATCGGTTTTCTTTTCCTCATAGCTGTCCGGCACCTTAAACCAGAAATGACCGCTGTTATAGCCAAGCCACAGCCGGTTTTGCGCAATGAGGGGGAAGATTTCTTTATAGGTAACGGCGTTCATGTTGCCGACGATGATATATTTCTTTTGATATTCTTCGAGCTGCGCCACATATTCACGGAACAAAGAAAACGGCGGATTTGTGCAAATTATATCTGCTTGCTTTAGAAGTTCCACGCATTCAGGGCTGCGAAAATCGCCGTCTCCGTCAAGCAGGGTCATTGTATTTTTTCTGTTGCGCATTAAATACTCTACGTCCGCAAGGTCAATGCGCCCGTCCTGATTTTCGTCTGTGACTTCCTTTATTTCCACCTTATAGGGGTGCTTGTCACTTTGCACAGGCGCAGTTCCATCAACCGGCAGAAAAGCAAGTTGTCCGCCGCCGTCCACAAAATATTGAAATTCATCGCCAGAAACGGGGGAAGTAACATAGCAAGTTGTTATCAGCTTTTTCAAGCCTAACGAATTGAAATTCATAGCAAAATACTTAAAAAAGTTGCTTTCATAGGGGTCATCGCAATTACAGAACACAATCTTGCCCCTGAAATGCTCTTTATAATGTCTCAACTCGTTTTCAATCAGAGAAAGCTGTGTATAAAATTCATCTTGCTTATTCTTTGCAGAATCATGCAGATTGCTATTCCCTGCCATAGTCATTCACCGCCTGTCTATACTTTCACAAGTTCTTATCAGCGTATATGTTAAAAACCGTCCGCACAATTAACCATTTTCAGTATAGCACAGCGGCGAAGATAAAGCAACAAAAAACGGACTGCACCACTTGGTACAGTCCGTTTTCATTTGTCCTTTTCTCACCCCAGCAGCGCTTTCAGCGTTTGCCCTATGTCGGCGTCTATGCACACCGCGCGGGAGGATATGGTGCGGGGGCAGGCGGCTTCGCCTTTGTTGATGCAGACGTAGAGCGCGTGCGGGTTCTGCTCCGTCATGCGCCAGAACGGGTATTTGATGATTGACGGGGTGTTCGCGCCGACGCCCAGCTCCAAGAACACAACTCGGCCGCTTTTCCGGCTGTGCAAGAAGTCACTGTAGCGCTCCGCCGCCGCGAGCCAGCCCGCGTCCTCGACAAACGTGCCGTCGCAGCGCAGGTTCATCGTCATCGGAGCGCCGCAGCGGGGGCAGCGCGGAATCAGCTCCGTGGGGATTTTCATGTCCCGCTGCCGCTTGACCATTTGCCGCACTGCGGCCTCGTTGTCGTAGGTGCGCGCGTGGCACGGCTCGGAGCACTGCCACAGCCCGTAGTCGCCCTGTGTGTAAAATAGCCGCTTTTTGTCAAATCCCGCAAGCTGGAACTGGTGGTCAACATTCGTTGTGAGCACAAAGTAGTCCTTGCCCTCCAGCAGCGCGAGCAAGTCGGCGTAGGGCTGACCCACGCTCGCGGCGTAGCGGTTGACAAAAATATGCCGCGACCACCACGCCCAGTATTCCTCCAAAGTCTCAAAGGGGTAAAACCCGCCGGAGTACATATCCGTGATGCCGTATTTTGCCTTGAAATCCGCAAAATAGCGCTCGAAGCGCTCGCCGCTGTAGCTCATTCCGGCGGACGTGGAAAGTCCCGCTCCCGCCCCGACGACTACGGTCTCGGCGCTTTGCAGCGCGCCGCGCAGACGCTCAAGCTGCTCCGAGCAGTCTGCGGTATATGGCAAGGTCTTTGTCCTTGAAAACATTGAAAATTACCTCCGTTTTGCCGCCCGTTTCGGCCAAGAATTTCTCCACGGCTTTTACCGCTGTCTCCGCCGCCGGCGCGTTGGGGAAGCCGAACTCGCCGGTGGAGATGCAGCAAAAGGCCACGCTCGCAATGCTTTGCTCCGCCGCCATGCTCAGGCAGGAGCGGTAGCACGAGGCCAGCTGCGCGTGCGCCTGCGGCGTCAGTCTGCCGCGGACTATCGGCCCCACGGTGTGCAGGATATAGTCGCAGGGCAGGTTGTAAGCGCGCGTCAGCTTGGCGCCACCGGTTTCCTCCTCGTGCCCCTGCTGCGCCATAATCTGGGCGCACTCCGCGCGCAGCTGCATTCCGGCGTAGGTGTGAATGGCGTTGTCTATGCAGCCGTGGTTGGGGTGGAAGCAGCCGAGCAGCGCCGAGTTCGCGGCGTTGACTATCGCCCCGCAGCGCAGCGTGGTGATGTCGCCCTGCCAGAGATATATGCCCTTCCTCACGGGCGTCAGCTCCTTGAGGTCGGTTATGCCCTTGCGCCGCGTCTCCTCTTGGAGATAGGCGTCCTGAAGCTCCAGCATTTCCGCGCTCGCGGGCTTCGGCTCGCGCACGTTCAGCAGCGCGCGCAGCAGCAGCCTCTGCTCCTCCTCTGCCTGCGGCACAGGCACGGAGCGGTAGCGCGGCTCCTCGTCCAGCAGCGCCCTAATCAGCGCACAGCGGCGCTCGGTCTGCGTCATTTTGCTCACCCTCGCTTTTCAATAGTCCTCTTGGGGCAGATTTCCGCACAGCGCCCGCAGCGCAGGCAGCGGTTCTGGTCGATGACGACCGGCTTTTGCGAAATGTCTATGCACTTCTGCGGGCAGACGGAGTAGCACAGCTTGCAGCCTATGCAGTCGGGTCCGACAAAGTAGCCCCGCTCCGTCGTTTCGCCGCCGCCCAGCGTGAAGCTGTCGCGCCGGACGTGCGCGGGGTCGGAGATGTCAAAGTATTCTCCCGACGCCTCGTACAGCCGGAACACCTCCAGCGTGCTGCGGGTGTCGTCGGGATAAATATCCTGCATATACGGGTTGTAGACGAATATTTCGTCCAGCTTTTCGCTGCCGATGTTCCGCACACAGCCCCGCAGCGAAACCGCCCGCTTATCCTTGGAGGCCGATATGGCGACATAGCGCTGCTGCATGAGCTGGTCGTAAAACGCCTTGCCCCGCGCCGTCAGGAAATATACGCCCTGCGCGTCATAGAGCATCATGTCTATAATGCGCGTCTGGGGAAGTCCGTCCGCGCCCAGCGTAGCGACGGTTGCCGAGTGCATATCCTCCACCAGCATTTTCAGATAGTAGCTCGTGTCCATAGCGGCCTCCGCAAGCTCTGCCGCTTAAAACTCGTAGGGCGGGTTGCCGGAGAAGTCGGCAATCACGCCGTGGGCGTTTTCAAGGTAAAATACCTCGAATATCGGGTTCTCGGCGCTGCCGTACTGACCCTTGACAATGGGATTTTCCATGCACATCTCCTTGACGGCGGCGTTGTTTTCAAACTTGGCCGTGCCGTGCAGACGAATCCACGCATAGCTGGGGCTGGAGACGGAAATTTCTATCTCGGGGTTGGACTGCATATCCTTGTAAACATCCTTCTGGTTGTTGGTGCAGAACCACAGCTTGCCGTCCTTTTCACCGGCATACATGAACGGGCGGCACTTAGCCTTGCCGTCGCGCCCGACCGTGGCGAGATACTGCACAGGGTTTTCCTGCAAAAATTCGATGACCTTTTTCATGGTGATTAGCTCCTTTTTGATTTTATTTTCCGCTTTGGGAAATGTTTTTCAAATCCGACTTGCATTTCCCTGCTGCTGATAATATAATAAGAGCATACAGCGAATTTGTAAAGTAAGCACAATATTGTGCTATAGTTACCAAACGGAAACTATAGGAGGTATACAGCATGGAAACGGAAAGAGACATCGCTAAAACGCCCGCCAAGGAGCTGCCTGCCTGCCCTGTGGAAACAACGCTGACGCTCATCAGCGACAAGTGGAAGGTGCTGATTCTCCGCGACCTCATGCCCGGCACAAAGCGCTTCGGCGAGCTGAAAAAGTCCATAGGCCACGTATCGCAAAAGGTACTGACCGCCCAGCTGCGGCAAATGGAGCAGAGCGGCCTTGTAATCCGCACCGTGTTCCCCGAAGTCCCGCCGCACGTGGAGTACACCCTGACCGACTTGGGCTACAGCCTAAAGCCGATTTTAGACGCCATGTGGGAATGGGGCGAGAACTATAAGGCGCAGAATGAGAACAGGTGAAGAACGACAAAAAATGCGTCTGCCGCAAATGGCAGGCGCATTTTGCTTTATCCTTCTCACTCCGTCAGCGTCTTTTTTACTGCCGGTGTGCTGTTATCCGCGAGGAAGCGGTAGGTGAAGATTATCACCGCGAGCGAGATGATGAACGTCAGCGCGTCGGAGACGGGCATGGAGTAGAGTATGCCGTCCAAGCCGAAGGCCAGCGGCAGCAGCAGGGGGAAGCCGACGCCGAAAACGACCTCGCGCACCAGCGACAGCGCTGTGGAGGCGAAGGCCTTGCCCAGCGACTGCAAAAATATGAACGTGCCCTTGTTGACGCAGGCCAGAACGACCATGCAAAGGTAGACGCGGAAAGCCTTGACCGCGAACTGGGTGTAGTAGACGCTCTCGTTCGCCGCGCCGAATATGCCGATTAGCTGGCGCGGGAGCAGCTCGACAACCAAGAGCGCCACTGCGCCGACCGCCGCTTCGGAAATGAGCAGCAGGGTAAATAGCCTGCGCACTCTGTCCTTGCGCCCCGCGCCGATGTTGTAGCCGACAATGGGTATGCAGCCTGCCGCAAGCCCCATGGAGACGGACACTACAATCTGGAAAAATTTCATCACTATGCCCACGACGGCCAGCGGGATATGCGAGTACTCCGCAAGGCCGAAAATTTCGTCCAGCGCGCCGTATTTCGTTATCATGTTGTTGCACGCGGCCATTGAAGCGACTATGGAAATCTGCATCAAAAGGCTGCACGCGCCCAGCGGGATATACTTGCGCATAATGGCGAAGTGGAAGCGGAAGCTGGAGCGGTGCAGCTTCACGGCCTTCATGTGGCACAGGTACCACACAGCGAGCGCGGCGGTCAGCACCTGCCCCGCGACCGTGGCCAGCGCCGCGCCCATCATACCCCAGCGCAGGCCGAAAATGAAAATCGGGTCAAGAATAATGTTCACAGCCGCGCCCGACACCGTGGAGACCATGGCAAAGCGCGGGCTGCCGTCCGAACGTATGACGGAGTTCATCGCCTGTCCGAACATATAAAAGGGTATGCCGAGCGTGATGTAGAAAAAGTATTCCTCGGAGTTTGCCAGCGTCTCGGCGTTCACGCCCGCGCCGAAAGCCTTGACAAGCGGCGTGCTGAACACAAGGTACAGCAAGGTCAGTGCTATGCTGACGGCGACGCAGGTGCAGACCGCGCTGCCTATGCTGCGGTGCGCGTCCTCCGTCTTGTTCGTGCCGAGACTTATGCTGACAAATGTGCAGCAGCCGTCGCCAATCATTCCCGCCAGCCCCAGTGCCACAAGCGTCAACGGAAAAACGGCGGTGTTGGCCGCGTTGCCGTAGGAGCCGAGATAGTCCGCGTTGGCGATGAATATTTGGTCAACAATGTTGTAGAGCGCCGCGACCAGCAGCGAGATAATGCAGGGTATGGCGTAGCGGCGCATCAGCCGCCCGACGCTCTCGCGCTCCAAAAAGGCGTTAGATTTTTCTTCCATTTATAATTCAAACCTCCAAAAGCAGGGCATTAAAAAAACACGCAGACCGCAAAAATCCGGCCTTACGTGTTCAATAGACACTGCTCAATTTTTATATATTCTATCACAACTTTAAAAGCGTTGCAAATGTCTTTTTGACGAAAATATTTTGTCCCACCGCGGGCGTTTTGCGGCAAAACGGCGAAGCGTCGGCCCCCCCTTGCAGGCCGTCGCTCCGCCGTGTGTGTTTGCGGTTAAATGCTCTTCGTTACCAGATAAGCACGCGGACAGCGGTGGTAATGCTGCCGCACGCGACTGTGACTGTCGCCCAGCCGCTGCCTACGCCGGTGACAACGCCGTCTTGGTCAACGGTGCAGATGCTCTCGTCGTCCGAGCTCCACGTAACCACGGCCTCGGTGTCCAGCGGGTAGACCGTGGCGTCCAAATCAACCTTGTCCCCGACGTTGGCGGAGAACTCCGTCAGCGTGGAGCCCAAGAAGGACACGGTTATGCTGGTGACTGTGGGCGTTGGCTCCGGAGTTGGGGTCGGAGTAGGCGTCGGCGTCGGAGTGGGAGCCTCAGTCTCCATAACAGTGGGCGTCGGTTCAGGCGCGGAAGATGCGCCGCCCGTACCCGCAACTATGAGTATTATAACGGCGACCACTACGGCCACGAGCAGCACCACGCCGAACATAAACTGCCAATGCGTGTAGGCGTTGGCGCGCGCTCTGGCGGCGGTGCCCGGCTGGGCGGCGGCGGTGGAGGCCGGCGCGCGCTCACTGCTCTGCACTCTGCGGGTGCCGCAGTGCGGACAGCGCGTTCTGATGGCTGAGTAGGTCTTGCCGCAGTGGCGGCAGGTTATCTGAGGGAATAAACCCATATGCTCACCCTTTCTTTTTGCAAGGAGGTAGATTTCTTCGTTGTACGGCTCTTCAAACTAATATCAAGCCGATTATCATATATAGTCTACATCATTTTGCAAAAACCGTCAAGCATTTAGTGACCTACTCGTCGAAATTTGTCCGAAATTTAATTATTTTGCCCTCACTCGAACAGCGCCAGATACTTTTCCGCCACCGCGTCCGAGTCGTCGCCGAGAGCTATCATAGCCGCGAAGCCGCCCTCGCCGGTCAGCACAACGGTCTTTTCCCAATCCGCCATGCTCGCGGGGTACCACGCGCCGCCCTCGGCCTGCGCGTCGGCCCTCGCCTGAAGTATGGCCGCCACTGTCTCGGCGTCCGCGCTGTCGGCACACTGCACGAACACAAATTCCGACACAACGGAGCCAATCATCGACGTGTACGCCACAAGCTGCACCGTCTCTATGTCCGCCAGCCCGGGGAAAAAGCCGTCCAAATAGTCGCCCTCCAGCGCCATTTGCCCGTTCAGTCCGTACTCCTCCTCGATGCTCAGGTAAAACGCCAGCAGGTCAACCGCCTCCGGCGTGGGTTCGGCAGTCGGCTCAATCGTCGGTGCAGGCGCGGGCTCGGCGGTCGGCACAGGTGTAGGCTCGACAGTTGGCACAGGTGTAGGCTCGGCGGTCGGTTCCGCAGTGGGTTCAGCCGTCTCCTCCGGCTCCGCGGTTGGCGCACTCGTAGGCTCTGTTGTCGGCGCGGCGGTGGCGATGACAGTCTCCGTTTCCACCGGTTCCGCGCTCTCCGCGCCGCAGCCGACGAGCGACGCCAGCACCGCCAGCGCGGCGGCGGCAGCAATAAGTCTTTTCATGTTCTTTCTCCTTTGGGGGTAGTATAGCAGTTATTTAGACGCGCCGCAAGAGAAAAAGTTCCCGCCGAGGGCTAAACTTTTTGTACAAATTAGCTCCAACGCTTCGTTGTAGCTCTGTGAAAAGCGGCAAAAAGCCGCCGACCGCGCCGTTAGCGTGTGCCGGCGGTTTTTTGACAAAAACGCCAAATTCAGGTTTCCTGAAAAATCCTGCAATATCGCGCACAAAACCGCTGATAATAAGAAAGCAAATAAATTTTTGACCGGAGGTACCCGAGATGAGAAAATTTGCAATATTATGCGTTATAATGCTCCTCGCTCCGCTCGTCCTTGGCGGGTGCGGCAGCAGCAGCGTGAACGACACCTCCACAACGGACACTCCCGCCGCAACCGCCGCCGTGACCGAGCGCGCCGACGCAGACGACGGAGCCGTGACGGACGAAGACGGCATAATCGGCAACGAGGGCGACGCTGCGACCGGCGACAACGCAGCCGACACCGCCGGCAACGACCTTGCCGACGGCGTGGAAGATGTGACAAACGGCATCACGGACGCGGCCGACAGCGCAGCAAGCGGAGCCGACGACGCCGTCCACAAAGCCGCCGACGCCGCCGACAGCGCAGCGAGCGGCATGGCAGCCGACAGCTGACCCCCAGCCCGCGGCGAAAGCCGCGGGTTTCTTTTTGCGGCAAAATCGCCGCAGAGCGGCTGCGTAATGACTTCGTAAAATGTTTTTCGCAGAAGGGCAAAAAAATGCTTGCATTTTCGCGCGGGCTGTGGTAGTATATTAAGGCTGAAATCCGGGTGTAGCGCAGATGGTAGCGTGCTTGAATGGGGTTCAAGAGGCCGCTGGTTCAAATCCAGTCACTCGGACCAGACCAAAATAATCCGAACCGAATTATCCAATCGGGTAGTTCAGTTCGGATTTTTTTCTGCAAAAAACAAGAACGCCCGCCGAAGCGGGCGCCCTTTGGGAAAGGATAGAATAGTGGCAAATTATACGCGCTTATACAGCGCTGTAGCGGTACAGGAAGGTTACAACCTGAGCGCGTGTGCAGGCACTGTCGGGCGAGAACGTGGTGTCGCTCGTGCCG
>JAJQCF010000004.1 GCA_021202845.1 Oscillospiraceae bacterium
ACCTTCCTGTACCGCTACGCCGGCTGAGCGAGGGCTTGACGAAAACCAAATAAACCAAACAAGGAGGGAAGCGCCCGCGGGCGCTTCCCTTTTTGACGTTTGTGTATATTAGGGCAGAAGATAAGTATATCGCAGAGTGTAGGTTTCAGCCTCGCATGGCCTACAGGAACCACATAGCTGAATAACTCACAAAGAGGGAAGCGTCTGCTTTGAGCGCTTCCCTCTTTGTCACTCTTATATATATTCGCACAGCAAAAAACACGCCGCGGGGCGGTGGGCTCTGCGGCGTGTGGGGGTAGCTCTTATTTACTTTGCGAACTCTATAGCTTTTGTTTCGCGCAGGACGTGGACTTTTATCTGTCCGGGGTAGGTCAGCTCCTGCTCTATCTTCTTGGCGATATTGCGGGCGAGGAGCACCATTTCGTCCTCGCTGACTTGGTCGGGCTTGACCATTACGCGGATTTCGCGGCCGGCCTGAATGGCGTAGGAGCTCTCGATGCCGGGGAAGGAGCGGGAGACCTCTTCCAGCTTCTCAAGGCGCTTGATGTAGCTCTCGATGTTCTCGCGCCGTGCGCCCGGGCGGGCGGCGGAGATGGCGTCGGCGGCTTGAACGAGGCAGGCGATTATCGTGTGCGGCTCCACGTCGCCGTGGTGCGCCTCAATCGCGTGCAGCACCTCGGGGGATTCTTTGTAGCGGCGGGCTATGTCCACGCCGATGGTGACGTGGCTGCCCTCGACCTCGTGGTCGATGCTCTTGCCGATGTCGTGCAGCAGTCCCGCGCGGCGCGCGAGGGCGGCGTTCACGCCCAGCTCGGAGGCGAGCAGACCGGCGATGTTGGCAACCTCGATGGAGTGGTTGAGCACGTTCTGGCCGAAGCTGGTGCGGTACTTCTGGCGGCCGAGCAGCTTGATGAGCTCGGGGTGCAGACCCTGAACATTGGCCTCCAGCACGGCGCGCTCACCCTCCGCCTTGATGACGGAGTTGACTTCCTTCTGCGCCTTGGCGACCATTTCCTCAATGCGGGCGGGGTGGATACGCCCGTCGGCAATGAGCTTTTCCAGAGCGATGCGCGCAACCTCGCGGCGGACGGGGTCGAAGCAGGAGACGGTTATGGCCTCCGGCGTGTCGTCGATGATGAGGTCGCAGCCTGTCAGTGTCTCGATGGAGCGGATGTTGCGTCCCTCGCGGCCTATTATGCGGCCCTTCATTTCGTCGTTGGGGAGTGGTACGACGGAAACGGTAACTTCGCTGGCGTGGTCGGCGGCGCAGCGCTGGATTGCGGTGGTGATTATCTCGCGCGCCATGTTCTCGGCCTCGTCGTGGTAGTGAGCCTCGACCTCCTTGAGCTTGGCGGCCATCTCGTGGGTGACCTCGGTTTCCAGCAGGGAGATGAGGTACTGCTTGGCCTCCTCCTGCGTGTAGCCGGAGATTTTCTCCAGCATTTCCAGCTGGGCGTTCTTGACCTTGTGTACTTCCTCCTCCTTGGCCTCGACGGAGGCTATCTTGGAGTTGAGGTGCTCGGTCTTCTTTTCGAGAGCTTCGGTCTTTTTGTCAAGAGTTTCTTCCTTTTGCTGGAGACGATGCTCCTGCTTGGAAAGCTCGGCACGGCGCTCCTTGACCTCGCGCTCGTACTCGGTGCGATTTTTGTGTATTTCTTCCTTTGCCTCAAGCAGCATTTCCCGCTTTTTGCTCTCCGCGCTTTTTATGGAATCGTTTATTATGCGCTTTGCTTCCTCCTCTGCGCTGGAAATTTCGCGCTCGGATACCCTCTTGCGGTACTGGAAGCCTCCTGCGAAAGCGAGAACCAAAATGACTAAAAGCACAACTATGGTGCCTATTATCCAAGGTATACTGGGCATAGTAAGTAAACACACCTCCATTCTTTTAAGAATTTTGCGGTGGTTTTTTCGGTGCCTGACTGCCCCCTAAAAGTGTCGGGGGGACATATTCATAAACACACTCAGCCACGCCGTTGGGCGCGGACTGTTGAAAAAGGTCTATAATGAATCCCCGCGGCCTCCCCAAGGCGCGGCGAAGATTATACAGAGCTAACGCTCACTTATAATAAACCAACACTATTTTATTACTGTAATTCTTGTATGTCAAGTCTTTTAAAACGTTTCGGGCATGGGCAAAAGACGGGTTATTTGCCGCTCGACCGTTACGTGACGGGAATGTGAAGTTCCTCGCTTGACCTGTGCGGGCGGCAAGAACGTGAAGCTCTTTGCTTAACCGGTGAGGCGGTAAGAACGTGAAGTTCCGCGCGTTCAGCCTTCGTTCGGCAAATCCACGTTCACGTTGTCCAGCCCGTTCTGCTCGAACTCGGCGAGGTATTCGTCAATTCTGTCGCACAGCTCGTCGGGGATTTCGTCCAGTTCCTCCGGCGAAGCGCCGTCGCGCATCAGGTCACGCCGTGACAGCTCCTCGGCGAGAATCTCGAAGAAAACGCAGTCCTCGTACTGCGCAATCACCTCGTGTATGCCGCCGTCCTCGTAGGCGCGGGAGGGGTAGCAGCTGCCCTGATACTTCTCCGCAAGTATGCTGAACTTGCTGTTTTTCAGGCATTGGTAGAAGATTTTTTCCTGTATGAGGTCGTAGTCCTCAAAGCGGTCGTTGTTCGAGCGCGTGGAGTTTATTATCCAGTTGCCGACATAAACAAGGTCCAGCAGGCGGCGGTATTCCTTATCGGTAAAATCAATGGTTATCATTTTTTGTTCCTTTCATATGACCGAGATATTGGATAATTTTATTATTTTAATATATTATAGCACGCGCAAGAGCAAAATTCTACTCATTTTAACCCTTGTTTTTAGAAATAAAATAGAATACAATAGGATAATCTCTGAAAACTGCGGCAAGCGCGGCGCTTGGAGCTTTATATTTTATATTCTTTTCCCCAAGGAGAGATTATGGACAACAGGCCAATCGGCATTTTTGACAGCGGAATCGGCGGCCTGACGGCGGCCAAGGTACTTGAAGAGCTTCTCCCCCGCGAGGACATAATATACTTCGGCGATTCAGGGCGCAACCCCTACGGCGGGCGCAGCCGCGCGGAGCTGGTGAAGCTCTCCGGCGAGGACGCGGACTTTTTGGCCGGCATGGGCGTCAAGGCCATACTCGCCGCCTGCGGCACCACCTCCACCAACGCCATGCCGGAGTTGAGACGCAGCAGGCCGGATATGCCGTTTTTCGACGTGCTGGACGCGCCCTGTCTGCGGGTGTGCGATGTCACCAAAAGCGGCCGCGTGGCCGTCATAGCGACGGAGGCGACCATACGCACGGGAGCCTACGAACGGCGGCTGAAGGAACTGGACGGCGGGCTGGACGTTTTCTCGCTCGCCTGCCCCGAGTTCGCGGGCATGGTTGAGCGCGGGCACTTCCGCTCCGGCGACCCGATTGCCGAGGACGCCGTGGAGCGCGCGCTGGCTCCATTGCGCCGCTATGGCGCGGACACGCTGCTGCTGGGCTGCACCCACTTCCCGCTGCTGTCGGACATCATAGCGCGCGTGCTGGGCGGCATAACGCAGGTTTCCGCCGGAGCGGAGGCCGCCGCGAAGCTGAGCGGAGAGCTGGCCGCGGCGAGACTGCTGTCAGAGCGCAGCGAGCGCGGAAGGCACGACTACTACACAAGCGGCGACCCCGCCGTTTTCGCCGCTGGAGCCGAAATATTCCTCGGCCACGCGGTGGAGCCGAAAAGACATATAATCACATGATAACACATAGCAGAATATGCAGCCGCAAAGAGGTGTTATAATTATGAGCGAAAACGAAAATACCGTGAGCGAGATGGACGAGATAAAGCGCCGCCTTGCGGGGCAGGGCGAGAACGCCATTATCAGCGTGGCGACATTCAACGACGAGCAGGGCTATGAAAAACCGCTGATGGAGCTGCGCACGCGCGGGTTCTACAGCTTCCGTCCCGACGACATACGCCTTTTCTACGAGGAGCGCAACGACTCCGGCCAGAAGGAAAAGACGGAGTTTGTCGTCACCAAGAGCGATGTCACGCTCCGCCGCGTCAGCCGCGACATGAACACCGCCATGACATTTGAAAAAGGACGCTGCCACAACTTTTTGTACGAGACGCCGGAGATTTCCATAATGTTCGGCGTGGACACCCGCACCATAGACAACACTCTGGGCGAGAACGGCGGCGACATTGAGGTCGTTTACGACATAACCGCGGAAAATCAGCACGTCAGCCGCAACAGATTCAAAATTAACGTCAAGGAGCGCCCGCGCGGCTGAAGCCCTCGGCTGCGCCCCGACACTGGGAGGTCAGAAACATGAACTATATAGAAAAAGCCCGCGTGCAGCTGACAGAGCTGATAAAGGCCGCTTATGCCGCAGCCGCGGAGCGCGGGGAGCTGCCCGCCGGAATTGAGCTCAGCGGCTCGGTGGAGCTGCCGCGCGACGCCGCCAACGGCGACTGGGCGGCCAACTTCGCAATGGCGAACGCAAAGGCGTTCCGTATGCCCCCGCGCCGCGCGGCGGAAATTTTCGCCTCCGCGCTGGAGCTGGACGGCAGCTACTTCTGCTCGTGTGAGATTGCGGGGCCCGGTTTTATGAACTTCCGCCTCAGCCCGCGCTGGTACGCGGAAACTGTGGAAAACGTGCTCGCGGAGGGAGCTGACTACGGCAGGAGCGACGCGCTGGGCGGGCAGAAAATAATGGTGGAATTTGTCTCCGCCAACCCCACGGGGCCGATGCACATAGGCAACGCCCGCGGCGGCGTTCTGGGCGACGCGCTGGCGGAGGTGCTGTCCCGCGCGGGCGCGAACGTGGAGCGCGAGTTCTACGTCAACGACGCGGGCAACCAGATAGAAAAGTTCGCCGTCTCCATTGAGGCTCGCTACGCCCAGCTCATAAAGGGCGAGGACGCGGTTGAGTTCCCCGAGGACGGCTACCACGGAGACGACATACGCGCCTTGGCGGAGCTTTTCCGCGCGGAAAACGGCGACGATTGGCTGGATAAGCCGCAGCGCGAGCGCCGCGACGCAATGGCGCAGTTCGGCCTTGCGCACAACCTGCCGCAAATGCGCGCCGACCTTGAAAAATACAACATACACTACGACACATGGTTCTACGAATCCACGCTGCACGCCTCCGGCTACGTGGCCGACACCTGCGGGGAGCTGACGCAGCGCGGCTTCACATACGAAAAAGAAGGCGCGCTGTGGCTGCGCACCTCGGAAATAATATCGCAGAAGCTGCTCGCGGAGGGCAAGAAGCCCGAGGCGATAGAGAAGTTGGGGCTTAAAGACGACGTCCTGCGCCGTGCCAACGGCGTTTACACCTACTTTGCCGCGGACATTGCCTACCACCGCAACAAGTTTGCCGTGCGCGGCTTCGACAAGGTCATCAACATCTGGGGCGCCGACCACCACGGCCACGTCGCGCGCCTTAAAGCCGCGCTGGATGCTCTGGGTCTGGACGGCGAGCACAGGCTTGACATCGTGCTCATGCAGCTTGTCAAGCTCCTGCGCGACGGCGAAACCGTCCGTATGTCCAAGCGCACCGGCAAGGCTATTTCTCTGGCGGATTTGCTGGACGAGATACCCGTGGACGCGGCGCGCTACTTCTTCAACGCGCGCGCCGAGAGCCAGATGGAGTTCGACCTTGGCCTCGCCGTGCGTCAGGACAGCGAAAATCCCGTCTACTACGTTCAGTACGCCCACGCGCGCATCTGCACGCTGCTGAAAAACTTGGCCGCGGACGGCCTAAGCGTCCCCGCCGCGGGCGAAGCGCGGCTGGACTTGCTGACCGACCCGCATGAACAGGAGCTTATAAAGCAGCTTGCCATGCTGCCGGAGGAGATACGCGCCGCCGCCGCGGACTACAACACGGGGCGCATAAACGCCTGCGTGACGGAGCTGGCCGCGCGCTTCCACCGCTTTTATACCGCCTGCCGCATAAAGGGCGCGGAGAGCGACCTTGCCGCCGCCCGCCTGACACTGTGCGCGGCTGTGCGCCAAGCGCTGGAAAACGGGCTTTCCGTAATCGGCGTAAGCGCGCCGGAGAGCATGTAATGCTTTGCCGCCCGACAGCCGCTCGGCCGAGCAAATAATATAATTCCAACGCGAATGTTCGTAACGCTTTGAAAAGGGAGGGCGACAAATGACCGTTTTTCATCTGTCGATAAAGCTGATAATATTCATCAGCATCGGTTACATAGGCCGCAAGGTCAAGGCGCTGCCGGACGGGTTCGACAAGATGCTGACAAAGTTCCTGCTGGCAATACCGATACCGGCCATGATAATACACTCATTTTTTAATGTGGAGTTTTCAATGGAGCAGCTGGTAACCTGCCCAGAGGTAATCGGCCTTGCCGTGCTGACGCTGGCTATAGCCTTTGCCATAGCGTTCCTCTGCGGCCGCTTTGTCAAAGGCCCCGCGAAAAAGCCCGCGCGCTACGGACTTATTTTCTCCAACTTCACGTTTTTCGGTATGCCCCTTGTCAACGAGATATACGGCGCGGTCGCCACGTTCTACTTCGTTATATTCTGCCTGCCCGTGCGCATACTCTTTTACGGCAGCGCGCCTGTCATGCTGGGCGCCTCGGACAAAAAAGTGAGCGCGCGCGACACCGTGAAGCAGTTCCTCTGCGCGCCGGTTTACAGCGTGCTTATCGGCCTTGTGCTGTACATAACGCAGATTGACCTGCCCGCGACCGTCAGCGAGGTCATCGAGTCCGTGGGCGATATGTCCGCGCCGCTGGGCATGATGCTCTGCGGGTGCATAATCGCCGACAGCAAGTGGTCGGGAATCCTGAAATATCCCTGCATTTTCTGGCTCGCCGCCGTGAAGATGCTTGTCATTCCCGCCGTGATGATGGGCGTCATGCTGCTGCTGGGAATTGAGCCGCTTATCATCAAGTCGCTGACATTCTACTTTTGTATGCCCGCCGCGTCGTTCCTGCCGGCCTTCTGCCTGCGTTATGACCATGAAAACGTCGAGGCTCGGACAATGGGCGGCTTCTTTGTGGTGCTGACGACTGTGCTGTGCATTGTAATTGTGCCCGTTTGGACGCTCATTTTGGAGCGCGCCTGCTAATAAAAAAGCCTCACCGCCCACGCGGAGACCATAAAGGCTGTAAAATCCGCCGCCAATGCCGCCGGTATTGCGTGGCGGGTCTTTTTTATGCCCGCCGCGGGAAAATAGACGGATATGACATAGAAAGTCGTCTCCGTGGAGCCGAGCATCACGGCGGCGCAGCGTCCGGCAAAGCTGTCCGCGCCAAGCGAGGCTATAAGCTCCGACCCCACCGCGAGCGCTCCGCTGCCGGAAAAGGGGCGAATGAACAGTATGGCCGCCGTTTCCGGCGGGATTCCCAGCCGTTCCAGAACGGGCGCGCAAAGGCGCGAGAGAGCGTCCAGTGCGCCGGATGCCCTCAGCATATATACTCCCGCCAGCAGCACCGTCAGCGGCGGGAGCATACCCGCGACAACGCCAAGGCCGCTCTTTGCGCCCTGAGTGAGCGCAGAGAACACGTCCACTCGCCGGAGAGCCGCCAGCAGGCACACTGCCGCCACCAGCAGCGGAACCAGCAGCGCCGTCACCGCGTCACGCGCTCCAGCGCCCTTGCCGCCGCCAGACCGACGCAGAGCGCCGTCGCCGAGCTAATCCAGACGCAGGGGAGAATATCAAAGGCGTTTTCCGCGCCGCAGGCCGCGCGCACCGCTGCCACCGTAACCGGCAGCAGCTGCACCGAGGCCGTGTTCATCACCACAAGCCGGCACAGCTCGTCCGATGCCGCGCCGCCTCCGCCGAGCTGACCCATGCGCCGCGCCGCCCTTATGCCCGCGGGCGTGGCCGCGTTGCCCAGCCCCAGCAGGTTGGCGGAAAAGTTCTCGGCCAGCGCCTCGGCGCACTCGCTGTCGGCAAAGCTCGCGGGGAAAATGCGCCGCAGCAGCGGTTCAAGCAGCCGTGCCAGCGCGCGGGACAGCCCGCAGCGGCTCATGAGCTCCATGAACCCGCACCAAAAGCACACCGACCCGCCGATGCCAATGCAAAGCTCAACCGCCGCCGAAGCGCCCTCCGACAGCGCGCCGGAAATATCCGCGCCGCCCGCCGCCGCACCCAGCGCCGAGACGATAAATATACCCGCCAAAATGTAAGACATAAGCATGTCCGCGCCCCCTTTCCTGCAAATACTATATGCCGCCCCGCCGCGCGGGTATGACTGATTTTACGCAACACCTTGACTTGAGCAAAAGCAAATGGTAAACTGAAACCAACAAAATGCAGGGAAAGCGGGTGCTGAAAAATGCGGAAATGCAGACTGCCTATCGGTGTGGACAACTTTGAAAAGCTGCGTGACGAGAACCTTTATTACGTGGACAAGACGCTGCTGATAAAGGAGCTTCTTGACAGCTGGAGCGAGGTCACGCTCTTCACCCGCCCGCGGCGCTTCGGCAAGAGCCTGAACATGAGTATGCTCAAGTCGTTCTTTGAGGTTGGCACGAACAAGAGCTTATTTGACGGCCTTGCTATAAGCAAGGAAGCGGAATTGTGCGAGAAGCATATGGGGAAGTATCCCGTAATCTCTATCAGCTTGAAAGGCGTAGAGGGGCGGAGCTTTGCGGAGGCGAAAGAGCGCTTTTGGAATGAAATCAGCAATGAGGCCGACAGAATATATTTTTTGCTGGAAAAGGATAGAATTGACCCCTCTGACAGACAAATATTGTTGGAGCTAAAGCATGGCAGGGGCGATTTGGAGAGCAGCCTTAAATTCCTCTCGCGCCTTTTCTACCGCTACTACGGTCAAAAAGTTATCATCCTCATCGACGAGTACGACGTGCCGCTCGACAAGGCCTATCACTACGGCTACTACAACGAAATGGTGCAGCTAATCCGCGTCATGTTCGGCTCGGCGTTAAAGACGAACGAGTTCTTGCAGCGCGCCGTGCTGACGGGCTGCCTGCGCGTGTCCAAGGAGAGCATATTCACGGGGCTGAACAACCTCAAGATTTATTCGATAATTGACACAAAATACGACGAATGGTTTGGCTTCACTGACAGCGAAGTAAAGGAAATGCTGGAGAGCTACGGTTTGAGCGAATATTACCAGACAACAAAAGAGTGGTACGACGGCTATATTTTCGGGCAAAACAGCGTCTACTGTCCGTGGGATGTTATAAACTGGTGCGACCAACTGATGTCGGAGCCGAACCGTATGCCGCAGAACTTTTGGGCGAACACCAGCGGCAACGACATGGTGCGGAGATTTGTGGCAAAAGCTAACAAACCCACACAGCGGGAGATTGAGGAGCTGATTGCCGGAGAGAGCATCAGGAAAAAGCTGCGCCTTGACTTGACATATAATGAGATTGACAAGAACATCGACAACCTCTGGAGCGTACTTTTCACAACCGGCTACCTGACAACGCGAGGCTCTGACGGGAGGGGCAATTATGACTTGGTTATCCCCAACCGCGAGGTGAACGAAATCTTTGTCAATGAGATACAGGAGTGGTTTTCGGACAAAATTAACGAGGACACAGCGGGGTCAAACCTACTGTGCGATGCTTTCGCTTCGGGCGATACAGGGGCAATCGAGGGTTATTTGAACAAGTGGCTGAACGCCTCCATAAGCATACGTGACAAACAGAGCAAAAGTCCCGCGGAGAACTTTTACCACGGCGTTTTGCTGGGAATGCTGGGAACCCGCGGAAACGACTGGGATGTGCGTTCCAACATCGAAAGCGGAGACGGATACCCTGACATCACCGTTACCCGCAACGAGGACAGCTATGGCTTTATAATCGAGCTGATGAAGTACGCCGCCAACGTCAATGCCCTCACAGAGAGCGCGGAAAGAGCGCTCAAGCAGATTGACGAGAAAAACTACGAACAGCGGCTGCTGGACGAGGGCATAACGGACATAAAAAAGTACGGCATCGCTTTTTTCAATAAAAAGTGCAGGGTGCTGGTGAAGGATAACAGAGCGAAAAATTTTGCTTGACTTGGAGCGCGCTTCAGGAGATAAAATAACGGCAACCGAAAGAGGAAGGAACAACTATATGGACTTTGGCAAAAATCTTGGGTTTGGTATGATGCGTCTGCCGCAGCTTGACCCTGACCGCGCGCAGGCGCTGGACAAGGAGCAGACGGCGCGCATGATTGACGCTTTTATCGAGCGCGGGTTCACCTATTTCGACACCGCGTGGATGTACCATGACGGGGCGAGCGAGCGCGCCGCGGGCGAGCTGCTGGTTGACCGTCACCCGCGCGGCAGCTTTACGCTGGCGTCGAAGATGTTTGCCTCGCTGCTGACTTGCCGCGAGGACGCGGAAAAAATGTTCACTACCCAGCTCCGGCGCACGCACACCGACCATTTCGATTTCTATTTGCACCACAACATGAACGCCGAGAACTACGCCGCCGCTCAGAAATACGACGTTTTTGCCTATCTCCGGCGCAGGAAAGAGCAGGGCTACATCGGCGCGCTGGGCTTTTCGTTCCATGACAGCGTGGAGCTGCTGGAGCAGATACTTACCGAGCACCCCGAGATGGAATTTGTGCAGCTGCAAATAAATTATCTGGACTGGGAGAGCGAAAACGTACAGAGCCGCCTGTGCTATGAGTGCGCCCGCAGCCACGGTAAGAGCATTATTGTCATGGAGCCGCTCAAGGGCGGCGCTCTCGTGCGCCTGCCGTCGGAGGCCGAGGCGGTGCTGCGCGCCATACACCCCGACTGGAGCAACGCGGCGTGGGCAAATCTGTTCTGCGCAAGTCTGGACGGCGTGGAAATGGTGCTCTCCGGCATGAGTACGTGGGAGCAGCTGGATGAGAACACGCGCGTGTTCGCCGCGCAGCGCAGGCTGAACGAGGAAGAGCTGGCCGCCGTATGGCGCGTGCGCGATATTATAAAAAGCAGCGGCGAAATACCCTGCACCGCCTGCCGCTACTGCATTGAGGTCAACCCCTGCCCGCAGAACATTGCCATTCCCAGCTACTTTTCGCTCTACAACCTCGAAAAGTTTGACATAAAGCGCCCGTTTTCGCCGCAGAAGGAATACTACGACTACTTGGTGGCAAACGGCAGCGGACGCGCCGCGGACTGCATAAAGTGCGGACTGTGCGAGCGCTCCTGCCCGCAGCACATTGATATAAGAACAAACTTGGAAAAGGTCAGCGCCATGTGGGACTGACCCCGCGCTAAAAGCAAGGGCGCTGTCGGAGCCTGTCAAAAAGCTCCGGCAGCGCCTTTTTTGGTTTGTTTTGGTGACTTTTCTCCGCTTACTTAGGACGCCTTGACCTTTATCCACAGCTCGGAGAGGGTGCGGCGGAGAGTGTCGTTATTGTGGAACATCTCGTCCAACTCATAGTCCGTGCGCGGCAGATAGGCTTCGTTTTCCTCGTAAAGACCCATTTCGCCGCTCATCTCCTCCAGCACCTGCGCGTTGGGGGAGGCGTAGCCGACGGTTTCGGAGTTGTCGTAGCTGGCCTCGTAGGTGAGGACGAAGTTTATGAACTCGTGCGCCAGCAGCGGGTTTTCCGCGTTGGCGGGGATAACCATTGCGTCCACCCAGATGTTGGTTCCCTGATAGGGCTCGCAGTAGCTCATGTCCTCGTTTTCGTCCAAGATGACCGTGGCGTCGCCGGAGTAGACGACGGCTATATCCTTGGCGCCGCTTATCATGTTGTCTATGACCTCGTCGGTGACGTAGACAGGCGACATTGCGGCGTTGCACTGCATCAGCCACTCGTAGGCCTCCTGCAGCTCCTGCTCGTTATCCGTGTTCATGGAGTAACCCAGCGCCTTGAGCGCGGTCATAAACGAGTCGCGTTCGGAGTCGTACATATAGATGCGTCCGGCGTAATCGGTGTCCAGCAGGATGTCCCAGCCCTCGGCTTCCACAACCGCGGGGTCTACGTTTTCGTGGTTATAGACAAGTCCCACGCTGCCCCAGAAGTACGGCACGGCGTACTCCCCTTCGGGGTCGCAGTCCAGCTCAAGCAGGCTGTCCGTCAGGTTCTCGCGGTTGGGTATCAGGCTCAGGTCGAGCTTTTGCAGCATATCGTTTTCTATGAGCCGTTCAATCATGTAGTCCGACGGCACGAGCAGGTCGTAGCTGTCGCCGGCCTGCAGCTTTGTGTACATCATCTCGTTGGAATCGAAATACTCGACGATAACGTCCACGCCGTACTGTGATTCAAAGTCGGAAATGACGTTCTCGCCCAGATATTCGCCCCAGATATAGAGCTTGAGCGTGGCGGAGCCGTATTTGGCAATGGCCTCCTGCGTCCTCGCAGTTTTGGCAGCGCTGCCGCCTATGCCGACGGCGGCGACCGCGATAACGACAACGCAGGCGACCGCAGCGCAGAGCGCACGGCGCTTCCCGCGGCTCATTGCGGGCTTGCCCTCGCCCTCCGCCAGCGCCTTGGCGCGCCGCTCGCGCACTATGGGCACAAGGTTGGCTATGCCGAGGCAGAGCGTGATAATGACGATGACCAGCGTGGACAGCGCGTTTATGGACGGGTTGACGCGCTTGGACATTGTGTAGACCAGAATGGAGATGTTCTGCACGCCGTTGCCCGTGACGAAGTAGGATATGACGAAGTCGTCAAAGCTCATGGTGAAAGCGATGAGCGCGCCGGAGATTATGCCGGGCTTTATCTGCGGAACTATGACGCGCCATATCGCCTGCCACGGCGTTGCGCCGAGGTCCATTGCCGCGTCGGTCAGGTTGGGGTCAAGCGAGCGCAGCTTGGGGCTGACGGAGAGCATGACATAGGGTATGCAGAACATGATGTGCGCCAAGAGCATCGTCATAAAGCCCTTGCCCACTGCCAGCGCGGAAAAGAGCATCAGCAGGCCGATGCCGGTTATAATGTCGGGGTTCATCACCGGCAGGTCGTTTATGCGCTGCACCGCCGCCTGCAATATCCTGTGCGAGCGCGAGAGGCCGATGGCGGTTATCGTGCCGACGATTGTTGAAATGGCCGTTGCCAGCACCGCCACCAATATGGTGTAGAAAACTGCCGCCATCATGGTGTCGTCGGCGAACATCTTTTCGTACCATTGCAGCGAGAAGCCGCTGAAGTGGGTCAGCGAGCGCGAGTCGTTGAACGAAAAAATGATGATGTAGAGTATAGGCAGGTAGAAAAACAGCATTGTGAGGATGATTATCACCCTCGAGGGCAGCTTGCGGCTTTTTTTCATCCGCGCTCACCCCCTGTCTGCGCTGACACGGCGCTCCGCGCGGCGGGTCAGGTACATGGAAATCATGATTATGACGGCCATTATCAGCGAAATGGCGCTGCCGAAGTTCCAGTCTCCGGCGGTCAGGAACTGATTTTCAATGATGTTGCCGACCAGCACGTACTGTCCGCCGCCCAGCAGCTTGGGAATGAAGAACGAGCTGACCGCGGGCAGGAACACCAGCGTTATGCCGGAGATGATGCCCGGCAGCGACAGCGGCAGCGTGACGCGCAGAAATGTCTGCACGGCGTTGGCGCCGAGGTCGCCCGCCGCCTCGGCCAAGCTGCCGTCCATCTTGGCGAGGGAGGTGTGAATCTGCAAAATCATAAACGGTATGAAGTTATACACCATGCCGAGCACGACGGCAAAGTCGGTGTACAGCAGCGTCACGTCCTCCAAGCCGAACCAGCCTAAAATTGTCGAGAGCACGCCGCCCGACTGCAAAATGCCCATCCACGCATAGGTGCGCACCAGCATATTTATCCAAGTGGGCATAGTTATGAGCAGAATGAGAATCATGTTGTGGCGGCCGGGGGCGCGGGATATGACGTAGGCCACGGGATAGCCCAAGACCACGCAGATAACCGTTGTCAGCAGCGCGATGTAAATGGACAGTCCCAGCACCTGCAAAAACGTGGCGTCCGTGACGAAGCGCACGAAGTTGGAGAGGCTGAACCTCACCGTTGCCACGTCGTTGCCCTCCACGGTGAAGGCGTAGAACACGATTAGTATCATCGGCACGCCAATCATCACCGCTATCCACGCGATGTAGGGGCAGCTCATTGCCGTGAAACGCTTCATCCTCCGCCCTCCTTTGCCATGAGGTGGATGTCCTCGGGGTCGAAGCTAAGTCCGACCTCCGTCTCCTCCGGCAGGCAGAGCGTTGTGGAAACGCGGTAGCGGTAGCCCAGAGTGGAAAACGTCACGTCATAGACGCCGGGGACTATATTATCGGCGTCAAAGTCGTAGCGCACTTCGGTTACGGCGACCTCCGCGCCGTCCGTGAGGCTCCAAGCGGAGGCGTTGGCCCATGTGCGCAGGTCGGTGTCCAGCGCCATAGAGTCTAAAATGTCGTCCGTCTTGACGAAGAAGTCCATCGCGTAAATTTCCTCGCGGAACACGGTGCTGACCGCGCGGTTTTCCTCGCGCACGACGGCCTCGACGGTGATGGAGGTGTCCTCCGCCGTGGAGAACGTGACCTTATAGGCTCCGGCGGCCTTCTTAATGTCGTACTCCACGCTTTTTATGGAGACGCGCTCGCCCGTGGCGGCGTCCCATGCCTCGGCGGAGGCCAGAGCGACAACGCGGGGGTCGTCCAGCTCGTCAACGTCGCTGGCGTCCAGAAAGAAATTGTTCGCGCTTATCATCTCGCCCGCCTCATTGTTGACAACGGGCTTATCCTCGCTGACGTGCATTTTCACGGTGATGGAGGTGCCGAGGCGCGTTTCGACCACGGTGTCGTAGTAAACGCCCTTGAACACCTGCTCGCGGACTACGCCCTTGAGCATACCGTCCTCGCGGCGGACGATGTGCAAATCCTCCGGCCTGATGACAACGTCCACGGGGCGGCCGGCCTCGAAGCCGCGCTGGGTGCAGGGGAAGTTTTTGTCCTCAAAGCGCACAGTGTCCTCCGCGGCCATTGCGCCCTCTATGATGTTCGTCTCGCCGATGAAGCCGGCGACAAAGCGGCTGACGGGGCGGTTATAAATCTCCTCCGGCGTGCCGACCTGCTGAATTTCACCGTCGCGCATTACAACAATGCGGTCGCTCATGGTGAGGGCTTCCTCTTGGTCGTGCGTGACGAAAATAAACGCTATGCCGACCTCGGACTGTATGCGCTTGAGCTCCAGCTGCATTTCCTTGCGCAGCTTGAGGTCAAGAGCGCTTAGAGGCTCGTCCAGCAGCAGCACGCTCGGCTCGTTGACAAGCGCGCGGGCAATGGCGATGCGCTGCTGCTGTCCGCCGCTGAGCTCATTAACGGAGCGGTGCGCGCAGGATTCAAGATTAACAAGGCGGAGCATTCGCATGACCTTCTGCGCGATAACGTCCTTCGGCTGCTTTTTTATTTTCAGACCGAAGGCCACGTTGTCGTAAACGTCCATGTGCGGAAAAAGGGCATATTTCTGAAACACAGTGTTTATGTCCCGCTTGTAGGGCGGCAGAGCCGTTATGTCCTCGCCCTTGAACCAGACCCGACCTTCGCCGGGGGTGAGAAATCCGCCTAAGATGCGCAGCAGCGTTGTCTTGCCGCAGCCAGACGGTCCCAGCAGCGTAACGAACTCGTTGTCGTAAATATCCAGCGACACTCCTTTGAGCACCATCTGTCCGTCAAAGCTGCGGGCAATACCCTTGAACTCGATTATCTTTCTGCTTTCGTCCACACAAAGCCCCCCTTATTATATTTTTTCGCTTGGCGCGCGGTTACTTGTTCTTTGATTTCAGCTCCTCCAGAATCTCAGCGAGCAGCTGCTCGGTTGTCGGGCCGGCAGGCTCGGCGGGTGCGGCGGCTTCCTCAGCCTTTTTCTTCTTTTCGCTCATCTCGTGCGCCTTGTTAAAGCCCTTGACGATGAAGAACACGACGAGCGCCACAAGAATGAAGTTGATTATGGCGGAAATGAACGTACCGATGCCGATAACCACGGCCTCTGTTACGACCTCGCCGCCCTCCATCACGGCGGGACTCAGCTCAATATTCAGCGCGGCAAGGTCGATGTCGCCGATAATCCAGCCGATAAACGGCATGAATACGTCGTTGATGAGCGAGGTGGTGATTGAGCTGAACGCGGTGGCGATGATAACGCCGACGGCCATGTCCAGCACGTTGCCGCGCATGATAAAGTCGCGGAACTCTTTGACAAATTTTTTCATGGTTTTGAACTTCCTCTCTTTTTTATTTATTTTTGACCGGCAAAGCCGGCTTTTTAATTATTTCAGCCTTTTTTCGGCACGAGCAGCGCCTTGCCGCCGACATAGGGGCGCAGCACTTCCGGCACTGTGACGGAGCCGTCGGCCTGCAGGTGGTTTTCCAGCAGCGCGATGAGCATACGCGGCGGGGCGACAACGGTGTTGTTGAGCGTATGCGGCAGGTACATGGAGCCGTCCGCGCCCTTTACGCGCATTTTCAGTCTGCGCGCCTGCGCGTCGCCGAGGTTGGAGCAGGAGCAGACCTCGAAGTATTTCTGCTGGCGCGGGCTCCACGCCTCTATGTCGCAGCTCTTGACCTTCAAGTCCGCCAAGTCGCCGGAGCAGCACTCCAGCTGGCGCACGGGGATTTCCAGCGAGCGGAACAGCTCGACCGACCAGCGCCACATCTTTTCGTACCAGTCCATGCTCTCCTCAGGGCGGCAGACGACTATCATCTCCTGCTTTTCAAACTGGTGTATGCGGTAAACGCCGCGCTCTTCAATGCCGTGTGCGCCCTTTTCCTTGCGGAAGCAGGGCGAATAGCTCGTCAGCGTCTGCGGCAGGCTGGCTTCGGGGATAATCTGGCCGATAAATTTGCCTATCATGGAGTGCTCGCTCGTGCCTATCAGGTACAAGTCTTCGCCCTCTATCTTGTACATCATGGCGTCCATGTCCGTCTGGCTCATAACGCCCTCGACGACGTTGCCGTGAATCATAAACGGCGGTATGCAGTAGGTGAAGCCCTTGTCAATCATAAAGTCGCGCGCGTAGGCCAACACTCCGGAATGCAGCCTGGCAATATCTCCCATAAGATAATAGAAACCGTTGCCCGCAACGCGCCCCGCGGCGTCCATGTCTACGCCGTCAAAGGATTCCATGATTTGGGTGTGATAGGGAATCTCGAAGTTCGGCACAAGCGGCTCGCCGAAGCGCTCGACCTCCACGTTGGCGCTGTCGTCGGGGCCTATGGGCACGCTGGGGTCGATAATATTGGGTATTTGCAGCATGATTTCGTGTATTTTCGCGCTCAGCTCCGTCTCGCTCTGCTCAAGCTCCGCCAGACGCGCGGCGTTTGCCGCAACCTGCGCCTTGACCGCCTCGGCCTCCGCCAGCTTGCTGGGGTCTTTTTTGGCCTGACCCATGAGCATACCAATTTGCTTGCTCAGGCTGTTGCGCTTGGCGCGCAGGTCGCTGGCCTCGGTTATGGCGGCGCGGTGCTGCGCGTCCAGCGCTATAACCTCGTCCACCAGCGGCAGTCTTGCGTCCTGAAATTTTTTCTTGATGTTCTCCTTAACTGCGTCGGGATTTTCGCGTATAAATTTGATGTCCAGCATTTTTCCGTCTCTCCGTTTGAAAATTTAATTTTGATTATCAGTTGGATTTATTGTTTTTGCTATGGCGCATTTTGCCGAATAGGAGCAAATCGTTTATAAGCTCCTCGCGGTCGCCCGCGCCGTAGTATTCAAGCTCTATTTTGCCGCCTTTTTTGCCGTCTGCGAGGCGAACCTTGCGCCCCAGCACGCCCTCCAGCTCCTTCTCCACCTCGCGGGTGTAGTTGACGACTATGTTTTCGGCTTTCGGCGGCTGCTGCTCACGCACCGCCTTGCCCAGCTTGGCCGCCAGAGCCTCCGTCTGGCGCACTGAAAGGTGCTTTTCCTTGACCGCGTTCGCCAGCTCTAACTGCGTTTTGGCGTCGGGCAGCGTCAGCAGCGCGCGGGCGTGACCGGCGGAGAGCTCGCCGCGCTCCACCATTTCCAGCACCGGCTCCGTTAGCCCCAGCAGGCGCAGAGCGTTGGCAACGGCTGGACGGGACTTCCCCACCGCGGCCGCGGCCTCCTCCTGCGTCAGTCCGTAGCCGTCCATAAGCGCGCGGTAGCCTCTTGCCTCTTCTATTGGGTTCAAGTCCTCGCGCTGTAGGTTTTCCACTAGCGCTAATTCCGTGGCCTTTTTGTCGTCGGCCTCTATGACGCGCACCGGCACCTCTGTCAGTCCGGCGAGGCGCGAGGCGCGCCAGCGGCGCTCACCGGCGATAATTTGATAATACCCTCCGTTCATTCTCCGCACGGTTATCGGCTGTATGAGGCCGTGTCGGCTGATGGAGTCCGCTAATTCGGCAAGTGAATCTTCGTCAAAGCTGTGCCTTGGCTGGTCCTGCCGCGGTTCTACGCGCGAAATTGGTACAAAGCTGATGCTCCGTTCGTCCTCTCCCTGTTCTCTGAACAGCGCGTCAACTCCGGCTCCCAATCCGCGCTTTGTACTTCGCTGTGCCATAAATACTCTCCTTACTGCCTTTTTAGAAATTCATTCGTCATTCTCAGGTAGGCGCGCGCGCCCTTGCTCATTCTGTCGTAGCCCAAGCAGGGCATTCCGTGGCTCGGCGCTTCGCTCAGGCGCACGTTGCGCGGTATGGCCGTCTCATAGACTTTACTGCCGAAGTGCTTGCGCACCGCCTCCGCCACGTCAATCGACAGGCGTGTGCGGCTGTCGTACATCGTCAGCACCACGCCCTCTATCTCCAACTCGTGGTTGAAGCTGCGGTTGACCGCGCGTATGGTGTCCGTGAGGTCGCTCAGCCCCTCCAGCGCGTAGTATTCGCACTGCACCGGCACCAGTACTGTGTTTGAGGCGCAGAGCGTGTTCAGCGTCAGCAGCTCCAGCGAAGGCGGGCAGTCTAAGATGATGTAGTCGTACTGCTCCTCCAGTGGCTTTAGCGCCTCTTTCAGCATAAATTCGCGGTTTTCCACGTCCACAAGCTCCACGTTCGCGCCCGCAAGGTCGCCGTTAGAGGGCAGAACGTCCCCAAACTTTGTGTTGACTATGGCCTCTGCTGCCGGCAGAGAGCGCACCATTATGTCGTATACTCCGGCGTGTCCTGCCTTGCTCACGCCCATGCCTGATGTCGCGTTGGCCTGCGGGTCGCAGTCGCACAGCAGCACTCGCCGTCCCCTGTGCTTGAGCGAGGCGCAAAAGTTGACTGCGGTTGTGGTCTTGCCCACCCCGCCTTTTTGATTGGCTATAGAGATTATCTTTGCCATGTTCGCCTCCTTTGACCGTGTTCCGCGGCCACTTTCGGCTATTATAACAGCTGCGTCTCTGTTTTTCAATGTTTCACGTGAAACATTTTAAAATTTTTTCGACTTTTATGTAGCCGCACCCGCGAAATTGTTTCACGTGAAACATTAGCTTGACAGTCGGCGCGAGAGAGGATAAAATTCAATGCGGAAAGGTTGTGATTAAATGCGCTGGATTGAGGCCGCGCTGCCTATAGAAAACGGAGACGCGGACACGCTCTGCGCCCGTCTTGCCGACTTGGGCGTTGACGGCATGGTTGTGGAGGACGAGGCGGACTTCCGCGACTTCCTCGAAAACAACCGCAAGTATTGGGACTATGTAGACGACGAGCTGGAAAACAGGTTCAAGGGGCTCTCGCGCATCAAGTTTTATCTGCCTGACGACGACAGTGGGCGCGATACGCTGAAAAATATCAAAAGCGCGCTCGGCACGGAGCCGCAGGTGGCATATATAGAGGACAGCGACTGGGAAAATAACTGGCGCGAGTTCTACAAGCCGATTGAGATTGGCGAAAAGCTGTTGGTTGTGCCTGAGTGGGAGCAGCCGGAGCTGGGCGGGCGTACGGCGCTGCGGCTTGACCCGGGACTGATATTCGGCACCGGCAGCCACGCGACGACGCGGATGTGCCTCAAGCAGTTGGAGAAGCTGAATTTGGCGGGCAGGCGCGTACTCGACCTCGGCTGCGGCAGCGGCATACTCGGTATAGGAGCAATGGTGCTGGGCGCGGAGAGCGTCGCGGGCTGCGACGTTGACCCCAAAGCGCCCGACGTAGCGGCGAATAATGCCGCGCTCAACGACATTGACCCCGCGCGTTTTGTGATATATGCCGGAGACGTGCTGGCCGACGCGGGTATGCGCGCGCGGCTGGGCGGCGGCTATGATGTGGTGCTGGCCAACATCGTCGCTGACGTGATAATTCCCCTCGCTGCGCTTGTCAAGCAATTCATGGCCGAGGGCGCGCAGTTTATCACGTCGGGCATAATCGACGGACGCGAGGCGGAGGTGCGCGCCGCGCTCGAGGCCGCGGGGCTAAAAATTGCCGAGCACGCGCACGAGGAGGAGTGGCACTGCTTCCGCTGTACACTCTAAGACAGCAGCACGTCCACGTCGGCGAGCGTCAGCCCGCTGTGCAGCGCCAAGTTTATTGAATAGCCAATCAGCTTCGCCGCGTCACGGATGTTCTTGTCGATGTCGCGCGGGGTGACAATGAGCTTTTCGCCGCCGCGTATTGCTGCGCTCTCGGCGTCCAGCCCCGTGCTGCGCGCCAAGTCGGCCACGAGTGTACCCGCGTCCACAACAGTCGGCACACCGACTGCGATGACCGGCACGCCTATAGTCTCGCGGCTGAGCGCCGTGCGCGCGTTGCCCACGCCGGAGCCGGGGACTATGCCCGTGTCGCTAAGCTGCACAGTGCGGCAGAGGCGGTCAATGCTGCGGGCGGCCAGCGCGTCAATGGCGATTATCGCGTCGGGCTGCACACGCTCGGCAACGGCGGCAATAAGCTCGCCGCTCTCCACGCCGGTTGTGCCCAGCACGCCGCTGCAAACCGCGCTCACGGGGCGGAAAGCCGCGAAGTCCTCCGGCAACGTCTGCTTCAGGTGCCGCGTCGCCATAACCCAGTCGATAGTCTCCGGCCCCACGGCATCCGGCGTGATGCCGCGGTTGCCGAGGCCGGCTACAAGCACGCTTTCGTTATCTTCCAATTTTAGGAGGCTGTTCAGCTGCTCGGAAATGGCGGTGCAGGCATCGGCAAAGGCGTTTTCCTCGCGTCTGGCGAGCGCGTCCAGCTCCACGGTGACGTAGCGCCCGCGGGGTTTGCCCAGCGCCCGCTCTCCCTCGGCGTCCAGAATGTCCACGGCGGAGACGGTTATGGCTCCGCGGGCAATCTCGTGCGCCTCCACGCCGGCGAGCGCCTCGCCCGCGGCCGCGCCCTCGCGCCAAAGCTCGCGCGCTTCAAGCGCCAAGTCGGTTCTGACTGCGTTGTTCATCTTTCGCACACTCCCTATTTTGGGGTCTGCCCCCGAAATTTTCACTACACTTAGTATCAACCGCGGCGGCGCGGGCTATGCATTAAAAAATCTTGAAAAAATCAAAAAAACTCTTGATTTTTCTGCGCGCAGATGCTAAAATATATATCCACGAGCCGACAGGTGATGTAATTTCGGCTCAATTTTATAGGAGGAGGTGGCGAAAAAGATATGCCCAACATCAAATCTTCTGCAAAGCGCGACCAGCTTTCCAAGGCCGCATACGCACGCAACAAGGCGGAGAGAACCGCCCTCAAAACTACACTCAAGAAGTTCGACGCAGCAGTCGCCGAGGGCAACAAGGAAACTGCCGTCAGTGCCTATAAAGTTGCTGCCAAGGCTGTGGACAAGGCCGCTTGCAAGCGCCTGATTCACAAGAACAAGGCCGCGAACAAAAAGTCCCAGATGGCCAGCAAGCTCAACGCAATGGCCGAATGACCCGAAGCCGCTTGGCTGTGCTTAATAAAAAGTTACGCCGCCGCGCAGACGACAGTAGTTCTGCGAGGCGGCATAAATTTTTACTTGTTGCGGAGCTGTATAATTACAGACGCAACAGTAGCGATAAATATACCGATTTGGATTAAATCAGAACAAGAAAATTTCTGCCGTAATACAGCATACAGGCCGGAGCATACGCTCCGGCCTGCGGTTATTTGTTGTCTATTATCTGTTTACCCAACCTCCACGCTGTAGCTCTCGCCGCTTACTATATCAGAGGAGGAGAACACTATGTGGCTGCCGCTTATGGGGAGGGTTGCGGTGAACACGGAGGCGCCGGTGCTGTCAAGTATGGTCAGCGTGTCGCCCGCGGCGGCGGTCAGGCGGTAGCTGATGTAGCTCTGGTCGCCGCCGGAGAAGCTCTCCGCCATGCCGCTGGGGCCGAGCGCCAATATGGTGCCGCCGTTCACGGTTGCCCTGCCGCCGTTTTCCGTGCCCACGTCCAGCGCGCTGTCCGCGCCGCCGCTGGTACACCAGACGTAGGTTGTGCCGCCGTTCACGGTCAAATCGCCGTTGGAGTCTATTCCGTCGCCGCCCGCCGTGATTGTCAGCTCGCCGCCGTTTATAATGACGGAGTGGGTCGCGCTGTAGTCTGTGCCGCCGGCGTTCAGGCCGTCGTCGGAGCAGGTCACGTCGATTACGCCGCCGTTTATTGTCAGTGTGGCCTTGGACTCTATGCCCTCCGTGGCCTTGGTTATCGTTATCGCGCCGTCGTCAATCGTCAAATCTCCGTGGGCGGAGAAGCCCTTACCCGCGCTGGAGCTGATGTCAAACGTGCCGCCGGTGACGGTTATTGTGCCCGCGGAGTGTATGGCGTGGTCGGTGGCGGTGATGACGAACGTGCCGCCGCTTATGAGCATATCGCCGTCGCACTTTATGCCCTTGCAGCTGTAGGCGAGGCTGTCGGAAACGCTGTCGCTCCAGAGGTTGCCCATGTCGTCCCAGCCGCCGCGGCCACCGCCGCCGCCCATACCGCCGCGGCTGCCGCCCATTTCGGACATATTGCCGTTCATCTCGGGCATTTCTCCGTTCATGTCGGGAGCCTCGCCGTTCATCTCCGGCGCTTCCCCGTTCATATCAGGTGCGTCGCCGCCCATTTCCGGCATATCCGCAGGTGCTTCGCCGTTGAGCTGGCCGCTCATCTCCGGCGCGGCAGCGTCGTCGGTGTCCGCCGTCGTGACGTAGGCCGCCGCGGTCACAGTGCCGTCGGCGCTTTGCTCGCTGCCGCCCGCGCCGCCGTTCATCATGCCGCCGCCATCTCCGCGGCCGCCACCGCCGCCCATGCCGCCGCGGCCTCCGCCAATTTCGGGCGCGGTGTCTCCGCTCTCGCCGCTCGCTTCGCCGTCGGCTGTCATTGCGTCGGAGATGTCAACGGTTGTGCCGTCGGCCAGCGTGGCCGTGCCGTCCTCTATTGTGACGCCGCCGAACCAGTCGTCCATAGTCTGCGCCTCGGTGCCGTCGCCGGAGATGATGTTGAACGTGCCGCCGGTCACGGTCAGGTCAGTGAGCGCGGAAATGCCGTCGCCCAGCGCGTTTATGGTGATGTCGCCGCCGGTAATCTCAATCCAGCCCTTGGCGGAGTCGGTGTCGTTGTCGGCTTTTATGCCGTCGTTGCCGCAGGTCACGTTTATCGTGCCGCCGGTTATTGTCACGGAGTCCTTGCCCTTTATGCCGTTGTTGACCGCCGTGACGGTTATGCTGCCGGAGCTGATTACAAGGTCGTCGCTGGACTGTATGCCGTTGTTGACGTAGCCGTACACGGTCAGCGAGCCGTCGCCGCTGAGCTCAAGGTCGCACTTGGCCTGCAGCGCGCCGCCGGAAGCGGTGTCGTCGGCAGCGTCGGCGGTAATCTCCGTCTCCGCGCCGGAGGTCAGCACGTTTTCCGTGCCCTCGGTGAGGACGACGTAGACGTTGTTGGCCGTCTCGGCGTAAACGGCGCTGTCGGCGGAATTTGTGAGCGTCAGGCCGCTGAGCACAAGCGTCACGTCCGCGCCGTCGCTCGCGGCAACGGTGAGCTGGCCGTCCGAGCACTCACCGCTGACAACGTAGGTGCCCTCGGAGGTTATTGTGACGATGCTGCCCGAGGCGGAAGCGCCGGAGCCGTAGACCTCCGCGCCAGATTCGGAGAATGTTATCTCCGCTTCGCAGCCGTCAGTGGCGGTGAGCGACGAGCCGGAAGCGCTCTCTCCTGTGCTGCCGCAGCCGCTGAGCAGGCACATGGCCAGCGCCGCGGCGACGGCGGAAATTTTATAAAATGCTTTCATTTCAGCCTCCTGATTTGGTGATAATGTTCAAATTAAGATAATTTCTCTGCTTTATTTCACGGATAATATACGTCCTTATGCTGAAACTAACCTTAAATAAGGGCGAGAGCCGCAAAAAATTTTATAGTTCAAAAACAAATTGTTTGTAATGTGCGGAATTATGTTGTATAATAACCGCGTCTGGGCAATCTTCCAGCCCAAAAAATCTAAAAATCGGGAGGAATACTCACAATGAACAAGTTCAGAAAGCTGCTCGCGGTGACGCTGGCGCTCTGCATGGTGTTCTCGCTGTCCGTCGGCGTTATGGCCGATGACGAGGAGACCGCGGAGGTCGAGCCTTTCACCGTAGAGGGCGACTACACCGGAACCACCGTAATTCTCCACTCCAACGACGTACACGGAGCCATCACCGGCTACGCCTCCATCGCCGCACTCAAGGCCGACTACGAGGCCGCGGGCGCCGAGGTCGTGCTCGTGGACGCGGGCGACTACATTCAGGGCAGCACCTATGTCAGCACCTCTCAGGGCGCGACCGCTGTTGAGCTGATGAATGCCGTCGGCTACGACGTCGTTACCTTCGGCAACCACGAGTTTGACTACGGCTACGAAAACCTTGTGAACATCATGGGCGAGGCCGAGTTCGACTACATCAGCGCCAATATCCTGTATAACGGCGAGCAGGCCTTCGACGGCTCCACCGTTTACACCACCGAAAGCGGCCTGAAAATTGGCTTCTTCGGCCTCGAGACCCCCGAGACCGCTACCAAGGCTCACCCCGCCAAGATTCAGGGCGTGACCTTCCTCGCGGAGGAGGAGATGTACGCTGCGGCTCAGGCCGAAATCGACTCCATGTCCGACTGCGACCTCGTCATCGGCCTTGTCCACCTCGGCGTTGACGGCGAGAGCGAGCCCAACCGCTCCTACGACCTGTGGAACAACATCACCGGCGCCGACTTCCTGATAGACGGCCACTCCCACACCGTTATGACCGCGGGCGACAACGGCGAGCCCATCCAGTCCACCGGCACCCAGTTCGCCAACATCGGCGTTATCGAAATCAGCAGCGAGGGCGAAATCAGCAACTACCTTGTTGACCTTGCCGCCTACACCGCCACCGACGAGACCGTCGCCGCCGCCGCTCAGGCCATTATAAACGAGATTGAAGCCGTCTACGGCGAGGTCTTTGCCACCACCGAAGTCGTCCTCAACGGCGAGCGCGACCCCGGCGTGCGCACTCAGGCCACCAACCTCGGCGACCTCATCACCGACGCGCTCGTCTGGTACGTCACCAAGGACGGCGTTGACACTCTCGGCATTGCCGAGGAGAACATTGTCGGCGTGACCAACGGCGGCGGAATCCGCGCCACCATCGAGGCCGGCGACATTACCATGAACGACATCAACACCGTGCTGCCCTTCGGCAACACCGTCGCGGTTGTCTATGTCAGCGGCGCTGTGCTGCTGGAGAGCCTCGAGGCCTCCACTTACTCCACGCCCGAGGCCATCGGCGCTTATCCCCAGACCTCCGGCATTGAGTTCACCATCGACACCACTGTTCCCTACGACCAAGGCGAGCAGTACGAAGGCTCCACCTACTACGGCCCGAACAGCATCCAGCGCGTAACCATCACCTCCATCAACGGCCAGCCCTTTGACGAGAACGCGACCTACGCCGTTGTCACCAATGACTTCCTTGCCGCCGGCGGCGACACCTACTACGCCTTCTCCGTCTCCACCGTTATGGACACCGGCACGCCTATGGACGAGGCCGTTATCGCCTACATAACCGACGTTCTGGGCGGCACCATCACCGCCGAGGCTTACGGCGAGACCAGAGCCGACCAGACCTATATCCTCAGCCCGTTCAGCGACGTTTCCGCCTCCGACTGGTTCAGCAGCTACGTGTTTGCGCTGTACAATGACGGCATCGTGGCCGGCAACGGCGACGGCACCTACGGCCCCAGCGACCTGCTGACTTGGGGTCAGGCTCTCAAGCTCCTGCTTGTCTCCGCCGACATTATGGAAGCCTCCGATGTCACCGGCGAGGGCTGGGCAGAGCCCTATGTCACCGCCGCTGTTGAGGCCGGATATGTTGAGGAGGGCGTTGACGCCGACGCTGACATCACCCGCCTTGACTTCTGCACCCTCGCCGCCGCGGTTTACGGCATTGAGGGCAGCGACGCCGCCACCGGCTTCACCGACTGCGACGACGCGATAGTCTCCGCGCTTGTGGAGCTGGGCGTCATCAACGGCAACGGCGACGGCACCTTCACCCCCGACAACACCCTGTCCCGCGCGGAGATTTCCAAGATAATAGTCCTCCTCGCCGACACCACGGCTGTCACGGAGTAAGACAGCGCCGCACCGACAAAAGCTAAAATAACGCAAGGGCGCGCGGAACAGCTGTTCCGCCTCGCCTCCGCACACGCGGCGGAGGCGACTCTTGCCGAAAAAGACGTTAATCGCCTTCCCAAAGAGCAGCACTGTGATTTGGGAAGGCGAAATGATTATGGGAGAAAAGGCGGTGGACTTTGTGGACAATTACAGTATAAATAGTTCGGATTGTTCGCCTTACGTACGGAACGAGGCTATCGAGGCTGCGCTGGACGAGGTTAGCGGCGGCTTGTCGGATTGGCGGGAGGCAAGGGAGAAGGTATATCCGCTGCTGGAGGCGCAAAAAGTCAGCTTGGAGATGTCACATTATCAGCTCGCGCTGACATATAAGCGCTTGGGTGATTTGCTTGCCGAACGCGGCGAGGCGCAGGAGGCGGCGCTGGCCTACGAAACGGGCCTTGTGCTGAACCCGAAGCTGTCCGTGAAAAAGGTGCTGAAGAAAATCTACAAGGACTTTCCCGATATGGAGAAGCCGACGCCGCGCGTATATTCCGTGGAACGTGAAATGGCGTGGGCGCAGGAGCCTTATGAGCTGCCGTCAACGTATGCGCCCAAGGAAGGCGAAGCCCAAGCCGAGGGAGCGTCTTATCTTGATACAGAGACATACAAAAATCTTACCGGCAGCGACAAAGAGCTTGCTGACGGAATGGCCGATTTCCTGCACGGTCTGGGGCAGACGTTCATGGGCGGCCTGAAAACCGAGGCCTACAGGTTCGCGGAGAGCATAGAGGGCTTGGAAGAGATGAGCGACGTGGAGTTTTCCGACTTGTTCAACGCCCTTTGCAAACATCTTGAACCGCCCCAGCGGGCGGAGGCAAGACGAACGGCGGAAATAAGAATCTCCGAGCGGCAAAAGGAACCCGCGCTGACCGTTCGCCAGCTTATCGTTATGGACGTATATAATATGGTAAAGAGCTATACCGGCGAAAGTATAGAAACGCGAGGAGGTTAATAACTTATGAAATATGAAATAGGCGCAGATGTTCGTCATGCTGTCATAGATGATACGGGCGTACACATCACGGAAAAGAACAACAGCAGATTTTTGCCGTTTGACAAAATCGTGGCGGTGTCAGTGAAAAAACCCGGCGCTATTACTGCGGGAAATATATTCTTCCAAACGGCGGCGGACAGAACAAATTCTCTGAACAGCCGAAACATTATTCCTTTTAGGGGTAATGAACAGTACCGGCTTGCCTGCGAGATTCAGGCGGCAGTTGAGAAAATAATATAAAATAAAAATCGCCCCGATGCGGAGAAAAACGCATCAGGGCGATTTGTTTGCTGAATTGATTGCCGTAAGGCAGGCTGTGCGCGCTGTCGGCGCTTAGCCGAGGCCGTATTTTTTGTTGAACTTATCCACGCGGCCGCTGGTATCGACGAGCTTCTGCTTGCCGGTGTAGAACGGGTGGCATTTGGAGCAGATTTCAACGGTGATGTTCTGACGGGTGCTGCGGGTCTCGATAACCTCGCCGCAGGCGCAGCGGATAGTGGTCGGTTTATAGTCGGGATGTATTCCTGCTTTCATGGGTAAAAACTCCTGTCATTTTGAGCTGCCTTGAGTACGCAAAGCGTGGTTACAAAGCGCAAAACGCATTATAGCACATCGTTTGCCGCGATGCAAGTGGTTTTAAGCATAAAATTTTACCCGTGTTGCCGCTACACAAAAACTCCCCTGTGCTTACGGGCAGTATGCACAAAAAATTTTGCAAACGGCGTTAGCATTTTGTTGGCGTTTGGGCGCGGACGGATTTGACAAAGAGAGCCGGGGGCGATATAATACATTTATTCTTGGAAAGGGCAGGTTCGGCCAATGAAGAGCGCATACGCAGCATATTTCGCAGCCTATTACTTTGCATTCGGAAGGTAATAGGGCTTTGTGCCGCGCTCATCGTCGAAAATACCCGAAAAAATTCTGATGACTGCACGAAGCTCAAAAGCTCGGCGGTCATTATTTTTTTGGAAAACCGAGAAACTTCACATCATATTTAATTCCACACAAAGGGGAAAAGAAAAATGGTAGCAGTATTAAAGCACGGAACCACCAAGGAGCAGACAGAATTGCTCATCAACTGGCTCAAGAACCAGAATGTTGACGTGAACGTCAGCGAGGGTCACGAGTACACCGTCCTCGGCCTCGTGGGCAACACCCGCAACATCGACGTTGACCTGCTGGCAAGTCTGGACATGGTCGAGTCGGTCAAGGTCGTCAGCGAGCCCTTCAAAAAGTGCAACCGCAAGTTCCACCCGGACGACACCGTTGTCACGCTGGCAAACGGTACGCAGATTGGCGGCGGCAGCTTCTGCATGATAGCCGGCCCCTGCTCCGTGGAGACGCACGACCAAATTATCCTTGTCGCAGAGCGCGTAAAGGCGGCGGGCGCAAACGTGCTGCGCGGCGGCGCTTTCAAGCCTCGTACCTCCCCCTATGACTTCCAAGGTCTCAAGGCCGAGGGTCTGGAGCTGCTGATGGAGGCCAAAAAGGTCACCGGTCTGCCGCTTATCTCCGAAATAATGAACATCAACCACCTCGATATGTTCGAGGACGTGGACATAATCCAAGTCGGCGCGCGCAATATGCAGAACTTTGAGCTGCTCAAGGAGCTCGGCCGCACCCACCACCCCATACTGCTCAAGCGCGGCCTTGCCAACACGATGAAGGAGCTGCTGATGTCCGCCGAGTACATCATGTCCGGCGGCAACGAGAACGTCATACTCTGCGAGCGCGGAATCCGCACGTTCGAGACTTACACGCGCAACACGCTGGACATCTCCGCCGTGCCTATGCTGCACGACCTCAGCCACCTGCCCGTCATTGTTGACCCCAGCCACGCTTCCGGCATTGCCAAGCTCGTGCGCCCCTGCGCGCTGGCGGCGGCGGCCTGCGGCGCGGACGGCCTGATGATAGAGGTCCACAACGACCCCATTCACGCCCTGTGCGACGGCGCGCAGTCCCTGACCCCCGACCAGTATGACGAGGTGGCGGCAACGGTGCGCAAGGTGCTTGCGGCGGTGGCGCAATGACGGTCGGCATAGTCGGCCTCGGGCTTATTGGCGGCTCGCTGGCCAAGGCTTTCAAGCGCAGCGAGGACGTGCGCGTGCTGGTATGCGACGTTGACAAGAGCATCGAACAGTTCGCGGTCATGGACGGCGCGGCTGACGGCGCGCTTACGCCGGAAACGCTCAGCCAGTGTTCGCTGCTGCTGCTGGCCGCGTGGCCGCGCGCCAGCGAGGACTATCTGCGGGAAAACGCCCCGCGCATCTGCCGCGACACGGTGGTTATAGACTGCCTCGGCACGAAACGCGCCATTTGCGCGGAGGGCTTCGCGCTGGCGGAAAAATACGGATTCAGCTTCTTCGGCGGCCACCCCATGGCCGGTACGCACAACTCCGGCTACCGCTACTCCAGCGCGCACCTTTTCGACGGCGCGCCGATGGTGATAGTGCCGCCGCGCTTTGACGACGCGGAACTGCTGGCGGGCGTGAAGGAGCTGCTTGCCCCAGTGGGCTTCGGCAGCATCAGCTTCACCACGGCGGAGAAGCACGACGAGATGATTGCCTTCACCTCGCAGCTGGCGCACGTTGTGTCTAACGCTTATATAAAAAGCCCCACGGCGGGCGCGCACAAGGGCTTTTCCGCCGGCAGCTACAAGGACCTGACGCGCGTGGCGTGGCTGAACCCCGATATGTGGGCAGAGCTGTTTTTGGAAAACGGCGATAATCTCCAGCGCGAGCTGAACTGCATAATAGCGAGCCTCGGCAGCTACCGCGACGCCATAAGCTCCGGCGACGCGGAAACGCTGCGCACTCTCTTGGCGGACGGCGCGGCAAGAAAGAAAGAGATTGACGGATGAAAACTATTAAGGTAGAAGCCTCCGTGAGCTACGAGGTGCAGATTGGCTCCGGCCTGCTGACGGGCTGCGGAGAGAGAATAAGAGCCGTGACGCCGAGAGCCGTGCGCTGCGTGCTGGTGACGGACGACACCGTGGCTCCGCTCTATGCCGAGCGCGTGGAGCGGGAGCTGGCGGGTGCGGGCTACGAGTGCGCGCGCTTTGTCATACCCAGCGGCGAGCAGAGCAAGAACGCGGAGAGCTTTATACGTCTGCTGAACTTCTGCGCCGACTTCCGCCTCACGCGCACCGACCTCATTGCCGCGCTGGGCGGCGGAGTCGTCGGCGACTTGGCGGGCTTCGCGGCGGCGAGCTATATGCGCGGCGTCAGCTTTGTGCAGCTGCCGACAACGCTTTTGGCGGCGGTGGACTCCTCCGTGGGCGGCAAGACGGCCATAGACCTTGACGCGGGCAAGAACCTTGCGGGAGCGTTTTACCAGCCCTCGCTTGTGCTTTGCGACTACGACACGCTGGCCACCCTGCGCCCCGAGGTTTTCACCGACGGCTGCGCGGAGGTCATAAAATACGGCGTTTTGGGCGACGAGGCGCTGTTCACGCACCTTGAGCAGCGCGGACAGGACTTCGACACGGAGTACGTCATAGCCCGCTGCGTGGAGATGAAGCGCGACATTGTCAACGCCGACGAGTTTGAAACCGGCTGCCGCCGCCTGCTGAACCTTGGCCACACGCTGGGTCACGCGGTGGAAAAGCGCAGCGGCTTCGCCCTGTCCCACGGGTGCAGTGTGGCCATAGGTCTGGCGGCCGTGGCGCGCTCGGCGGCGAGCGAGGGCATATGCACACCCGAGTGCGCGGAGAGAATTATCCGCTGTCTGCGCCGCTTCGGTCTGCCGACGGAGACGGAGTACGGCTTGGACGAGCTGTACGACATCATGCTCTCGGACAAAAAGCGCTCCGGCGACAGCGTGAGCATAATAGTGCCGGAGAAAATAGGCGCTTGCCGCGTGGAGCCGATGCCGGTAGCACGGGCAAAGGAATTTTTTGCACATTGAGGAGCAGGACGCAATGAGAGTGACCATCGCGCCCCGCCAGCTGGGCGGGAGCATAAAAGCCATAGCCTCAAAGTCTGAGGCGCACCGCCTTTTAATCTGCGCGGCTTTAGCGCGCGGAGAGACGGAGATAGCCTGCGGACAGCTATCCGCGGACATAAACGCCACGGCGGACTGCCTGCGCGCTCTGGGCGCGGACATTGACTACAGCGGCGGCGTTTTCCGCGTCAAACCGCTGGACGGCGGCGTGCGCGGCGCGGTGCTGGACGTGGGCGAGAGCGGCTCCACCCTGCGCTTTCTGCTGCCCGTGGCCTGCGCTCTGGGCGCGGAGTGCAAAATAAAAATGCACGGCCGCCTGCCCGCGCGCCCGCTCTCCCCGCTCTGGGAGGAGCTTGAGGCGCACGGCGCGGTGCTGACGCGACCCGAGCCGGACGTTATCTCGGTGTCGGGTACACTAACGGCGGGCGACTACACGCTGGCGGCCAACGTCTCCAGCCAGTTCATCAGCGGACTGCTGTTCGCCCTGCCGCTGCTCGGGCGCGACAGCCGCATTGTGCTGACCGGCGACATCGAGAGCGCGGGCTACATAGACATGACGGTGCGCGCGCTGCGCCGCTTTGGGTCGGACTGCGAGCTTTGCGGCCGCACATTCGCCGTAAAGGGCGGCAGGCCGCTGCGCTCGCCTAAGACGGCGGAGGTGGAGGGCGACTGGTCGAACGCCGCCTTTTGGCTCACGGCGGGGGCTATCTCGCAAAATAATATTGTTGTAGAAGGTCTTACCGCCGACTCGCCGCAGGGCGACCGTGCCGCGGCGGCGGCGCTGGCGGAGATAAGGCGCGGCGGCGCGGTGATTGACGCGCGGGACATTCCCGACCTTGTACCCGTGCTCTCGGTGGCGGCGGCGGTCAGCCCCGGCACAACGGAGTTCACGGGCGCGGCGCGGCTGAGAATAAAGGAGAGCGACCGCCTTGCCGCGACAGCCGCCATGCTGACGGCGCTGGGCGGGGACGCAGAGGAGCGGCCGGACGGGCTGATAGTCCGCGGCAAGCCCGCGCTCGCGGGCGGCACGGTCTCCAGCTGCAACGACCACCGCATTGCCATGAGCGCGGCGGTGGCCTCCATTGCCTGCACCGGCAGCGTCACGGTTGACGGCGCGGAGGCGGTCGGCAAGTCCTACCCCGCGTTCTGGGACGACTTTGAATCTCTCGGCGGCTGCATAACAAGGGAGGAGTGACGAGAAAACATGGGCAACAGCTACGGAACGCTTTTTCGCTTTACCATATTCGGCCAGTCCCACGCTCCGGCAATCGGCGTCACAATGGAGGGGCTGCCCTCCGGCCTGAAAATCGACATGGAGGAGCTGCAGCGCTTTCTTGACCGCCGCGCCCCCGGGCAGAGCAAGCTGACAACCTCACGCCGCGAGGCGGACGCGCCGGAGTTCGTGGCGGGTCTGCATGACGGCGTGACCTGCGGCGCGCCCGTGACGGCCATTATCCGCAACACAAATACGCGCTCGGCGGACTACGAGTATATGCGCTATATCCCCCGCCCGATGCACGCGGACTACCCCGCAATGGTGAAGTACGGCGCCGAGGCGCGCGACTTCTCCGGCGGCGGGCAGTTTTCCGGACGCTTGACGGCGCCGCTGTGCATAGCGGGCGGCGTGTGCAAGCAGGTTTTGACAAAGCGCGGCATAGAGATTACCGCGCGCATTGCCGCCATAGGCGGCGAGACGGATGATAGCGCGATGACTGCCGCCGTGGAGAGTGCGCGCCGCTTGGGCGACTCGGTGGGCGGCGTTATCGAGTGTACAGCGACGGGACTGCCCGTCGGCGTGGGCGAGCCTATGTTCGGCGGGCTGGAGAGCCGCATTTCCGCCGCCGTTTTCGGCATACCCGCCGTCAAGGGCATTGAGTTCGGAGCGGGCTTTGCCGCCGCGGGTATGCGCGGCAGCGAGCACAACGACCCCTTTGCGGTCGAAAACGGAAAGATTGTTACCAAAACGAACAACCACGGCGGCATTTTGGGCGGTATCTCCACGGGTATGCCGCTCGTGCTGCGCGCGGCGTTCAAGCCCACGCCGTCCATCGCGCAGGAGCAGGAGAGCGTGGACATTCGCACGCTTGAGCCGCAGAGGCTGAAAATCCGCGGGCGGCACGACCCCTGCGTCGTTTTGCGCGCCGTGCCCTGCGTGGAGGCGGCTGTTGCCGCTGCAATATACGACGCCATTTTGGAGGCTGAGGCATACAATGGATAAATACGCTCTTATCGGCGAGCATCTGGGTCACAGTTATTCGCCCCAGATACACGCCATGCTCTACGAAAACGAGTATACGCTGCGCGAGGTTCCGGCGGACGGTCTGGCGGAGTTTTTGCAGACCACGGATTGCGCGGCCATGAACGTCACCATTCCCTACAAAAAAGCCGTGATACCCTTCTGCACGGAGCTGGACGCCGTCGCGGGGCGCATTGGCAGCGTGAACACGCTCGTGCGCCGCGCGGACGGGTGGCACGGCTACAACACCGATTTCGCGGGCTTTGAATATATGCTCCGCTCCGCCGGGGTGTCGCCGAAGGGCAAAAAGTGCGTCGTGTTCGGCTCCGGCGGCGCTTCGCTGACCGTGCAGACCGTTTTAACGGACTTGGGCGCGGCGGAGATTATCGTCGTGTCGCGCTCGGGTGAGAATAACTACGGCAACCTCAGCCGCCACGCGGACGCGGCCATATTAGTGAACGCCACGCCCGTGGGAATGTACCCCAACACCGGCGCGGCGGCGGGAGACATAAGCGCGCTGCCGAAGCTGGAGGCTGTGTTCGACCTTGTATATAACCCCGCGCGGACGCAGCTGCTGCTGGACGCGGAGGCGCGGGGCATAAAGGCCGTCAACGGGCTGAGTATGCTCTCCGCGCAGGGCGTGAGGAGCGCGGAGCATTTTTCCGGACTGCGCTTTGACGACGCAAAGATTGCCGAAATAACCGCGGCGCTGAGCCGACAGATGCAGAATATTATTCTTATCGGTATGCCCGGGTGCGGCAAGACAACCGTCGGGCGCGCTCTGGCCTCGGCGCTGGGGCGGGAGATGGCCGACGCCGACGACGAGATAACAAAGCGCGCTGGCAAAACGGTGCCGGAGATTTTCGCCGAGGGCGGCGAGGCGCTGTTCCGCAAATTGGAAACGCAGATGCTAACGGAGCTGGGCAAGCGCTCCGGCCTTGTTATAGCCACGGGCGGCGGCTGCGTGACGCGCGGCGAGAACTACCCCCTGCTGCACCAAAACGGCGTCATAGTCTGGCTGCGCCGCGCTCTGGACGAGCTGCCGCGCGACGGCAGACCGCTGTCGCAGGCTCACGCGCCGGAGGAGCTTTGGCGCGAGCGGCGGGATAAATACGCCGCCTTTGCCGACATAAGCGTTGACAGCGCCGGCTCAGCGGCGGAGACGGCGGAAAAAGTGAAGGAGGCGCTTGAGAAGTGAAAATTCTTGTTATAAACGGGCCGAACCTCAATATGCTGGGCGTGCGCGAGCCCGACATCTACGGCCGCGAGGACTACAGCGCGCTGTGCGCCGTGGCGGAGCGGGCCTGCGCCGCGCGCGGAGCGGAGTGCGAGGTGTGGCAGTCCAACCACGAGGGCGACATTGTGGACAAGATTCAGTCCGCTTACGGCACTGCCGACGGCATTGTCATCAACCCCGCCGCCTACACCCACACGAGCGTCGCCATTTTGGACGCGCTCAAGGCCGTGGCGCTGCCAGCGGTGGAAATTCACATATCCGATGTAAACGCCCGTGAGCCGTTCCGTCAGCTCTCCTACGCGGGAATGGCCTGCATAAAGACATTCGCGGGCTTCGGGCTGGACGGCTACCGTCTGGCCGTGGACTATCTGATTGACTATATAAAAGAAAGTGAGGAAAAATAACAATGGTGTTACCTGAGAGTACGGTAAAGCTGGGAACAAGCAAGAGCTGCATACGCGAGCTGGCGGCTTACGGGGCCGTGAGGAAGGCGGAGATTGGCGCGGAGAACGTGTTCGACTTCAGCCTTGGCAACCCCAGCATACCCGCGCCTGACTGCGTGAACGAGACTATTGCCGAGCTGCTCAAGGGCGACAGCGTCGAGCTTCACGGCTACACGAGCGCGGCGGGCAACGACAGCTTGAGAAAAGCTATTGCTGACGACCTCAACGCGCGCTTTGGCACGCACATGGAGGCGGGGCTTATATTCGTGACCGTCGGCTGCGCGGGCGCGCTGGCCATCAGCTTCAAGGCCACGCTGCTGCCCGGCGACGAGGTTGTGGCGCTGGCGCCGTTTTTCCCTGAATATAAGGTCTATGTGGAAAATGCGGGCGGCACGCTTGTGACCGTGCAGCCGCGCGAGGGAGATTTCCAGCTCAATCTTGAGGGGCTGGAGGCGGCCGTGACCGAGCGCACGAAGGCCGTGATTATTAACTCCCCCAATAACCCCTCCGGCGTTATCCTCTCCGCGGAGAGCTTGACAGAGCTGGCGCAGGTGCTGCACACCGCGGAAGCAAAGTACGGACACGAAATTTTCCTCATCTGCGACGAGCCCTACCGCGAGCTGGCCTACGACGGTCAGGAGGTGCCGTGCGTGTTCCACTTCTACGAGAACACCATTCTCTGCTACTCGTTCAGCAAGTCCATGTCCCTGCCGGGCGAGCGCATAGGCTACATCGCCGTCAATGACCGTATGCCGGAGCGCAGCTTGGTATTCACGTCCATACAGGGCGCGGCGCGCTCGCTGGGCTACGTCAACGCGCCCAGCCTGATGCAGCGCGTTATAGAAAAGTGCCTCGGCGCGACGAGCGACGTTTCCAAGTATAAAGAAAACCGCGACCTGCTCGTGGACGGGCTGCGCGCAATGGGCTACCAGTGCGTCAAGCCGGACGGCGCTTTTTACCTCTTTGTCAAGTCGCCCATTCCCGACGCCAACGTGTTTTCCGAGCACGCGAAGAAGTATGAGCTGCTGCTGGTGCCCAGCGACGACTTCGGCTGCCCGGGCTACGTGCGCATTGCCTACTGCGTGAGCCGCGACATGATTGAGCGCGCGATGCCCCACTTCAAGCAGCTGGCGATTGAATACGGGCTGACGAAGTGATTTTATAAAATAAATTATTACAGGAGGCGTTTTACAAAGGTGAAGGTTGCTGTTATGACCTCGCGCGAGAGATACGAGCGCTTTTCCGACCCCGCGCAGATGCCGCAGGGTACGGAGAGCATATTCCTCGGCATGAGCTACACCGCGGACGATGTGCGCGAAAAGTGCTCCGAGGCCGAGTACGCCATTGTCGATGCGGTCGGAGAGCTGACGGCGGAGATGATTGACGCCATGCCGAAGCTGAAGATGATACACTCCGAGGGCGTGGGCTACAACAGAATTGACACCGCCGCTGCCGCCGCGCGGGGCATACCCGTGTGCAACAACCGCGGGGTGAACGCCGGACCCGTGGCGGAGCAGGCCGTTATGCTCATGCTCTGCTGTCTGCGCCGCTTTTTGGAGGGCGACCGGCTTGTGCGCGAGGGCAGGCAGGGCGAGACTAAAAGCCGCTTCATCATGGAGGGGCTGAACGACCTCAGCCGCCGCCACGTGGGCATAGTCGGCCTCGGTGCAATCGGCACGGAGCTGGCCAAGCGCCTGCGCCCGTTCGGCTGCCGCGTCAGCTACACCTCCCGCCGCCGCGCTCCGGCGGAGCGAGAGCGTGAGCTGGGGGTTGATTACATGACGCAGGAGCAGCTTTTTGCCGAGTGCGATATAATCTCCCTCAACTGCCCCGTGACGCCGGAGACGGAGGGCATGATTGACCTTTCGGCGCTCAGGCGCATGAAGCCGGAGACAATATTGATAAACACGGCACGCGGCGCGCTTGTCCGCGACGCTGACTTGGCGGAGGCCATACGCAGCGGCATAATATACGGCGCGGGGCTGGACACGCTTGACCCCGAACCCGTACCGGCGGACGACCCATTGCTTCTGCTGCCCGCCCCGTGGAACGAGCGCGTAGCCCTCTCTCCGCACATAGGCGGCACAACGCTCTCGGTTTTCCGCGACTCTTACGTCAACATCTGGGACGCCATAAACGCAACAGAATCCGGCGCCCGCCCCGCCAACATAGTCAACGGCCTGTAAAAGTGCCGACGGCGGACAGAAAATAAAACGCTTCTCCGCGCACAGCTTTTTGCAGCGCGGGAGAGGCGTTTTTTACTTACTTATAAGTTTTTTATGTTAGGTGGGATAAAAGGAAAGTGACATTTTGCGCAAAGGTGGGGAGCTCGTCAAAGACAACTTCGACAATTATGCTCCAATTTGTGCCTTCGTAGTTGTGTACAAGGCGGTGGCGCAGACCGGAAATCATACTCCACGGAATTTCCGAGTGTTCGTGTTTGAAGTCATCAGAGAGCAGATATACATGCTCGCCAATATTATAAAGCGGGGGTTGTTACAGCCCATTGAACTATATAATCGTCCATTAGGGTTTGACGGGTAATATGCTTTTCACTAAGGAAGTCCAACAGCTTTTCGCAGTAATCTGCAATTTTCTCCAACCGCTGTTTATCCGAGTATTTCATGCTATTTCCAGCCCCTCCTGCATTACGGTGTCGTGAAAGGCGGAGAGGGGGTCGAGTTCGCGGATTTCGTAGACATCGACCTTGGTGTTCAGCGCCGCGCGCAAATCTTCGGACAGGGCGAAAATTTGCGTGGCGCGGAAGCCGCTGCCGCCGAAAATAAGCAGGTCAACGTCGCTTTGCGCGGTGGCCTCGCCTCTGGCGTAGGAGCCGAACAGAATGACGCGCTGCACACCGTAGCGCCACGCAATGGGAGCGATGATGCTCCGCAGCTCGTCTATATTATAAGGCAGCACGGCGGCGACCTCCCTCCTGCGTTTGATTATTGATATTATATCACTCAATGGGTGATATTGAAAGCTCTTTTTTCACCCCGCCGTTATCTGCGCAAACGTGAAATCAGGCCGGTTAGGGGCATTAAGATAAATACGAACAGCGCGTTGAGGGCGGGGATTAGGCGCAGGCTGTAAAAGTCCATGTCCTGAGATAAGGGCGCTATCGTCAGTGCCGCCGCCAGCGACGCCGCCGCGCACACGAGGGTCAGCCAGCGGCCGTTTTTCAGCGGCAGCAGACGCTTTTCCTCGCTCTCTCCGCTCATGCCGAAGCACAGCGCCGCCGCGCGCGAGGCCGTGGCGAGCAGCACCGCGTACAGAACGAAGTCCGAAAACACCCACAGCGCAATGGCGAGCGCCTCGATGTGCTCCACGGAGTCCAATATTGTGGTGTTGAGCACGGCGTCGAAAAACGGGTACTTGAACGTACCGCCCAGCGCAGGGCCAAACGTGCCCAGCACGATGAGTATGGACACCTCCAGCACCGCCGCCACGGAGAGCGCCCAGAAAAGGCCGCCGCGCCGCAGCGGTTTTTCGCTCGTGCGGTCGCCCCAGAAGCACAGCACCGCCGGTACGGTGGCCGCGCTCAGCATTCCCCACGACGAGCGCAGTGCGGGCAGCACTTGGGCGCTCGACACGCCGAGTATGCCCGTCAGGTTGAAGTCGAAAACCGCGAAAATGAGCAGCAGAGCGAACACACAGAGCATGACGGGGCGGAATATCATGGCCGAGCGTCCCAGCGGCCTCATGCCGCCCAGCGCCGCGGGCAGGCACGTCAGCGCCATTGTCACGACGAGGAACGGGTAGCGCGAGGCGGGGTAAATGGTGGCGATGAAGCGCTCCGCGCCGGAGCGCAGCACAAAGCCCGCGTGACATACCATCCAGAGCGCGTAGAGCAGCATGACCGCGCCGCCCAAATATTTGCCCCACGCCCTGCGCAGCGCCGCGGCGTAGCCCTCGGGGAAAAAACCGCGCCAGAGCAGGAACAGCAGCGCCACGGCCAAGCCAGCGATAAGCGGCGAGAGCCAAGCCGCGCCGCCCGTCTGCTCCAGCCACACGCGCGGCTGGGAGTGCATGAGCGGCGAGAGCACCATCATAAACGCTATGGCGGAGAGCTGGCGGTGACTTATAGTGTTATTTTCCAAGGCCTGTGCTCGCCCCGCTTTCGTCCGTATTTTGCGCGCTGTGCGGAATGTCCGTCGGCTCGACCGCCGCGCTCACGGCAAGTACCAGCTCCGCGTCGGTCAGCCAAGGCTCCGTCAGCGCGTCAAACTTCTGCGCGCTGTCCGCCCTTATGCTCGCGCCGAGGCCGAGGAAGTCGGCGCCCAGCTCCTTTTCCAGCGCCAGCACGCGGCTTGCCCGCTCGTAAAGCTCCCGCGTCAGCAGCGCGCCCAGCGCCTCGGGGGCGCTCCCGCCGCTGCCGGCGCTCTCGGCGAGAACAGCGGCGGCGTCTATGCTTATCTCCACCCGCGCGACTTTGCCGCAGGACCACTGCGGCTTGACGCTGACGTCGGCGCGGCTGAGCACCACGACATCCCCGCCGGAGAGCTGAATTTCCGCCAGACCGACGAGACCGGTGAGAATGCAGGCGGCAACGGCGTCGTCGGCGTCGATGTAGTCCGCAACCCGCTTGCCCACCAGTACGCCGAAGCCGTCCGGCACGGCGGTCAGCCCCGTCTCGCCCTCGGAGAACACGGAGCCTTCCTCGCTCTCCGCCCGCAGCGCGCATATCAGCCCCGCGCCGAAGTCAGCCAGCCAGCGTGCCGTCTCGCCGCAGGTGAAGGCGTGGGTGTCGCCGCGGCTGTCCGCGTCGCGCTGCACGGAGTTCAGGCACTCGGTTATGTCCGTGCTGCTTGTCATCAGTTCCTGCGCTGACGCGCCGCGCAGTACGAACAGCGTGGTGCTCAGGCGCACATCGGCGGCGCTTTGCACGTAGTCCAGCCAGCGCCCGATGCCCTCCGCTGCGTATTCCTCGCTGAAAACGATGTGGCGGGACTGGGCGTAATAGAGCTGCTGTGCCGTGGTGTAGTCCTGAAGCGAGGCCATTGCCAGCGTGATGGAGCTATCCTCGCGGCTGAGAACGTCCTCGGATGTGCCGCCCGCGCCCGCGCCGGTGGAGACTGTCAGGCGCAGGCCGGAGGGGGCGGTGTCCACGCCGAGCGTTTGTATCAGCCGCAGCTGGGCAATCTCGCGGTAGTTGGCCCATATCGTGCCCGCCGCCGAGCAGCCGCTGAGGCACAGCGCGAGGCATACTATTATTATAATAAAGCTAAAGCTCAATTTGCGTTTCACGGTGCTCGCCTCAAATCTGGTTGCGCTTGTCCTCGCCGCATATTTCGGGAGGACGCAGCTTGTTTTTCGGCAGCGGCGGCTGAATGAGCGCGTTGAGCACGCTCCGCGCCCCGCCCTCGGAAAACGGCGAGAGATAGCACACGCCGAAGCTGTCCATGCGCGCAAGGTACCACACCAGCAGCGCCAGCCCCAGCATTATGCCCAGCATTCCCAGCGCTACTGCCAGCAGCACGAGCGCAAAGCGGGCGATGCGCAGCGCCGCACCGAAGTCCTGACTGGGCTGAATGAAGCCGCATATGCCCGCCGTGGCGACGATGATGACCGCCACAGGCGAGATGACCTTGGCGTCCACCGCCGACTGGCCGACAATCAGCGCGCCGATTATGCTGACCGTCTCGCCCACAGGGTTCGGCAGCCGCAATCCGGCCTCCTGCAGCAGCTCAAAGGCTACGAGCATGGACAGTATCTCAACGCCGGTGGAAAACGGTACCTCCTGCTTGGCGCTTATTGTGGACTCCAGCATTTTAAGAGGCAGCATCTCCTGATGGTACATGGCGATGGCCGCGTAGGCCGCGGGCAGCAGCAGCGTCAGCGCCAGCGCCGCCCAGCGCATGAGCTTGAGCGCGGCGGAGACTACGAAGTGCCAGCCCCTATCCTCGCCCACGCGCATGAAGTCTGCGAGCCTAGCGGGCAGCAGGAAGCCCAGCGGCAGGCCGTCCACTATTATGCCGACGCGCCCGTCCAGCAGGTCCATTGCGAACTTATCCGGCCTCTCGGTGTGCAGCAGCTGGGGAAAAGGCGAGGAGGGGTTATCCGTGATATACTGCTCCAAGTTGCCGGTGGAGAGGAAGCCGTCCACGTCAATGGCGTCCAGACGAGAGCGCAGCTGGGAAACGGTTTTGTCGCTCGCCACGCCCTGCACGTAGAGCAGAGCCACGGACGTGGAGCTCTTGCGCCCCAAGGTGAGCTGCGAGACCTTCAAATCCGGCGTGCGCAGCCTGCGCCGCACGAGCGAGGTGTTGACGCGCAGCGTCTCGACAAAGGCGTCCTTCGCGCCCTTGACCGTTTTCTCCAGCGTCGGCTCATTTATGCTGCGGGTCTGGTTCGACTTGCACTCGAAGCTGACGGCGCAGGACAGCTCGTCGAACACCACGCAGACAAAGCCGCGGTTTAAGTCGGACACAATGTCATCCAGCGCCGTGCGCAGCTTGACCGTGGCCGCGCCGACCGCCCCGCTGAGGAGAAGGTCGAGCAGCGCTTGGTGAGACATATCCGGCGGAAAGTGAAGCGGACTGCCCAGCGCGGTGAGCACGCTGTCCGCGGCGTCAATGCCGGAGATGAGCCCATCCATGTAGCAGACCTGCACAACGCAGGACTTTTGCCCGCCCGCATAGACACAGTGGTTCTCGAAATCATCGCAGCCTTCAAAAATCGCCCTGAGCGCCTCAAGGCTTACCGGCTCCGGCCACCGCGGCTGCACGGCGGGATGCGGGACGGAGCGTTTGCGTTCAAAAAACATAGGACTATCATGCCCAGAAGGCGCGCTTGATATACAAATACGGCTGAAAACGGTGCGATTTGGTCGCTGAAAAATTTTTTAGAAAATTTCTTAAAAAGTTCTTGACAAAGTCGTTTAATCGTGGTATTCTATCAAAGCTGTCACGAAGCGAGCGAGCCGAACGGGTCGGGAGACCGCGGGAGGCGAGCGAAGGAAAGAGGCAGCGGGTGTACCTTGAAAATTAAACATTGTAAGAAAGCTTATGCAAATAAGCAC
>JAJQCF010000026.1 GCA_021202845.1 Oscillospiraceae bacterium
AGGTGGATTTGGGTGAACTATGCGTAAAAGCTCGATTTAATCAGCGTATCCTTAGGTCTTTACCCCGGCACGACACTGTTTGTCATAGGCTCATATTTTGGAAATGTAATCGTGAGTGTACACGGAAAGAAAATAGCCTTAAATAAGGAAACAGCATTCTGCATTAAGGTTTAGAAAATCCGCATTAAATTTGCGACGTAAGGCTGAAATAATTTATAAATAAAAATGTGAGGAGGAAGCATATGTATACGCTGAAAGAAGTTCCCGTGGGAACAACCGTAAAAGTGGTCAAACTTCACGGCGCAGGCGCCACCAAACGCAGAATTATGGATATGGGCATAACAAAAGGTATCGAGCTTTACGTGCGAAAAGTTGCGCCGCTGGGCGACCCCGTTCAAATATCTGTTCGGGGATATGAGTTGTCTGTCCGCAAGGCTGACGCTCAAATGATAGAAGTAGAATAGGAGAAAAATTATGGAGAAATATACACTTGCGCTTGCGGGCAACCCAAACAGCGGAAAAACAACGATGTTCAACGCTTTGACCGGAGCGGTTCAGTTTGTCGGCAACTGGCCGGGCGTAACGGTGGAAAAGAAAGAGGGCAAATACAAGAAGAATAAAAATATTTCTATCATGGATTTACCCGGAATATATTCATTGTCGCCGTATTCTCAGGAAGAGGTTGTGGCTCGCGAATATTTGGTGAACGAACGTCCCGACGCAATTATCAATATTGTTGACGCGACAAACCTTGAAAGAAACCTGTACTTGACAACGCAGCTCCTTGAGGTGGGAATCCCTGTTGTTATCGCGCTCAATATGATGGACTTGGTAAAGAAAAACGGCGATGTGATAAATACCGATGCTCTTTCAAAGATTTTAAGGTGTCCGGTTGTAGAAACCTCGGCTTTAAAGGAGGAAAACCTTGATTTAGTTGTCCGTACCGCTGTCAACGCGGCGAAAAAAGGTGAAATCCCCGCTTGCGTTCGATTTGATGAGCAAACCGAACAATGGCTTGCCGATATTGAAACGCAGCTGCCGCAGGATATGGCGCAGTCTCAAAAGAGATATACGGCGATTAAGCTGTTTGAAAAGGACACAAAAATCTCTTACGGCAATGCCGCAACAGCAAAAATTGTTGAAGCTGCCGAAAAAGTCCTGAACGATGATACCGAAAGCCATATCACCGGCGCACGATACAACTACATTGGCAGTATCATTGATAAGGTGCGTAAAAAGCAGCGCGGGCAGCAGTCAATATCCGACCGCATAGACCGAATTGTTACTAATCGTTGGCTGGGATTGCCTATTTTTGCACTTATTATGCTTATTGTGTATTATATTTCGGTGACAACGGTGGGCAGTTGGGTGACAGACTGGACAAACGATGTATTTGTCGGCGAGTGGATTCAAGCGCCGGTAGAAACATTTTTGACCAATATCGGTACTGCGGACTGGCTGGTAGGGCTGATATGCGAGGGCATTATCGGAGGAGTCGGCGCAATGCTCGGCTTTATGCCGCAGATGTTTGTGCTCTTCTTCTTTCTTGCAATTTTGGAGGACTGCGGTTATATGGCTCGAATCGCCTTTGTAATGGACAGAGTTTTTCGCAAATTCGGTCTTTCGGGCAAGTCATTTATTCCGATGCTGATAGGCACAGGCTGCGGTTTGCCCGGTATTATGGCGGCGCGCACCATTGAAAACGAAAAGGACCGCAGACTTACAATTATGACCGTGACATTTATGCCCTGCGGCGCAAAACTGCCGCTTATCGCCTGCATTGCCGGCGCGTTGTTCGGCAACAGCGGCTTGGTCGCGTTTTCGGCGTATGTTCTGGGTGTGGTATCTGTAATGATAACCGGCGTAATGCTCAAGAAAACAAAATTGTTTGCCGGCGATGTAACTCCGTTTGTAATGGAGCTGCCCGCATATCACTTCCCCACAGCCAAAAATATTTGGCACAGCATTTGGGATAGACTGAAGGCATTTGCCAAAAGAGCAGTAACGGTTTATATGCTTGCAGCTATACTCGTATGGTTCGTTTCGAGCTTTGGCTGGACAGACGGCTCCTTCGGAATGGTAGAGGATTTGGAACAGAGTGTCTGCTACTACATAGGCAACGCCATAGCTTGGATATTCACACCGTGCGGCTTTGACAAGTGGCAGGCGGTTATAGCGTCCATACTCGGTCTTGCCGCAAAGGAAGAGGTTGTCGGCGTTCTCGGTCAATTCGCAGCGATGTCCGACGTGCTTGATGTTGTGGAATCGGGAGGAAGCCTCGCTCCGATTGCCGCGCTTTTGGGCAACAGCGCCGTTGTGGGTTATGCGTTTTTGGCATTTAATCTTTTATGCGCGCCATGCTTCGCAGCAATAAACACCATTCGTGTGGAAATGCAGAACGGAAAGCTGGCTGCGTTTGCAATCGCGTATCAATGTGTGTTCGCTTATGCTGTGTCGCTGATAATTTATCAATTCGGTTCTTTGTTTACCGGCGGCGGCTTCGGGGTCGGTACGATTGCGGCGGCTGCTGTGCTTGCATTTATCCTCTTTATGCTGTTGCGTCCCGGGTATAAGCCCGCAGACAAAAAGCAAAAAATACAGTATGATTTGATAGGGTAAGGCATATATGGATTGGCTGATTAGTGTTTTGCCAAGCGTGGCTGTAGGCATGGGTTTACTCATCGCGGTTATACTTGCTGTCCGTAAGCTCATGAGAGATTATAAGCGCGGCGGCTGCTCAGACTGTTCGCTTGCCGGAAAATGCTCTCGGCATAAGTGCAGGTGACTGAGCCGCCTCAAAATAGATAGAATACGCATGAAAAAGCTCCGAATAGCCGTTGCTATGCTGCTATTCGGAGCTTTTATCTGTTGTTTCCGCTTTAAGAGCCGAACAATGAGTCTTGCTACAGCCTTTTTATGCCGCGTAGACGTGCGCCTTGACCGCCTGCGCAATTATGGCGGCGCAGTCCTCGGGGCGGCAGCCGGTGATGTCCACACAGAGGTCGTAGTCCTTGGCCAGACCCCACGCGCGGCCTGTGCGGTGCCGCCACTGCAGCTTGCGCTCGCTGTCCCCGCGGCTTACGAGCGAGCGCGCGGCGGACTCTTTCAGCCCGAACTCCGCCATTGTTGCCTTTATGCGCTCGTCGAGCTTCGCGTGCAGCAGGACGTGGTAATAGCTGCGGCCGTGACCCAGTATGTAGCCCGCGGTGCGGCCCAAGATTATGCAGTCAGTCTCTCCAGCCAGCTTGGTTATAACGCGGCGCTGGGCGGCAAAAAGCGTGTCGTCCGCATTGGCGTTCTCGTTGTCGAAGTCGTAGCTGGGGATGTGCAGGTAGTAGAGCAGCCCGCGGCTCATGCGCTCCTCGTTGCGGCGGACAAACTCCGCATCCAGCCCGCTCTCCGCAATCACCATCTCGGTCAGCTCGTTATCGTATACCGGCAAATTCAGCATCTGCGAGAGCTGCTGCACGACCTGCATACCGGCGGGGCCGAACTCCCGCGCGACGGTGACGACAAGGTGCGGCTTCTCCGGCGCGGCCACGCTCGGCTCCGGCTCCGCCTCCTCGCCGCCGGAGAGGAACGAGTCCAGCCAGCCGCGGTGCGTGTTCAGCACCTGAACCACAACGCCCACCAGCAGCGCCGCAGCTACGGTGCCCTCGCGTATGCCGACAATTTTGCGCAGCAGCACAAGGCTCATTGCCACGCCGCATATCAGCAGTCCGCAGTCCACGGCAATCTTCGTCTTGCCAAACTCCTTTTTTGCGACCTTGGCAATCGCCAGCGTAAGTCCCTCGCCCGCCAGCACGAGTATTCTGGCGTTCACGGTCAGGAACACGCCCGCGCCAGTGACTACGATGCCCGCCGCGCAGAGCGCCAGACGCACCGCGTAGGCCGTGGTGTCGATGCCGCTGAGGCACCACAGCGCGAAATCCGTGACCTCGCCGTATATGACGGCCATCGGCAGCTGGAGCAGGCTGCGGATGCGGAACTGCCGCCGCAGCAGCAGAAGCTGTATCAGCAGAAACACCGTGTGCTGCAAAATGAGGAACTGCCCCATAGTCAGCGTGAACGCCTGCGCCAGCACGTAAGCGGGCAGGGAGAGCGGCGTCACGCCGAGCGCGCTCTTGCTTGCCAGCGCCACGCCGAAGGCGGAGACGATTATGCCGATTATGAATACGGCAGTCCGGCGCACCGTTCTGCCGTCAGATAATTTTTTCAGCTTCATGGAAATTCACTCTCTTGACTTGTGTTTATAATAATATTATAATCGTTTCAAGTGCATAAAGATAATGAATCATTTCAATGATATATATTCAAAAACTGAATGTTTAGTACGGAGGCAGCAGCATGAACGGCGAGAGCTTTGCCGCGAACCTTGAGTCCTACAAGGTGTTTTATTATATAGCAAAATATGGCTCAATCACCGCCGCGGCGGAGCGTATGTACCTGACGCAGCCGACGGTGACAAAGGCGATACACAAGTTGGAGGAGCGCTTGGGCTGCACACTGTTTATACGCACAAAGCGCGGCGTGCGCCTTACTCCCGAGGGACAGCTGCTGTGGCGGCGGGTTGAGCCGGCCTGCAATATGCTCTTGGCGGGCGAGCGCGAGCTGCGTGCGGTGAAAACGCTCACCGGCGGCACACTGACGATAGTATCCACGGAGATGAGCTTCAGCACCTACATTCTGCCCGCGCTGAGCCTGTTCTTGGAGAGCCACCCCGAGGTCAAGGTGAAGTGCAAAAACGCCCTCAACGGGCGCATGGTGGAGCTGCTGCAGGAGGGCGAAGCCGACCTCGCGGTGATTCACGCGCCGTTCGACAGCAGCAGCGTGACCGTGATACGCGAAATTGACTGCAACTATGAATGTCTCGTGGGTTCCCAGCGCTTCCGCAGCCTCGCCGCCCGCCCGCGGACAGTGCAGGAGCTGGCGGAGTACCCGTTCATCTCCATGCCCTCCGGCTCATCAAGCCGCGAGTATATCGAGAGCTATTTCCGGCGCGGCGGCGTCCGCTTCGAGCCGGACATAGAGCTGACGACGGTGGAGCTTGCCATTCAGGCGGTCTCCGGCGGCTTCGGCATAGGCACGCTGCCCGAGCGGCTGATTTCCGACCGCATAGCCAGCGGCGAGCTGTGCCGCATAGACCTGACCGACCCGCTCCCGCCGCGCCGCGTCTGCCTGATAAGCGGCAAAAACTCCGCCCTGAGCCTGACCGCCCAAGCGTTCGTTGATGAGTGCCTGCCGGAAGTCGGAGCGTAAGGGCAGAGTTTTTTCGGCGCAAATGTGCTGAGAAAAAACCGAGAAAAAGCCGGAATGTCAAGTAGTAAATGCGAAAAAACTCAAAAAAATTTTTAGAGCCCCCTA
>JAJQCF010000023.1 GCA_021202845.1 Oscillospiraceae bacterium
GGAGAGAACGTGGTGTCGCTCGTGCCGGTGGTAATGCTGTTGGCTACTGCCCACTCAACTGCATCATAGTAGTATGCGTCAGTGGAGACATCGGTGAACGTGCCGGTTGTAGTGGTAGTGGTGGTTGTCGTGGCGGTGCCAGAACTGCCGGAGCCGGAGGAACTATGGTGACCAGAGCTACCGGTGTCGCTGTCAGCCTCGCCGTCAACAGGAATCTCGGCGTCAACAGAAGCGTTGTCGATGGTTATCTGGTAGTTCTGAGAGTAGGTTGCCTTGCCCGGCTCATAGGTGTAGATAACCAGAGCCAGAGTGTGACCCTCTTCAACCTCATAGATGGTGGGCATCAGGTAGAGGGTGTAGTCGTACTCGTCGCCCAGAGTTACTTTGTTCTCGCGTGTCGCGGAGGCGGAATCATAGCCTGCGTCGGGGTTGGCGAGGTCCATCCAGCCGCGCGCCACTATCTTGTAGGAGACATCGGTAGTGTTGTGAATGGTGAGGTCGTAGTTTGCAAGTCCGCCGCCCATCCAAGCTCCGGCTTCCTTGAGAACAGTCTTATCAACATAGCTGCCGTTGGTGTTGAACACGGGGAACGTCTCGCCCTCGGGAGCAATATCAACCAGCATTGCGCTGACCATGAGCGCGTCGCGGTCTTCAATAGCCACGTCGTCCTCGCCCTCGTCTTCTGTGTTGGAAGCGGTGGCGGAGAAGTTGACGGCTACAGAGCCCTTTACGATGAAGGTCTCGTCAACATCGGTGGTGTACATCACGCTTACGTCGGTGGAACTGGCAGTCAGGGTTCCCTTCCAATCGAAGCTGTTATACCAACGGCTGGAGCTCATATCAGCGCCGACAAGGTTGTAATCGCTGCTGATGGTGGTGGTTCCGGTGCTGTCAGAAGTCAGGGTCTCGTACTTGGCGGTCTCCCAGCTGTCGTAGGTGCTCCAAGTGTTGGAGTGGCTGTCCTGAGCGGTCACGGCAGCCATATCCTCGGCGCCGTTGTCAACGTCGTAGAGATAGTGGCTGAACCAGCGGTTGAGAATCTCATCATAAGTGCTGTCGCCAATGTTGAACACGAGGTTGCCGGCGGGGTAGGTCGGAGTCAGGTGGCCGTCCTGATGCAGGAGCAGCTTGACGTTCTGTCCGGCAGTGGTAAACGCCTGATACATCTGGTCGAACATCTTGGTGCGGACGTTATCGTCGTTCAGGCCGTGGACAATAAGTGCGGAGCACTGAATGTTTTCAGCGTCCAGAGTGTAGTCGCGGATTGCCCAGTGGTCGCCGTAGTCGCCGTTAAGGGCGGTCTGCTCGTCGGCCATTTGCTGGAGGAAGCTGCCGTAGGTGTCGGCAATGCTTGCCCAGTCGTCAACATCTGCGTCCACAATACCCTTTTCCTGACCGTAGTAGCTGTCCAGATAACGTCCGGCGCAGTAAGCGGCAAGAGTGTTGGTGTAAGCAACGCTGGTTCTGGTGGAAATGCCCTGTGCGTTGGTGTACTCGTACCAGCTGGATATACCGGCAACGGGAACGATAGTTTCAAGACCCTCAACGCCGGTGGTGGCAAGGCCGAACTGGGTGGTTCCGGCGTAGGAACGACCGGTCATACCAACTTTGCCGTTGGACCAGTAGGCTTCTATCGCGGTGTCAGCGTCCTTGTCGGTGTAGGCAATACGGTCGCCGTGCAGCCACTCGATAACGCACTTGAATGCTTCTATCTCCATGTTGGAGCCGCAGGTCTCGAAGCCCTCGGAGCCTCTGGTGCCAAGGCCGCCGCACTCAACAACGGCATAGCCGCGGACCAGATAGTAGTCGTACCACTCAAGGTCTTCATAATCGTACATACTCTCGTATGCGTTCCAATAATACCAGTCAGAAGAATCGGCGGCATTTACAAACTCCTCGGAGGTCTCCCAGCTGTCAATAACTGCTGTAGCTTCGTCGCGCTCGTTCACTGCGGGATTATTGTAAACATCATAGTCAAGTTCTTCGTCATTATATTCCATACTGCGGTCGGTGCAGCCGGTTATGTAAGGACGAGCCTCATAAATGGTTGCGGCCGCGAAGTCGCCTTCAGCAGCGGTGCGCGGGAGCTGGACAAGAGCCTTTACAAGGTCTTTATAACCGTCGTTATCAGTGTCCCAATCGGTCTCGACATATACGCAGAAGCGGATAATGTCGCTGTCCTCGTTGCTGTAGCCTTCCAGCACGGAGCCGGTGGTGTAGGGGAATATGGGCTGTGCCATGCCGTTGACGAACAGCGGGGACTTTATCTCGGCGCTCATCGCTTCGGTCAGGGCGGCAAGACCCTCGGACTCGCAAAGAGCCTTATACTCGGTCACGGTTATAACGGCATCTCCGTCATAGTCGTCAAGGTCTATCATGGCAAGGCTGTCCGCCATAGCGGCATAGTCGTCAGGATAGGTGCCGAGCTGGGATTCCTCCATGCCGGCTGCGCGGAGCAGGTAAGCTATGGCGACGTCCCAAGTAACCACGTCATAATCAAGTGCTTCTTCGGGAAGCAGCTCTTCGGCATTGGCGAGAACTACTTCGGTCGTCGGAATTTCGATGTAGGATTCGGAATTGTCGATGGTGACAATCATATTCTGCGCGGCAGAGCTTCTGGTGCTCAGGGACAGGGTCAGCTCAAGCTCGTGGCCGCTCTCAACAGTGTAAACGTTGGGCTGGAGGTAAATGGTGTAGTCATAGTACTCGCCGTCCACAAGCTCGGTGCGGGTGGAAGCGGTGTAGGAGTAGTAGTCGGCAGTCGGGTTGTAAAGGTCGATATAACCGAAAGCTACCTGCTTGCTGGCGGTAGAGGTCATATCGTACTGAACGAGCCTATAGTTGGCAAGTCCGCCGCCCATCCAAGCGCCTTCTTCGTTGAGGTCGCTGATAGGCAGATAGCTGCCCTGCTTGACAAATGCATCAAATTCCGTATCATTGGTATCATTGAGGGATACGGAGAATGTGACAGCATCATAGTCAGCCAGCGAAGCGCCGCTCTCTTCAGCAGCGTCTGTCAGGGACACAGCCGCTTTGACGTGAACCGCAATAGGTCCGCCGTAGGCAGTGAAATCTCTGTCAACAGCAAAGGTGTAGGAAACGCTGCTCGCACCGCTGCTGACATCAATGACGGATTCCTCTTCGTCAGTGCCGTCCTCGCAGTCGAGAGTGCAGGTGCAGTACTCTTCCCAGCTGTCGTAGCTTGTCCAGCTGTCGCCGTCAAGGTTGCTCTGGACAGTCACGGTGGACATGTCTTCAATGCCGTTGTCTATGCCATAGAGGTAGTGGCAGAACCAAAGGTTCAGCAGCTCGTCATAAGACATGGAATCCTCGCCGACGAGTATGGAGTAGCCGCCGGCAGGATAAGTCGGGGTCAGGTGGCTGCCCTGATGCAGAAGCAGCTTAACGTCCGCTCCGGCTTTCTCGAAAGCGTCATACATAAGGTCAAACTGCTTGGTCTTAACGTTGGTGTCGTTCAGGCCGTGAACTATCAGCGCAGAGCACTGGATGTTCTCATAATCAAGAGTGTAGTCACGAGAAGACCAGTGGTTGAGGTACCAAGTGCTCGCGTCAGTGCTGGAATACACACCGTCAACACCGTAGTCGCCGTTCAGGGTCTGCTCATCGGAGGCTATCTGACCGAGATAGTTGGCATAGTCAACTTGCGACAGATTCTCAACATAGTTAATAAAGGTTATCGCATCCTCGCCCAAAATACTTTCAAGGCCGAGCAGACGACCCGCACAGTAAAGGGCAAGTATTGAGGAATAAGATGTGCCGCCGGTGGCAACACCCTGAGAGTTGGTGTACTCGTACCAGCTTGCGATACCGGCAACGGGAACGATAGTCTCAAGACCCTCAACGCCGGTGGTGGCAAGGCCGAACTGAGTGGTTCCGGCGTAGGAACGGCCGGTCATACCGACTTTGCCGTTGGACCAGTCGGCCGCGACGGTGGTGTAGCTGCTGTCATGGTCGGTGTAGGCAACGCGGTCGCCGTGCAGCCACTCTATAACGCACTTGAATGCGTCAATCTCAAGGTCGGTGCCGCAGGTTTCAAAGCCGTCGGAGCCGAGGGTGCCAAGACCGCCGCACTCAACAACCGCGAAACCGCGGACTATGTAGTAGTCGTACCAGTTGAGGTCTTCGTAGTCGTACATATCCTCAGCTACGTTCCAGTAGTAATAGTCGCTCTCATCGGTGGCAGCTATTGCGTCCAGAGTGTCACCCTTATCTAAAGGTGTACGTGCATCGGGCTGGCTGTACATTGCGGGAACGTCCCAGCCGTCCTCACCGTAAGTAAATCCGCTACTGCTGCCCCAATAAGGTGTGCAGCCGGTGATGTAGGGGCGGGCTTCGTAGATAGAAGCGAGCTGCATCTTTATCTCGCCGGTATCAAGGTCAATGGCCTCGCCGGGGAGCTGGATAAATACCTTTACAAGGTCACGCTCGCCGTCTCCGTCGGTGTCGTAGTTCGTTTCAACGTAAACGCAGAAGCGGACTATGTCGTCATAGGAGAATATGGGCTGTGCAGCGCCGTCAACTATGAGCTGGGTCACTTCCTCGGAGTGCATAACGTCGTAGAGGTCTGCGGCGTTATCCAGCATCGTGCACAGGTCGCCGTAGGTGACGCCTGCGTCCTCGTCATAGTCGATGCCGTCCAGAATACCCATGTTCTCAGCAGTGTAGTAGGCGTTGTAGTAGTACATTGCAACGCGCTCTTCATTGCTGTCGAAGCTGTAGGTCTGGGCTTCCGCAAGTGTGCCCTCATCTTCCTCGGTGCACTCGTTGACAATCTGGCTCATGTCCAGTCCGCCGTAGAGCAGGGTGTAGATAACGGCGTCAGCCATGTTAAGCTCCGTCTCATCTTCGCCCTCCGTCTCGTAGAGGTACTCGTAAAGCTCGGTGTAGACATCGTCTACATCTTCGCTTCCCAACTGAGAATTGATGTCGGCCAAATCCGCAAGGGTAAGGACCGCAGCATCATCCTCGTAGCCTTCGATGTCATCGCTGACACCCGCTGCAAAAGCGCCGACAGATGCGAGGCTCAGCAGCATGGCTACCGTCAGGCACAGGCTTATAAGTCTGATGCCCATTCGTTTGGTTTTCATACTTTGGGTTGCTCCTTTCTCTTTTTCGGGGCTTTCCCTTTCGCTTTTGCCCCGAATGTTTTATTTTCGGCCTCGAAATTTTAGTTTTTATACAAAAAATAGCAGCATGACCGAGGCCTGAGCGTCATTGCTGCTTTCCTATTGTAACAAAAAATTCACGTTTGTCAAGAGATTTTGAGCATTTTTTAAACTGCTTTAAGTGTAATTCAAATAAATTTGAATTGTTTTCCAAACTATTTACTGGCGCCCTATCGACAAATCCGTGCCGCCGTGCTATAATCTTTGGCACTGATATGTATATTATTATAATGTAAGGGGACATGACTTACGGAACCTATACTTGTCGTTATGGCTGCCGGAATGGGGAGCCGGTTTGGGGGGCTGAAGCAGGTTACGCCGGTGGACGCGGAGGGGCACCCTATTATCGCCTTTTCGCTCTATGACGCCCGCCGCGCCGGTTTCCGCCGCGTGGTTTTCATCATAAAGCGCGCCATCGAGCGCGACTTCCGCGAGAGCGTGGGCAGCAAGGCGGAGCAATACTTTGACGTGCAGTACGTCTTTCAGGAGACGGACTGCCTGCCCGCGGGCTTTAACGTGCCGCCGGAGCGCGTCAAGCCTTGGGGTACCGGCCACGCCGTCGCCTGCTGCCGCGGCGCGGTGGACGCGCCCTTTGCCGTCATCAATGCCGACGACTTCTACGGCGCGGACGCCTTCCGGCAGATTTACGGCTTCCTCTCCGCCGAGCGCAGGGCGGGCGAGTGGGCAATGGTCGGCTACGCGCTGCGCAACACGCTGACGGAAAACGGCACCGTGGCTCGCGGCATCTGCGAGACGGAAAACGGTTTTCTCAAATCCGTGACCGAGAGGACGAAAATCGCCAAACGCGGCGGCGACGCCGAGGCCGCGCTGCCCGACGGCTCCGTGCTGGCGCTTGACGGCGGCAGCACCGTCTCCATGAACTTCTGGGGCTTTACGCCGGAGGTGCCCAACCTGCTCTGGGAGGGTCTGCCCGCGTTCCTGCGTCAAGCGCTGGAGAGCGCGCCGCTGACGAGCGAGTATTTTTTGCCCTCGTTCGTTAGCTCGGCCATTGACGGCGGCGAGGCGACGGTGCGCGTTCTCACCTCCGCCGACTCATGGTTCGGCGTAACCTACCGCGAGGACATGGACTCCGTCAGCTCCTCCGTGCGCGCGCTCAAGGACGCGGGAGCCTATCCGCAGCGCCTTTGGTAACAAAAATTTGTGCTTACAACAACAAAATATTGTGTGTAAAGCAAAAAGTTACAAAAAATCTTAGAAATTTTATGTGAAAAGGTCTTGACAGTGCTTTACAGTTTGTGTATAATTGATTCAGTAACGGGAAATGCGGAAAAAAATTATACTGCATTCCTTAAATAATACCTATAGGAGGGATAGATATGAAATCCACCGGAATCGTAAGAAAATTGGACGAGCTGGGAAGAATCGTTATTCCTATCGAGCTTCGCCGCACTCTGCACCTTGCCGAGAAGGACGCTGTTGAAATCAGTGTTGACGGCGAAAAAATCATTCTCAGCAAGTGGCAGCCCAACTGCATCTTCTGCAATGAGACCCGTAACCTCACCGATTACAAGGGCAAGCCCATCTGCAGCCGCTGCAAGAAGAACATAGCCGAACTCTGATAAAGACCGACGCCAAAAACGGCAAGGCCCGCACGACCCGCTCAAAAACCGGCTCGCGCGAGCCTTTTTATTTTAAAAAAACGCCCTATATTTTGTTGATTATTAAATGAATGTATGATAAAATATATAGAATGAATTAAGAACTTTTTAATGCCAAAAATACGCCGTCGGGGGTCAAAAAATAAATGAATTCCGTAAATGACATTTGGGCCGGCATAATGGATATGCTCTCCGCCACGCTCACGCCCACATCAATAAACACATGGTTCGCGGAGTGTACGCCCGTGGAGGTTGCGGACGGAAGACTTGTCATCTACACGCCCAGCCGCTTCAAAAGAGATATTATTCAAGACCGCTTTGCTCAAACGATAAAGGACAGCCTGAGCGAACTTTTTTCCGCGCCGTTCGATTTGCTCATTCTCACCGGCGACGAGTTGGAGGACTACAAGCGCGACCGCGAGAGCAGCAGCACGCTGCCGGAGATGGACGGCTATACCTTTGAAAACTTCATCGTCGGCCCTTCCAACAAGTTCGCCCACGCCGCTGCCATAAGCGTCACAAAATCTCCGGGCAGCAAGTCCCACAATCCGCTGTTCATCTACGGCCACTCGGGACTGGGAAAAACGCATCTTCTCCTCGCAATCGGCGCGGAGATACACAGCTCCAACCCTGATGCAAAAATTTGCTATATCAAGGGCGACGAGTTCATGAACCAGATGATAAAGTCCATACGCGAGAACACAACGGAGGAGTTCCGCACAAAGTACCGCGGCAGCGACCTCTTCTTGGTGGACGACATTCAGTTCATCGCCGGCAAGGACTCCACGCAGGACGAATTTTTCCACACTTTCAACAATATCTACGAAAACGGCAAGCAAATTGTCATCACGTCCGACCGTCCGCCGCGCGAAATGGCGCTGCTGGAGGACCGCCTGCGCTCCCGCTTCGAGGGCGGCATAATGGCGGACATCCAGCCGCCCGACCTTGAGACGCGCATTGCCATAATCCGCAGCAAGGCCGCGCACCTCGGCATAGTCCTGCCCGACGAGGTCGTGGACTACATCGCCAACAACATTGTCGCCAACATTCGACAAATAGAGGGCGTTATAAAGCGCCTCACCGCCTACCACGAGGTCATGGAGGACAAAATAACCGTGACCACGGTGAAAAACGCGATAAAAGATGTCATAAGAATCGGCAACTACATACCGACGCCCGACGTCATAATAGAGGAAACGGCAAGATTTTACTCCGTCTCCGCCGAGGACATAAAGGGACAGCGCCGCAGCAAGAACATCGCCATAGCCCGCCACGTCTCCATATACCTTATCCGCAACCTGACAAACCTCAGCCTCAACGACATCGGCGCGCTCTTTGAGGACAGAAACCACGCCACTGTGCTCTCGTCCGTGCGCAAAATTGAAGGTATGCTGGAGACCGACAACGACATGAGCAAGACCATACGCGACATCACAAGCAACATAAATTCCCGCCAGAGATAGTTTTCAACAAAATGTGCAAACATTGAAAACACGGCTGTGGAAAGATGTTTGAAAAATTGCCGCCCGAAATGCCCTGTTGAAAACCAAAAAAGTTTTAAACTTTTTTCTCCACTTTAAAAGTCACCTAATTTCAAAGGCTTTTCGGGGTTTTCCACATAAAACTTCCCCTACTACTATTGCTACTAAAAAATTATTATATATTTACTTACGTACTTACGGAGGACACAAATATGAAATTTTCATGCGAAAGGGCGCGCCTTGCGGAAGCGGTGAACATTGCCTCCCGCGCGGCCTCGCCGAGAAATCCCATACCCGCGCTGGAGGGCATATTGGTTGAAGCCGCCTCGTCAAGCATCCGTCTCACGGGCTTTGACCTCAAAAAGGGCGCTTACACCAGCATAGACGCCGCCGTGGAGGAAGCCGGCTCCGTTGTTATAAAAGCGCGCATTTTCAGCGACATCATGCGCGCCCTGCCGTCTGACGGCGTCGTTACGCTGGAGATGAAGGACGACCAGAGCGTGCGCATTTACTCCGGCAGCAGCGACTTCAAAATTATCGGCACCGATTACCGCGACTACCCGGAGCTGCCCACAGTGGAGTCGCAGGAGAGCATAGTTTTGCCGGCAAAAATACTGGGCGAGATGATACGCGAGACAATATTTGCCGTTGCGGACAACGAGACGCGCCCCATTTACACCGGCTCTCTCTTTGAAATAGAAAACGGTAATCTCACTATAATCGCCGTGGACGGCTACCGCCTTGCGCTCAGACGCGAAAAGGTGGAGGTCGGCGAGGGCAGCTACAGCTTTATCGTCCCCGGCGGCGCGCTCAGTGATGTGGAAAAGCTCTGCGCCGCGGGCGGCGACACCGTTACCGTCACGCTGGGCGCCAAGCACATCAGCTTCGGCATAGGCAGCACGGTCATTGTCTCCCGCCGCTTGGAGGGCGACTTCCTCAACTACCGCAAGACCGTGCCCACAAGCTTCAGTATAGAAGTGACCGCCGTGCGCTCTTTCGTGCAGACCAGCGTGGAGCGCGTGGCGCTCGTCATTGACGACAAGGTTAAAAATCCCATTCAGTGTACGTTCGGCGACAATGTGCTGCAAATGTACTGCGCCACGGCGCTGGGCAAGGCAGAGGACGCCTGCGTAATTGACGGCGACGGCAAGGACCTTGTCATCGGCTTCAATAACAGCTATCTGCTGGACGCGCTCAAGGCCGCGCCGGAGGACGAGATAAAAATATGCCTCAACAGCGGCGCTTCCCCCTGCGTAATAGTGCCGGCGGGAGCCCAGCAGGGCGAGGAAAAGTTTGTCTACATGATACTCCCCGTCAGACTGAAAAATAACTGACGGAATAAACATATAAATTAAGGGCGAAAATTCATAATATGGAACAAAACGAAACAATTCGCATTCACACGGACTTTATAAAGTTGGATTCCCTGCTCAAATTGGCGGGGCTGTGCGCCACCGGCGGCGAGGCGAAAATACGCATTGGCGACGGCGAGGTGAGCGTAAACGGCGAGGTGTGTACCCAGCGCGGAAAAAAGCTGCGCGCGGGCGACAGCGTGACCATTGACGGCAAAACCGTGGACGTTGCGGGAGGATGAAGGCCACAAGGATAAGCCTCACTAATTTCCGCAGCTACGCGCAGGCGGAAGCCGCTTTCGCCGACGGCATCAATGTCATATGCGGGCCGAACGCGCAGGGCAAGACGAATTTGCTGGAGGCCGTTTATATGCTGGCGGGGGCGCGCAGCTTCCGCACCCGCTTCGACCGCGAGATGATTGCCTTCGACGCCGACGCTGCCGCGATAGAGGCGGAAATTTGGGCGGAGGGGCGAGAGCAAAAGCTGAGTATTGCCCTCCGCCGCGGCGTGAAAAAGCAGATTAAGCTCAACGGCGTCCGCAGAACGGGCACGGAGCTGTGCGAGAGCATTCGCGCCGTACTGTTCAGCCCCGACGACCTCGGACTGATAAAAGACGGCGCGGCGGCGCGGCGGCGGCTCATGGACATGGCGATAACCCAGCTGCGCCCGGGCTACGCGAAAGCGCTCTCCGACTTCAACCGCCTTTATGAGAACAAAAGCCGCATACTGCGCGACCACCTCGGCGACAGGGCTATGATGTCCGCGCTGGGGGACTTCTCCGACGGGCTCTGCCGCGCTTCGGCAAGACTCATTCGCTACCGCGCTTCGTTCGCCGCGGCGCTGGGAGAGTTAGCCTCGCCGATACACCGCGAGTTTTCCGGCTCCGGCGAGGAGTTGGAGGTGCGCTATAAAACCGTCAGCACCGTCACGGACCCTTCCGCGCCCGCTGAGGTTATATACTCCCAGCTGCTTGAGCATCTTGCCGCGCACGAGGCGGCGGAGCTGGCCTCGGGGCAGTGTCTGACCGGCGCGCACAAGGACGACCTTGAGATTTTCATAAACGGCCGCTCCGCACGCTCGTTTGCCTCGCAGGGTCAGACGCGGACGGCGGCGCTTTCGCTGAAATTAGCGGAGCGTGAAATTTTTCTGCGCGATACGGGGGAGTATCCGATACTGCTGCTGGACGACGTGCTGTCCGAGCTTGACGGCGCAAGGAGGGAGTTTGTGCTCAACCGCATAGGCGGCGGGCAGACGCTCATAACCTGCTGCGAGGACGAGCAGATTGTCCGTCAAACCGGCGGAAAGGTCTTTTTTGTGGAAAAAGGCAGCGTCAGGGAGGGAAACTGAATGTACCTGCACATTGGCGGTGAGGAGATTATAAGAAAATCCTCTGTCATAGGAATATTTGACTTAGACAAGACGAGCCAGTCCCATGTCACGCGCGGCTATCTGGCCGCGGCGGAGAGCGCGGGGCAGGTTGTTTCCGCGGCGGAGGACATACCCAAGAGCTTTGTCGTCACCTCCGAGAGCGTGGGCGGACAGACGGTTTACCTGTCGCAGATGAACACCGTCACTCTGGCGCGGCGCAACGAGGACGGAATGAAATTGGATTAAAGAAAATGAAATTATACTGAGGAATTACGGAAAATTACGGAGGAAATTATGTCTGAGATAACCGACAGAATCACAGAAGAATATGACGCCAGTCAGATACAGGTGCTGGAGGGGCTTGAAGCGGTGCGCAAACGCCCGGGCATGTACATCGGCTCAACCAGCTCCAGCGGCCTGCATCATCTGGTTTACGAGATAGTCGATAACGCCATTGACGAGGCTTTAGCGGGCTACTGCACGCATATCGAGCTGAGCATTGAGCCGGACGACGTGATAAAGGTTGTGGATAACGGGCGCGGCGTGCCTGTGGACATTCAGGAGCAGACCGGCAAACCCGCGCTGGAGGTTGTCTACACCGTGCTGCACGCGGGCGGCAAGTTCGGCGGCGGGGGCTACAAAGTCTCGGGCGGTCTGCACGGCGTGGGCGCCAGCGTTGTCAACGCGCTGTCGGAGTGGATGACTGTAGAAAGCCGCAAAAACGGCAAGGTTTATCAAATGAAGTTCTCCCGCGGCGACATAACCCAGAGCATGACCGTCGTCGGCGACACAGACGTCAGCGGTACCACCGTTATTTTTAAGCCCGACCCCGAGATGTTCGAGGACAGGGTCTATGACTATGAGGTGCTGCACAAGCGTATGCGTGAGGAGGCCTTCCTCAATGCGGGACTGCGCATAACCATAACCGACAACCGCGGCGAGGAGCCGGTCAGCGACACCATGTGCTACGCCGGCGGCATACGCGAGTTCGTTTCCTATATAAACCGCAACAAAACGCCGCTGCACCCCGACGTTATTTACATGAGCGCCGAGCGCTCCGACTCCGTGGCCGAGGTCGCGCTGCAATATAACGACGGCTTCAACGAGGTTGTCGTCTCCTTCGCCAACAACGTACACACCCCTGAGGGCGGTATGCACGAGGAGGGCTTTAAGCGGGCGCTGACAAACTCGCTCAACGCCTACGGCAAGAAGATAGGTATGCTCAAGAATGACGACAAGGTCTCCGGCGAGGACTGCCGCGAGGGCATAACCGCCGTCATCTCCGTCAAGCTGACCGACGCGCAGTTCGAGGGTCAGACCAAGGCCAAGCTGGGCAACAGCGAAATGCGCACGCTCGTCAACTCCATGATGACGGCGGCGCTGGAAGAATATTTGGAGGAGCACCCGCAGACGGGCAAGGCCATTCTGGAAAAGGCGCTCATGGCCAACCGCGCGCGCGAGGCGGCAAGAAAGGCGCGCGAATCCGTCCGCCGCAAGACGGGACTGGAATCCGGTCAGATGCCGGACAAGCTCCAAGACTGCAACGAGCGCGACCCCGCGCTGTGCGAAATATACATCGTGGAGGGCGACTCCGCGGCAGGCTCCGCCATTCAGGGACGCGACAGCCGTTTTCAGGCGATACTTGCCATGTGGGGCAAGATGCTCAATGTGGAAAAGGCGCGCGCCGACAAAATTTACGGCAACGATAAGCTCTATCCGATGATTGTCGCGCTGGGCGCGGGCATAGGCGATGAGTTCAACATAGACAAGCTGCGTTATCACAAGATAATAATTATGGCCGATGCCGATGTTGACGGCTCGCATATCCGCACTCTGCTGCTGACGTTTTTCTTCCGCTATATGCGCCCGCTAATAGAGCGCGGGTACGTCTACTCCGCCGTGCCGCCGCTCTATAAGCTCACGCGCGGCCGCCAGCAGCGCGTGGCCTACTCCGACGAGGAGCGCGACGCCATAAGCGCGGAAATGCGCGCGGGCAACCCGCAGGCCAAGGTGGACATAAGCCGCTTCAAAGGTCTGGGCGAAATGGACCCGCACGAGCTCTGGGAGACGACAATGGACCCCGAAAAGCGCACCCTGCGGCGCATAACGCTGGACGACGCCGTGGCTGCCGACCAAGTTTTCACCGTTCTTATGGGTGAGGACGTTGAACCGCGGCGCGAGTGGATTGAATCCAACGCGCGCTACGTCGTCAATTTGGACTACTGATAAGGGGGCAGAGCAATGGCACACAACAGAGACTATAAGCCTGAGGACATCGCTTTCCCCAATCAGGCGATAACCGAGAGCGAGCTTGTTAAGGAAATGCAGACCAGCTACATCGACTACGCAATGTCGGTTATAGTTGGCCGCGCGCTGCCGGATGTGCGCGACGGACTGAAGCCCGTCCACCGGCGCATACTCTATTCCATGTACGAGGGCGGACTGACGCACTCCAACCCGTATAAAAAGTGCGCCACCGCGGTCGGCGACGTGCTGGGTCACTATCACCCCCACGGCGACGCTTCGGTTTACGACGCGCTTGTCAGGCTGGCGCAGGACTTCTCCATGCGCGCGCCGCTCATAGACGGCCACGGCAACTTCGGCTCCGTGGACGGCGACCCGCCCGCGGCCTACCGTTATACTGAGGCGCGCATGAGCCGCATTGCGGACGAAATGCTGCGCGACATAGACCGCGACACGGTTGACTTCGACCCCAACTTCGACGAGAGCCGCCGCGAGCCGCGCGTGCTGCCCTCGCGCTTCCCCAACCTGCTCGTGAACGGCTCCAGCGGCATCGCCGTCGGCATGGCGACGAATATCCCGCCGCACAGCCTGCGCGAGACTATCAACGCCTGCATCTGCGTGCTGGATAACCCCGACGCCACGCTGGACGACCTCATGCAGCATATCCAAGGCCCCGACTTCCCCACCAAGGGCATCATCATGGGGCGCGCCGGCATACGTCAGGCCTACGCCACGGGGCGCGGCAAGGTCGTTGTGCGCGCGCGCACGGAGTTTGAGGAGTATGGCCGCGACCACCGCACAAGAATTATCGTCACCGAGTTGCCCTATCAGGTCAACAAGCGCCAGCTCATACGCAACATAGCCGACCAAGTCAAGGAAAAGCGCCTTGACGGCATATCAGATTTGCGCGACGAGTCCGACCGCAACGGTATGCGCATGGTGATTGAGCTCAAGCGCGACGCCAACCCGCAGGTTGTGCTCAATAAGCTGTTCAAGCAGACGGCGCTGCAATCGGGATTTTCTATCAATATGCTGGCTCTTGTGGAAAACCAGACCCAACCGCGCATACTCTCCCTGCGCCACATACTGGACGAATACCTGACATTTCAGGAGCAGGTCATCACCCGCCGCACGCGCTACGACCTGAAAAAAGCGCAGGAGCGCGCCCACCTGCTGCGCGGACTAATCATAGCTCAGGACAACATCGACGAGGTAATACGTATAATCCGCGCGGCCTACGACGACGCCAAGGAGCGGCTGATGGAGCGCTTCGGCCTTGACGAAATTCAGGCGCAGGCCATACTCGATATGCGTCTCAAAGCGCTGCAGGGTCTTGACCGTGAGAAGCTGCAAAAAGAATACGACGACCTGATGGAGAAAATTAAATACTACGAGGAGCTGTTGGCCGACCCTGAAAAGATAAAGGGCGTGCTGAAAGACGAGCTTACGGCCATACGCGACAAGTACGGCGACGACCGCCGCACGGAAATTCAGGACGTTGAGGACGAGATAGACATTGAGGACCTCATTGCCGAGGAGGAGTGCGTCTACACTCTGACCCGCGCGGGCTACATCAAGCGCGTCAAGGCCAGCGAGTACAGTGCCCAGAACCGCGGCGGCAAGGGTGTCCGCGCCATGTCCACCAAGGAGGAGGACTATGTGGAGACCGTGTTCACCGCCTCCACGCACGACAACCTGCTGTTCTTCACCAGCACCGGCCGCGTGCATATCCGCAAGGGCTACCGCATACCCGAGGCCGGACGCACGGCCAAGGGCACGAACATCGTGAACATTTTGCAGGTCGAGGAGGGCGAGCGCATAACCGCCATGCTGCACGGGCGCGGCTGGCAGGAGGACAGGTACCTCTTTATGATAACGCGCAGCGGCACCGTCAAGCGCATGAACCAGACGGCGCTGAAGAATATCCGCAATAACGGCATCCGCGCGCTGGGCTTGGACGAGGGCGACGAGCTTATAGCCGCCTTCCAGACGACCGGCGAGGACAACATCATCATTGCCACCCACGAGGGCAGCGCAATCTGCTTCGGTGAGGGCGACGTGCGCCCGATGGGACGCGAAGCTGTCGGCGTGCGCGGAATAAAGCTGCGCGAGGGCGACTACGTTGTCGGCGGCGCGGTCGCGCGCCCCGGCGCCGCCGTGCTCTCCGTGACGGAAAAAGGCTACGGCAAGCGCACACCTGTTGAGGAATATATCCGCGCGGACGGTCCGCAGCACCGCGGCGGCCTCGGCGTGAAAAACTACAACGTGACCGAGCGCACCGGCCCCGTGGCCGACATGAAGGTTGTTGACGGCAGCGAGGACCTGCTTATAGTCTCCGATGACGGCACGATGATACGCATGAGCGTTGAGGGCATCAGCGTCTATGGCCGTTCCACGCAGGGCGTGCGCGTAATGCGTCTGACCGAGGGCGCGCGCGTCATCTCCACCGCCGTGACAGAGCCAGAAGCGGAGGACGCTCCCGAAGCATGAAAACCGTGACCATATACACCGACGGCGCCTGCTCCGGCAACCCCGGACCGGGCGGCTGGGGCGCAATCTTGGAGTACAAGGGCCGCCGCCGTGAGCTCTCCGGCGGGGAGAAGGCCACGACGAACAACCGCATGGAGCTGACCGGCGTGATACGCGCGCTGGAGGCGCTGAACGAGCCGTGCATTGTCGAGCTCTGGAGCGACTCCAAGTACGTGTGCGACGGTCTGGGCAAGGGCTGGGCGGCCTCGTGGAAAAAGCGCGGCTGGGTGAAGTCCGACAAAAAGCCCGCGCTGAACCCCGACCTCTGGGGCAGGCTCTTGGAGCTGGCGGAGATACACACCGTCCGCTGCCACTGGGTCAAGGGCCACGCCGAAAACGAGTGGAACAACCGCTGCGACGCCATGGCCGTAGCAGAGCGGGAGAAGTTTAGGTAATAGGCTAAGTAAAAAGTGTCACCGGTGGTGACACTTTTGAAAATTATGGCGATGTGTTGAAATATTAAGGAGGGACTGACGGAAGGTGGAAAAGGACTTTTCTAAAAACGGGCTGAGGGTGTTTGTTTCTTACTTCGGGCCGCATAAAAAGATGTTCGCTGTTGATATGCTCTGCTCGCTTGTTATGGCAATTATCGACCTCGTTTTTCCCTATGTGTCGAAAATGTCCATGCAGCGGCTGCTGCCGGAAAAGCTGTTCGGCACGTTTTTCGCGGTCATGCTCATCATGGTGGCGGCGTATGTGCTCAAGTCGGTGCTCTATTATATCGTCACCGTCGTCGGCCACCGCATGGGTACGTTTGTCGAGGCGGATATGCGGCGCGACGTTTTTGGCCATATGCAGAGCCTCAGCTTCAGCTTTTTCGACAAAAACCGCACCGGCGTACTCATGAGCCGCATAACGAACGACCTGTTTGAAATCGTCGAGCTCGCCCACCACGGGCCGGAACACCTGCTGACCTGCTCAGTGACCATACTGGGCGCGCTGATAATCCTCGCCACGATAAACTGGCAGCTCTCGCTGCTGCTGTTCGTGCTCATTCCCATCTGCGTGGCCTTCACTATGCGCCAGCGCGTGAAGATGCAGCAGGCGAACATAGAGGTCAAGCGCAAAATCGGTGAGATAAACGCCGCCATAGAGAGCGGAATATCCGGCATACGCACCGCCAAGGCGTTCGCCAACGAGCGCGAGGAGGACGAAAAATTCTCCGTCTCCAACGAGCACTACAAGCAGGCCAAAACCGGCTACTACCGCGCAATGGGTCTTTTCAACGGCGGCATTGAGTTCACAATGGGCATTATGCAGGTGGCGGTCATCGCCGTCGGCGGAGCCATGATAATGCGCGGAACTATGGACTACATAGAGCTGATAACATTCTCGCTGTACGTCTCCACGTTTATATCCCCCGTGCGCAAGTTAGCGCAGTTCATGGAGATTTACACCGCAGGCAGCGCGGGCTTTGCGCGCTTTTTGGAGATAATGCGCACGGAGCCGGATATAAAGGACAGCCCCGACGCGCGGGAGTTAGAGCGCGTTGAAGGCCGTGTGCGCTATGAAAACGTCAGCTTCCACTATGACGACGGCACCGAGGTGCTGCGGGACATCAACCTTGACATCGCCACCGGCGAGACGTTTGCGCTCGTCGGCCCCTCAGGCGGCGGCAAAACCACGCTCTGCCATCTGCTGCCGCGCTTTTACGACGTGAGCGCGGGGCGCGTGACCATAGACGGGCAGGACATACGCACTGTTACGCAGAGCAGCCTGCACCGCAACATCGGCATAATCCAGCAGGACGTATTCATGTTCGCCGGAACCATACGCGAAAATATACGCTATGGCCGCCCCGACGCCACGGACGAGGAGGTCGTCGCCGCCGCGGTCAGGGCGGAGATTCACCGCGAAATTTGCGAGATGCCTGACGGCTACGACACCTATATCGGCGAGCGCGGCGTCATGCTCTCCGGCGGGCAGAAGCAGCGCATATCCATTGCCCGCGTGTTTTTGAAGAACCCGCCCGTGCTGGTGCTGGACGAGGCGACCTCCGCGCTGGACAGCGTGACGGAGCAGCGCATACAAAGCTCTCTGGACGAGCTGAGCCAAGGCCGCACCTGCATAATAATCGCCCACCGCCTGAGCACAATAAAAAACGCCGACCGCATAGCGGTAGTGGAGGGCGAGCGCATAGTAGAGCAGGGCACGCGCGCCGAGCTGATAGCCAAAGACGGCGCCTACGCCGCCTTAGAGCGCGCGCAGGGTCTGACGAAGTGAGAAAGACGTGTTGGTTTTTTGACGCTGCAATTTAATAAAGAACCATGATAACGCAAATGCCCGCCGACAGCAGTCGGCGGGCATACATAATATATTGAGCTTTGCTTTTTACCTGACGCCCTTGTCGTAGGGGATGCCTTCGGCTTTGGGGGCGCGGGAGGTTTTGGAGGTGAAGGCCAGCACTATGAGGGAGATTATATACGGCAGCATATTGTAGACCGTGCTGGGGATGTTGAGCGCGACCAAAATATCGAAGCCGGAGTAGACGTTGCTCAGCGCGCGGAACAGGCCGAACAGCAGCGCGGCCAGCGCTATGCGCACAGGCTTCCAGCCGCCGAATATCATAACGGCCAGCGCGAGGAAGCCGAAGCCCGCAACGCCGTTTTCAAACTTCCAGAGGCTGACGCCCGCGGTGATGTAGACGATGCCGCCCAGTCCGCCGAGCGCGCCGGAGATGAGCACGCCGGCGTAGCGCATTTTGTAGACGTTTATGCCCACGCTGTCCGCCGCCTGCGGGTGCTCGCCGCAGGCCATGAGGCGCAGGCCGAAGCGTGTGCGGTAGAGCACTATCCACGAGGCCACGAGCAGGACAAGCGTTATGAGCATGAACCAGTTGAACTCAAAGCTGCCGATATTGACAATGAGGTTCTGCTTGGCGGTGACGTATTCAATCTCGCTGGAGACGTTGCTGGAGTCGGCGGCAGTGTTCATAGCCTTGACGAACACGGTCGCGCCCGCGGTGCCCAGCAGGTTCATGGCGGTGCCGACAAGCGTCTGGTCGGCGTTGAAGTTTATGGCGGCAACGGCCAGCAGCAGGGAGTAAATCATGCCCGCGAGCACGCTGGCGAGGACGATGCAGACAACTGAGACAAAGGCGTTCGTGTCGCTCGGCAGGAACTTCATTGCCAGCGCGCCGCCCAGCGCGCCCAGCACCATTATGCCCTCAAGACCGATGTTGATAACGCCGGAGTGCTCGCTGAAGCAGCCGCCGAGGGCGACAAGAATTAGCACCGAGGCGAAAATGAGCGTGTACTGAATGAGCAGCAGCATTATTCATCGCCTCCTTTCTCGTTATCCTCACTGTCGCCTGCGGAGTCCTCCGCCGCGCGCGCTTTTTGCAGCTCCTTTTCCTGCTTGCGGTCAAGCCGCGTGTCGATGAAGGATTTGAAGAACAGCACGAAGCCGCACAGGTAAATTATCAGCGAGGAGATGAGGTCGGAGGTCTGGGAGGAGTACATCGTCAGGTCAACATAAGCGCCGCCGCTGGTTATGTGCTGAATGAAGTAGGAAGCGAAGATTGCGCCTATGGGGTTCAGTCCGCCGAGGAAGGCCGCGGCAATGCCGTTGAAGCCCATTGCGGGGACGGAGGCCTGCGTTGTCTGCCACTGCTCGTAGCCGGTGAGGTAGAACATTGCCGCGCCCATTCCGGCCAGCGCGCCGGCGATGAACATTGTCAGAATGACGTTGCGGCGCTCTTTCATGCCGCAGTACTTGGCGGCGTTGGGGTTCAGACCCGTGGCCTTGAGCTCGTAGCCGAGCTTTGTCTTTTCCAGCAGTACCCATATCAATATGGCGACGATGATGGCCAGCGGAATGGCGAGGCCGACATACTGGTTGCCGCCGAAAAGCTCGCCGAGACCGAGCGAGGGGATTACGCCGCCGGGGTTCGTGGAGGAGAGCACCAAGGTGTAGGGGCTGGTGGCCTCCTTGACCTTGCCCAAAATGAGGTTGGCCCCGTAGAGGCTAATCCAGTTGAGCATTATGCAGGAGATGACGACGTTGACGTTGCAGTAGGCCTTGAGCGCGCCGGAGATAGCGCCCAGAACGCCGCCCGCCAGCGCCGCGATGATGAACGCCGCCCACCACGGCATACCCGCGCCCAGAGTGAGGTAAAGGCAGGTAGCCGCGCCGATGACATACTGTCCGGCCGCGCCGATATTGAACAGGCCGACCTTGTAGGCAAACAGCACGCTCAGCGCGCACATGAGCAGCGGAGCGGTCTTGACCAGCGTGTTGCCGAGGTTTTTCAGCTGTATGCTGGGCTTTGTGGCGTTGAGGAAGTTCTTGAGAATTGCGATTATGGAGTCCCACGCGCCCTCGGGGTTGATTATGAGCAGCGCTATGTAGCCAACGAGCAGGCCGATTAGTATGCACAGCAACGAGGATATGAGCGACTGCACACCCTTGTTGCGCAGGATAGAGCGTTTTTGCTTCATGTCTCTCACGCCCCCTTCCTTTTAGCTCCGGCCATGTAGAGACCCATTTCCTCCACAGTGGTCGTCTTGGGGTCAAGCTCGCCGACAATTTCGCCCTCGTACATGACGAGTATGCGGTCGGACAGGCTCATCACCTCGTCCAGCTCGAGCGAGACGAGCAGGACGGCCATGCCGTTGTCGCGCTGGGCGACAATTTGGCGGTGAATGTATTCTATTGCGCCGACGTCCAGTCCGCGTGTGGGCTGCACGGCGATTAGCAGCTCGGGGGATTTGTCAATCTCGCGCGCGACGATGGCCTTTTGCTGGTTGCCGCCGGACATTGCGCGGGCAATGGTGACGGGACCTTGGCCGGAGCGTACGTCGTACTGCTCAATCAGCCCCTCGGCGTACTCGCGTATGGCGCGGCGCCGCAAAAATCCCGCCTTGGTGACAAAGCGCGGGTCGAAGTAGCTCTCCAGCACCATGTTGTCCTCAAGGGTGTAGTCCAGCACGAGGCCGTGCTTGTGGCGGTCCTCGGGAATGTGGCTCAGCTCCGCGTTGCGGCGGCGTATGGGCGCATGGGTGATGTCGTGGCCGCAGAGGGTTATGGTGCCGGCTTTGGCATTTTCCAGACCCGTGATGCCGTAGACAAGCTCTGTCTGGCCGTTGCCGTCAATGCCCGCCACGCAGACAATTTCGCCCGCGCGCACTTGGAAGTCCACGCCCTTGACCGCGTCGTTGGGGTGGGTGCGGGAGGCCACGGTCAGGCCGCGCACGTCCAGCACAACGTCTTTCGGCTTGGCCTCGTCCTTCTGCACGACGAACTCTACGTCGCGCCCTACCATCATGCGGCTGAGCGCTTCCTTTGAAGTCTCGGCAATGCTCACGGTGCCGACATACTTGCCCTTGCGCAGAACGGTGCAGCGGTCTGCGACCTCCATAATCTCGTTGAGCTTGTGGGAGATGAACAGAATGCTCTTGCCCTCGGCCACGAGGTTGCGCATTATGTGCATGAGCTCCTCAATCTCCTGCGGCGTGAGCACGGCGGTCGGCTCGTCGAAGATGAGAATTTCGTTTTCGCGGTACAGCATTTTGAGAATTTCCGTGCGCTGCTGCATACCGACGGTAACGTCCTCAATTTTCGCGTCGAGGTCAACATTCAGCCCGTAGCGGTCGATGAGCTCCGTCACCTTGCGGCGCGCTTCCGCTTTTTGCAGAAAGCCGAGCTTTGTCGTCTCCACGCCGAGAATGATGTTGTCCAGCACGGTGAAGCACTCGATGAGCTTGAAGTGCTGGTGAACCATGCCGATGCCGAGTGCGGTGGCGTCGTTGGGGTCTTTAATCTGTACCTCAACGCCGTCTTTTTTGATAACTCCCTCCTCGGCCTGATACAAGCCGAACAGTACGCTCATGAGCGTGGATTTTCCCGCGCCGTTTTCTCCCAGAAGCGCGTGTATTTCTCCCCGCCTGAGCTGGAGCGTGATGTTGTCGTTGGCGATGATGCCGGGGAAACGCTTGGTGATGTTGAGCATTTCAATGGCATAGTTCTCGTCCAATCGAACCACCTTCTCTCTTTTATATTAACTGGGTGTTACGCTCTAATTTGGAACATCGGCATATAAAGCCGCTCTGTTTTGCCTGATTCATTATTTATTCATATATTGTACTATACATTTCACGGTAAAGCAAACATTTTTAAAAAATAATTTGGCGGGGCCTTATCTCGGCTCCGCCGTGCGGTGATACACTATGAAGTCGGCCACCGCGCATATCGGCAGCGCCGCCAAAACGTCCAGCAGCGAGTGCTGCTTGAGGAAAAGCGTGGATACGCAAATAAGCAAGGCTGCCAGCAGGAATACGGCGCGCCAACGGGGCGTGCTGAAGTGTTTGCTGTGCCACGCGGCGAGCATGACGGCCACGGAGCCGATTACGTGTATGGAGGGGCAGACGTTGGTGATGGTGTCGAACTGATAAAAAGCGGCCATAAAGCGAGTGAATATGTTGTCCCGCGCGAACTCCGTCGGGCGCAGGTTCTGGCAGGTGGGAAACAACAGATATATGAGCATGGCGGCGGAGTAGGTGAGCATTATGAAGTGCATAAATTTTTTGAAGCTCTCCACGTCAAAAAGCAGCGTGTAGATGTGCATACCCACAAGGAACACGAACCAGAAGAGATAGGGGATGAGAAAGTATTCGCAAAACGGTATTATATCGTCCACCGCGCAGTGCATGGGGTAGTAGCTCCCGCCCACGCCGATGCGCTCCACAAACAGGAATGCCAGCCCGAAAAACGGCCAGTACAGCAGCAGCTTCAGGTGCCGCCACTTGGGCGAGCCGAGTCCGTCGTGCGCCAGCTCGCGGTAGTCAACCATTTCATTTTTGAGCATTTAAGATAATACCGCACAAAACTAAAACGTGTATAGAGGCCCAAAAGTGGTAAAATAAATTTATGGATAAACAAATAAGCCTGTCTGCACTGAACGATGAATTATCTCGGGTGCGGACGAAAAAGAAAAAATTTCTCGAGCAAATTGAGCGCATTGTTCCCTGGGGAGAATGGATTTCCATGATTCGGCCGTACTATTATAAAGGAGAGCGCGGCAATAAACCCTATGACTTGGAACTGATGCTGCGACTGTATTTGCTGCAAAATCTCTACAACTTGTCCGACGAGGCCACGGTTGCCGAGGTAATTGACAGTCGCGCCTTCTCAGAGTTCTGCGGCGTGGATTCAAGCAATCAAGTGCCAAACGGCGACACGCTGGGGCGATTTCGCAACATCTTGGTGCGGAATCAATTGCAGGAACAGCTCTTTGCCCAAGTTGTAGCATTGCTGATGGAAAAAGGACTTCTTCTGAGGCAGGGAACGATTGTGGATTCCACCATTATCTCTGCCCCTTCGTCCACAAAGAACCGAGAGAAGCAGCGAGACCCCGAGGCTCATTCGGTGAAGAAGGGAAACACATGGCACTTTGGATACAAAGCCCATGTGGGAGCGGACAAGGACAGCGGGCTGGTGCATACAGTTGAAGTGACTGCCGCCAACACGCACGATGTCACCATGACCCAAAGCTGTTGACCGGAGAAGAAGAGGAAGTCTACGGAGACAGCGGTTATCTTGGCGCTGAAAAGCGAAAAGATGCTGTCAAAAAGAACAAAGCCGGAAAACGAATCCGTTATAAAATCAATCGCCGCCCATCCCAAATCAAAAGACAGTCCGCCAAGTCACAGGCACAGTTAAAACGCAGAGAACACGAAAAATCATCCGTACGAGCCAAAGTAGAGCACGTCTTTGCTGTGGTAAAAGTGCAGCTACGATTCCGAAAGACACGATATCGAGGTCTGCGAAAACAGGTCGCAAAACTGAACATGATGTTTGCACTGGCAAATCTCCTTTTGGCTGACAGGCTCTGCCTGACGGCTTGATTTGTTATGCCTTTGCAAGAAGAACGCCTGCTTCTCCACGCTATTTGCGCTTTTCGTGAATGGCGTGGAGGTTTTCTTGCGGTTATGCGGTGCTGCCTTAAGCCGCCTCCCGACAGAATACTGTAAATTTTCTCTGCGGCGTTGCCCTCGAACAGAGACTGCGCTTTCCTGCTCATGGCCTCGCGCGCCGCGTCGTCTTTCAGCAGAGCGGTGCAGCGCTCGGTCAGCTCCTCCGCGCCCTCCGCCGTGACCGCGGCTCCCGCGGCGAGGAAGAAGTCCATGTTGTAAGTCTCGCAGCCCGCCACGGCGTTTATCAGCACCATTGGCAGCCCCTTGACCGCCGCCTCCGTCACGCTGATGCCGCCCGGCTTTGTCAGGTACAAGTCAGCGCTGTCCATCAGCAGCGGCACTTGGTCTGTGTAGCCTAAAATTTTTATTCTCTCGTCTCCGGCAGTCGCCCTGAGGAGCTGCCTGCGCAGCCGCGTGTTGGTGCCGCAGATAATGGTGACGAAGATATTGCCGTCCGACAGGCGGTGCAGACGCTCCGCCATCTCGTGTATCGGCCCGCAGCCCATGCTGCCGCACATGACCAGCAGGTGGCGCGCCGTCTTGTCCACGCCGCAGCGCAGCCGCGCCGCGGCTTTGTCCGTCCGATTATAAAATGCGCGGCGCACCGGCAGCCCGCTCGCTGTGAGCTTTTCCCGCGCAATGCCGCAGCGCGCGAACTCCTCCGCCAGCGAGGCGTCGGGTATAAAGTAGATGTCCAAGTCGCTCTGCTCCATGCCGGGACTGCACGTATAGTCCGTGGCGACAAAGGCGCTCGGCAGCGGCAGACTGTATTTTTTCCGCACGTCGGTGAGCATGAGCGCGGAAAATACGTGTGTGCAGACCACCGCGTCGTAGTCCTGCCCGCACAAAAAGTCGCGCAGCCGCTCCGTGCCGGAGGTCAGCATACGGTAGGCGGCGGAGTCCTCCGCGAACACGTTGGGGTGCTGCTCGCAGAAGGTGTAGCCGCTGCTGAAGGCTCTGGGAGCGTGGCGGTAAACGCGGACGAACCACGAGCACATAAAGCGCGAGGCCTCCTCGGAAATAAACGCCAGCGCGTCCCTGACCTCGCAGCTGTCGCCGTGGGCGGCAAACGTCTCCCGCAGCGCCTCCGCGCAGGAGTTGTGCCCCTGTCCGGTGTTGCAGCTCAGTATTAAAATGTTCATTTATGCTTGCGCCACCTTGTTGTCATTTAATACACCACACCGTTTTTCACACTTTGCCAAGCAGCGTATTCGGTGTTGAGCACGGTCTGTAATTCTTATGCCTTGTGTACTCCTATTATATCAGTATAAAGCAGAAATTAAAAGAACGAAATTTCCCGCAATGTCTCATCAAAGCGGGAACCGCCCGAACGAAAGGGCATATTTTCTAAAAAGATACAAAATTTAATGGTAATTTAAGCTACGGGTGATAAAATAGCAAAGAATCAAAAAGGAGGTTTTTTCTCTTGAAAAAAATCACATCAATACTTTGCACCCTCGCCCTGCTTGTCGGCTTGACGGCCTGCGGCGGGGCGAGCTCCGGCTCGGAGGCGGCGAAGGACGCAGAGACTGCGGAGGCTGCCGCGGAGACAGCGGTTTCGGAGAGCGGTGCGGTGGTTTCCGAGAAGGAGTACATCGAAGCCGCGCTCAACCTTGCCAACAACACGGACTACACTTGGAGCTACGACGAAAGCGCGGACGCTTGGGTCATGTCCATTGTCTCCGCCGTGGCCTATCCGGAGATTGAGGACGAGGAGGGCGTTTCCGTCTGCGTACCCGGCGGCTATGTTGTAGGTATCGACACCGACGCCGACGGGGAGGCCGACGTAACGGCGGACAACTATACGGACGCTGTCAACGGCGCGCTCGTCATTGATTACGACGCCGAGATTACCAGCACCAACGGTCAGGTGTACACGGCTGCCGCGGCCCCCGTGATTCTCAACACCGGCGCGGCGGGCTACTCGTCGTCCACCAACACGCTGGCCTCTACCACCTACGCCGCCGAGGGCTATATCAACGTCTCCTGCGGCAACCGCGGCAAGCAGGACACGGCGGTCGATGAAAACGGCGATGCCTATTACACCGGCGACGCACCCTCCTGCCTTGCCGACCAGAAGGCCGCGGCGCGGTTCGTCAAATACAATATTCTCCTCGGCAATCTCCCCGGAAGCGCGGAGTATTTTGTCTCCACCGGCGGCTCCGGCGGCGGCGCGCACGCGACCATGTTTGCCGCCACATCCAATAATCCCGATTTCTACCCCTATCAGGAGGCCGTGGGCGCTGTCGGCTGCTATCTGAACGAAGACGGCAGCTATACCACCACCGTCACCATTGACGGCGAGGAAGTTTCCCTTTCCGACGGCGCTTGGGGCTGCATTGCTTACAGCGCAATTACCTCGCTCTATGAGGCCGATATGGCTCTGGCTTTCGAGTATTATCTGGATACCGACTACTCTTTCGGCAGCGATTTTCAGGCGCAGCTGGCCGAGTACCTCTCGGTTGAGTATATAGACTATATCAATGCGCAGAACCTCAGTGTTCGGGAGGCCGATGCCGGCTTTGACTTGGACGGCGACGGCGCGTTTGACAGCACTGTTGCCCTGACTATTGAATACGACGAGGATTTATACGCGGATACCAACGGCTATGGCGGCACTTACCTCGACCTTTATCTGGCGGAGTTTGTCTCCAATCTCCAATGGTATATGGACAATCTGGACTATGCCGAGGGCTGGACTTGGTTCAACGCCGACGGCAGTGCGCTGTCCGACGAGGAAGTCGCCGCCATGACCGCGGCTGACAAGGCGGCTGCGTTTATCGAGGGGCGTTATACTGCCGCAAGTTCCGGCGGCATGGGCGGCGGTCTGCCCAGCGGCATGAACGGCGCTGCGGACTTTGCCGGAGGCAGAGGTGAGCGCTCCGAAGGAGAGATGCCCGATATGAACGGTCTGCCGGACAGCACCGGCATGGGTACGCCGCACGAAGGTGAAGCTGGCGGTACGGACGGTATGCGCGGCGGCTCTTCAATCACCAACGAGAATGTGGAAACCGCCGGCGACGCTATGGACGTGGGCACTCCCGAGGAGGGTACTACCCAAGCCGCGGGCAGCTCCACCGACTCCAACAACTACGCAAGCTACGAAGAAATGGTGGCCGCTTATGCCGCCGACATCGAGTGGCAGTGGGACGGCGGCCACGTTCCCTCCGAGGTGCTAAGCGAGTCTTTCGCGCTCTATGTAGACCAAATGTACGCCGAGTACGCGGACGACGCCGCGGTGGAAACTCCCGCAGCGGAGCCCCAAACCGCTAACGGAACCGCTGATGAGGCCACGGGAACCGACCTCAGCGGCTGGGTTGATTGCTCCGACATCGGCAATGTCACCTTCTCCCTGTCCGACGCGGTGTCCTACCGTACCGCCGGAGCGAGCAAAGCCATGCCGGGCTTCGACGTGATTGACTACGGTCAGGAGGACTACGTGTTCGGCAGCGCCGAGCAGGACGCAAGGCACTGGAACACATTCCTGCTGAAAATATTCCAAGAGCACGCAGACACCCTCGCAGAGCTGTTCAACGCAGGATAAACGCGATTTTCACAATTTATAATAAGGCAGCCGACCCGCAAATTCGCGGGTCGGCTGTCGGGCGGTTATGAAACTTTCCGCGAGTGAATAATTTCTCTCCCAACTGGCTACAATAGGCGCAATACATAGGACCGTGGAGGGATTGGCGTGAAAAACGGACGACTGAAAACAAGGGCCGAGCGTGCGGAGGCGGCGGCGCTGGCGGCGCTGTGCTTTGCGCTGTGCTGGAGCGTGCAGCTCACGGCGCGGCAGCAGGCACTGGAGGACAAAATAATCCGCCTGCACGTCATAGCCGTGGATGATACGGCGGAGGAGCAGGCGGTGAAAAATGAGGTCGCAGGGGCGGTGCGCGAATATTTGACAGCGCTCACGTCCGCGGCGGAGACAAAGCGCGAGGCGGAGGCACTTATCAGTGAAAGTTTGGACGCCGTCGCCGCGGCAGCGGCGGAAAAGAGCGGCGGTCGGGAAATCACGGTGGAGCTCGGTGAGGCGTCATACGGTACGCGCTCATGGAACGGCCTGACGCTGCCCGCGGGCGAATATACCTCCCTGCGCGTCACGCTGGGCGACGGCGAGGGGCACAACTGGTGGGGCGTAATCTTCCCCCAACTGAACCCTGCCGCCGACCCGCAGCAGGCGCTGGAAGCGCTCGGCGGCGGATTCATAATAGAGGAGGACGGCGGCGGAACAGAAGTCCGCCTGCGGGTGCTGGAGTGGATAAACGAGCTGAGGCAGATGCTGGGAGAGCAAGAGGACACAAACACGGCTTTATAATGAAGTCTTCTGGTGATGAAGAGGATTGTGGAGCGCTTGAGCAACATATTTTACCTGCTTTTGTCGGATACTGCGAGAAATATTAGCTCCAGAGGTCTTCCAATGTTTTTGCGGCGGTAATTGCCGCGCTCAATCCGCCGGCGGCAGGAGGTTTGTTACGCTTTTCAGGCTGATGGCTATGGTGGAGGCGTTGTGCAGGAGAGCGGAGGTGGCCGGAGGGAGGACGCCCGCTACGCCCAGCACTATAAGCATCAGGTTGAACGATATTATTGTGCGGTAGTTGACGCCTATGCGCCGCATGAGCGCGTCGCTGAGGGCCTTGAGCGTGACGAGCGCGTTCAGGTCGTCGGCGGAGACGGTGATGTCGGCTATCTCGCGCGCTATTGCCGCGCCCTCGGATATAGCTATGCCCGCGTCGGCCTCGGAGAGCGCGGGGGAGTCGTTCACTCCGTCGCCGACCATGATGACCCTGCGCCCCGCCGCGTGCTCGGCACTGATGAAGCGCGCCTTGTCCTCCGGCAGAACCTCGGAGAAGTATTCGTCTACGCCCACCTTGGCGGCCACGGCGCGGGCGGTGCGCTCGCTGTCGCCCGTCATCATAACCACCTTGCCTATACCCAGCGCCTTGAGCGCGGCTATGGCGGCGGGAGCCTCCGTGCGCAGCGGGTCGCAGATGCAGATAACGGCGGCCAGTACGCCGGAGACTGCCAGATAGAGGTGGGAGTATTCGTCGGATATGGCGTCAAAGCGCGCTCGCTCGCTCTCAGGCACGACGCAGCCCTCGTCCTCGAAAACGAAGTGGTAGCTGCCGATAACGACCTTGCGGCCGTCTACGCTGCTGGAAATGCCGTGCGCGACTACATATTCCACGCTGGAGTGGCGCTCCTCGTGCCGCAGGCCGCGCCGCTTGGCCTCGCTGACAATGGCGTTGGCCATGGAGTGCGGGTAGTGCTCCTCCAAACAGGCGGCAAGGCGCAGCGCCTCGTCCTCGTCGATGCCGCCGAAGGGCACCACCTGCGCCACGGTGGGTGTGGCGTAGGTCAGGGTTCCGGTCTTGTCCAGAACAATAGTGTCCGCCTCGGCGACGGCCTCCAAAAATTTGCCGCCCTTGACGGAAATGCCGTGGTCGCCGCACTCGCGCATGGCGGAGAGCACCGCCAAGGGCATGGCGAGCTTGAGCGCGCAGGAGAAGTCCACCATGAGTATGGCCAGTGCCTTGGTGACATTGCGGGTTATGAGATATGTCAGCACGGTGCCGCCCAGACTGTAGGGCACTAACTTGTCCGCAAGACGGCCTGCCTTGGCCTCCGCGCCGGACTTGAGCCGCTCGGACTGCTCAATCATGCTGACTATGCGGTCATAGCGTCCGCTGCCTGCTGCCTTGTCCACGCAGATGACGCACTCGCCCTCCTCGACTACGGTTCCGGCGTACACGTAGCTGCCGAGGTCCTTGCGCACGGGGAGCGGCTCGCCGGTAATGGAGGCTTGGCTGACTGTGGCCACGCCGTCCGTTACTCTGCCGTCCAGCGGAATCATGCTGCCGGTGCGCACAATAACGCTGTCGCCCTCGCGCACCTCGGCTATGGGTGTCAGCGCCTCGCGCCCGTCCGAGAGCAGCCAGACCTTGTCCACGTTCAGCGACATTGTGCGGGCGAGGTCGGCCACGGACTTGCGGTGTGTCCACTCCTCCAAAATTTCGCCAATCTTCAGCAACCGCATGACGGAGGACGCGGTGGCGAAGTCGCAGCGCAGCAGGGAGACGGTTATGGCAGTGGCGTCCAGCAGCGCGACCTCAATCCTGCCGCTCAGCAGCGAGCGGAAACCGGCGTATATGTACTTTGCGGATTTGATAACCGCGATGGCCGCGCGCAGCGGGGCGGGGAAAAAGAGCTTCTCCACTGCGGCGAGCAGGACAACGTCGGCAAGGCGGTCCTGATACTCGCGGTTGAGCTCGCGGCTCGTCTGCTCGGGCATAAGCGCCTCGCCTTTGGCGTAGCTGAAAAGCCCGAGTATGCGCAAAATGTTCTCCCGCGGCGCGGTGAAGGTTATAACGGCGTCGCAGGTGCGCTCGTAGACCGCCGCGCCCGTCACGCCCTCCTGCGCGAGCAGGTAGTATTCCAGCGCGTCGGCCTGACGCAGCGTCATTGTCCGCACATCCGCGTGGACACGCAGCCGCCCGCGGGACTCGTGCAGTATTTTGAATTTCATGTGTGCCTCCTGAAAAGGCCGCCGCCGTGAGGCTGAAGCTCAAACGGCGGCGGTATGTGTTCTGTTTGCGTTTTCAGCTCTCCTCGCCCGAAGCGTCGGGAATTTCCTCGGCGGCTTGGGCGGCGCGTTTTTCGTTTATGGCCTTGGCGTCGGCGAGAATATCTCCCGCGTTTTCGCGCACCGTGGTGGCTGCGGTCATCACGCACTCCTTGGCGCGGAGCGCGGCGGCGGTGGTGTGGGTGTATGCTTTTTTGGCGTCTCTGCTGCCGAGCACCTTAAATCCGGCCGAACCGAACAGAACGCCGCCGACGAATAAGCCGACCTTTCCCCAACTATTCATAATGGGATGCCTCCTATAAAATTTTATATCTTTTCGTAAATATAATGCCGCCCGAGGGCTATACGGCAAGTCCTCGGACGGTTATAAATATTATCACACAAAACCTATTATGTCAACAGATTTGCTATGTATTCGGCAATTTCTCCCGCCGTGTAGAGGTTTTGTACCGATTCGTCGGTTATTGTGAGGTCGAACTCCTCCTCAAGGCCGGTGATTATTTCCACAATGTCCAGTGAATCGGCGCCGAGGTCGTCCACTATGTTTGTCTCCATGGTGACTGCGGCGGGATTGGCCTCCAGCACGTCTGCGAGAATATCGCGCAGTCTTACAAAAACTTCTGCGGTGTCCATATTTTACTCCTCCAAAATGCTTCGGGGAACCGCCCCGCGAAGCGGTGCTGCTTGCGGGAAAGCTCCCCGAGGGCGGCTATGTATGCCGCCGGTTTTTATTTGCGGCTTATTTGCCGTTTAATCTTGTTTTGTTTCAGCTCCACTCGCGGCTGGTGGGTTTGCTGCGGTAGTCGGTGCGCTCGCGGTCACAGTTTATGACAACGCGGCGGTTCGGCTCCGTGCCGACGGAGGCGGTGGAAACGCCCTCGTAGTCCTGAAGTGCGGTGTGTATGACGTGGCGCTCATAGGAGTTCATGGGCTCCAGCGCCATGCTGCGGTGGTACTTGAGCGCTTTAGCGGCCATTTTCTCCGCCAGACGCACAAGGCTCTCCTCGCGCTTGCGGCGGTAGCCCTCGGCGTCAATAGTGACGTGGACGCGCTTTTCTCCGCCGCGGTTGACGGAGTAGTTGACAAGGTGCTGTATGGCGTCCAAGGTCTCCCCGCGGCGGCCGATAACAGCCCCCATACCTTCGCCGCTCAGCTCGACGCCCAGCGCGTCCTCGCCGCGCTCGGTGAAGGTTATTTCGGCGGTGACGCCCATGCAGTCCAGCAGCCCGCGAAGATAGTGCTCGACGCGGGAGCGGTTGTCGTCGGCGACCTCGTAGGTGACGCGCACCTTGGCCGGTGCTGCGCCCAAACCGAGAAAGCCCGACTTGCTGCGCTCAAGCACCTCCACGGAGACATCCTCGCGCGCAACGCCAAGCTCCTTGAGAGCGGAGGCGATGGCTTCTTCTTCTGTTTTTGCGGTAACTTCTATGGATTTTGTCATTATTCTGCCTCTTGTTTCTCGTCTGATGTATCGCTGTCCGCGTCAGGCGCGGCAGCTTCGGCGGTTTCGACAGTTTCGGAGGATTCAGCCGTTTCGACTTCTTCTGCGTTTTCAACCCTTTCCTCGGTTTCCTCGACGGCGGGAGCGTTCTCGCTCTCGGCGGCGGCTTTTTCGGTCTTTTCCGCAGCCTCGTCGGGGTTCGTGAAGCGGTCAGGGACATAGGCGCGGCCTCTGGCGTAGCGGCGGGCGCCGACCTGCGAGTCCGGCTTGGCCTCCTCGGTTTTTATGCCCAGTCTCTCTCGGCGGGCGGCCTTTTCCTCGCGCGCTGCGGCGGCGCGGACGGCCTGAGTTTCCGCCTTTTGCTGGGCTTGGAGCTTTTTCTTGCTCGTGTTGGTGTTGATTGTGGTGGCGTTCTCGGCCTTGAGGCGCTCCGTCTCCTGGCGGCGGCGCTCCATCTCGGCCTCGCGCAGGCGGTCTGCCTCGGCGCGGTCGGCGTCCTCACGGTCCATGATTTTTGTGTAGTGCTTGTTCAGAACGATTTCCTGAACAATGGAGAACACGCTGCCCGCAATCCAGTAAAGACCGAGAGCGGCGGGCATTATAAAGCAGATGTAGAGCGACACAAGCGGCATGGTGTAGGTCATCATTTTCATCTGCTTGGCGGCCTGTTCGCCTCCGGCTCCGCCGGCCATAGCGGTGGGGTTCGTCTTCTGGCTTATCTTTGTCTGGAAAAAGCTCAAAAGCGCGCTGACAACAGGTACCATGAACAGTCCCAGCGCGGGCAGCCATTCGCCGACGCTTGACCAGTCCACCTTGAACATGAAGTTCCACTGCGGCTGGTCGCCGAGGTTCATGCCGAGGAAAGAGTAGTCTATGTTGATGAGCTTGTCAATGCCGAGCGCGGAAAAGTCGTCCCAGTGCTCGGAAATGAACTGCGACTGGTTCAGCTGGAGGTAGGCGGTGCTGGTGGAGGACTCGAAGCCGAGTTTGTCCAGCAGTGTCAAGATTGCGCCGCCCTCGGCAAGATGCTCCTCCGCCACGCCCATCATAACGGTAATGGGGTAGCGTATGGCCTGATACAGCGCGAGCAGGAAGGGGAAAGGTATCAGCGACCACAGGCAGCCGGACATGGGGTTGATGTGCTCCTCCTTATAGAGCTTGCTCATCTCCTCCTGATACTTGCGCTGGTTCGCGCCGTGGCGCTTTTCCAGCTCCTTCAGCTTGGGCTGCAAACGGCTCATGCGCATGGAGCTTTTCTTGCTCTTCATCTGGAAGGGCAGAAGAATAAGCCTGACTATGAGCGCGAAGACAATGAGCGCCCAGCCGTAGCTGCCGAACAGGTCGTACAGCCACATGAGCAGCCATCCAAAGGGTTTCGCTATTGTAGTTAACATGGGTCAATTTTCTCCAATCGTGGGAGTTGTTTCTTGTTCGCCTTTTCAGGGAACGGGGTCGAAGAAGTCGTGCTTTTTGATGTGGAACGGGTGGCACCTGAGAATACGCCTCAGTGCCAGCCAGCCCCCGCGCGCCGCGCCGTACTTTTCAACGGCCTCCAGCGCGTACTGCGAGCAGGTGGGAATGAAGCGGCAGCATGGGCGCTTCATGGGCGATATCCGCCGCCTGTAAAAGCGGATTAGGCGGAGCAGCAGCCTTTTCATCATTGTGCGGCACCGTCGGAATAGAGGTCAAGGCGGCGGCACAGGTCGTCAAAGGCGCGCTCAAGGTCGCGGTAGGCGGCAGTCGCGGCGCGGCTGCGGGCGACGATGATAAGCTCCAGACCGGTGCGCATACGCTCTTCGCGCAGGCGGTATATCTCCCGCAGGCGGCGGCGGACGCGGTTGCGCGTGACGGCGTTGCCCACCTTGACGCTCACGGTCAGACCGAGGCGGTTGCCCTGCCTGCGTGTGCGCCGCACGTAAACGGCCAGCAGACCGTTGGCGGAGGATTTTCCTTTTGCGTAGAGCCTGCGGAACTCATAGTTTTTGTTCAGCGTCTCTGTGAATTTCACCCGGAATACAGCCTCATTTCCTAATACAGACATAGGGCGGTAGCAAGCCCGCCCAAAAAATCCGTATTTCTTCCGCTCTCCTCACCCGCACAGCGCGGGGTGCGTCGGCAGCGCAGCTCAGTAGCTCAGGCGCGCTCTGCCCTTTGCACGGCGGCGGGCAAGAACCTTGCGGCCGTTGGCGGTGCTCATTCTTTTGCGGAAGCCATGAATCTTCTGGCCATGGCGCTTGCTGGGATTGTAGGTGCAAGACATAGTTGCGACAGCTCCTTTCGTTTCTGTATACTCAACATCGGGCTTGCGCCCAAAGTAGTTGACACGTTCCGCGGACAAAATAATGTCCGCGAGTGATAATTATACAATAAAAAGCAGTACCCTGTCAACCACAAAATGCAGGTGTTTCGCGGGTCGAACCTACACTAAAGGCAGTTGCGGAGATACATTTTTATTATAAGCTCACTTCTCAATATGCCGCTTGGCCATAAACGCGCAGAGAATTGACGCCGCGCCTACGGCCAAGACTATTATCTCGGCCGCCCAGAATAAGCGGTTGGAGCACGGGAGCAGGTTCAGCACCAGCGACACCGCGACCGTGGCGGCGAAGTACACCGCGGCCAGCGCGGCGAGGGCGAAGTCCTGCATTCCGTTCTGCCTGCTGTCCAGCAGCGCCAGCTCTATCAGCGCGAACAGCACGGTGTAGGCCAGCGCTATGAACACCAGCGAGAATATCAGCCGCGCCGTTATCTCGCCCGCCAGCAGCAGCGTACACACGACGCCCGCTGTGAGCGTCACCAGATATATTGCCGCCAGCAAGACGGCGCTCGGCTTTTTGCTCATATGCGTACCTCTCTTTTTGCTGCAAAGCCAAAATTTCACCCGCGCACGTTTTCAAACCGCGCGGAGTTACTGTTTCGCAGCCATTATAACATAGCCTAATGACGATTGCTACAGATTTTTCGACAAAAAACGGTTAAAAAGGCGTAAAAAAGAAGCAGAGGCGTCAGGAAAGCGCCTCTGCTTAATCTGGGCTGTTATTTTATTTTTCAATAGTCGGCATTGCTGCTACGAACTCCGCCAGCTCGGCCATTGTGCCGCTGTAGTCGGCGGTCAGGGGGAGGTTCTTTTTGTTTTCCAAGCAGTCGGTGACGATGTAGGTCGTCATGCCGAGGGCGGCGGAGGCGAGGTCTTCCTCCGCGTCGTTGCCTACCATCAGGCACTCGCGCGGGTCGAGGGCGTGCTTTTGGCATATTTCGCGGAAATATTCGGGGTTGGGTTTGCTGTAGCGGCAGACCTCGTAGGTGGTTATGTCCACGAAATCCTCGGGGCGCAGTCCCGCCCAGTGAATACGGTTGAGCGTGGCAACGCGCGGGAATATCGGGTTTGTGGCGAGGTAGAGGTCATAGCCCTTGGCGTGCGCGGTGTCCACGACCTCACGCGCCAGCGGGGTGGGGCGCGTTGCGGCAATGGCCTTGTTGAACTCGTTGGTGTAGAAGTCCAAAAACTCCGCGTCGTAGGTTTCGCGCTTGATGTCGTACTCGGCGCAGAAGCAATCCCAGAACGCCTGCTCGTTCGTCTTGGAGCCGTCGTTGAGAACCATTGCGGCGGTGCCCTTCCACACGCTTTTCACAAGGCGCTTGGGCTCGAAGCCGAATTTTTCAAACCGCTTGCAGAGAAAGCCGAAGTAGTAATTCACAAAATCATCCTGCGTCAGCGGCAGGAGTGTACCGTCCAAGTCGAACAAAAGGTGCTTTATCACAGCAAAATTCCTCCCTTGTACTTTGTGCCATATTATCATCTCTTGCGCACTTTGTCAAACCGTTTCAAACTCGTTGCGCCCTCCGCGAAATTGTGGTATTATAGCGAATAAAGTCGAAAGAGAGAGGCTGTGGGGTTATGGGCTTGGCGAAAAGGATTATTTGCGTGTGTGCGCTGGCGGCGGTTGTTGTGCTGTGCGGCTGCTCAGGCGAGGAAACGGAGGGCGCGGCGGCGAGCGAGGCTCCGAGCGCGGAGAGCGCGCCGGTGCAGACCGAGGCGGCTGAGGAGCGCGGCGCGGACGTTATCATCAACGAATACATGACGGACAACACCTTCACCGTCTACGACTGCGAAGGCGACTACGGCGACTGGGTGGAGCTTTATAACCGCGGCTCGGAGGCGGCGGACATAAGCGGCTGGGGGCTGACGGACGGCGGCAAGCCGCTCAAGTGGGTGTTCCCCGAGGGCACGGTCATAGAGCCGCAGGGTTACCTGCTCGTGTTCTGCGACGGCAAGGAGAAAACCGACGCCGAGGGCGCGCTGCACACGAGCTTTTCGCTCAGCACGGATGACGGCACAATCGGGTTGTACACGCCGCAGGAGCGGGAGATTGACAGCGTGGAGATTGCAGATATGCCGGAGAATATATCCTGCGGCGTCGCGGAGGGCGAGATGAGACTGTTCGCGCGGCCCACGCCGGGCAGGGCGAACGACACGCCGTGGACAGAGCTGGGCGCGGAGATAGTCCCCGACATAAACGACGGCGTGCTCATAAGCGAGACGCTTTCCGCCAGCAGTTCCCTCACGGACTACGACACGGACTACATTGAAATATTTAACTCCACCTCGCAGGAAGTGAATCTGGGCGGCTACACGCTGGCTCAGGAGCCGGGCGAGGTGTTTTTCACATTTCCCGAAATGACGCTCGCGGCGGGCGGCTATGTGCTTGTGTGGTGCGACGGCGGCGAGAGCGAGGAGGCTGACGGCGAGCTGTACGCGCCGATAAAGATTAACACCGCTGGCGAGGACTTCTATCTTGCGCAGGCTGACGGGCGGATTTGCGACGTATACTCCTCCGGCAAGGGGCGCAGCGGAATGTCCAGCGGGCGCGTCGGCAGCGACACCTCGCGGCGGGTGTTCTTCGCCCAAGCCACGCCGGGCGGAGAGAACAGCGGTGAGTATTTTTCCGCCTACGCGCCCGTGCCGGAGTTTGACACCGACGGCGGCGTGGTGGAGGCGGGCAGCGCGGTCACGCTTTCCGCGCCGCAGGGCTTCACTATAGTCTACACGCTGGACGGCTCGGAGCCGACGGCCTCCTCCGACGTGTACGAATCGCCGATTGCGATTGACGGCACCACCGTCATACGCGCCGCGGCCTTGGGCGAGGGTTATGCGCTCAGCGAGGTCGCGACGCAGACATATTTCACGGAAAACCCGCACACCATTCCCATTGTCAGCGTCTCCGGCTCTCCCGCGCAGCTCACGGGGCCGAGCGGGCTGCTGACAAAGCGCGTCGGCAGCGCGGAGTACGCGGTGCATTTTGAATACTTTGACGAGAGCGGGCGCAAGGCCGTGGAGTTCGAGTGCGGCGCGGAGCAGTTCGGCCAGTGGTCGCTGGACTATAACCAAAAGGCGCTGAAGCTCTCTCTGCGGGAAATTTACGGCCAGACGGAGATAAGCTACAACTTTTTTGACGAGAACGACAGCGCGGCCACGACGTTCACCAAGCTGCTGCTGCGCCCCAGCGGTCAGGACCAGAACGGCGCCAAGCTGCGCGACGAGCTTATTCCCGCCATAGTGCGCGGCGAAATGGACATAGACTATCAGGAGTACCGCGCCTGCGCGCTGTATGTAAACGGCGAATACTGGGGACTTTACTACATCCGCGAGCACCTCGGCGGCGACTATTTAGAGGCATACTACGATTATACCGAGGGCGACTACGACCTCATAAAGTGGCAGTCCTACGCGCAGAAGGGCACGATGGAGGAGTATCAGGCGCTGGAGCGCTACTGCGGCAGCCACGACTTGACCGTGCAGGAAAACTATGACTACATCTGCTCCATAGTGGACACGCAGTCGCTGATGAATTTTTGGATAACCGAGACATACTTCGGCAACCCCGACACGGGCAACATCAGGTGCTACAAGACGAGCGAGGGCAAGTGGCGGTGGATGATTTTTGACTTCGACTGGGCGATGAACTCCACGTCGTGGAAGTACAACTACATAAATCTGCACCTGCTCGACCCCGATGGTCACGGCGCGGCGGACTTCAGCAATGTCATAATAAGAAAGCTGCTGCAAAACGAGGACTTCCGCGACGAGTTCATAACCGCCTACTGCTACCACATTCAAAATACGTTCGCCGCCGAGAGGGTTGTCCCGATTTTGGAGGCAATGGCGGAGAAAATTGACGGCGAAATTCCGCTGCAGCAGGCGCGCTGGGGCTACCCCGTGTACGACACATGGAAAAACAGCACCCTGCCGTTCCTGCGCGGCGTGCTGGAGGCCAAGCCGGAGCTGGCGGCGCAGCAACTCAAGAGCAGCTTTTCCCTCACGGACGAGCAGCTGGCGGAGTATATGGCGGCAGCCGCGGAAATGTAAAGCGCGGGTTTTGCTCTTGTAATTTTTTCGTGTGAAGGTATAATAGAGAGTATATCGGATTAAAAATCTAACGAGAGGAGGGCTGCGGGAAGTGAAGGGCGAGCGGATGTTTTCGGGCAGAGATTTGCGCAAGCTGCTGATTCCGCTGATTATTGAGCAGGTTTTCACCGCGCTCATGGGTACGGCGGACACGATGATGGTGGCGCGCGTGGGTTCGGCGGCGGTCTCCGGCGTCTCGCTTGTGGACTCAATAAACACTCTCGTGCTCTACCTGCTCTCCGCGCTCGCCACGGGCGGCACCATTATCTGCTCGCAGTACATAGGCCGCCGCGACAGGGCGGAGGCGGGGCGCGCCGCGCATCAGGTTATTCTGGCAACGCTTATGCTGGCGCTGGCGATGATGGCGTTCTGCCTCGCTCTGCGCACGCCGCTTTTGCGGCTCATATACGGCTCGGTCGAGGCGGACGTTATGGCCTCGGCGCAGGTATATTTTCTTGTGACGGCCATATCCTACCCGTTTATCGCGCTTTTCAGCACCTACGCGGCGCTCTACCGCGCGGCGGGCAACTCCCGCGTCTCCATGCTCGTCTCCGGCGGGTGCAATTTGGTCAACATAGGCGGCAACGCGCTGCTCATCTTCGGCCTCGGCCTCGGTGTGCTGGGCGCGGCGCTGGCAACGCTGACCTCGCGCGTACTCTCCGCCGTGATAATGATGCTCATTCAGCGCCGCCCCAACCAGCCGCTGGACTTCGGCCCCATTACCGGCATCAAGCCGGACTTTGCCGTAATCCGCCGCGTGCTCTCGGTCGGTCTGCCCTCGGGCGTGGAAAACTCCATGTTCCAGCTGGGCAAGCTCGTGGTGCAGAGCACGGTTTCCACGCTGGGCACAGTCGCCATTGCCGCCAACTCCATTGTGTACGTGTTGGAGGCGTTTTCGTCCATGCCGAGTATGGCAATAGGATTAGGGCTTGTGACCGTAGCGGGTCAGTGCATCGGCGCGGGCGAACTGGAGCAGGCCAAGTATTACATCAAGCGCCTGACCGCGCTCTCCGCCGTCACGCTGCTGGGCGTGAACTGGCTCGTCATGGCGCTGACGCCGGGTGTCACGGTGCTGGCGGGGCTGGAGCCGCAGGAGGCGGAGATGACAATACACGTAATGCTTATTATCAGCATTGTCAAGCCGTTCCTCTGGCCGCTGGCCTTCACGCCGGCCAACGGTATGCGCGCCGCCGGAGACGTGCGCTACAATATGTGCGTCACCACCATATCCATGTGGGGGCTGCGCGTTATGCTCGCCACGGTGCTCTGCCGCTGTCTGGGCTTTGGGCTGACGGGCATATGGATAGGATATTTCGCAGACTGGGGCCTGCGCTCGGTGCTGTTCGCGGGGCGCTTTGTACGCGGCAAGTGGGCGCTGCACCATGTTATAGATTAGCGCGTTACCTGTCGCTCGGCAGCGCCTCGGCATCGCCAAATATCATGTCGTCTATGTCTACCGTGTCCAAATTCGTCAAAATGCTTTCACCTCCCGCATGGGCGTTCAGTCCATACTATGCGGGAGGTGAAGCGTTTATGCACTCATTTTTCACTTTTCAGCGTGACGGCTACGATTTCAGGGTTGTTCAGCAGCCGCGGCACGGGCTGCCATGCGCCTATGCCGTGGGAGACAATCATGTCGTAGCCCTCGCCGCCTATAACCGAATCCGTGTTGTCGGGGAAAAGCTCGCCGCCCGTGCCAAGCAGAGCGCCGACAAAGGGCAGGCGGATTATGCCGCCGTGGGCGTGGCCGCAGAATATGAGGTCAACGGGCAATTCCGGGTACTGCTCCGGCCAATAGTTGCGGTGGCCGAGCAGTATTATAAATGTATCCGGCTGCTCGGCGGCAATGTCCGCGGTCAGCTCGTCGGGCTTTATCATGTCCGCCCTGCCGTTGGGGTCCTCCACGCCCGCAAGCACAACGCTGTCGCCGCCGGAGGTCAGCAGCACGTAGTCATTTTGCAGATAAACGGCTCCCGTGTCCGCGAGCGCGGCGCGCAGGTCGTCCAGCATACCGCAGGCGAACTCGTGGTTGCCAGTGACATAGTAGACCGGCGCAATGTCCGTTAGCTCCTGCAGCAGCCGCGTCACCTCGTCCATGTCGGAGTTGGCGTCAATCAAGTCGCCGGTCAGGGCTATGATGTCAGGCTCCGTGCCCGCTGTCGCCTCCGCCAGCGCCTCCACGCTTTGGCTGTACTCGGACAGATGTACATCAGAGAGCTGGGTTATCCTGAACCCGTCGAAGCCCGACGGGAGGTTTTCGTAGCTTAGAGTGTACTCCGTGACCGTGAGGCGCGTGTTGCTGTCGTAGACAAGCGCGGCGAGCGCCGCCAGCGCTGCCATCAGCAACAGTACGGCACGGATAAATCTTCGTTTTGCTTTCAAGGCTCCTCCGTTTCATTCCCGCGGCAGACCGCGTAGCTGCCGAATACCGCTAATGCCTCGCGCCCGTCCAGCTCCGAGACGTGCAGCACCGCCAAGCCCTCCGCCTCCGCCGCGTCTCCGAAGCGGAAGCCCTCAAAGCCGAGCACCGAGCGGAACGCGGCGTTTTCGTCGGCATAGTCCACGGTTTCCGCGAACGTGAGCGGGTCGGTTTGCGTGTAAAACAGCGCGAAAATATAGGGCGCGTTCACGTAGTCGGTTATGTATATGTCCTCGCCGCCGCGCCGCTCACTCTCGGCGTACTCGATGGCCTCGCCCAAGCCGGGGAAGAAGTTCACGTTGCCCGGCTCGCCCAGCGCGTCATTATACCCGCCGAGGAACAGCGCGAAGCACAGCGCAATCCCCGCCAGCGGCAGCGCCGCCCAAGAGCGGAGCGCGCGGAGCAGGACATAGCAGCCCGCGGCCTCAAAGTAGACGAGCAGCGGCCAGAGCATATTCAGGCGGTTTATGTTGCCGGATATGAGGAACGTGCAGGCAAGCGCACAGAGCACCCCCGCGCGCAGCGGCCATTCCTGCGGCGTGTTTTTTCGCCCGCCGAACGACACGGCGAGCCCGACTGCCGCTGTCGGCAGCCCGAACACGTAGAATATGCCGCCGTGCGCCAAGCCGAGGGAGTTCCACGGCAGGCCGTCCGACTGCCGCCACAGTATGCCGAGGAACGTGCGGAAGTTATCCCAAGCCGCCGTCCAGCCCCCGCCGCCCAGCACCGAGGTCGCGGACTGGCGCGTTGACGTCAGCTCCGGCAGCGTGAGGCCGAGCAGGTGAATTGCCCCCAGCCCCAGCGCGTTTGCCGCCTGACAGAGCGTTATCGGCAGCGCCAAGAGCGCGAAAACACCCAGCGCGGCGGCAGCGGGAGCGGGAGACAAATATCGCCGCAGGCGCACGGCGGCGATTATCAAAAACGGCGGCAGGAAGAAAAACGCCGTGCCGTAGGCGTAGAGCGCAAGGCCGAAGGCCGCGCCCGCGCCCACCGCCGCCCAAGGCCGCTCCTCCGCCAGCGCGCAGCACCAGAGCCCCGCCGCGAGCGCCGCGGGCAGCAGGTTGGATTCCAGCGCCCAGCGGCTTGCCATTATGTGCCACGGGTTTATCGCCAGCAGCGCCAGCGCCAGCAGTCCGAAGCGCCCGCCCCGCGCCCTGCGAGCCAGACGCCAGAACGCCGCGAGCGTGAAGCAGCCCGCCAGCGCGTTCGGCAGCCGAACGGCCGTCTCCGTCAGCCCCAGCACGGCGATGAAGGGCATTGCCAGCCAGCTCATAAGCGCGTTCTGTCCGCTGCCCCATGCCTCAAGCAGCACCGGCCAAGCGTTGCCGCAGCGGTCAACGCCGTAGTTCAGCAGCGCCCAAGCGTCGTACCCCGCCGAGGCCTCGTCCTGATTCAGCCCGCAGGGCAGCGAGGCAAGGCAGACCAGCCGCAGCGCAAAGCCCAGCGCCAGCAGCGCCGCGGCCGCGGCGCGCTCGTGCTTATCCAATATTCCGCCTATGCGCCTCACGTCCCCTCAATTTATTTTACGCCCCATTGTAGCACAGTTTGCCTGTCGAATAAAGACTTTTGCACATTTCAACATAATTTCGCACGCCCCCGCCGCGAAAGGCGGCGAAATTGCGCTGTAAGAGGTCGAAAAAAGAAAACATATTATTAAGACTGCATTTAATGCTTGAAACTTTCGGAAACTTGATATATAATGCAAATGTTGCGTGTCGGGTCGGGGCGTTTCCCGCTCCGCTCCCCCAAATAGATTTTTAACAGAAAAGGATGATTCTTGCATGAGCGCATCTAAGTCCAATGACGAATACGTGGGGCTTGAGCCGAAAATGGACAAGCGTGCCAAGGCCGAAATGGAGCTGGCACAGCAGAATAAAAAGTACAGACGCACCGTCGCCATAATTGTGGCGATAATCGTTGTGTGCATCGCCTTTGTTGCGGTTGTCAACTCCTCGCTGTTCTACACCCACATGACGGCGGTTAAGGTCGGCGACACCTCATACTCCGCCGCCGAGTTCAGCTACTACTACGAGACCGTTTACAGCGAGTACTACAACACCTACGGCAGCACCATAGACACCTCCACCGTCTACAGCTACGACGAGGACGGCAACCCGCTGACGTTCGCCGACTACTTCACCGAGCAGGCCATCACCACCATGACGCAGATAACCGCGCTCTATGACGAGGCCATGAGCGTCGGCTATGTGATAGACGACGACTACGCGGCGGAGATTGACTCCAGCCTTGCCTACATCGAGCTTTACGCCTCGCTCTACGGCTATACCACGGACGGCTTCTTAGCCGCTCAGTACTGCCGAGGCATGGACACCGAGCTGTACACGGAGATAATCACCAAGTACCTCACCGCTTACTCCTACAGCAACTACCTCTACGAGAGTTTTGAATACACCGACGAGGAAAAGGCCGACTACTACGCCGCCAACGCCGACAGCTTGGAAAACATCACGCTCTACTACTACTATATCCCCGCCTCCGCCTTTGCCGACCTCGATGACGACGCCGCTGCCGAGGCTGCGCACGACGCCGCGCAGACCATTGCGGATGCCGGCGACCTTGAGAGCTACCTCGCCGCCGCCGACGAATATGCCGGCACCGAAGACGCCGCCACGAGCTGGACAGGCTACGGCGACGACATCAGCTCCTACTACAGCGAATGGGCGCTGGACGCCGCGCGCACCGAGGGCGACACCACCGTTGTTGACCTTGACGGCAGCGGCAGCTACGCGCTGTGCTTCGTCTCCCGCGACGACAATGACTACCCCACCGTCAGCGTGCGCCACATTCTCATTCAGGCCGAGGCCGACGACGACGGTGAGTACACCGAAGAGGCGCTGCAGGCCGCCTATGACGAGCTGGTCGAGATATACGATATGTGGCAGGAGGACCCGACGGAGGAATACTTCGCGGAGCTGGCCGACGAGTACTCCGACGACAGCGCCGAGGGCGGACTGTACGAGGAAATCTACAAGGGCCAGATGGTGACGGAGTTCAACGACTTCTGTTTCGCCGACCACGAGACGGGCGACACGGGCATCGTGCTCGGCCAGTCCGACTCCTACGCGGGCTACCACCTCATCTACTTCGTAGGCGAGGGTGACACCTACAGCAACGTGCTGGCCGACGAGGCTCTGCGCTCCGAGGACTTCACCGCCTACCGCGACGAGCTGGCGGGCACCTACACCGTCTCCACCGGCTGGGCCATCCGTTTCGGCAAATCGTGAGATAAGCCCCCAACAAGGTAAAATAAAAACGCTGCCTCCCGCGGTTTCAAGCCGCAGGAGGCAGCGCCGGTTTTTGTTTCAGTCGTTTGCAGTCTTATATTGCGGCAGGTTGTTCACTACGACGCGGCTGCCGTCGTCGTAGTCCTCGTACATATACATGGAGTTTACTATGGCGTGCATATTCAGCCACTTGAAGGAGTTGTCGAAGATGTGCGAGTCGGCGTAGGCTCCGGCGGGGAAGCACTCTTTTTCTATACGTTCCAGCATGGAGTGTATGTTCGTGCGTATCCAGCCCTCCTGCAAATCCGTGGCGTAGAAGCGGTAGCCCTCCAGCGGCAGCTGCTCAATCGCGCCGTCCGCGGTTTTCTGGCCGTAGATGTCGAACTCTATGTAGAGGTTCGTGTCGCAGCCGCGGCAGGAGATTGTCACGTAGCCGATGATGTTGTTGTACGCCCACGGCTTTTTTGCGCTCTGGCTCGAAAGAGCGTAGTCCTGCGGCGACATGGAATAGACGGGAATTTCAAAAAATGTTTTTGACTTCATGGGTTTTCCTCCGGCATATATAATATTGCCCTCCCAGTGACAATATAGCATACAATGGAAAAATGCGCAAGGGGCTTTGCCGCATTTTCTTTGTTTTCCGCGTTTTTTCGCCGTTGCAATCGTTTGCAGGATATGTTATACTGAATTTACAGGCCGCCGATTGACGGTAAAATTTTTTATTTTCAGAGGTTATATTGCCTATGCGCATTTTTGATTTCGCGTTTTGCCACGAATACAAGAAAAAAATACAGAGCCTTGCGCGTATGTCGCCGGAGAAGTGGAGCTTTGAGGGCAACGACAACGCCATTTTGCAAAATTACATCGAGTACACATTCCTCAAGCTGCTCTCGGAGGACAACATTATCCAGACCGAGACATACGCGCTTTTCAACACGGGGCTTTACACTGTGTACTATGAGCCGATATTCGCCTACTTCATCCGCAACGCGGACTCCCACCGCCAGCGCTGGTATCTGGACGGTTTTTACACCGCCTACCAGCTCGGTATGTTGGGCATTGTGGAGCTGCCGCGGCGCGCGAACTACTTCCAGTCGCCCGCCGACTTGGTTTTTGACACCAACTGCGACATTGTGCCGCAGTACCAGCACATATTCGGAGACCCGGAAAACTACTGCCGCATACCGGAAACCGTGCGCGACAGCCCCAACAAGACGCTGCTGTTCGACGGCGCCATAAAGCGCGCCAAGCACATGATTGACGCCAACTACCGCACCGCCGTTCCGCAGTATTACCGCGGCCACATACAGCTGCTTATCCCGCTCTGCCTTGTCAACGAGAGCGTTCCGGACTTGGCGCTGGCAGTGAGCAAGAACGAGGCGGGCAACCAATACTTAGGCCACACCTGCCTCACGCTTGATATGGCGTATAAAAACGCGCGCTTAATTGCCCGTTCTGACAACAGTTGGCTCCAGCCCTGAGCTTGACTTTTCGACACGTTTTGCGTATAATAAAACCGCAGTGATATGCTGACAAAAGCCTTTGGATAACTTTATTTTCGCAGACTTACCCCTCGAATCTAAAACTATCTCCCGCGCACATTACTTGCAATAAAGGGAACGCACCGCTTGGCGCGCTCCCTTTACTTGTTGTTTTATATTGTTTATTTCTTATGCCTTAACCGTGCCCTCGCGCAGATAGCCCTTGGACTTTATGACGTCTATAACCGTGTCGGCCTCGCGCTGGCATATGTCGTCCGTCTCGGCCTCAACCATTACGCGGATTTTCGGCTCCGTGCCGCTGGCGCGCAGGAGTATACGCCCGTCGCCGCCGAGCCGCGCGGAGACTGCGTCCGCCGCCGCCAGCACGTCGGGGTCGGAGAGCACCGCCGCCTTGTCGTGAACCAGCGCGTTTTTCAGTACCTGCGGGTATATCGTCACGTCGCGCACAAGCTCGGACACTGTCTTTTTCGAGTCAATCATGACCTGCATAACCTTTATCGCGGTCAAAAGCCCGTCGCCGGTGTTGGCGTACTTGGAGAAAATTATGTGACCCGACTGTTCGCCGCCTATGTAGTGCCCTTCGCGGCGCATACATTCGTATATATATTTGTCGCCGACGTCGGTTTTTTCGTAGCCCACGCCGATGGCGTCCAGCGCCTTGTAAAGTCCGAGGTTGGACATGACGCTTGTGACGACCTTTGTGCCGTTCAGCGTGCCGCGCTCGGACATATAGCGAGCCATCATGTAGAGAATGAGGTCGCCGTCAATGACGCGGCCGGTCTCGTCCACGGCGAAGCAGCGGTCGCCGTCGCCGTCAAAAGCAAAGCCCACGTCAAGGTGGTTTTCCAGAACAAATTTTTGCAGACCCTCGATGTGCGTGGAGCCGCAGCCGTCGTTGATGTTCATGCCGTCGGGGGAGGCGTTTATGACGTAGGTGGTTGCGCCCAGCGCGTCGAACACGCTGCGGGCTATGGACCAAGTGCTGCCGTTGGCGCAGTCCAGCCCCACGCGGAAGCCGCGGTAGGAGTTTTTGGCAAGACTGATGAGGTAGCCGATGTAGCGGTTGCGCCCCGCGTAATAGTCCACGGTGCGCCCCATAGCGTCGCGCACGGCAAAGGGCAGCTCGGGCGTCTCGCCGTCCAAGTAGCTCTCTATTTTCTCCAGCACGGAGTCCTCCATTTTTTCGCCCGCGGAGTTGAGCAGCTTTATGCCGTTGTCAAAATACGGGTTGTGGCTGGCGGAAATCATTATGCCGCAGTCGAACTTGTCGCTGAGCGTGACGTAGCTGACGCTGGGGGTGGTGGTGACGTGCAGCAGGCAGGCGTCCGCGCCGGAGGCGGTGATGCCGGCGCTGAGCGCGGATTCAAACATATAGCTGCTGCGGCGGGTATCCTTGCCGATGACGATGCTGCACTGGTGGTCTTGACCGAAGTAGCGGCCGAGGAAACGGCCTATCTTATAAGCGTGCTCCACGGTGAGCACCACATTAGCCTCCCCGCGGAACCCGTCTGTACCAAAATATTTTGGCATTGAAAAATACCTCCGAAAAATGTTGGATTCTACTTTTGCGGTTATTTTAGCACAGCATATCTTACTTGTAAAGCGGCATTTTTGCTGACAAAAACGCACGTATTCTGCTGCTATGTAAAAAATTTTATGGATATTATTGCAAAGCCCAGACAAACGTTGTATAATTGCCGCAGAAAATATATTACACTTTGTGAAAGTTTTGCCGCATCGCGGCGAAAAAAGTTAGCACATGATAATGAAAAGTTGCTCTCTCCATATTATAATAAGATTGAAATTATGCCTGCCTACGGCGCTTCTTACAGCACGGCAGAGGAGTTGTTTTAATGGGTATTGCGGGGGCTGACAGAAAAGTCCTGCCGACGGCGGAGGAGATGACTGAGCTCTTCGCGGGCTTGGATGAGAGGATAATCAATACCCTTCTCAGCGCTGCGAGCCTGCGCCGCATGAAAAAGGGAGAGACGTTCATTCGGCAGGGTGAGCTGCCGGAGCGTTTCTGCGCGCTGCTGGACGGCGTAATGCGCGGAGTGGTGTTTGACCGTTCGGGGCGAGATATAACAAACTGCCTCATCTGCCGCCGCGGGGACTTTGTATTGGGTGCAAACGACCCCATGCAGCCGTCACTCATGTCCATTGAGGCGCTGACGGACGTGCAGCTTTTGGAGCTGCCGCTGCGCCTTATGACGGAGATGATTGGAAGTGAGCCGCAGATGGCTGCCTACCGCGCCCGCGCGATGGAAGCGGCAATGGTGCGGGAGTGGAACATAAAAATGATGCTCTATTCCAACAGCGCAATGGAGCGCTACCAGTGGTTTTTGGAAAACTATCCCGGATTGATAGACACTATCAGCAACAAGTACATTGCCTCCTTCCTCGGCATATCCCCTGTGACGCTAAGCCGTATGCGCAGCAAGCTCAGGGACGACAAAAGCTGCGGGGGGGGGTCATTTTTGGTGACTCCGACGATATGCCAAATTGCGATATATCCTGATGCGGGCAACGAGCCGGAAGAATAGTAGTTTATGTATATGATAGTTCACACTTGATTATGTTGGGTTTCCATGTTATTATAATTATATAAAATTTCAAAGCCGCGTTGTATGTTATTGGATATGGCATACCTTGCGCGGCGGATTTATGCAGAATTTATGCATAAAACTACGGTGAAACAACAAAATACAAAACTTTAAGGAGGCATTTCGAGTGCCGGACACTACACTCGTCATTATGGCTGCCGGTATCGGCTCACGCTTCGGCGCGGGCATAAAGCAGCTTGAGAAATTCGGAGCCAACGGAGAGCTTATTATAGACTTTTCCATTTACGACGCGCTTGCCGCGGGCTTCAACAAAATTGTTTTCATCATTCGCCGCTCTATTGAGCGGGAGTTCAAGGAAACCATAGGCGACCGCATTGCCGCCGTCGCGCCCGTGGAGTACGTCTATCAAGAGCTTGACGACCTCCCCGCGCCGTACTCCGCGCCCGCCGACCGTGCCAAGCCTTGGGGCACGGGTCAGGCCATTTTGGTCTGCCGCGACGTGGTCAAGGAGCCTTTCGCCGTCATCAACGCCGACGACTTCTATGGCCGCGAGGCGTTCATCAAGGCGCACGACTTTCTCACCGGCAGCCGCGTTGCGCCGGAGGATAAGTTAGACGTCTGCATGGTCAGCTTCATTCTCGGCAACACGCTTTCCCGCCACGGCGGCGTCACGCGCGGCGTGTGTTCGCTGGACGCGGAGGGCAAGCTGACCGGTGTCACGGAGACCTACGAGATAATCGACCGCGGCTCCGACGCCTACTCCGCGCCGCCCAAGGGCAGCGGCGAGGCACTGGACAAGTCCCTGCCCGTCAGCATGAACTTCTGGTGCTTCCGCCCCGAGGTTTTCGACGCGCTGGACGCCGAGTTCAAGGGCTATCTGGAGGAATACCTCAACGTCGGCTCGCAGGAGTTCATTTTGCCGAACTTCGTCGATAAGCTGCTCAAGCGCGGCGAGGCGGAGGTGACGGTTCTCTCCTCCGCGGACACATGGTTCGGCGTTACATATCAGGACGACGTACCCTTCGTGCGCGAGTCCATCCGCGCGCTGATTGACGAGGGCAAATATCCCGTAAAGCTGTACGGCTGACTAAGCTCAAAATAACGGCGGCATGTGTCAGGCTGCCGAAAAGGGGGAGGGGGAGCGCGTGTACCGAAGCCGCGGCAAGGGTGTATTCAAGCACTTTGACTTCATTATAATAGACGCTGCGTGCATGCAGCTTGCGTTCGCGCTTGTCTGGCTCGTTCTCTCGGTGCTGGGCAGCCGCTTTGTTGCAAGCTCTTACCTCAGCACGGCGTTTCTGCTGTTGGTGTTCCAGCTTGTTGTTGCGCTGCTGTTCAGTTCTTTCAAGAATGTGCTCAAGCGCGGGTATTATAAAGAATTTATCTCTGTGGTACAGGAGTGCATACTGGTGGCGCTGTGCTACATGGCGTACACGTCATTCGCCAAGACTGCGGAGGGCTACTCGCGCGTAGCGTTCTTTACTACCCTGCTCATCTATCTGGCGCTCACATACGGCGGGCGGCTCATTTGGAAGCAGCATCTCCAGCGACACATTGACAACACTGACAACCAGCGTCTTCTCGTCATAGCTACGGAGGATATGCTTGAGCGCATGGCGGAGGAGCTTATTTACACGAAAAACCGTATGTTCCGCATAGTCGGCATAGCAGTGCTGGATAGTGACCTGCGCGGCCGTCAGTACGACGGCATACCCGTTGTGGCCTGCTCGACGGATGTGCTTGCCTATCTGCACAACGGCAACGCGGACGAGGTGCTGATAAACGTCTCTCCCTCCGCTGTCTATCCCTCGGAGTTAGTGCAGAAGATTGCGGAAATGGGCTTCGTGGTGCATGAGCGCATCGGCCTTGTGCGCGACATAGGCGGCAACGGACACAGTGTGGAAAAAATGGGTTCCTACTTCGTCGTGACGACCAGCATCCGCAACGCCAACCCTGTCGGTATATTCTTCAAGCGTGTTTTAGACATCATCGGCGGACTCGCGGGATGTGTTGTGACGGCGCTGCTTTATATAGTCATCAAGCCCATAATGATGCGCGAGTCGCCGGGGCCGGTGTTCTTCACGCAGGAGCGCGTGGGGCGCAACGGCAGAAAATTCAAAATGTACAAATTCCGCACCATGTATCTCGACGCGGAGGAACGCAAGGCGGAGCTCATGGCGGCCAACCGCGTGGAGGGCGGCATGATGTTCAAGCTGGACTTTGACCCGCGCATAATCGGCAACAAAATGGTTGACGGCAAGCCGCAGGAGGGCTTTTTCGCCAAGCTGCGCAAGTACTCGCTGGATGAAGTCCCGCAGGTCGCGGTCAACGTGCTGCGCGGGGACATGAGCCTTGTGGGCACGCGCCCGCCCACGCTGGATGAGTGGGCAAAGTATGACCTCCACCACCACGCGCGCCTTGCGGCCAAGCCCGGCGTGACGGGACTGTGGCAGGTCAGCGGCCGCAGCGAGATAACCGACTTTGAAGAGGTCGTTCGGCTGGATACCCAGTACATACGCGAATGGACATTCGGCCTTGACATAAAGATACTGCTGAAGACCGTTCTGGTCGTCATTACGCGAAAGGGAGCAATGTGAAGCGCTCAAATCAAAAAATTTTCATATTAGCCGCGCTGGTCGTTCTCTGGACGGGCTTCATCTGGTGGAACTCCACCCGCGACTCCTCGCAGTCGGGAGCCGAAAGTCTTTGGGTGCTGGCGCAGCTTCAGGCCGTTTTGGGCGCGCTGGGTCTGGACGACATTTTGACGAACAACATTGTGCGCAAGGCGGCGCACTTCTGCGAGTTTGCGCTGCTGGGCGCGGGCTGGTCACTGCTATTCGGGCGCGGCAGGCGCCGCTGGGCGCTGGCGGGCTGGACGCTGGCCGCTGCTGCCGCTTGCATGGCGACCGCTGTGTGCGACGAGACTATCCAGCTCTTCTCCGACGGCCGCGGCAGTCGGGTCAGCGACGTTTGGATTGACGTCGCGGGCGCGGTACTCGGAGCCGCTGCCGTCTCCGCTGTACGCTGTATACTCCGCGCCGTGAGCCAAAAACACACATAATTCCTGCCCAAAGCCGATTTTCTCCAAAAAAGCTATTGCAGACTTACGAAAAATATGATATAGTAAAGCGATAAAGCAAGCTGCAAAAGATTTGCGGGTCTTTCAGGCCTGCATTTTACCAAAAATACAACCTTCTTTGGGAGACTGCAATGGAACAGAACCTAAATCAGGAAACCGGCGAAATAGAAATTGATTTGCTGGAGCTGCTCAAGGCTCTCTGGCGGCACGCTTGGATTATCATCCTTGCCATTGTCGTTGGCGGCGGCGGCGCGTTCAGCGCAGCGTATTTCGGCATCACGCCCACCTATGAGGCCAGTGCTATGCTATACGTCAACAACAGTATGTCCAGCAGCATAAGCTCAACTATTTCCAGCATCAGCAGCGGTGACCTCACCGCTTCCAAGTCCTTGGTGGATACTTACATCGTCATTCTCGGCACGCGCAACGTGCTTGAGGACGTTATTGAGGTGTCCGGCGTTGATTACACCTACGAAGAGCTCAGCAAGATGATAGAGGCCGAGGCCGTGAACTCTACGGAAATTTTTGAGGTCACGGTTACCAGTACCGACCCTGAGGAGGCCACGCTGCTCGCCAACACCATCGCCACCGTTCTGCCGGACAAGATTGACGACATCGTCAACGGCAGTTCTGCCAAAATAGTCGATTGGGCTGTTATTCCTGCGGAAAAGGCCGCGCCCAGCATCACGCGCTACACAGCAGTCGGTATGCTTGTTGGTCTTGTGCTCAGCTGTGCTGTTATATGCGTAATGTCCATTATGGATGATACCATACGCACAGAGGACTACCTCTCCACCCAGTACAAGACAATCCCCGTGCTGGCCGTAATTCCCGACCTCGCGTCAACGGGTCGGCGCGGCTCGCGCTATGGTTACTACTACCGCGACAGCCGCACACCCGCGGCGAAAGGGGGAAAGTAAGCTATGCCGGAAGTGAACACGCAGAACCGCGCCGAAATAGTCGGCGAAAATCTGAGCTTCGCCGCGTCGGAGGCTTACAAGCTCCTGCGCACGAACCTCATGTTCAGCCTGCCGGACGAGGGCGGCTGCCGCATAATCGGCATTACCAGCGCCGTCCCCGCGGAGGGCAAGTCCACCACCACACTCAACCTTGCTTACGTGCTGGCGCAGGCCGGCAAGTCCGTGCTCGTCATCGAGGCGGATATGCGCCTGCCCACTTACTCCACCACCCTCTCGCTGCAAGCTGCACCCGGCCTGTCCAACGTGCTCGCAGGACTAAGCAAATACCACGAGGCCATACAGCCCAGCGGGTTGCTGGATAACCTCTTTGTCGTCGTTGCGGGCGACATTCCCCCCAACCCCTCGGAGCTGCTCGGCTCGTCCCGCTTCGGTGACGCGCTGGCCGCCTACGCCGCCAAGGTCGATTTTATAATAGTAGACCTCCCGCCCGTGCTCAGCGTTTCCGACGCAGCGACGATAGCCCCGCTCGTTCAGGGCTTCCTTGTGATAACCCGCCAGAACTACGACACCAAGCGCAATCTGCGCGAGGCGCTTCGTCAGCTCGGCCTTGCCAATTCCAAAATACTCGGCTTTATCGTCACCCGCGCGGGCGGCGGCGGAGGCGGCCACAAGTATTACAAGAAGGGCTATGGCTACGGTTACGGCGAGCAGCCCAAGTCCAAAAAGGACAGCAAGGGCAAAAAATGATTGATTTCCACTCCCACATCCTCCCAAAAATGGACGACGGCAGCCGCAGCGTGGAGGAGAGCTTGGAGCTTCTGCGCGAGTCCGCGCGTCAGGGCGTGGACACCATTGCCGCCACCTCCCACTTCTACGCCTCGCAGGAGCCGCCGGAGCGCTTTTTAGCCCGCCGCGCCGAGGCTTGGGAGACGCTCAAGCCCCACCTGACGGACGAGATGCCCCGTGTTCTGCTGGGCGCGGAGGTTCACTTCTTCGAGGGCATCGCCCACGCGGAGCTTGTTCCGCAGCTCAGACTGCAGGGCACGGAGCTCTTGCTGTTGGAAATGCCGTTCCATCCTTGGACCGACCGTATCGTCTCCGAGGTCGTGGAGCTGGCCGCGCGCCCGGGCGTCACCGTTGTGCTTGCGCACAATGAGCGCTATCTGCAATATCTCCGCTTCCGTTCCCGCCGGTACATGACGACACTTCGCAATTCCGGCGTGCTCATACAGTCCAACGGCGAATTTTTTCTCGAAAAACCCACCCGCTCCAAGGCGGTGAAAATGCTCCGCGATGGCAAGATAGATTTGCTCGGCTCGGACTGCCATTCCACCGACCGCCGCCCGCCCACTTTAGGGCCGGCCTCGGAGCAGATACGTGCCGCGCTGGGCGACTCTCCGCTGGAGACCATCGACCGCCGTGCCCGCGCACTTATTGGGGAGGCAGACCGATGAAAAACGGCAAGGCCAAGTATATTATCGCGGCCATAGTTCTTATAGTTTTCATCGTCGCCGCGCTCTTTGCCGTGAGCCGCTGGGAGAGCGCCACGCAGACCGCCGCGCCCACCTCCGCGCCCGCCACGGAGACGGAAACGCCTGCGGCAACCGCCGCGCCGGTCGAGGAGACTGACGGGCCGCGGGAAACGGAACAGCCCGCCGCGACGGACGAGCCTGCTGAAACCGCAGAACCCGATGCCGATGCGGAGCCGAGCGAGACGGACGCCACCGAAGCAACCACCGCCGACGACGACCCCGCCGCCGTGCTTGTAGCCGCCTGCCGCGCTGACTTGGAGGCGCTGGCCTCCGAGTTCGAGAGCCGCACTTCATCCCTCATCGCCGCGTACCGCGAGCGCTGGCTGGCAATCCCCGAAGACGAGCGCAACGATGACCGCAAGTTAGACCTCGGCGCCGAGGCGATGGACGAGATTTCTGCTCTGGAGAGCGAGGTAGACTCCCGTGTTTCCCTCGTGCTCAGCACCTACCGCGAGGCGCTGGAGGCCATATCCGCCGACACTGCCCCCTGCGACGAGATGTATCAGGAATACCTCGACCGCAAAGCCGCCGCCGTGAGCTATTATTCCAGTATATATGGCTGATATATAATAATTGTATAGCCCCCAATAGGGCGAAATGTCGGTTTATTAAAGCACCGCCGGTCGAGGTAAAATCCGCAAATTTTCACCTGCGTCCGAAACGCTTTAAAAATTAGTTATGAGAGAGGCAAAGAAATAAGACCTCTTTACATAAAATCTACAGTGAAAGGGAACCTACAATTATGAAAAAACGCATCCTTTCGTGCGTACTCGTTTTATGCCTGCTGTGCTCCCTCGTGCCGATGGCCGCTATGGCTGCCGGAGCGGAGGACTTCACGGACGTAGCAACGGACGCATGGTACTATGACTACGTCGATTATGTGGCTGAGAACAGCTACTTCCTCGGCGTGGGCGACAACCTGTTCGACCCGGACGGCACTATGACGCGCGCAATGTTCGTCGTCGTGCTCTCCCGCGTTGCAGGCGCGGAGGTTGACAACACTGCCTCTACGTTCAGCGACGTGCCTGCCGGACAGTGGTACACCGGCGCCGTGGCTTGGGCTGTCGAGGCCGGCATTACCACCGGCACCAGCTCCACCACCTTCTCTCCCGATACCGCCGTGACACGTCAGGATATGTGCGTGTTCATGGACCGCTTTGTTGACTGGTACGAGGACGAGAACTCCACCACCACCAAGAAGACAGAGCATCAGGACGACACCCAGCTCATCGAAGCCTTCGGCGACGCTGCCGACATAGCATCCTATGCCGCCGACTCCGTGGAGAACTGCCGCATATACGGCCTTGTTGAGGGCTTCGAGGACGGCAACTTCTACCCCCTGCTCGCGTCTACCCGTGCCGAGATTGCAGCTGTTATCTATCGTCTGACTTGGAAAGAGACGACAACAAGCACCGGCGGCAGCGGCGGCAGCGGCGGCGGCGGTAGTTCCAGCTCTACCTACTACGATGTCACCTACTATGCCAGCGAAGCGGATTATACCGCAGACACGCAGGTTGTTTATACTACTACCGATGACGAAGGCAATACGACTACACATCAGTACAGCGTGAAGAGGAATGCAACTCATACTATAATTGCTGACCCTGCTAATTATACTGACGAGGCAACTAGTATTGAGTACACGTTCACCGGCTGGCAGCTGCAAAGCGATACAACTACAACCTATAAGTATGGCGATTCTATCAAAGTCACCGCAGATGTAGACCTCGTTGCTCAGTGGGAAGAAGTCGGTGAAGAAACAGACACTTACACTGTCACTTACTATGACTATGACGGAACTACAGTGGTTGGAGAAGCCGTCACTGTTGAGTCTGGTGCTACTTATACAATTGAAGATAGAACGGCAAGCCTCTCTGACGGATATACTTTCACCGGCTGGCTGGGAAGCAATGGAACTACATACCAGATTGGTGATGAGTACCAAGTGACCGGTGACCTTTCCCTCTACGCTCAGGGAACGCCGGTTGAAACTTCCGACACCTATACCGTGACATATTATGATTACACCGGAGCTGAAATCGGTACATATGATGTCGCTGTCGATGACACCCACACGGTTTTGGGTGCGGACGCTTTCGAGACCGAGCTTGACGATGAAGTAATCTTTGATGGCTGGAATACACAGCTCAACGGACAGGGCGAGGATTATGCGAAAGGCGATACCATAACCGCTGCCACAGGTCTCTATGCACAAGGTCATTGCGCAAACGACTATATAGGAATAGCTGTATCCGCAACCATTGATGACTTTAACGAACAGGTGAGTTCTTGGAGCAAGAGCGACACTTCTATCACTATCGAAAACGTAAAATATAACGGTTCTCCCATAAAAGCGGAGGACGGTTCAACCAGAACGCAGTATGTGAACGCAGCTGTAGTTCTCGGTGAAGACTCCGTGAATGACGTAATCGCTTATGCAGCAAGTCTTGCAATGAACGTCCTTGGCATTACTTCCAGCGATGTCAGCGTCTCCGATATAAGCAGTGTTATCAAGGAAATTGCTGTTGCCCTTACCGGCGATGATACGCTTGACGATGTAGCGCTTAAAGAGCTTGCAGTAGCGGTTAGAGATTCCCTCCGCGCAACCGGCGCAGGCTGGTGGAATACCAACTTCTACGATGAAGACGGCGTGTGCTATAGCGGAAATGCAACAATCGAAGCTGAAGGCGGCGCAACAAAATTCAGCGCGGTCTACAATGTGGGAACCAAGACCTTGACCGGCTATGACAGCCTGACCGAAGCCGCAATTGTCTTTGGCACAGCGCTGGCAAAGGACTTCTATCAGGAACTGCATAACTATACAGATGAGTATGTTTCAACTGTTGATTTGCAGGCGTATATCTACATAACCTTCTCCGGAAACGAAACTTATGCAGTTGACACTGATATCTTCCCGTACGAGTACCCTGTTGAGCTGAACCTGACCCTGACTGACGAGAGCGGCACGGTTGAGTATTGGTATGACGGAACAACCGACAACCTGAAGCTGAACCTGACGCAGTATTCAACGGAGTACAAAGAACTTGTCGATAGCCTTGCTGCTCGCGTTTTTGAGAGCAAAGCGGTAGCTGATGAACTCGGTGGCATTGATGTATCCGCGCTGACATCTAATACGCTTCTTAACCTTCCTGAGACCGATGAGCAGATTCACGCATGGATAAAAGCCAACAGTGCAGCACTACTCAACTACTATTACAACAACCGGCAGTTTACGGGCGTTGAAAACGAATTGACCGAAGACATTTCTGACAGCACCAGAGACTTGATAATTCAGACTCTCGACACAGCAGCCGCCAGCGACACGCCTGCCACATATTTCGTCATGATGAATACTCTTATTGACATAAGAAATGTTCTTGATGACGGCAAAGACTCCACCCTTTCTGCTGCCGATATAGCAGCGTTGCTTGACAACGAACTCGTTCAGAACAATGTTGGCAACATAAACATAAGCGGAATCGATACCGCACTGGGTTATCTTGAAACCGCAATCGGTTATGTTCCGGCGGGAGCAACGATTACGATTAACGGCAATACTATCAGTGGCAGCGATATTAAGGCTTTGGATACCTCCGACCTTGCTGCTCTGTGCAGCGGTCTGGCGGACATTCTGGATGGCATCGATTTAACTGCGGGTGACTTCTTCGATGGAGTTACGATAACAGCAACCACCACCTCCGGCTTGACCCACACCATAATTCTTACTATCGCATAACTATCCCCACCTCGCAAAAATGCCCTCTCCGTCACGGAGAGGGCATCATTTTATTATGGAAGTGAATACAGCGCCGTCATGGGGGCGTTATAATACTTACCTCCCCTCTTCCCTTCCAATCGGGCCTGCTAAGAGGCGTTTATAGTAGGCGCGGGACTGGTAGAGCGCTTGGACGGGGTTGTGGCCGAGGACGCGGTCTTTGACTATCAGCGTCGTCGTCAAGCCCTCGGCGTATTTATAAAACAGGCTGTCGTGGCCGCAGCACAGGCCGACGACGATGTTCAGGTCAACGTGCTGCTTTGCCAGCAGCTTGGCCTGCAAAATGGGATTGCACATCACGTTGCCGGTGAGCCGTGTGTACTCCTCGTCCACGCCGATGTCCGTTTTGAGCATGGAGCCGGTTTTGCAGGCGGCGGAGTAGACCTCAAAGCCGTTGAGACGCAGTATTTTGGCCAGTATGCGGCTCTCCTCTATGAGCCCCATGCAGGTGGCGATGCCTAACTTGACAGCGCCGATGCGGTGAGCGAACTCTATCGTCTCCTCAACGCGCGTATACTTCCCGTAAAATTCGCCCTCAATCTCCGCCGAAGCGATGGCCACCGCGCGGTTTTGCGGCTCGGCGTAGAGGCGCGCTAACTCATCAATCTCCGCTTCCGTCAGCGCGCCGTCGCAAAACGGCGGGAACTCTCCGCTGTGTACCCTGCAAGCCCTCTTGCCGCAATCGACGCAGCTCGGCGCGAAGTTATCTTTTTCCTTGTCCATGACTGAACCTCCGAATAGAATTATTGTGTATAAAGAAGCCGCCTCCCGTGCTTGAAAAAGCGGGAAGCGGCTCCCGTGTATGGCGGTGCAAAATTTTTCAGCAGCTCGGCTCCTCCGGCGGCAGCGCATCCTCGTGGCGCAGCTTGGCAAGGCCGATGCAGAAGCCCATTTGCAGGAAAAACGCGAACAGCACGCGCGGGTAGTACCAGACGTATTCCACGCAGCAGGAAAACGCGATGCCGCACAGCGCGGCGGTGCAGGCGCACAGGGCAATTTTCAGCGCCTTGTTTTTCGTGCCCAGTATCGCCAAGCCCGCGTTCTTGACGGTTCTGATGTAGAACCACATGAACGTGACAAAGCCGAAAATGCCGGTCTCCACCACTAACTCCATCCACACCATATGGCTGTGGGGCGTGCCCTCCAGCGCGGCGGGACGGGCGTAGGTGGGGTAGACCTCGGCAAAGCTGTTGGGGCCAAGGCCGATGCCGGTTTTCCAGTAGTCGCCCAGCAGCTGCGAAACTCCCTGCCACACCAAAAGGCGGTGGTTGTTGGAGCTGTCGCTGTTGTTGAACAGCGTCAAAAAGCGCGTGATAACGCTGTCCGGCAGCAGCGGGACGCAAAGCACGGCGAGCATAAACAGTATGGGAATAAGCTTTTTTTCCGCAAAGAACACGAACACCAGCGCGGCCAGCGCAATGGAAATCCAGCCGCTGCGGGAGTAGGTCATCACTATGCCCAGCATGGGCACGGCCAGTCCGAGGCACAGCGGCAGCGAGAGCGGCAGGTTGCCCCACTTGGCGCGCACATTGATAGCATAGGCCGCGGAAATAGGCAGCATCAGCACAAGGAACTCGGCGTAGTTATTCGGGTTATCCAGCCCCGCGTAGACGCGGCCGGGGACGCCTTCGTTTATCGTCAGGTCTGTCAGAGACGAGCTGACCTCCACGCCCATTATGCGCTGCACAATGGCGTAGCAGCCCGTCAGGAACACGCCGAGGTATATGAAGCCCAGCACCGTCATCAGGCTGCGGCGGCTGTTGGCAACGCCCGCCGCCAGATAGCACAGCATAAAGCCGGTGACGAAAAACAGCAGGACGCGGATGCTGTCCGACATATCGCGCGTGAAGGCAAGGCTCAGGCAGCACGCCGCCGCAAAGAGCAGCGCGGGCAGGCCGAGTGCCGTCGGCTGGAGCAGGCTGCGGCGGGAGCGCGCGACCATGCAGAAGTACAGCACCATAATTGCCGCCGCGCCGAGCAGCGCGTAGGTGTTCGACCAGTAGTCGTGCGGCCAGAGGAACATCACGCATAGAAACGCGCCGAAAATGCTCTCATATCTCAGCAAAAAGGCTCCTGAGCCGTAGCGCCGCCATAAGCGCAGATTCACGCTGCCCGCGTTCAGCCTGCCGAACCACGAGAATATCCGCCGCAGAACGCCGACTATGAAGCCCAGCACAGCCGCAACAACGCGGGCGAACAGGCCGGTTTCATACATCTGCTGTATGCGGCTCTCGTGCGCCAGCGCGCGGCGGAGCAGACTGCCGCGCCAGCAGCGGCCGACGAAGCGGCTGAAACGGCCGAGGGCAGCGAATATCGCGCTTTGGAGCCATATGGCGTACAGACGTCCGAGGACGCTTTCAGCCAGCATGGAAGTCACCTCCGTCAATACTCAATGCTCTCTATGCGGACCCAGACCTTGCAGTCGCCGACATACAGCACCATTGTGTGGCCAATGGCGTAGCGCACGCCGTTGATGACAATGCCGTTGTCGTCCACCGTGGCGGTGAGCTGTCCGTAAAGCATGAACGACGAGCAGGTGGGGTCGTGGAGGGCTATAGTCTCGCCCAGCGTGTCGGTCGTGTACTCGTAGGCCTCTCCTGTCTCCCAAGAGAGCGCAGTGCCGAGCACGTTGTTTTCCGTGTCGTCCAGCAGCTGTGCGCCGACCTCGAACTGCTCTATAACGGAGTTGGGGGAATCGGTGCTGTAAAAGCCGATTGTGATGTCTTGGACGGAGCCGGTGGATGAGCTGTTGTTGGCAAGAAGCCGCCAGCCCAAAAACGCCGCCGCCACGATGATGACGATGATTATGAGCAGGTCGATAAGGTTGATTTTTCCGAACACCTTGCCGTTTTTGTCAATCATTCTTTAGTACCTCGCTGTGAAAAGATTTATATTTGAGCGCCGCGGCAGGGCGGCGTTCCATGCGTTAATTTAAAAGTATGTATCGTAAACGTCCTTGGCCAGCTTTGCCAAATCAAAACGCTCGCTTATTTTTGCTTTCGCCGTCTCCGCGCACTTCGCGCGCAGGCCGCTGTCCGCCATCATGCGCGCAAGGGCGTCGGCAAACGCCTCGTCGTCGTCCGGCGGAGTTACAAGGCCGCACACCCCGCCCGTCTCCGCAAGGTCGCGGTTGCCGCCCACGTCGGTCACCACCAGCGGCAGTCCGGCGTTCATGGCCTCCAATATGGCAAACGACAGCGCCTCGTTGCACAGCGATGAGCAGACGTACATATCCGAGGCGGCCAAAATGGCCTCCGTGTCCTGCCGATAGCCCAGCAGACGCATTTCCCGCTCCAGCCCCGCGGCGGCAGCTTGGGCGCGCATCTCCTCAAAGAGCGAGCCGTCTCCAGCCACGGCGCAGCAGAAGGGCTTGTCGGTCATTTTTTTCAGCCTTGCCAGCGCCTTTATCAGCATATCCAAGCCCTTTTCCGGCTCGAAGCGCGCAAAAATGGACATTAAAAATGTGTCCTCGCCCAGCCCCAGCTCATGTCGGAGCGCGTCGGAGCGCGCGGGCAGGGGCTTCGGCTCTATGCCGTTATAGATGACCTTTATTTTTTCCGGCGCGCAGCCGTTGGCTATGAGCGTGTCGCGGCACTCGGGGCACACGGCGATGACGCAGTGGTCGCGCGGCGTAAAGCGGCGGTATAGCATACGCCACACGCCTCCGCACTTTTCCGTAAAGTGACTTGTGAACACAACGCGCAGCCGAGGCTCGAATTTTTTCGCCAGCAGCGCCATTATGTTCTCCCGCGAGCACTGGGCGTGAATGACCTCGATGCCGTTGGCGCGGCAGTAGTCGGCCAGCGTACGGGCGGCGCGGCGGGCGCAGCGCCACTCCATCGTCACCTGCAGGCTCGGCACACCGGCGCGCGCCATTTTCTCCGACAGCTCGCCGGGCAGGTTATAAGCGAAAAAAGGCTCCAGCCCGTACTGCGGCAGCAGCCGCACGAGGTTTTCCACATATTTTTCCATGCCGGCCTTGCCTGCATAGTTTATAAGATATAGCACCCTCACGCGCCGGAGCACCGCCTTTTCCGAAATATACCCTGCCATTATACTGTATTTGCCCCCAAACGTCAAGCCGCAGATGCCGCGCGTTACATTATTTTGCTTTGTGGGCCGCGCGAAATATTTGTTGTGCTTTTACAGCGTTTCGGGTATAATTAACACAGCTTAAATAGTTTAAAACAAACGGAGGAATGACTATGTACCTTGCCAAGGCGGATTTTGATGCTCTCATACGCGAGGACGTTCCCTATTTTGACCTGACCTCTTTTGCCCTCGGCATTGACTCTCAGGCGGCGGATATTGCTTACTTCACCCGCGAGGACTGCGTTGTCTGCGGCAGCGAGGAGGTCGCGGAGGTTTTCCGCCGCCTCGGCATTACGGCGGACAGCGTCGTTCCCTCCGGCACGGCGGTCGGAGCGGGAGCCGTTCTTGTCTCCGGCCACGGCGGCGCGGGCAGGCTGCACGAGGCGTGGAAGGTGGGGCAGAACCTGCTCGACCACCTCTCCGGCGTGGCCACGGCGACGCGGCGCATGGTGGACGCCGTTCATGCCGTGAACCCAGAGCTGCCCGTGCTCACCACGCGCAAGATGTACCCGGGGACAAAGGCGCTGGCGGTCAAGGCGGTCATGGCGGGCGGCGCGCTGCCGCACCGGCTGGGGCTTTCGGAAACAGTGCTGGTGTTCAAGCAGCACCTCGACATAATAGGCGGCATGGACGAGCTGCTGCGCCGTCTGCCGGACATGAAGCGACGCTGCTGCGAGAAAAAGATAATTGTGGAGTGCGAGACCTTGGAGACAGCGGAGGCGCTCTGCGCAGCGGGAGCCGACGGCATACAGTTTGACAAGCTCACCGCGCCCGAGGTCCGCGCCGCCGCGGAGGCACTGACCGCGCGCTTTCCCCACGTCATACTGCTGGCCGCGGGCGGCATAAACGCCAAGAACGCCGCCGACTACGCCGCCACAAAAATCTCCGGCATAGTCACCACCGCCGTCTACACCGCCCCCACAGTGGACATAGGCGTAAAAATAACGCCGCGGCGGGAGCGCGCCGGCTCCTGAAAACGCGCTTTTGCTTAAATTATTTACTTTTTGTACCCAAAAGGCTGTATTCGGACGCTGAAAAACGACTAATTTATCCCTATTTGTATACTCCTTTGTGGCGTATAACCCTATTGCGGCGGGGTATAACAAAAAAATTTTTATAATTTAGCCAAAAAATCCTTGCAGTCAGCGCGAATTTAGTATATTATTATAGCGTGACATTTTTGTTGAATCCATACGAAGGGGCGTGGTTCCTTGAACATAGCACTCATGGCCAACGACAGCAAGAAGGAGCTTATGATACAGTTCTGTGTCGCGTACTGCGGAATACTGGCGGGACACAAAATCTGTGCTACAAAAACTACAGGACAGCTCATAAGCGAATCCACAGGTCTGCCGATAACCCTGTGCCTCAGCGCAAATCAGGGCGGCAGCCAGCAGATAGGCGCGCGCATTGCGTACAACGAGATAGACCTCGTGCTGTTCTTCTGTGACCCGGACGACGAGATAGGTCAGCAGCGCGTCAATGAGATTTCGCGCCTGTGCGACCGTTACAGCATACCCATAGCCACCAATGTGGCCACGGCTGAGATACTCATTCAGGGTCTCGGACGCGGCGACCTTGACTGGCGCAGCATAGTAAACCCGCCGATAAGCGGCTAAAAGCACCTGCGCGGACGGCGCAGCGCGCTGCTGCGCGTAAACGACAGCACGGGAACGCATTGCGCTCTCGTCCCCCAGACCGCGGGACGGGGGCGCTTTTCGCGCGGAGTGAACGCCTCCGCGCTGCTGGCAATTTTGTCAATTTTATATTCTGACACGGAGAAAATTATATATGGAAAAAATCAAGCCAAGAACACTTTCCGGCTTCATGGAGCTGCTCCCCGCAGAGCAGCAGAAGATGGAGCGCATAATGGAAACGCTTCGGCGCACATACTCCCTCTACGGCTTCACCCCGCTGGACACGCCGCTTATCGAGTCGGCGGAGGTGCTGCTGGCCAAGGGCGGCGGCGAAACGGAAAAGCAAATTTACCGCTTCACCAAGGGCGACAGCGACCTTGCGCTGCGCTTTGACCTCACGGTGCCGCTGGCCAAATACGTGGCGCTGAACTACAGCCGCCTCGCCTTCCCCTTCCGCCGCTACCAGATTGGCAAGGTCTACCGCGGGGAGCGCGCCCAGCGCGGACGCTTCCGCGAGTTTTATCAGGCCGACATCGACATCATCGGCGACGGACGGCTGGACATAATCAACGAGGCGGAAATACCCTCCATAATCTACCGCACGTTCACCTCGCTCGGGCTCACGCGCTTCAAAATTCGCGTGAACAACCGCAAGATACTCAGCGGCTTTTACGACATTTTGGGTCTTGCCGAGCGCTCAGGCGACATCATGCGCACGGTCGATAAGCTGGACAAGATAGGCCCCGAAAAAGTCCGCGCGCTGCTCATGGACGAGGAGATTGGCGTCACAGCGGAGCAGGCGGAGGAAATTTTGCGCTTTATCGCCATCAAGGGTACAAACGCGGAGGTTCTGGACGCCCTTGGCGCTTACACGGGCCGCAGCGAGCTTTTTGACACCGGTCTGGCGGAGCTGGGCGCCGTCACGCGCTATCTGGACGCCTTCGGCGTGCCGGAGCAGAATTTTGCCATCGACCTGTCCATAGCGCGCGGGCTGGACTACTACACCGGCACGGTCTACGAGACTGTCATGACCGACTACCCCGAGGTCGGCTCCGTGTGCTCCGGCGGGCGCTACGACAACCTTGCGGAGTACTACACCGACCGCCCGCTGCCGGGCGTCGGCATATCCATAGGTCTGACGCGGCTTTTCTACGTACTCAATGAGCAAAAAATGCTCTCTGATGACATCATCACCGCCCCCGCCGACGCGCTCGTCATTCCCATGACGGAGAACACGGCCTTTGCCGTTTCCGCCTGCACCGTGCTGCGCGACGCGGGCATACGCACCGCCCTCTACACCGAGGACAAAAAGTTCAAGGCCAAAATGAGCTACGCCGACCGCCTCGGCTACCCCTTTGTCGTTCTCATAGGCGAGGACGAGGCTGCGCAGGGGCTGGTGTCCTGCAAAAATATGCAAACAGGCCGACAGGAAATGCTCAGCGCCGACGCTGCCGCCGAGCTGATAGCCGCCGAGCTTAAACGCCGCGGCGAGGCCGCCATAATAAAGGAGAAGTAAAAAACATGACTCAGTCAAGAACTCACACCTGCGGCGAGCTGCGCCTTGCCGACGTCGGCGCGCACGTCAAGCTCGCAGGCTGGATGGAAAACGTCCGCGAGGTCGGCGCGGGACTGGCATTTGTGGTGCTGCGCGACTTTTACGGCACGACCCAGCTCGTGGCCGAGACGGAGGAAACTCTTGCCGTTATAAAAAAGCTGAACAAGGAGTCCACAATTTCCGTCACCGGCGTTGTGCGCGAGCGCAGCAGCAAGAACCCCAACCAGCCCACCGGCGACATTGAGGTCGTGCCGGAGAGCATAGAGGTGCTCGGCCGCTGCCGCTACAACGAGCTGCCGTTTGAAATAAACCGCTCACGCGAGGCGGACGAGAGCGCGCGCCTGCGCTACCGCTATCTTGATTTGCGCAACCCCGCGGTCAAGTCCAACATAATACTGCGCTGCAACGTCGTCGCGGCGCTCCGTCAGGCCATGACCGAGCAGGGCTTTTTGGAAATCACCACGCCCATACTCACCGTGTCCTCGCCGGAGGGCGCACGCGACTACCTTGTCCCCGCGCGCAAGCACCCGGGCAAGTTCTACGCTCTGCCGCAGGCGCCGCAGCAGTTCAAGCAGCTGCTTATGACGGCGGGCTTCGACCGCTATTTCCAGATTGCGCCCTGCTTCCGCGACGAGGACGCGCGCGGCGACCGCTCCCCGGGCGAGTTTTACCAGCTGGACATGGAAATGGCGTTCGCCACCCAAGACGACGTTTTTGACGTTATAGAAAAGGTTCTGCCGCCCATATTCGCCAAGTACGGCAAGTATAATATCGCCTCCGCCGCCCCCTTCAGACGCATTGCCTACCGCGACGCGCTGGAGACATACGGCTCGGACAAGCCCGATTTGCGTATTGACCTTGTGCTGCAGGACATCACGGACCTCTGCGGCGGCACGGACTTCCCGCCCTTCGCCGAGGGCAGCACCGTCAAGGCCTGCGTTGTCACGGGCTGCACGCTGACGCGCAAGGCCATAGACAAGCTCTGCGCTGACGTGGAGGTGCAGTCCGGCTCCAAGTGCTACTGGTTCCGCACGGACGCCTCCGGCGCTCTCACCGGCGGCATAGCCAAGTTCCTTGCGCCCCGCACGGAGGAGGTCACGGCGCGGCTCGGTCTGGAGCCCAACTGCCTTGTGGCCGTGGCCGCGGGCGAGCGCGGCGCGGCGCTCAAAACCGCGGGCGTCGCCCTGAAAATGCTCGGCGCGGCCTGCGAGGGTCACATGGACGCGGAAAAATACGAGTTTTGCTGGATAGTGGATTTCCCGATGTACGAGATTGGCGAGGAGTCCGGCGAGCTGGAGTTCTGCCACAACCCGTTCTCCATGCCCTCCGGCGGGCTGGACGTGCTGCTGCGCGCCGAGCGCGGCGAGCTCGACCCGCTCTCCATAACCGCCGACCAGTACGACCTTGTGTGCAACGGCGTGGAGCTCAGCTCCGGCGCGGTGCGCAACCACGACCCCGAGATTATGATAAAAGCCTTCGAGCTGGTGCGGCTGGGCGAGGAGGACGTCAAGTCCAAGTTCCCCGCCATGTACAACGCCTTCTGCTACGGCGCGCCGCCCCACGCGGGCATTGCCCCCGGAGTTGACCGCATGGTGATGCTGCTGGCGGGTGAGGACTCCATACGCGAAATAATCCCCTTCCCCATGAACAAAAACGCCGCGGACGTGATGATGGGCGCCCCCGGCGAGGTCACCGAGCGCCAGCTTGAGGAGCTGCACATAGCCACCGTGCCCGTGGACTGATAAGTATATAAATAAGTATAAAAAGAAGGCGAGAGCTTATGGTATCCAGAGTTCATTCCCTCGGCATACACGGAATAGGCGGCTACGGCGTTACCGTTGAGTGCAGCATTGCGGGCGGACTGCCTGCGTTCGACATTGTCGGCCTGCCCGACGCCGCCGTCAAGGAGTCCCGCGACAGGGTGCGCGCCGCCATAAAGGGCGCGGGCTGCCCCTTTCCCGTCAGCCACGTGACCGTGAACCTCGCTCCCGCCGACACGAAAAAGCTCGGCACGGTCTACGATTTGCCGATACTGCTGGGCATACTCTCCGCCGCCGGAACGATTAGACCCACGCCGGAGGACGCCGCGTTTTTCGGAGAATTGGGGCTTACCGGTGTTGTGCGCCCTGTGCGCGGAGCGCTGCCCATGTCCCTTGCCGCACAGCGCGAGGGCATTAAGCGGCTTTTTGTCCCCGCGGAGAACGCCTCCGAGGCCGCCTTTGCCGAGGGCTTGGAGGTCTACCCCGTCCGCAGCGTGGGCGAGCTGCTGGCGCACCTGCAGGGCGAGCGGCTCATTGAGCCTGTCCCCTTTTCCGAGCTGCCGGCCGAAGATAGCGCGGAGCCGGACTTCTTTGACGTCAAGGGACAGGAGAACGTCAAGCGCGCGCTGGAGGTTGCGGCCGCGGGCGCGCACAACGTGCTGCTCATAGGCCCTCCCGGCTCCGGCAAGTCCATGCTGGCCAAACGCCTGCCGAGCATACTGCCGGACATGACGCGCGAAGAAATTTTACTCACGACGGAAATACACTCCGTCGCGGGCTTGACGAGCGCGGCGGCGCCGGTGGTATCCCGCCGGCCGTTCCGCGCGCCGCACCACTCCGTCTCCGCCGCGGCGCTGGCGGGCGGCGCGCTGCTGCAGCCGGGCGAGATGAGCCTTGCCAATAACGGCGTGCTGTTTTTGGACGAGTTCCCGCAGTTCCGCCGCGACGTTATGGAGTCGCTGCGCCAGCCTATGGAGGACGGCGTGGTGACAATCTCGCGCTCGTCAGGCACGGCGACCTACCCCAGCCGCTTCATGTTAGTGTGCGCCATGAACCCCTGTCGCTGCGGGTTTTACGGCACGGCGCGCTGCCGCTGCTCGGAAACGGAGCTGCGCCGCTACCGCAGCCGCGTTTCCGGCCCCATGCTGGACAGAATAGACATAGCCGCCGAGGTGCCCGCGCTGGAATTTGTGGAGCTGAGCTCCCGTCCCTCCGGCGAGACGAGCGCCCAGATACGCGCGCGCGTGAACGCCGCGCGGGAGATTCAGTCCCGCCGCTTCGCCGGTTCCGATGTGACGTGCAACGCCTACATGGAGCCGGAGCAGCTCCGCCGCTTCTGCACCCTGACGCCGGAGTGCGAGGAGCTGATGCGCGAGGCGTTCAACGCCCTGCGCCTCTCCGCGCGCAGCTACGACAAAATCCTCCGCGTAGCCCGCACCATAGCCGACTTAGCGGGCGCAGAAAATATAGCCCCCGAACACATAGCCGAAGCCGTCCAATACCGCATGACAGAACTGCCGGAGGAGTGACGGAGGGCTTTCCATACACGAATAACCCAAGGAGTGAACGAACCTTGCAGGACATGATACTGCTGAAGCTGGGCGAGATAGTTTTGAAGGGTCTCAACCGGCGATATTTTGAGCAAAAGCTTGTGGCGAACGTCAAGCGGCGGCTTACAGGCTGCGGGCGTTTTGACGTTAAGTGCGTGCAGTCTACCGTCTACGTGGAACCGCGCGGCGACGACTGCGACGTTGACGCGGCCTTCGAGGCCATGAAAACCGTGTTCGGCGTCATATCCCTCACGCGCGCTGCGGCCTGCGAGAAAACGCCGGAGGCCATTGCCGCGCTGGCGAAGGACTATCTGCGCGAGGCCATGCTCTCAGCGCGCAGCTTCAAGGTCGAGTCCAAGCGCAGCGACAAGAGCTTTCCCATGACGAGCATAGAGCTGAGCCAGTACGTCGGCGGCGAGCTGGCGGAAGCTTTCCCCGACACCGCCGTGGACGTTCACTCGCCGGAGCTGACCGTGCATCTGGAGGTGCGCGACTGGGCGGCTTATGTCCACTCCGCCCCCGTTCAGGGCGCGGGCGGAATGCCCGTCGGCTCCAACGGCAGCGCCGTCAGCCTGCTCTCCGGCGGCATAGACAGCCCCGTTTCCACGTGGATGATTGCCAAGCGCGGCGTGCGCATAATACCCGTCCACTTCTTTTCGTTCCCCTACACCAGCGAGCTGGCCAAGGAAAAGGTGCTCTCGCTGGCGCAGCAGCTCACGCCGTGGTGCGGGCGGCTCATTGTGGAGATTGTCCCCTTTACCCACATTCAGGAGGAGATACGCGACCGCTGCCCTGAGGAATACTTCACGCTGATTATGCGCCGGTTCATGATGCGCATTTCCCAGCGCATTGCCGACTACAACGGCTGCAAGGCGCTTGTCACCGGCGAAAATCTCGGACAGGTCGCCAGCCAGACAATGGAAGCGATGTACTCTACCGAGAGCGTTGTCACCCTGCCCGTGCTGCGCCCGCTCATTGGTTTTGACAAGGAGGAAATAGTCACGCTCGCGCGCCGCCTCGGCACGTTCGAGACATCTATTTTACCCTATGAGGACTGCTGCACCGTGTTCACGCCGCGCCACCCCAAGACCCACCCCTCGCTGGCCGAGGTGGAGGCCGCGGAGGCCGCGCTGGACGTGGACGCGCTGGTTGAGGAAGCCTTTGCCGGCATCGAGCGTGTCAGACTGGACGTGAAAAGATGAACGCAGAGATAATTTCCGTCGGCACGGAGCTGCTGCTGGGCGGCACAATTAACACCGACGCGGCGGACGTGAGCCGCGCGCTGGCAGAATTGGGCATTAACGTCTACCGCCACACCGTTGTCGGCGACAACCCCGAGCGCCTTGCCGCTGCCGCGCGGGAGGCACGGGAGCGCGCAGAGCTTATTGTTACCACCGGCGGGCTCGGCCCCACCTGCGATGATTTGACAAAGCAAACGCTCTGCCGAGTTTTCGGCTTGGAAACCTGCCGCGACGCCGAGGCCGAGGCGCGGCTCAGGCAATACTTCGCCGCTATGGGTCGGAAAATTACCGAAAACAACTTCCAGCAGTGCTATTTGCCGCGCGGCTGCACTCCGTTTTACAACACCTGCGGCACCGCCCCGGGCTGCGCATTTCAAGCGGAGGGCGTCACCGTCATCATGCTGCCCGGCCCGCCGCGCGAGTGCCGCGCCATGCTCGCCCGGTCCGCCGTGCCCTATCTGCGCGCGCTCTCGGACGAGGTGATACGCTCGCACACCATACACATCTACGGCCTCGGCGAGAGCAAGGTTGAATCTATGCTGCGAGAGCGTATGCTCAGCCTTGAAAACCCCACGCTCGCGCCCTACTGCCGAGAGGGCGAGGTGTTCCTGCGCATAACGGCCAAGGCCGCGGACGCTAAGACGGCGGAGGCCATGATTGCCCCCGTTGCCGAGGAGGTGCGAGCGCTGTTTGGCGACTTCGTCTACGGCACGGACTGCGCGGGGCTGGAGTGGCGCTGCCTTGAGCTGCTGCGCGAGCGCGGCATGACGTTCTCCGCGGCGGAGAGCTGCACCGGCGGGCTCGTCGCCAAGCGCATGACCGACGTGCCCGGCGCGAGCGAGGTGTTCCGCGGCGGCGCGACAGTCTACACAAACGACGCGAAAATGCGCCTTGCCGGAGTGAGCGCCGCCGCGCTTGACCGCTTCGGCGCGGTCAGCGAGCCGGTGGCCGCAGAGCTTGCGCAGGGCATACGCCGCGCGCTGGACGCGGACTTCGGAATAGGCGTCACCGGCCTCGCGGGCCCCGACGGCGACGGCGTGAACCCGGTCGGCACCGTGTACATCGGTCTGGCCTCCGCCGAGGGCGTCAGCGTGCAGAAGCTCTCTCTGCCGCCCACTCTGGGGCGCGAGGGCATAAGGACCCGCTCCGCAACCGCGGCGTTTTCTATGCTTTTCAACGCTCTGAGGCGCAAAGGCGCTTGATTTTTGTCAGTTATATTATATAATTGTAAATATAATTCCAACCACATCAGGAGGAAGCAAAAATGACTTACGACATCGACATAGCAGGAATGAAGCGCACTCTGCCCGTGTGCAAGGTCTCGGACGAGTTCTCCATCGGGGCGTTCGTCATGTTCGGCGACGTGGAGCTGACAATCCACTGCGCCGCGGAGCTGCTCAAGCGCGCGCCGGAATACGACTACATCCTCGCGCCCGAGGCCAAGGCGATACCGCTGCTGTACGAAATGGCGCGCCAGAGCGGAGCCGAGCGCTATCTCGTCACGCGCAAAAAGGCCAAGGCGTACATGACCGGCGTTTTTGAGGTGGACGTGGAATCCATCACCACCGAGGGCGTGCAGACGCTTGTTATAGACACCGAGGACGCCAAGCTGATTCATGGCAAGCGCATACTGATAGTGGACGACGTAATCTCCACCGGCGAGAGCCTCCGCGCGACGGAAACGCTGGTAGAGCGCGCCGGCGGCATAGTGGCGGCCCGCATGGCCGTGCTGGCCGAAGGCGCCGCCAAAAACCGCACCGACATAATAACCTTAGCCGCCCTCCCCCTGTTCAACGCAGACGGCACGCCGAAGGAGTAATGTCGTAGAACCGACATTTCCACCGAAATGGGCGAAAATAACCGCCGCGGGTCGGCATACCCTTAATCAAGAGGGTGAGCCGACCCGCGATTTTTATGCGGCGGTGAATTGGTAGAGGCAGAACAGGGCGTAGATTGTTAGCAGGACTATGCCTTGGGTGCGGGTCAGTTTGCCGCGGAGCAGCGGCGGGGCGGTGAGGATTAGCATGGCTGCCAGCATTACCGGGAGCTCGACCAGCAGCGCCGCGTTTACGCCTAAAATGGCGGTGTTCTGCGGGACGGAGAACGGGGCGATGACTGCCGAGACGCCGGTGACGAGGGCGATATTGAATAGGTTCGCGCCTATTATGTTGCCCAGCGAGAGCGCGCTGTGGCCCTTGACCAGCGAGGTGACGGCGGTGGTCAGCTCCGGCAGGGAGGTGCCGAGCGCCACGAGCGTCAGCGCTATCACGGATTCCGGCACGCCGAAGGACTGGGCGATGCGCGTGCCGTTATCCACCAGCAGCCGCGCGCCGACGGCGATGAGCGCCGCGCCCGCCGCCAGCAGAAATACGAGCCGTGCGGCGGAGCAGTCCTCCTCGGCGCTCCCCGTCTCCGAGGGCGTCTCCGAGGCGCGCGCGGAGCGCAGGCGCAGGACGGTGACGAGCATATAGGCGGCGAACACAGCCAGCAGAATCACTCCCGTCAGACGTGTGAAGCGCCCTGTAAGACAGGCGGCGAGAGTGTAAATTGCCGCGGCAATGAAGAAAAAGGCAGTCGGGGTGCGCAGCGTTTTGGCGTCCGCCCGCCCCGGGCGCACGGCGGCGTCCAGCGCGGCGATGAGCGCGGTGTTGCAGATGACCGAACCGACGGCGTTGCCGTAGGCCATTTGACTGTGCCCCGAGAGCGCGGAGGAGGCGGAGACCATGACCTCCGGCAGCGTGGTGCCGATGGAAACGACCGTTGCGCCGATTATAATTTCCGGCAGTCGCAGCCGACGTGCCAGAGCCACCGCGCCGTCAACGAACCAGTCGCCGCCCTTAATAAGCGCGAGCAGCCCCGCGGCAAAAAGCAGATATTCCATATACAGCAAAGCTCCTTTCCCCGTCCGCTGCGGCGATAATAATACCGCGGGCGGGTGAATACAAGCCTTTTCGGGCGAAAAGGGCGCAGAAAAATTGTGAGCGCCGCCCGAAAACGCTGCGGACGGCGCTAAAGTAAAGTGAAAGGGAAGATAACTATTTAAAATGTATATGCGCGGTCACATAACGTCCTCAAGCACCTTTTCCGGCGGAACCTCCAGCGCTTCGGGGTGCGAGAGCGCGGCCTTGAGATATTTGAAGGCGGAGGCGTAGCTGAAGCCGTCTTGGATGCGCTCGTCGCAGACGACCTTGAAGTCTATGTACTTGCGCTCAACGGGGCGGTGCTCGCGGTCAAGCTCCAGCGAGCGCCGCTTTGCGCCGAAGGAGATGAACAGCGGCACGTTGCCGAAGTTGTATATGTGGTGGTAAATGGGCTGTATGCCGAGCGAGCCGATATCCGTGATAAACATACTGGCGTGGAACGGGCTGGCGTCCAGCAGCGCCTGCGGCAGGAGGTCGAAGTAGTCCAGCAGCCTAAGCAGCCAGACGGCGAACTTGAGGCACAGCCCGGGCAGCTTGAACAGCGCCTCGGCGGTGTTTTCCGTGTTGTTATTGCTGTTGCCGGATTTTATCTCTTCAACCTTCTCGTTCACCTTGCGGTAGACGTCGTATATGGTGTCGGCGGGGTCGAAGTGAACTTTTATTGTGGTCTCGGTGGCGGCGCGCGTCAGCGTGCGCTTGACCGTCATACAGACAATTATGTCGTTGCGGGCGTAGATTTTCTGGCCGGAGATGAAGCGGTTCAGGCTGGGCACGCTGGCGCAGGCGCGGACGTAGGCCGCGATGAACAGGTGCAGCATACCCATTCCCTTGTAGCCCTCCAGACGCTTGGCGCGCAGCCAGCGTTCCACTTGGGTAATTTCAACGGCCTCGGAAAAGTAGTTGCAGGCGTCGTCGCGCGTGACCATTAAGTAGGGCATGATTTTATAGAACGGCGCTATGGTGCGCACCTTGCGCCCTTCCTTGCGGTCGCCGAAACGCCGCTCGTAGACAATATCGGGCATTGAATCCCTCCTTTGCGGAATTGAAAAAACGCCGACATCGTCATTGTGCATAAAAATTTCTTATAGAGCTATTAACGGCGGCGCTTTCGGTGAGAATTATTATAACATATTTCTTTTGCGTAATCAAGGAAAAAACATAACAAACTCGGAAAAATGCGGAATAAAACCGTCCCGAGAAAATTTTTTATGTCAAATTGAACTCAACAAAATCTTAGCACAACAAAAAATGATGTCATTTTGCATAGTTTCTTTCATTTTCGTCAAGTTGCACAAATCCGCTTTTTGGAATCGGCCGTTTTAGCTTGAATTGAAATAAAATGTGGTGTATAATGACAGTTATGAATTTTTCGGATTTGAAATTCAAATGCTTGTTTTATCAATGCCGGAGGCGTCCAGTTTGGGGAAAACGCCGAAGGCTTGCAGGATAAATGGAAAGTGCCGAATACTGGGAAAGCCCGCGCGCAGGACGCCCCGCTCGGCATCTTTCCGGCAACAAGCCCGAATCCCGGTGAAGGAGGTGTAAACAGTGTCACTTGAAGCCATTACTTCCATTACGGACGCCGAAGAGCACGCCCGCCGCATAAAGGCGGAGGCAGCGGCAAACGCCAAAAAAGCGGCAGCGGAGACAAAAGTCCGCGGCGAGCAAAAGATTGCCGAAGCCGCCGAAAAGGCCAGAGCCGAGCTTGAAGAGCTTGCCCGTAAGACAGAAGCAAAAGCGCAGGCGGACGCCGACGAGCTGGCTCAGTCCACGGAAAACAAAAAAGCTGCAATGCGCGCTCACGCCGAGGCCCGGCTTGACAAGGCGGCCAATCTGATAGTCGAAAGGATAGTGAAAGACTGATGGCGATAGTCAAGATGAAAAAGCTCCGGCTTTTGGCTGTCCGCTCGCAGAGAGACGCGCTGCTAAGCGACCTTGTGCTGCTTGGCTGCGTGGAAGTCTCGGAGCCGGACGCGGAGGCTGTCGCCGCTCCGCAGGCATTTGCGGCAAGGGACATCGGCGCCCTCGCAAAATGCCGCCAGAATCTGACGCTTTTAACCTCGGGGCTTGCTGTTATGGACAGATACGCCCCGTCAAAATCCGGCTTCCTGTCGCTGCGTCCAGAGGTCAGCCGCGAGGACGTACTGAGCGACGAAGGGCTGGAGCGCTCTCTGGCCTTGGCCCGCGAGCTTGAAGCGCGCGAGGCTCGGCTGAGAAAGCTCCAAGCGGAGGAGAGCCAGCAGACGACAGCGGTGCAGGCGCTGCTGCCGTGGCAGGCGCTCAGTCTGCCGCTGGAGATGCAGAAAACGCAGACCTGCGACGTGCTGCTGGGTACAACGCCCGCCGCGGTGGACGTTATAGCCTTGCAGGATGAGCTGGCGGCGGAGGTGCCGGAAGCGGAGCTGCTGCTGGTAAACACCGACAAGGAGCTGCGCTATCTGGAGGCCGTCTGCCTGCGCTCCGTGGAGGAGGACGTTATGAAAATCCTCCGCAGCCACGGCTTTGCGCTTGTCACCATGCCGGCGGAGTCCGGCACCGTGCAGCAGGCCATTGCCGCCGCAAGGGAGCGCGTGACCGCCGTCCAGACCGAGCAAAAGGCGGTAATCGCCGAAATCACCGAGCTGGCGCAGCAGCGGCTGCAGCTCAAGACCAGTATTGACGGAATGTCCGCGCGCCTCGGCAGGGCGGACGCCGTGGAAAAACTGGAAAACACCGAATCCGCCTTCTACATGGAGGGCTGGATACCCGCCGACGAGGAGGAGCGGCTTGCCGCTGCGCTTGCCGCCTACGACTGCGCGTGGGAAGCCGAGGAGCCCGACCCCGAAAAACCGGAGGAGGTTCCCGTAAAGCTCAAGAACAACGCACTGACCGAGCCGCTGGACGTGCTCACCGGCATGTACGGCTACCCCAGCTACAAGGGGGTTGACCCCAACCCGCTGATGCTGCCGTTCTTCCCGCTGTTCTTTGGCCTCATGTTCGCGGACGCGGCCTACGGACTCATGCTCATTGCCGCGGGACTTGTGATTAAAAAGAGCAAGCCCAAGGGAGGCTTCAAGTGCTTTGCCGGTCTTATGATTGAAGGCGGCTTCTGGGCGACGCTGTTCGGCATACTGTTCGGCGGCTTCTTCGGAGACGCGATAGAGCAGATTATCGGTATGTTTAACCCCGAATTGTCCGCGCGCTGGGCGGACTGGCTTGGCTCATGGACAATAGATTCAATGACGAACGCCATATACATACTTGTCATCGCGCTTATACTGGGTGTGATACAACTGTTAACCGGCGTTATAGTCAACGGCTATATGTTAGCGCGCGACGGCGACAAGGCGGGAGCGTTCTGGGCGGTTGCCCCGATATTCGTCTGCCTCATCGGCATATGCCTCGGCGCACTGGGTGTCACTTGGATAGTCGCCATAATCTCCGTGCTTATGATTATCTGGGCGGAGGGGCGCGAATCCAAGTCCATCGGCGGCAAGATAGGCAGCGGTCTCTATGGCCTCTATAACTTCGCCAGCGGCTGGTTCGGCGACATACTCTCCTACAGCCGTCTTATGGCGCTGATGCTGGCGGGAAGCGTTATTGCCTCCGTGTTCAACCAGCTGGGCGCAATGTTCGGACCCGTGGCGTTTATTTTCGTGTTCCTTATCGGACACGCGCTGAACATAGCGCTCAACCTCATAGGCTGCTTCGTACACGCGCTGCGCTTGCAGTACCTCGAATACTTCGGAAAGTTCTACCGCGAAGGCGGCAGACAGTTCAATCCCTTGTCAATCAAAACAAAATACGTAGACATCAAGGAGGAATAAAAACAATGGAATTTCTGGTAAATTACGGTGGTATGGCCATCGGAATGCTCGGCGCCGGACTGGCAGCCGCCATCTGCTGCGCAGGTTCCGCACGAGGCTGCGGCATCGCCGGTGAAGCCGGTACCGGTCTGCTCAGCGACGACCCCAACAGCTTCTCCAAAGTCATGATTATTCAGGTCATACCCGGCACGCAGGGACTTTACGGCTTCGTTATCTGGTTCCTCGCCATCATGTACATGGGCGTGCTCAGCGGCGACGCCGTCGGACTTGACATCGCCACCGGACTGAAGTATGCTGCCGCCTGCTTGCCCATGGCCATTGCCGGCGGTATCTCCGCACCGGCACAGGGCCGCGTTGCAGCCGGCACCGTAAACCTGCTCGCAAAGCGTCCCAACGACTGGTTCAGGGGCATTATGCTCTGCGTCGTTGTCGAGTTCTACGCCATCCTCGGCCTGCTTGCATCCTTCATGATGCTCATGAATATCACCAACACCTACATGGCATAATGGCCGACCGAAAGGGCTGGTAAAAAATGAACGGAATTGAAAAAATAACTGCCCGCATAATCTCCGACGCCGAGGCGGAAGCTGCCGTCACGGCGGAGGAGAGTCGGGCGCAGTGCGAGGCCCTTGAAAAGGAATATGACCAAAAGGCTCAGGAGGAATACTCGCGCATTATCAAGGCCGGCACAGCCAAGTGCGAGGACCAAGCCGACCGCACAAAGCGCACCGCCGGCATGGAGGCCCGCAAGAGTATTCTGGCGGAAAAGCAGGACATGGTCTCCCGCGCCTTCGACAAGGCCGAGGAGCTTATGGGCATGATGCCGGAGAGCCTCTATGTTCCATTTCTGGCAAAGCAGGCAGCAGCCGCCGCCTTCACGGGTGAGGAAGAGGTCATTTTCAACGAGCGCGACCGAGCCGGCTGCGGCAAGGCCGTAGTAAAGCAGGCAAACGCTCTGCTTGCCGAACAAAAACGCCCCGCCACGCTCACTCTCAGCGCCCTGACGCGGAACATTAAGGGCGGTCTCGTTCTCAAACAGGGAGACATCGAGGTCAACTGCTCCATTGAAATACTCACCGAGGGCTGCCGCAGCCGCCTTGCTGCGGAGGTCGCCGGAGTGCTGTTTGAATGAAGCACGCCCGAAATGACCGCTGAAAGGGGGAAATGACTTGCTTAAAGCAAAACAAAGAGACAAGGACACGGACTATCTGTTCCTTTCCGCCATGCTGCGGGCGCGGGAGGCGCGTATGCTGACCGCCGACAAAGCCCAGCGCATGATTGACGCCCCCTCCTTTGACGAGGCCGCAAAGCTGGCCGCCGAGTGCGACTACCCCGACATGACCGGTATGAACGCCGCGGGTGTGGAGCAGGCGCTGGCAGACCGGCGCGCGGAGGTGTTCGCGGAGCTTGCGTCGCTGTGCGCGAAAAAGGAAATTGTGGACGTGTTCCGCATCAAATACGACTACCACAACGCCAAGGTGCTTGTCAAGGCCGAGGGCGCGGGCACCGACGGGGAGCACATTCTCTCCTCCGCCGGACGCATACCGCCGCAGGAGCTGCGCGAGGCTTACCTCACGGACACCTACACCTGCATCCCCGACCGTCTGGCGGAGGCGCTGACGAAGGCCAAGGACTTGCTGGCGCGCTCCGGCAACCCGCAGATGGCGGACTTCGCGGCGGACAGAGCGTACTTTGCCGAGCTTTTGGAGCTGGCGGAGGCGCTGGGGAGCGACTTTCTGCTCCGCTATGTCCGTCTGCTCATCGACACCGCCAACCTGCGCGCGGCTGTGAGAACGCTGCGCATGGGCAAGGACGTGGACTTCCTGCGTCTGGCGCTCATCTCCGGCGGCGGGGTCGGCACAGAGAGAGTGGCCGCGGCCGCTTCGAGCGGCGACACGCTGGCACAGCTCTACACCGCGACGGTTTTGGAGCCGGCGGCCAACTTGGCGGCGGAGGCCATAGGCGGCAGCATGACCGCTTTTGAAAAGGCCTGCGACAACGCCGTGACGGAGTTTTTGCGCGGAGCGAAAATAAAGAGCTTCGGCCCTGAGCCTGTCATTGCCTATATTGCGGCGCTGGAGAGTGAGATTACGTCCGTGAGAATGATACTCACGGGGCTGCTCGCCGGAATAAACCGCGAAACTCTCAGGGAAAGGCTGCGTGAGACATATGCCTAAAATTGCTGTTATGGGCGGCAGAGAGACCGTTATCGGCTTCAAAGCGCTGGGTCTGGATATTTTCCCCGTGGCCAACGGCGCCGAGGCACACGAAACGCTCCACCGGCTGACACATCAGTCCGAGGGCGAATACGCTATAATCTATATTGAGGAAACGACTGCGAGCGAGATAATGTCCGACATCGCAAAGTTCAAGGATAAACCCTCGCCGGCCATAATCCTCATACCCGGCAGAGACGGCCCCATAGGTCTGGGACAGACCGCATTGCAGGAGGCCGTGGAAAAAGCTGTCGGCTCCGACATTCTTTAAGATTAAGGCAGGTAACATAATGAGCGGTAAAGTAATCAAGGTGGCCGGTCCTCTGGTCGTAGCCGACGGTCTGGCCGACGCCAACGTCTCGGACGTTGTGCGCGTCGGTCCCCAGCACCTCATCGGCGAGATTCTGAACATGACCGGCGACACAGCTTCAATTCAGGTCTACGAGGAGACCACCGGCCTTGGCCCCGGCGCCGAGGTCGTGACAACCGGCTCGCCCCTCTCGGTTGAGCTGGGACCGGGTATGCTGGAGGGTATCTACGACGGAATCCAGCGCCCGCTGACCGAAATTCGCAGAATGACCGGCCACACCATAGCCCGCGGCGTTCAGGCTCCGGCGCTGAACCGTGATAAAAAGTGGGTGTTCGTACCCGTGGCCAAGGTCGGCGACTATGTCGAAACCGGCGACATAATAGGCACCGTGCAGGAGACCGCCGCCGTTCTCCACCGCATAATGGTGCCCGCCCGCGTAAAGGGCAAGGTTAAATCCATTCATGGCGGCGAGTTCACCGTCACCGACACCGTCTGCACCGTCGCGGGCGAGGACGGCAAGCTGCACGAGCTGACGATGATGCAGAAGTGGCCTGTGCGTGTGGGCCGCCCCTACAAGACAAAGTTCGTCCCCGACAAGCCCCTGCAGACCGGCCAGCGCATTGTTGACACCATGTTCCCTGTGGCCAAGGGCGGCACCGCCGCCATACCCGGACCGTTCGGCAGCGGCAAAACCGTTATGCAGCACGCTCTGGCAAAGTGGTCGGACGTGGACATAGTCATCTACATCGGCTGCGGCGAGCGCGGCAACGAGATGACGGACGTGCTTATGGAGTTCCCCGAATTGCTCGACCCCCACACGGGCGAACCGCTGATGAAGCGCACGGTGCTGATTGCCAACACCTCCGATATGCCCGTGGCGGCGCGCGAGGCCAGCATCTACACCGGCATCACCATCGCGGAGTACTTCCGCGACATGGGCTACGACGTGGCCGTCATCGCCGACTCCACCTCCCGCTGGGCCGAGGCTCTGCGCGAGATGTCCGGCCGTCTGGAGGAGATGCCCGGCGAGGAAGGCTACCCCGCGTACCTCGCCAGCCGTATTGCTCAGTTCTATGAGCGCGCGGGTGTTGTCCAGTGCCTCGGCACGGACGGACGCAAGGGCAGCCTGACCGCCGTCGGCGCCGTGTCGCCCCCGGGCGGCGATATCTCCGAGCCTGTGTCTCAGGCCACGATGCGCATTGTCAAGGTGTTCTGGGCGCTGGACTCCTCTCTGGCCTACGCCCGCCACTTCCCGGCAATAAACTGGCTGAACTCCTACACCCTCTACATCGACAACCTCTCCCCGTGGTATGAGGAAAACTTCCCCGGCTTCATCGCCCAGCGCGGCAAGGCGCTCGCCATGCTGCAGGAGGAATCCAGCCTCAACGAAATAGTCAGACTTGTCGGCGCGGACTCTCTTGCGCCCACGGAGCAGCTCACGCTGGCCGTTACCAAGATGATACGCGAGGACTTTTTGCAGCAAAACTCCTTTGTGGACATCGACTCCTACAGCGAAATGGAGCGCCAGTTCCTGCTGCTGGGCATGATTTTGGACTACGACACCCTCTGCCGCGACGCGCTGGAAAAGGGCGCGCCGCTGAACGAGCTCACGTCCATTCCCGCCAAGGAGCGCATAGGCCGCGCCAAGAGCATTCCTGCCGACCAGTACAAACAAGTCTACGCCGAAATTTCCGCCGAGGTAAAGGCTCAGATTGAGGCCATTGCAGCAAGGGAGGGTGATGAGCTGTGATTAAAGAATACAAGACAATTCGCCAAGTAGCCAGCCCCCTGATGGTGGTTGAGCAGGTTGACGGCGTTACCTACGACGAGCTGTGTGAAATTGAGCTGCCCAACGGCGACGTTCGCCGCGGCAAGGTGCTCGAGGTCAACGGCAGCCGCGCCGTGGTGCAGCTGTTTGAATCCGCTGCCGGCATCAACCTTGCCGAGAGCAGAGTGCGCTTCCTCGGCCACCCGCTGGAGCTGGCTGTCAGCGAGGATATGCTGGGCCGCGTTTTCAACGGCATGGGTCAGCCCATAGACGGCGGCCCCGCGATACTGGCGGAAAAGAGCCTTGACATAAACGGCTTGGCCATGAACCCCGCCGCGCGCGAGTACCCCGCAGAGTTTATTCAAACCGGTGTCAGCACCATCGACGGCCTGAACACGCTGGTCCGCGGCCAGAAGCTGCCGATATTCTCCGGCTCCGGCCTGCCGCACGCCCAGCTCGCCGCGCAGATAGCGCGTCAGGCGCGGGTGCTCGGCGAGGGCGCGGGCAACTTCGCCGTCGTGTTCGCCGCCATAGGCATCACGTTCGAGGAGTCCGAGTTCTTTGTCAACGACTTCAAGCGCACCGGCGCTATAGACCGTACCGTGCTGTTCACGAACCTCGCCAACGACCCCGCTGTCGAGCGTATTTCCACACCGCGTATGGCGCTGACCGCAGCCGAGTATCTGGCGTTTGAAAAGGATATGCACGTTCTGGTTATCCTCACCGACATCACGAACTACGCGGAGGCTCTGCGCGAGATTTCCGCCGCTAAGAAGGAAGTCCCCGGCCGCCGCGGCTACCCGGGCTACCTCTACACCGACCTCGCTACCATGTATGAGCGCGCCGGACGCCGCATAGGCAAGCCCGGCTCCATCACCATGATACCCATTCTGACCATGCCGGAGGACGACAAGACCCACCCCATACCCGACCTGACCGGCTACATCACCGAGGGTCAGATAATACTCAGCCGCGAGCTGTTCCGCAAGGGCATTGTCCCGCCCGTGGACGTTCTGCCCAGCCTGAGCCGTCTGAAGGACAAGGGCATCGGCGCCGGCAAGACGCGCGAGGACCACTCCGGCGTGCTCAACCAGCTGTTTGCCGCTTACGCCGCCGGCAAGGACGCCAAGGAGCTGATGACAATACTCGGTGAATCCGCGCTCAGCGACACCGACAAGCTCTACGCCAAGTTTGCCGAGCAGTTTGAAGAAAAGTTCGTCAATCAGGGCAACGACACCAACCGCTCCATTGAGGAGACGCTCGACATTGGCTGGGAGCTGCTGTCAATACTCCCCCGCAGCGAGCTCAAGCGCGTTAAGGAAGAGTACATCGACAAGTATCTCCCGCAGAAGTAAGGAGGCGGCTGCATGGCATCAACAACCGTTTCCCCGACCAGAATGGTGCTCAACAGCCTGAAGGGAAAGCTCAAGACCGCCACGCGCGGCCACAAGCTCCTGAAGGATAAGCGCGATGAGCTTATGCGCCAGTTCATGGAAACTATCCGTCTGAACAAGGAACTGCGCCTCAAGGTTGAGCAGGGTCTGACCGAAGCCTTCGGCGCGCTGACAGTAGCCAGCGCCGTCATGAGTCCGGAGCTGCTGGAGCAGGCGCTGCTGTACCCGCGCCAGAGCGTGGAGCTGGGCGTGAAAACTCGCAACGTAATGAGCGTGAACGTGCCGCAGTACTCGTTCAGCACAAAAAATGCCGAGGACGGCGAGATATACCCCTACGGCTTTGCCCAGACCAGCGGCGAGCTGGACTTGGCAATGGAAAAGCTCAGTCAGGTATTCGAGGATATGCTGGAGCTTGCGCAGGTGGAAAAATCAATGCAGCTCATGGCTGAGGAGATAGAAAAAACCCGCCGCCGCGTCAACGCGCTGGAATACGTTATGATTCCGGAAATGCAGGAGAATATAAAATATATCTCCATGAAGCTGGAGGAAAACGACCAGTCCACCAAAGTGCGCCTGATGAAAGTCAAGGACATGGTCTTAGAGCAAGCGCACGACTTCAAATAACCCCACCGCGCCAAAACCAACGCGGCCGCCCCGACAATCAAGCCGGACGGCCGCGTTTTTGCGCTTATTCATACGAGTTTCCCTTAAATTCAGGACCGAATTAAGGGAAGAGCTTATTTCCTGAAAAACATAACCCCCAGCGTGCCGGGGCCGCAGTGGGAGCAGATGGTGCTGCCGGCGAGGGCGAGGTGGATTTCGTCAAAGCTCTGCTGCGCGGTCACGTCGCGCAACGTGGCCTGCACCAGCTCGTCGCTTATGCCGCCGGAGTTGACCAAAAAGAGGCGGCGCGGGTCGGCGCGGCCTCCGGCGAGGCGGTCGCGGACATAGGCAGGCAGAACCTTTTGCAGACTGCCGCGGTATTTTTTGCCAACCTCCATAAACCCGCCGCGCAGCTCTATGCACGGCTTGAGGTTCAGCAGGTTCGCGCCCAGCGCCGTCACGGACGAGCAGCGCCCGCCGCGCGCCAGATAGGTCAGTGTGCTGACGACAAAGCTCGCGTCCAGCCGCTCGGAGAGGGCGGGCATTGCCGCTTGAATTTCCGCGCCGCTCGCGCCCTGCGCCGCCATGTCCACTGCCTCCAGCATCAGCAGCGCCATGCCGGAGCAAAGCGTGCGCGTGTCCACGGGGTAGACGTTGCCCAGCTCCTGCGCCGCGATGCAGGCGTTTTGCCAGCAGGCGGACATCTCGCTGGAGATATGGAAGTGTACAACGCTCTCATGCGTTTTCAGCTGTTCGGAAAAGAACTCCAAATAGTCCGAGACGGAGACTGCCGCGGTTGAGCATGTCCTGCCCGTGGCGTCGAAGTGGGCATAAATCTCGCGGCGGCCTATTTCAATTCCGTCCTTGTACGAAACGCCGTCGCGGACGACGTAGAGCGGAGTTATGGATATGTCGTATTTTTCGCACAGCTCCTTCGGCATATCGCAGGTGCTGTCCGCTGAAATTTTTACGCTCATATATTTCCCCCAATTAAAAATTTTTGTGTTGGCATTTCTGACTATACCATGTATAATACAAAAAGTATACAGAAATTTATTAACATTTGTACGAACGGAGGAGAAAAACATTGACGGAGCGCCCTGTAATCGTCATAACGGGCCCCACCGCCACGGGCAAAACCGCGCTGGGCGTGGAGCTGGCGCTGGCGCTGGACGGCGAGGTCGTCTCCGCGGACTCCATGCAGGTCTACCGCGGCATGGACATCGGCACCGGCAAGGTCACGGCGGAGGAAGCGCGCGGCGTGCGCCACCACATGATTGACATTGCCGAGCCTGAGGAGAGCTTTTCCGCCGCCGCGTGGGTGCAGCTGGCGGCGGAGTGCGTGGAGGATATTTTCGCGCGCGGCAAAACGCCGCTCATTGTCGGCGGGACTGGACTTTACATTGATTCGCTGCTATTGGGGCGCGACTTTGCCGAGCGCGGAGACGAGCGGGTGCGCGCGGAGCTGAACGCGGAGTATGACCGCGCGGGCGGGGAGGAGATGCTGCGCCGTCTGGCGGAGGTTGACCCGCGCCGCGCCGAGGTGCTGCACTCCGGCGACAAGCGGCGCATTGTCCGCGCGCTGGAGATTTTCCGTCTCACAGGCGAGACGATGACCGCGCACGATGAGCGCACACGCCTCGTGCCCCCTCGCTGGCCGTGCAGAAAGTACGCGCTGACGTTTTCCGAGCGTCAGACGCTCTACGACCGCATTGACCGCCGCGTGGACAAAATGGCGGAGGACGGGCTGTTTGACGAGGTGCGCGGGCTGCTTGCGCGGGGACTGGGCGCGCAGCACACGTCCATGCAGGCCATAGGCTACAAGGAGGCGGCGCTGGCCGCGGCGGGGCAGATGACGGAGAGCGAGGCGCTGGAGCTTATCAAGCTGCGCTCGCGGCGCTACGCCAAGCGCCAGCTCACATGGCTGCGGCGCGACGACAGCGTGCGCTGGCTGTGCCGCGAGGGTGCGGAAACGGATACGCAGGCGGCGGTCAAAAAAATTATGTCGGATATTTAGACGGTGACAGCGGGCTTTCGACACGCTTTTCGTCGTGCGGCGCGTAAAATTATATACGTGCCCGCGAAGGGTTCAAAAAAAATCTACATAAGCGCCGCAATATGTGCTATAATAAGAAGCGGCGCGAAAAGGAGTCGGAAAAATGCAAAAGACACAATCCTATCAGGACGCTTTCCTCAATGCTGCGCGCCGCGACCGCACGCCGGTCACAGTATTTCTTATGAACGGGTTCCAGATGAAGGGCATCATACGGGGCTTCGACAGCTTTGTTGTGCTGCTGGACAGCGACGGCCGTCAGCAGATGATTTACAAGCACGCGCTGTCAACCATTACCCCCTCCGTGCCAATCAATCTATTTCAGGACGCGCCCGAGCTTTAATCGCGGCGAAGTCCACCGCTCCCCGCCCGCCGCGGCGAGACTTCACAAGGCAGACGAAAAAGACAGATGAAGAGAACAGACAGATTCACCATAATAACGTCGCTGATAATTTTCTTGGCGTTTCTCTGCTACGCCGGTTACGCGCTCTACAGCTCGATTACCGACGCCACCGTGACGGCGGAGGCAGTTGCGGCCACAGTGGAGATTGGCGGTCAGGCCACGGGCATCATTGTGCGCGACGAGACTGTGCTCACAAGCGACGGCACTTACATAGACGTGACTGCCGCGGACGGCGAGCGGGTCGGCGTGGGGCAGCAGCTGGCGACGGCAATGAACAAACAGACAGGGCTGGAGCGCGCCAACCGCATTCATGAACTGGAGCTGGAAATTGAGCGCATGACGGCGCTCAGCGAGCTGGATTCGGCCGAGGGGCTGACTGCGCGCGATGACAGTGTGAACACTGCCGTGCTCAGCCTGACATCCGCCATTGCGCGCGGGGAACTGACGGAGCTGGAGAGCCTTTCACTGGCGCTCAGCTCGCTGGTGTTCACCTCGTCGAGGGAAACCGTTACGCAAGCGGACTTGGACGCTCTGGAAGCAGAGCTGCTCAGATTGCGCAGCATCTACAGTGTGGACACCGAGACACTTGTTGCTGAAAGCAGCGGCCTTTTCACCTCCACAGTGGACGGCTGGGAGCATATCACGCCGGACGACTTGACCGACCTTACGCCCTCGGGCCTGCAGGAGCTTATTGACTCTGGAGATGACGTCGCGGAGGGCGCTTACGGAAAGTTGGTCAAGGGCATTTACTGGTACTTTGCCGCCGATATGTCCGCAACCGATGCCGCCAACCTGACGGTGGGCGAGTACGCCGCGTTGGACTTCGGGCGCTACTACGGCGACACGGTTTACGCCGAGGTCGTCAGCCTTGGCTCCGGCGAAGGCGGCGAGGTGGCGGTGGTGTTCCGCTGCAGCACGGCGCTGGCGGAAACGCTGGCGCTGCGCGAGGTTTCCGCCGAAGTTGTGTTCGACACTTACTCGGGAATCCGCGTCCCCGCCGAGGCCATAAGAGCCGATGAGGAGACCGACAGCACCTATGTCTACGTTATCACCGCCATGCAGGTAGAGCGCAAGGACATTGAAATATTATACGCCGGAGACGGCTACTGCATAGTCGAGCGCGGAACGGATTCAAACTCACTGCGCGAGGGCAACACCATAATTGTCTCCGGCAAAGATATATACGAGGGAAAGGTGATGGACTGATATGCTGGCAGCAGAGACTATAGCGGAAAATGTAGGGCACATAAGACGGGAAATTGAGGCGGCTGCCGACGGGCGCAGAGTGCTGCTTGTAGCGGCGACAAAAATGAACGACGCGGCGGCGGTGCGCGCCGCCATTGCCGCCGGTGTGGACGCCTGCGGTGAAAACCGTGTTCAAGAAATGCTGGAAAAGGACGCCGTGGGAGCCTACGCCGGAGCGCCGCTGCACTTTATTGGGCACTTGCAACGCAACAAGGTGAATAAGGTCGTCGGGCGCGCGGACTTAATTCAATCCGTGGACAGCGCGGAATTGCTGGAGCTTATAGACCGCCGCGCGCAGGCCATGGGAATAATTCAAAATATACTTATAGAAATAAACGTCGGCGGCGAGCAGCAGAAGAGCGGCATAGAGCCGGAGGAACTGCCGGACATACTGAAAACGGCCTCGGAGTGCGCCGGAGTGCGCGTTCGGGGGCTCATGTGCGTGCCTCCGGCGGTGTCTGGAGAAGAAAATAGGGATAATTTTGCGAAAATGAAGCAGCTTTTTGTTGACAATGGCGGGAAAAAATACGATAATATCTCTATGGATTTTTTATCTATGGGTATGACCGCCGATTTTGCCGAGGCCATACGTCAGGGCGCTAACATGGTGCGCATCGGCTCCGCCATATTCGGAGCGCGCGACTACTCTGCCGCTCACTGAGCAAACGCACCGCTGTACACAATATAAAGCACGGAGGATAAGGAAATGGGATTTTTTGACGAAATAAAAAAACTGACCAGCCCCTATGACGAGGACGACGAGGACATGGGCTACGATACCGTAGCAGAGGATGAGCCTGCGCCCAGAACGGCAAGCCCCTTTGCCCCGCAGCCCGCGTCCGCGCCGCAGCCGCAGCCGACGCGCTCCGCCGGAGCCAGACGCGAAGGCAAGGTTGTCAACATCAACGGCGCGGGCGGTGTGCCAATGCAGGTTGTGCTCGTTAAGCCGGAGCGCTTCGAGGTTGCGGCAGAGATTGCCGACAACCTGCGCGAGCGCCGTGCGGTGGTGATGAACCTTGAGACAACGTCCAAGGAAATCTCGCGCCGGCTGATAGACTTTCTGTCCGGCGTGGCCTACGCGCAGGACGGCAGGATAAGCAAGGTGGCCACGAACACCTATATCCTCACGCCCAGCAATGTGGACCTCGTGGGTGACCTTATGGACGAGCTCGGAAACTCGGGAATGTACTTTTAATTAACACCTCCGCGTGAATAAAAATACCTGACCCACGCGGCATAGAATAAAAACTGCCGCGCGATTAGAGAGAAAGGGATAAATTATGCTGACGCCTCAAAATATCAGAGAAAAAACTTTTGAAAAGGCCGTGTTCGGCGGCTACGACATGGGTACCGTGGACAATTTCCTCGACGAAATAGCCAACGACTTTGAGCTTTTGGCAAAGGAAAACGCCACGCTCAAGGGCAAAATGAAAGTGCTTGTGAACAAGATTGAAGAATACCGTTCAAACGAGGACGCGCTGCGCGCAGCCATGATTTCCGCGCAGAAGCTCGGTACGATGATTGAGCAGGAGGCCAGAGCTAAGAGCGAGCAGATGACGACCGACGCGACAGCCGAGGCGGAGAAGATAGTGCGCGACGCCAAGTTAGAGTTAGAGGTAGAGCGCGCACGCCTTGCCGAGGCCAAGGACGCCAGCGCCCGCTACATAGAGAGCATGGAGCTGCTCTGCCGCCGCCAGACGGAGACGCTACAGCGCCTGCGCGCCATGCAGCTCACCGCACCCTCCACCGACGCCGCTGAGGCGCCCCAGCCCCAAACGGCGGTGCCCCAGCCTGACAGCGCCGCCGCGGCCACGCGCGCATTCAACGCCGTGACGCCGGAATCCGAAGCGGAGATTTCGGACTTGTTTTCTATCGTCTGAACGAAAAGCTCGATGGCGATTTTTTGAGAGACATAAACAAACAGGAGTAATCAAACGATGGCAAAAGACTTTAATGCAACGGTGAACCTGCCGAAAACCGACTTCCCCATGCGCGCCGGACTGCCCAAGCGCGAACCGGCAATGCTCGCGCACTGGGAGGAGATGGATTTATATAACGAGCTGCTGAAGAAAAACGAGGGCAAGCCCCGCTTTTCGCTGCACGACGGCCCTCCGTTCTCCAACGGCGAGATGCACATGGGTCACGCGCTCAACAAGTCCATAAAGGACTTCATAACCCGCACCTACGCCATGCGCGGCTACTACACGCCCTATATCCCCGGCTGGGATAACCACGGTATGCCCATTGAGAGCGCGATAATCAAGAAAAACAAGCTCAACCGCAAGGCCATGTCAACTACGGAGTTTCGCACCGCCTGCCACGAGTTCGCCCAGCACTACATCGACGTGCAGATGGCGGGCTTCAAGCGCCTTGGCGTCATCGGCGACTGGGAGCACCCCTACAAGACCATGAACCCCTCGTTTGAGGCGGAGGAGGTCAAGGTTTTCGGCCGTATGTACCGCAAAAAGTACATCTACAAGGGACTGAAGCCCGTTTACTGGTGCCCGAAGGACGAGACGGCGCTGGCCGAAGCGGAAATTGAGTATCAGGACGACCCCTGCACAACGGTTTACGTCAAGTTCGCCATGCACGACGACCTCGGCAAAATGCCGCAGTACGCGGGAAAAAAGCTCTTTTTCGTCATCTGGACAACAACAATTTGGACGCTGCCCGGCAACCTCGCCATTGCGCTGAACCCCACGGAGGATTACGTGGTCGTGGCGGCGGGCGACGAGTATTATATTCTTGCCAAGGCACTCACGGAAAGGGTCATGGGCGTCGCGGGCATTTCGGACTACGAGATAGTCGAAACTCACAAGGGCGAATTTTTTGAAAATATGCTTGCTTGGCACCCGTTCCTGCCCAAGTCCAGCCGCCTTGTGCTGGCCGACTACGTAACGATGGACTCCGGCACGGGCTGTGTCCACACCGCCCCCGGCTTCGGCGCGGACGACTACCAGACTTGTCTGCGCTACGGCATGGACATGGTGGTGCCCGTGGACGACCAAGGCCGCCACACGGAGTACGCCGGCAAGTACGCCGGACTTAAAACGGACGAGAGCAACCCCATTATTTTGGAGGATATGCGCGCGAGCGGCGCGCTGCTGGCCAGCGAGGACATTGTCCACTCCTACCCCCACTGCTGGCGCTGCAAGGGGCCGATAATCTTCCGCGCCACGCCGCAGTGGTTCTGCTCCGTGGACGCTTTCAAGGAGGAAGCCTGCGCTGCCTGCGAGGACGTGCGCTGGGTGCCCTCTTGGGGCATAGACCGCATGAAGAGCATGGTACGCGAGCGCAGCGACTGGTGCATCTCCCGTCAGCGCAAGTGGGGACTGCCCATCCCCGTTTTCTACTGCCCCGACTGCGGCAAGCCCATATGCACGGAGGAGAGCATAGAGGCCGTCTCCGCGCTCTTTAACGAAAAAGGCTCCAACGCATGGTTCGAGACAGACCCCGCAGACATTCTGCCCAAGGGCTTCAAATGCCCCGAGTGCGGCTGCGACCACGGCTTCACGCGCGAGGAGGACACGCTGGACGGCTGGTTCGACTCTGGCTCAAGCCACGTCGCCTCCATGCAGCGCGACCAAGGCTTCTGGCCGGCTGACGTCTACATCGAGGGTCTTGACCAGTACAGAGGCTGGTTCCAGTCCTCGCTGCTCACCGCCGTTGGCGCGCTGGGACGCGGAGCGCCCTTCAAGCAGTGCCTGACCCACGGCTGGACAGTGGACGGCGAGGGGCGCGCCATGCACAAGTCCCTCGGCAACGGCATTGACCCCAACCAGATAATTAACGAGTTCGGCGCGGACCTCATAAGGCTCTGGGCCGGCTCCTCGGACTACCACGCCGACGTGCGCTGCTCCAAGGAGATATTCAAGCAGCTCAGCCAGCAGTACCTCAAGTTCCGCAACACCGCCCGCTACTGCCTCGGCAATTTGGAGGGCTTCGACCCCGACAACCTTGTCGCGCCGCAGGATATGCCGGAGCTTGACCGCTGGGCGATAACGCGCCTGAACGCTCTCATAGAGCGCGCGTTTGCCGCCTACGACGACTACGAGTTCCATGTTGTCAGCCACGCGATAAACGAGTTCTGCGTTGTGGATATGTCCTCGTTCTATCTTGACATCATAAAAGACCGGCTCTACTGCGACGAGCACGACGGCCTCTCCCGCCGCGCCGCGCAGACCGCCATGTTCCTCATTCTGGACACGCTGACAAAGCTCTTCGCGCCGATTCTTGCTTTCACCTGCGACGAAATTTGGCTCGCAATGCCCCACAGAGCGTGCGACGACGCGCGCAACGTGCTGCTGAACGAAATGAACAAGCCCTTTGCCGAATACGCGCTGAACGACGAGGCAATGGCGCGCTGGGACACGCTCATAGCTCTGCGTCAGGACGTGAACGCCGCGCTGGAGAGCGCCCGCGCGGAAAAGCTCATAGGCAAGAGCCTTGAGGCCGCCGTGACGCTGACCCCCAACGCCGAGGGCGCAAAGGCGCTGAAGACGTTGGAGGGCATGGATTTGGCGGAGCTGTTCATAGTTTCGCGGGTGGACATTGCTCCCGCTGCGGAGGGCGAGGCCGCCTTTGCCGTGAGCATCGCTGCGGCGGAGGGAGAAAAGTGCCCGCGCTGCTGGCGCGTTACGAAGAGCGCGCACCCCGACTGCCTCTGCCCGCGCTGCGTCAGAGTGCTGACGAACATGGGCGCGCTGTAACAAGGCCGCGCGGCCGCACAGCGATGGGCGCCGCTTATCTGAGATATTTCAAAGGAGGTATCCCATGCTTTACGCAATAGTTGCGGTTATTGCGATAATATTCGACCAGCTGCTCAAGTACTGGGTCACGGCCAACATTGTGCTCGACACGGGCGAAAAGGCGCTCATTCCGGGCGTAATCCACCTCACGCGGGTACACAACTCCGGCGCAGCGTTCAGCTTTATGGAGGGCTCCGCCGTGGCGCGCTGGTTCTTTGTTGTGCTGTGCGTGGCCGTTGTCGCCGTCATAGTGCTTATGCTGGTGCGCAACACCATAACGGGGCGCGTCACACGCTGGTGCGCCGTGTTCGTGGCCGCGGGCTCGGTGGGCAACTGCATTGACCGCTTGCTCAACGGCTATGTTGTGGATATGCTGGAGTTCGAGTTCTTCTCGTTCCCCGTGTTCAACATTGCGGACATATTCATCACCGTGGGCTGCATAGCGTTCTGCGTGGGTCTGCTCTTAGAGCACGCCCCCGCGGGCAAGAGCGCGGAGAAAAGCGCCGAGAGCAGAAAGAGTGCCAAGAGCGTTAAGCCCGCCAAGAGCACGAAGGGCAGAGCCGCCGCGCCTTACTTTGAGCAGCCCGCCGCCGAGGTCCGCTCCGACGACCCCTTTGCCGAGTGGGAGCACGTCGCCGCGCCGACAAAGCGCCCGAGCGCCGCGCCCGCCGCACCGGCGGAGACGCCGCCCGCTGCCAAACCCGCTGCCGCGCAGGCTGCCAAACCCGCGCCCGTGCAGGCACCGAAGCCCGCGCCCGCCGCGCCTTCCCCGAAACCGACACCCGCTGCCGCGGAGCCGGAGATAAAGCTGACAGCGGAGCCGCAGAGCGCTAAGACGCAAAGCAGCGGCGACGAATACAGTCTGGAGGACATTCTTGCAGAGTTCAGAGATATTTGACACCGAGCGCATAACCGCCGTGTGTGAAAACTCAGGAGAGCGCATTGACGCTCTCCTGACGCATATTGTGCCGGAGCTGTCCCGCTCCGCCGCCCAGAGGCTGACGCAGGAGGGCAGCGTGCTGGTAAACGGCAGAGCGGTGAAAAAAAACCACGTCTGCCGCGAGGGCGACAGCGTGGAGGTGTTCCTGCCGCCCGCCGTGCCGACGGAGATAGTCGCGCAGGATATTCCGCTGGACGTGGTCTATGAGGACGCGGACGTTATAGCGGTGAACAAGCCGCGCGGCATGGTTGTCCACCCCGCGCCCGGGCATCCCGACGGCACGCTGGTGAACGCTCTGCTGTGGCACTGCGGGGCTTCGCTCTCCGGCATAGGCGGGGAAATCAGGCCGGGCATTGTCCACCGCATTGACCGCTGGACGTCGGGGCTGATAATTGCCGCCAAGAACGACGCCGCCCACGCCGCGCTCTCCGCCCAGCTCGCGGACAGGAGCCTTTCGCGCGTCTATGAGGCCATAGTCTGGGGGCGGATGAGGGAGGACGCGGGGCTGGTGGACGCGCCCATCGGCCGCTGCCCCACCGACCGCAAGCGCATGGCCGTGACGGAAATTTCTTCGCGTCCCGCGCAGACAGACTGGGAAGTCCTTGCGCGCTACCGCGAGTTCACGCACATACGCTGCCGCCTGCGCACGGGGCGCACACATCAAATCCGCGTACATATGGCGCACATCGGCCACCCCGTGCTGGGCGACACGGTATACGCACCCAAGCGCCCCACGCGCGGCCAGCCGGGCCAGTGCCTGCACGCGCGGGAGCTGAAATTCATTCACCCTGCAACGGGCGAGCAGATGCACCTTGAAACGCCCCTGCCGGACTACTTCACCGCCGCGCTTGCGGGTCTGGGCGGCGAGATTTAGCCATCAAAAACAACGGAAACGGCACGACCACAGGTTTGGTCATGCCGTTTCCAAGGCAGATATTTTATTCTGCTTTGCCGAGCCGGTAAAACGGCTCAGTCCGTGCGCCCGAATAGGGGTTTTGTTATACGGCGCGCGTCACCTTTCCGCTGCGGAGGCAACGGGTGCAGGCATAGGCGTGACGGGGAGTTCCGTCCACGATGACCTTAACGCGCTTGACGTTGGGCTTCCATGTGCGGTTGGAGCGGCGGTGGGAGTGGCTCACCTTGATGCCGAAAACCATGCTCTTGTCGCAAAATTCGCACCTTGCCATCTTTGCTGCACCTCCTTAAATTGAAGTTATCTTTACAGACAGCTTATATATAATATCAGAAAGACACGGCAAATGCAAGAAAAATTTTTCACGACGGCGATTTTTCGATTTTTGGCGCGATTTGCTTTTAAAGCTGTTGCCAAAAAGGGCGAATGTGGTTAAAATAGAATTAAGCGGCGCGCGCCGGTCGTCTTTGATTTTGCGCGGCGCGGCGAAGGGAGAACGAATTACTTATGGACACTTATTCCGTTAAGCTGAGCAAGCTCGCAAAGGAGAACAACCTCAAGGTTGTTTACGCCGCGAGCGACTACGAGGACATTGAAATAGACAAGGACATTGTCAACCGCCCGGGGCTTCCGTTCTCCGGATTTTACGAATACTTCCGCTCGGAAATAATATACGCAATGGGCAAGACGGAGGCGGCGTTCCTGCGCACGCTGGACGAGGAGCAGCGCGAGCGGACAATGGAGAAGTTTTTCTCCCACGAGCCGGCGGCACTGGTGGTGTGCAACCGCGTTGTGCCGGACATATCCATTGTCAGCGCCGCAAGGAAGTATGACATCACGCTTTTCATCACGGACTTGGACACCTCCGCCACAATGGCACGGCTCATAATCAGCCTGCGCAACCACCTCGCCCCGCGCATGACCGTCCACGGTGTATTTGTGCAGATTCACGGCGAGGGAGTGCTCATATTCGGCGAGAGCGGCATCGGCAAGAGCGAGACGGCGCTGGAGCTGATAAAGCGCGGCCACCGGCTCATTGCGGACGACGCGGTGGAGATAAGGCGCGTTTCGCGCTACTCAGTAACCGGCATGAGCCCCTCTAACATACGCCACATGATGGAGATACGCGGCATAGGCATCATCGACGTGCGCCAGCTCTACGGCGTCGGCGCGGTGCTGCCGCGCTCGCAGATTCACCTTGTCGTCAAGTTCGAGTCTTGGGACGAGAACAAGGTCTATGACCGCCTCGGCTTGGAGGAGGACAGCGAGGACTTCTTGGGCGTCAAGGTGCCGAAGCTGACTATACCCGTGGCGCCCGCGCGCAACCTTGCGATAATCCTTGAGGTCGCGGCGCTCAACAACCGCCTGAAAAAGATGGGCATAAACGCCGCGCAGCGCTTTGTTGAAAACTACGACAGCTCCATTTCCTCCGGCAGCTTCGAGTCGGAGGAGGACTTCAACTTCAACTATCTCAATGAATTTACAGACTGACGGAGGATATATGCCGCTTTTTGAGCTTTTGCAAAAGCAATTTCCCGACCTGAAACTTTTTCAAAACGAGCCTATGGCGCGCCGCTGCTCGTTCCGCCTCGGCGGGGCGGCGGAGGTGCTGGCGGAGCCGCGGAGCGAGGCGGAGCTGGCCGAGCTTGTGCGCTGTGTGCGCTCGGAGGGCGCGGCGTACTTCATACTGGGCAACGGCACAAACGTGCTCGTTCCCGATGAGGGTGTGCGCGGCGCGGTTATCCACATAGGCGAGGACTTTGGCGCTCTCGGCACCGAGGGCGAGACGCTGACCGCCGGAGCGGGCGCGGCGCTCTCGCGCGCGGCTGTGCTGGCGCGGGACGCCGGACTGGGCGGCATGGAGTTCGCCCACGGCATACCGGGCAGCGTGGGCGGCGCGGTGTATATGAACGCCGGAGCCTACGGCGGCGAGATGCGGGACATTCTGCTCTCCGTGCGCTGCCTTGACCCCGATGGGGAGATACGCGAGTACACCGGCGCGGAACTGGCTTTGGGCTACCGCACGAGCCGCTTCGCCAAGCGCGGCGGGGTGGTGCTGTCGGCAAAAATGCAGCTGCGCGCCGCGCCGCCGAGCGAGATTGGCGCATATATGCACGAGCTGTGGGAAAAGCGCAGCGCGAGCCAGCCGCTGGATAAGCCCTCCGCCGGCAGCGCCTTCAAGCGCCCGCAGACGGGCTACGCCGCCGCCATGATAGACGGCGCGGGGCTGAAAGGATTAACTGTCGGCGGCGCGCAGGTTTCGACAAAGCACGCGGGATTTATTATAAACGCGGGCGGCGCGACCTGCGCCGACGTGCAGGAGCTGATGAGTCAGGTGCAGACGGCGGTCAGGGAGAAGTACGGTGTCGCGCTGGAGCCGGAGATACGTGTGCTGCGCTGAGGCGCGGCGGAGAAATTGGAGGCTTGCCCGATGGAATTTTTGATAATAACCGGCCTTTCCGGCGCGGGAAAGAGCCGCGCGGCGGACGTGCTGGAGGACCTTGACTTCTATTGCGTGGACAATCTGCCAGTGGCTATGCTGCCGCGCTTTGCGGAGTTCTGTCTGGGCATGGGCGGGCGCTACGACCGCGTGGCGCTCGTGGTGGACGTGCGCGACCGCGAGGGCTTCAACGACATATTCGGCAGCTTGAACAAGCTGTGGGAGCTGGGGTGCGAGTACCGCATACTCTTTGTCGAGGCCGACCGCGCCACCATAGTCAAGCGCTATAAGGAGAGCCGGCGCCCGCATCCGCTGCAAGCCGAGGCGGGGAGCCTTGAAAAGGCCGTGGACATGGAATTTGAGCTGATGTCCGGCGTGCGCGAGCGCGCGGACTTCGTTATAAACACCTCGCGCCTGACGCTGGGCAGGCTGCAAAGCGAGATTTACCGTCTTTTCGTGGGCGACGCCTCCAAGCGCCAGCTAAGCGTCACGGTTATGAGCTTCGGCTTCAAGTACGGCCTGCCGATAGAGGCCGACATGGTGTTCGACGTGCGCTTCCTGCCGAACCCCTTTTACGTCACGGAGCTGCGCGGCAAGTCCGGCCTCGACAAGGAGGTCGCGGACTTCATATTTGAACACAAGACGAGCCGCGATTTTATGGCCAAGCTGCTGGAGCTTATAGACTTCCTGCTGCCGCAGTATGTGGAGGAGGGCAAGCACACCCTCACCATTGCCGTCGGCTGCACGGGCGGGCGGCACCGCTCCGTAGCCGTGGCCGCCGCGCTGACAGAGCATATACGCGCAGCGGGTCAGAGCGCGGAAAACGTGAACCGCGACATGGATAAGTGAGCGCGCCAAGGAGAAAATCAAATGACATTTTCAGCCAGAGCAAAGGCGGAGATATGCCGCATAGGGCTAAACCGTCACTGCTGCGCCGTGGCCGAGGCCTACGGCGCGCTGCTGTACGCGAGCGTGTTTTCGCCGCGTGAAATAAGAATAATAACCGCAAGCTCCGACGTGGCCGCGAGGCTGCCGCGATTGTTCAAGCGGGCGTTCGGGCTGGAGTTCGACACTTTGCCGGAAGCCGCCGAGGGCAAGCGCGCGCTGACGGTCACGGACACAGAGAAAATTGCCGCGGTGTTCGCCGCCTTCGGGCTGGAGGCGGGCACAACGCTGGCTCACCACATAAATCTCGGCGTGCTGGAGTCGGAATGCTGTCGCGCGGCGTTCGTGCGCGGGGCGTTCCTCACCGGCGGGAGCGTCACCGACCCCGAAAAGAACTACCACCTCGAGCTTGTGACCGACCACATGAGCGTCTCGCGCGAGATGCTGGCGCTGCTGCTGGAAATGGGCTTCGAGCCCAAGTACGCCACACGCGCGGGGCATTACGTTGTCTATTTCAAAAGCTCGGAGGCAATAGAGGACTTTTTGACAACCGTGGGCGCGAGCGCCTCCGCGCTGGAGCTGATGTCCGCCAAGGTGGAGAAGGACATACGCAACGCGGTGAACCGCCGCGTCAACTGCGACAGCGCCAACGCGGACAAAATCGTCTCCGCCGCCCAAGCGCAGCTTGACCACATACGCGAGTTAGAGCGCACCATAGGACTGGATAACCTCCCGACGGATTTGCACCAGACCGCGCTGCTGCGCATTGCCAACCCCGACGCCAGCCTTGCCGACCTCGCGGCGCTCAGCTGCCCGCCCGTGAGCAAGAGCTGCATAAACCACCGCCTGCGCAAGCTGATGAACTTCCGCCAGAATTGAAAGAAGGGTGCTGAATGTCCTTTGTTCATCTTCATGTCCACAGCGAATACAGCCTCCTTGACGGCGCCTGCCGCATAGAGGCTTTAGCAGCGCGCGCAAAGGAGCTGGGACAGCCCGCACTGGCGATAACCGACCACGGCGTCATGTACGGCGCGGTCGCGTTTTACAAGGCCTGCCGCGCGGCGGACGTGAAGCCAATCATAGGCTGTGAGGTCTACGTCGCCCCTGGCAGCCGCGCGGGACGCACCTACGGCGTGGACAACGAGTACACGCACCTCATACTGCTGTGCAAAAACGAGACTGGCTACCGCAACCTCTGCTATCTCGTTTCAATGGGCTTTACGGAGGGCTTTTACATCAAGCCGCGCATAGACTGGGAGCTGCTGGCCGCTCACAGCGAGGGGCTGATTTGCCTCTCCGCCTGCATTGCGGGTGAAATACCGCGAAAAATTTTGCAGGACGAGTACGGCGCCGCAAAAAACCGCGCGGAGTGGCTGCGCGGTGTGTTCGGCGAGGACTTCTATCTGGAAATTCAGAACCACGGTCTTGACGAAGAGCGCCGCGCCTATGCCGGAGTGCGCAGGATTCACGCCGAAACGGGCATACCGCTGGTGCTGACAAACGATGCGCACTACCTCACGCGCGATGACGCGCCGGTGCAGGACGTGCTGATGTGTATTCAAACCGGCAAGACACTAAGTGACCCCGACCGCATGAGGTTCACCGGCAGCGAATTTTACCTCAAGAGCGAGCAGGAAATGGCGCAGCTTTTCCCCGAATTGCCGGAGGCAATGGAAAACACTGTGCAAATTGCCGAAAAGTGCAGCTTCGACTTCGAGTTCGGACACTACCACCTGCCCGAGTTCCCGCTGCCCGCGGGCGAGACGGACAGCTTTGCCTATCTGCAAAAGCTCTGCCTTGCGGGGCTTGCCAAGCGCTACCCGGGCAATGCCAAGGCGTGCGAGCAGCTGGACTACGAGCTGGACATGATACGCCGCATGGGGTTTGTGGACTACTTCCTGATAGTTCAGGACTTTATAGGCTACGCGCGGGGGCGCGGCATACCTGTCGGTCCCGGGCGCGGCAGCGCGGCGGGCAGCATTGTCTCTTACTGTCTGCATATAACGGACGTTGACCCGATTAAATATAACCTCTATTTTGAGCGTTTTTTGAACCCCGAGCGTGTGAGTATGCCGGATATTGACGTGGACTTCTGCATAAGGCGGCGCGGCGAGGTTATTGACTATGTCTCGCGCAAGTACGGCGCCGACCATGTGGCGCAGATTGTCACGTTCGGCACAATGGCCGCGCGCAACGCCATACGCGACGTCGGCCGCGTGACGCAGGTGGGCTACGCCGAGACGGACGCCGTTGCCAAGCAGGTGCCGAACGCGCTGCACATAACGCTGGATGAGGCGCTGAAGGTGTCGAAAACGCTGCGCGATATGTACGAGGGCGACCCGCAGGTGCGAGGTCTGATAGACACGGCGCGCGGCGTGGAGGGTATGCCGCGCCACGCCAGCACCCACGCTGCCGGTGTTGTCATCACAAAAAGGCCGGTTTACGAGTATGTCCCGCTGGCGAAAAACGATGAGAGCGTTGTCACGCAGTACCAGATGACTACGCTGGAGGAGCTGGGGCTGCTGAAAATGGACTTCCTCGGCTTGCGCAACCTCACGGTGCTGGACGACGCGGTGCAGCTTGTACGCCGCCGCAGTCCCGACTTTGACATAGAAAAGGTGCCGGAGGACGACGCGGGGGTTTTCGATATGCTGACCGCGGGCAAGACCTGCGGCGTGTTCCAGCTGGAAAGCGGCGGCATAACCGGCGTGTGTACGGGGCTGAAGCCGCGCAGCATTGAGGACATCACCGCCATTATCGCGCTCTACCGCCCCGGGCCTATGGACAGCATACCGCGCTTTATAGAGTGCAAGAACAATCCGCAGAAAATACGCTTCAAGCACCCGCTGCTGCGCGACATCTTGGGCGTGACATACGGCTGCATCGTCTATCAGGAGCAGGTTATAGAAATCTGCCGCCGCTTGGCGGGCTTTTCGCTCGGGCAGGCGGACATGATACGCCGCGCCATGTCCAAGAAAAAGGAAAAGGAAATAGTGCGCGAGCGCAAGACGTTCATCTACGGCGACCCCGAACGCAATATACCGGGCGCGGTGGCGAACGGCGTGCCGGAGGACGTCGCGGGCAGCATATACGATGAAATTTTGGACTTCGCCAACTACGCCTTCAACAAGGCGCACGCCGTCAGCTACGCCATAGTCGCCTACCGCACCGCCTACATGAAGGTTCACTGGCCTCGCGAGTATATGGCCGCGCTCATAACGAGCGTGCTGGACTCGGCGAGCAAGGTGGCCGAGTACGTGGCCGAGTGCCGCGACATGGGCATTGAGCTGCTGCCGCCGGACATTAACCTCTCCGGCGTGGACTTTGCCGTTTCGGGCGACAATATCAGGTTCGGTCTGGCGGCGGTCAAGCACGTCGGGCGCGGCTTTGCCGCTGCGGTGCTGGCCGAGCGCGAGCGCGGGGGACCCTTCACCGCGCTGGACGACTTCTGCCGCCGCATGACGGGGCGCGAGCTGAACCGCCGCGCCGTGGAGAGCCTGATACGCGCCGGAGCCTTCGACTGCCTCGGGTGCAAGCGCCGCGCCATGCTGCAGGTTTTGGACAGGGTTATTGACGGTGCGGCCAGCGCGGGGCGCAGGAACGTGGCCGGTCAGCTCGATTTGTTCGGCGACGGCGAGGAGCAGGGCATGGGCTCGGCGCTGACGCTGCCGGACGTGCCGGAGTTCACGCGCGCGGAGCTTATGGCAATGGAGCGCGAGATGACGGGACTTTACATCAGCGGCCACCCGATGGACGACTACCGCGAGCGCGCCAAGGCCGCGGGCGCGGTGAAGCTCGGCGCCATACTCTCCGACTTTGAACGCCCCGAGGGGCCGGAGAGCTTCCGCGACGGCCAGAGCGTGACCGTGGCCGGCGTAGTCTCCGCGTGGCGCAAGCGCGCGACGAAAAACGGCTCGGAGATGTGCAATATCACGCTGGAGGACGGCACGGGCGCGATTGAAGCGTTGGCGTTCCAGCGCGCGCTCAGCGAGGGCGGCAGCTATATTTCCGACAACGCCGCGCTGCTCATACGCGGCAGGATTTCCGCCCGCGACGAAAAGGAGCCGCAGATTATGGCCGACAGCATACGCCCGCTGACCGACATAAGCGGCGCGCCGACGCCGGCAAAGCGGCAGCCGGAAGAAAAGCGGGAGCAGCGGCTTTACCTCCGCATGAAGAGTACGGATACGGCGCTCGTACACCGCATTGAGCTTATTTTGCAGATGTTCGAGGGGCGCAGTCCGCTTGTCATATATTTCGAGGACACCGGCAAGCGTCTCGGCGCGCGCTGTCTCATTCATCCCGCGCTCATAAGCGAGCTGAAAGAGCTGTGCGGCGAGGACAATGTTGTGCTGAAATGACAAATTAGGCGGCAAATAACTTGAAATGTAACAGTTTGTTCACCCAATAAATTGCGAATACAATATAATTTAGTCAGAATATAATGAAAACGGAGTGAAAAACAATGTCCAAAAAAGCACTGGTTATAGAAGATGACGGAAACATAGCGGAGCTGCTGCGGCTCTATCTGGAAAAGGACGGCTTTGAAATAGAGCACGCCGCCGACGGCGGCGAGGGGCTGGAGCTGTTCCACTCGTTCGAGCCGGATATAGTGCTGCTGGACATAATGCTCCCCGTTATGGACGGCTGGGAAGTTCTTCGGGAAATACGCGCCGTGTCGGAAATACCGATAATCATGCTCACCGCCAAGGGCACGACGCCGGACAAAATCTCCGGCTTGGAGCAGGGCGCGGACGACTATGTGACAAAGCCGTTCGAGCCGAAGGAGCTTATAGCGCGCATACACGCGGTCATGCGCCGCGGCCCGGGAGCGAGCGACGAGCCCAAGTGCCTCAGCTTCGACAAGCTGATGATAAACTTAGACTCCTACGAGCTGCTCGTTGACGGCAAGCGCGTGGAGACGCCGCCCAAGGAAATGGAGCTGCTGTTCCACCTCGCGTCCTCGCCGAACCGCGTTTTCACGCGCAACCAGCTCCTTGACGAGGTCTGGGGCTTCGACTACTTCGGCGACAGCCGCACCGTGGACGTACACATAAAGCGCCTGCGCGATAAATTGGAGGGCGTTTCCGACAAGTGGGCGCTAAAGACCGTTTGGGGCGTGGGCTATAAGTTCGAGCTGGTAGAGTGATGCGCAGCATTTCGTTCAGATTTTTTGCGCAGACGGCGTTCATGGTGATGCTGAGCTTTATCATTTTAGGCTCGGTGTTCCTGATGCTGGGGCGCAGCTACATGATGAATGAGCGTCAGCAAGCCATTGAGTCCAGCGCGGACGACTTGGCAAAGTTAGTGGAGGTGCAGCTCTATCAGGGCACGCTGTACGACTGGGACCTGCGCATAGCAATTTCCACGCTGGCGGAGTCCACGAGCAGCCATATGTTCATCACGGATGCTGACGGCGTTGTCATCTCCTGCTCCGACCTTGTGTTCAACTGCGAGCACCTTGGCCGCCAGCTGGACAGCGCGGTTCTCAGCGCGCTGCAAGGCAGCGGGGAGTACAGCCAGCTGACAACGCTGGGCGGGTTTTACTCCACCACATACTATGTCGTCGGCCTGCCCGTGGAGTACGACGGAGATGTGGCGGGCTATGTGTTTGTGGGTCAGGAGTCGTCGCAGATTGTCAAGGTGTGGAGCGTGCTGCTCTACCTCTTCTTCGCCACGGCGATTGCAATTTTGATTATCGTGATGATTTTGGCCTACATCTCCGGCAGACGGCAGACGCGGCCGCTGCACGAAATGGGCGAGGCGGCGGAGCGATTTGCCCACGGCGACTTTTCCGCGCGTGTCAGCGTTGACACCGACGACGACATCGGCGCGCTCGCCAACTCATTTAACAAAATGGCCGAGGCGCTGGAGCGGAGCGAACGCCGCCGCGACGAGTTCGTTGCCAACATAGCCCACGAGCTGAAAACGCCGATGACGACCATAGCGGGCTTCGCGGACGGTATTCTGGACGGCACAATCCCGCCGGAGGCCGAGCGGCAGTACCTTGAAACCATATCCAGCGAGACAAAGCGCCTAAACCGCCTTGTGCGCAATATGCTGGATATGTCGCGCATGGACAGCGAAGACAGCGAGGCCATATTGAGCAAGACGTTTGACGCGGGAGAGCTGCTGCTGCAAACGCTCTTGGTGTTCGAGCGCAAGATAAACGACAAGAAGTTGGAGGTTAGCGTGCAGCTGCCCGAGGACGCAATTATAGTGCGCGGCGACCCCGATGCGATAAATCAGGTTATCTACAATCTTCTGGAAAACGCGGTCAAGTTCGCGCCCGAGGGCACGGAGCTCGGCGTCAGCCTCTGGAAGCAGCACGACAAGGCGTATATCAGCATAAAAAACCACGGCGAGACTATACCGCCCGACGAGCTGGCGCTGATATTTGACCGCTTCCACAAAACGGACAAATCCCGCTCCTTGGACCGCGACGGCGTGGGCTTGGGGCTGTATATCGTGAAGAATATCCTCAACAGCCACCGCGAGGACATAGAAGTCACCAGCCGCGACGGCATAACCGAGTTCGTGTTCTCCTTGGCACTGAGCGAGACGAAATAGTAAACAAACTTGCCGAGTTTACAAAAATGATGCATTTCGTTGGTATTATACTCCCATATTCCAAAAATAGAGGAAAGGAAGTAATGCTGATGAAAAAAGAAGTGCTTGCGTTTTTGCTGTCGGCGGCACTGCTGACGGTAACAGTCACGGGCTGCGCAAAGAGCGATGATAGTTCCGCGGCAGAGGTTCAGGGCGTGGAACGCCTCACGGCTTACGCCGAGGCGGGCTATACACGCGAAATGATGAATGTAGATTGGACGGCGTTTGACCGCTATACCGTGTATGACGGCACCGTATACATGGCGTATGGAGAAAGCGGGCGCGTTGCGTCGCTCTACCCGGCACAGGAAACTTTGTACGAGCGGGCAGACGACGAATGGCAGCTTGCCTCCATAGATGCCTGCGGCGAGGGACTGTGGATATTGCAAGAGCAGACTGCTCACGGCGAAACGGGTCTTGTCAGCCGCTATAGGGCAATTAAAATATCATATGACGGAGAAATGCTTGAAATGCTTGACCTTGGCGAGTATGACGCAGGAATGAGAATCACCGACTTGTGCTGCGGTTCTGACGGATACTTATACCTCAACTGCTGGAATGATGATTGCGCCCCTTACGGCTCCGCGCTGTGGCTCGCAGCTCCCGACGGGGAAATGCAAACAAGCGAGTTTTGCGAGATTTATCAGGGCTTAATGAAAACCGCGGACGGCGCGGTGACAACATGGGGCTGGAACAGCGATAACCAAGTATACCTCCGCTGCTTTTCGTCTGACGGCGGATATGAGGATATTGCCGTTCCCGACAGCGCAGACTATGGCGGAAAGGCCATTCAGAATATAGGCAACGGTGTAAACGGAGCCGCCGCAACTATTTTTGACGACAACGGAATTTATTCACTTTTTGGCGACGGCAGCGTGGAGCCTTTGATTATATGGGCGGACAACGCAATGTCTGCCATAACGCCCGCCGCGATATTCGAGGCGGAGGACGGCGTGTACTTCTGCCCGTACTACTATTTTAACGGCACAGGCGGCAGCTATGGCTGCTATCTGCTGAAAGAGGGCGAACCGGCGGAGAAGCAAACGCTGGTTCTGGCTGTGTTCGGAGACACGAATTACAGATACGCGGTTAATCAGTTTAACACATTGAGCGCAGAGTATTACATTCAGGTCTTGGACTACTGCGAGGACGGCGCGGATTTCACTGACGCGGCGAGCTTGCTGAGCGCACAACTTTCCGCCGGTGTTGGCCCCGACATTATCTGTTTTAACGGTTCCATGTCCTCGGAGGTCTACGGAGCAAAGGGGTTCCTACTCGACCTCAACGCTTTTTTGGATGCTGACGAAGAAATTTCCCGCGGCGATATCTGCCTCCTGCCACTTATGGACAGCGACGGCGCACTGTATTCCGTAGCCGCAAACTTCTGTATTGAAACGTGCTGGAGCGTTGAAAAGTCGCTGAGCGGACGAAGCGGCTGGTCGTATGCCGAGTTTGCCGAGTTTGCCGCAAATCTGCCGAGAGGGAGCTATCTAAGCGTCTGTAACGAGCCGCTGCCGCTTTTCCAAGAGCTTTTGCACTCCTATATCCCTACGATGATAGACTGGCAGGCGGGAGAGTGCTCGTTCGACAGCGCGGAATTTATCGCGCTGTTGGACGCCAGCCGTAGCGCGGCGGCTGTGGGGCTGAACGCCGAGGAGCTTTATGCCGACGAGCTTTTGCGGATGATGTCAAACGGCGAGCTTGCTCTGCAAAGCGCGGTGATTGCTTCGCCTTATGATATTGCCGAGATTGAAAATGCGATTAAGCAAGACATTACGCTGATAGACTGGCCGACGCCGGACGGCGGCTGCGGGAGCAGGGCTTACTTCCTCGAACGCTTCGGTATAGCCTCCGAGTGCGTGTCGCAAGAGGGCGCGTGGGAGCTTATAAAGCATTTGCTCTCTGCCGGCGCGGAGTCCTCGGCGCTGACCTCGTTCACGGCACCTGTGCTGAAAACGGCGCTTGATGAAATAACAGCCGACCTGCTCGGCGGTGATGAGCCGCTTGTAACGGTGCGGCAGGCGGAGAAATTTTCTGCGCTGCTCAATGAAGTCAGCATAGCCTCCGACGCGGAGCTGACGGCGCAGGAGATTATCACAGACAGCGTCTTGGCCTACTTTGCCGGTGACAGCACAGCGGAACAAGCGGCGGAACTTGTGCGCAGTCGCGTCGGGCTTTACGTCAGTGAACAGAGCTGAAAACTTGCCGAGTTTACAAAAATGATGTAGATTGTTCACAAAACTTTCACTTGCAATTCATTGTTTGGACTAAATTATCTGCTATTATTATCTTGTCCTCAAGGAGGTGCCCCGATGGACAGTATCGGACGGGGAACTTGGTACGGCGGCGAGTCCGCCGGCGGCTGGTACAAAAGGAACGAACCTGAAAGTTTCGCTCCGCCGCCGCAAAAGCCAAAGAAAAGCCGCACGGGAATGAAAGCGGCAGCCGTAACGCTCTGCGTTCTCATTCTCATAGCAGCCACGGCGTACATCTTCTCGGACGGAGGCGTCAGCTCCATAGACCCCCGGAGCACCGCCGAACAGTCCGACAGCAGCGCCGGCAGCGGCAGCGCATCTCCCCAAACCGCCTCCACAGAGGGCAGCGGAATACCCAGAGCAGAAACAGGCACCGGCGTTACCCTGACGCTTGTCTCCGCGGCAGACAAGGAAGAGCTGACACTTCAGCAGATTTACTCCGACTGCATAGACTCGGTAGTCTCCATTGCCGCCATGGTTGACGGCAGCAGCGGCTACTACTGGGGAACTGGTATAGTGATGAGCGCGGACGGCTACATTTTAACCAACGCGCACGTCATCTCCGGCACAGTCAGCGTCGCCGTAACGCTAAACGACGGCCGCTCCTACGAGGCAAAGCTCGTGGGCTCCGACACCGTAACCGACATTGCCGTGCTGAAAATTGAGGCCGAGAACCTCAGTCCCGCCGAGTTCGGCGACAGCGCAGAGCTCAGCGTAGGCGACACGGTTGCCGCCATAGGCAATCCCCTCGGCTCCGCCTTTGTCGGTTCCCTGACGGACGGCATAATTTCCGCAATCGACCGCTCATACAACATGAACGGCAGCATCATAAGCCTTATCCAGACCAACGCCGCCATAAACGAGGGAAGCTCCGGCGGTCCGCTGATAAACGCATACGGTCAGGTTATAGGCATTACAAACATGAAGCTCGTTTCCTACTACTCCTCCGCCACCATTGAAGGCATCGGGTTCGCAATCCCCACATCCACCATAAAGCCGGTGGTTGACGACCTCATAGCCTACGGCGCAGTACCCCAGCAGCCCGCCATTGGCATTACGGGCATTGGGCTTACCGAAGCGGAGCAGGAGGCCTACGGCAGCCCCTCGGGCGTCTATGTGGCAACCGTTACGAAGGGCAGCGACGCCGAAAACAAGCTGCAAGTCGGCGACGTGATTACCGCCGTGAACGGCATAGCAGTTGCCAGCGTGAACGACATCAACGACATAAAAGCGGACTTCGACATCGGAGACACTCTTACGCTGACCGTCTGGCGAGCCGGCGAGCTTCTGGAAATTTCCCTCACCTTGTACGGCATGAACCGTACCTACTAACTTTGATACCCCTCTTTTTCCATACACTCCTCTCTTTTTTGCAGAACGCCGGGCTGTTCCCCCACAGTCCGGTGTTTTGTATGCTTTAAATTGGGTTTGCTGATATTCTCCTTGAAATGTGAGAATAATTATGATAGAATAATGTCAGAATTATTATGAAGGAGGCGCGAATTATGATTATTAAATCCTCAACCGCTCTGCGGAACGACTATGGCACTATTTCGGAGCTGGCGCACACTGAAGCCGAGCCGATTTATATAACCAAAAACGGTGAGGGCGACCTTGTGGTGATGAGCATTGAAGCCTTTGAACAGCGCGAGGAGGCGCTGAAGCTCCGCGCCAAGCTCGACGCCGCTGATGATGCTCGCCGCGCCGGAGCAAAAACCTATACGCTGAACGAATCGCGAAAACGGCTGGAGGAGCTTTACACAAATGGCTGAACTGGTCATTTTGGAGCCTGCACAGCAGGAGCTGGAGCAGATAGCGCTGCTCCACCTGAATCTTGTCGGGCCAAACTCCGCCCGCAAAATCACGAACAGTATCTATTCCGCCTTGGAACGGCTGGAGATGTTTCCTTTGTCGGGAAGTATTCCGCAGGACAGAGAGCTTGCAAGCCGAGATTACCGATATGTGGTTGCAGGAAAATATATCTGCGTTTACCGCTTAGCGGGGAATACTGTCTATGTCTATCACATCGCGCACGGAGCGAGCAACTATCCGCTGCTGTTCAAGCGACTGCTCCGCGAGGCGCAAGAATAGCATAAACTAAGTTCACGCCATAATGATAAAAGAGCTGCCAAGGTGATGACAGCTCTTTTTCTATGGCATATAGTTTTTTTACTTCTTCCTGACCCAGCTTTCCCATTTATCGGCCAGAGAGTTGACCTGACCGGTGAAGCGGGACAGTTCCTTGTTCGGTATGCCCTCGCAGCCGCGGGCAATGGAGAGCAGGCGCTCGCAGGCGGCGATGAGCGCGTCCAGCGCGGCGTTCGCGCGGGCGGAGCGCGCCTTTTTCTTTTCCACGGGTACGCCGACAGTCTCAACCTCGACCTCGTTTGTCAGCAGGTTGACAACTGTGCCGCTGAACGGTGCGTAGGTGTCAAAGCCGTACTCGCTTTTCAGCAGTCCGGCGTAGCTCACGCAGGCCGCGTCGTCGCCGTGGTTGACGAAAACGCGCTGCGGCTTGGGGTCAAAGGAGTTTATCCACTTGAGCAGCCCGTCGCGGTCGGCGTGCCCGCTCGTCGCGGGGAGGTAAGTTATCTCGGCGTTGACGCTGATGTCCTCGCCGAAGAGCTTGACCTTTTTCGCGCCGTCGCGGATATTGCGCCCCAATGTGCCGTTGGCCTGATAGCCCACGAACAGTATCATGCTCTCCTTGCGCCAGAGGTTGTGCTTGAGGTGGTGACGTATGCGTCCGGCCTCGCACATTCCGCTGGCGGAGATGATAACCTTGGGTTCGGCGTTCATGTTTATCTGCTTCGACTCCTCACTGGTGACGGAAATCTCCAGACCGTCGAACACAAGCGGGTTGACGCCTTGGTCCAGCAGCGCACGCGTTTCGGCGTCGAAGTAGTGGCGGTCGCATTGCAGGAATATACCCGTGGCCTCGTTGGCCATCGGCGAGTCCACGTAGACCTTGAAGCCATCGTGACCGGTCACGAGCCCGCGCAGCTTAATCTCGCGTATGTAGTACAGAATTTCCTGTGTGCGCCCGACGGCGAACGAGGGAATGACGACGTTGCCGCCCCTGTCCAGTGTGCGCTGGATGCAGTCGGCCAAATAGGCGGCGGAGTCTATCTCCAGCCGCTCGTGGAGGCGGTCGCCGTAGGTGGACTCGGTGACGACGTAGTCGGCCTCGGTGATGTAGTTGGGGTCGTTGATGATTGGCTGGTTCAGGTTGCCGACGTCGCCGCTGAACACAACCTTGCGCGTCTTGCCGTTCTCGGTGAGCCAGACCTCAATGCTGCTTGAGCCCATGAGGTGACCGGCATCGACAAAGCGGACGGCGACGCCCTCGGCAATCTGCATCGGCTCGCCGTAGTCGCACGGGCGCAGACGGCTGATTGCGGCCTCAGCGTCGGAGATGGTGTAAAGCGGCTCGACCGGCTCGCCGCCCGCACGGGTGGCTTTGCGGGTTTTCCACTCGGCGTCTGACTCCTGAATGTGCGCACAGTCGCGCAGCATTACCTGCGACAGACTGCAAGTGGCTGCTGTGGCGTAAATAAGCCCGCGGAAGCCCTGTTTGCTCAAAAGCGGCAGCAGACCGGAGTGGTCAACGTGCGCGTGCGTCAGCAGAACAAAGTCCAGCTCCGACGCAGGCACGGGAATCGGTTCGTTGACGAACGTGTTCTGCCCCTGCTCCATGCCGCAGTCCACAAGCCCGTGTACGTTCCCGACCTCGATAAGCGTACAGCTTCCGGTGACCTCATGCGTGGCGCCGATAAATGTAAGGCGCATAAACCCTCACGCTCCTTTTCTATAATCTATAGCCATTCTATACTTTTCCGCGGAAAATAGCAAGATGTTTTAAAAAGGCTGCACCAAGTCAAACGGTGCAGCCTATATGTGTTCGCGCCATTTCCCCGCCCGCGAGCCGGTTTACAGCTCCATTTTATATCCCACGCCGCGGACGGTGGTTATGTATTTTCCGGCTTTGCCGAGCTTTTGGCGCAGGGTGCTTATGTGTACGTCTACAGTGCGGTTCTCGGCGGTGTCGGAGTAGCCCCATGCGCCGCTGAGGAGGGCGTCGCGCGTGACTACCGAGCCGTTGGCGCGCATCAAAAGCGTCAGCAGCTCGAACTCCTTGAGCGTCAGCGGCACGTCGGCGCCGTCCACGCGGACGGTGTGGCGGCCGGGGCAGAGACAGAGACAGCCGAGCGTCAGCTCCTCCGCGCCCTCCGTGCTGTCGGTGCGGCGCAGCAGCGCCCTCACGCGCGCCATGAGCTCCATCATGCCAAAAGGCTTGGTTATGTAGTCGTCGGCGCCCATGTCCAGCCCCACGACCTTGTCGTACTCCGCGCTCTTGGCTGTCAGCATCATCACCGGCAGGCGCGACGTGGCGGGCGCGGCGCGCAGCTCGCGCAGTATCTCCAGACCGTCCTGCCCGGGCAGCATGATGTCCAGCATCACCAAGTCCGGCGTGGCCGAAGCCATTGCGCGCCAGAACTCCGGCGCGGAGGCAAAGCCCTGCGCCGGAAGCTCCGTGTGGTTGAGCGTGTATATGACGAGCTGCCGAATGTTGGCGTCGTCCTCCACTAAATAAATCATTCGCTGTCCGCGCTGCGCGGTATTATCTCGCCGTTTGCCTTGAATATGCTGTCGCGAACCACGACTCCGCGCACGTTGGAGAGAGGATATATCAGGCAGTTCTTGCCGATTATCGTGCCGGGGTTCAGCACGGCGTTGCAGCCGATTTCGACGCCGTCGCCCAATATCGCGCCGAACTTCTTCAGGTTTGTCTCTATGACCTCGTCGCCGCGGTGTACGCGCACCAGCTTGCGGTCGCTGCGCACGTTGGAGGTTATGGAGCCCGCGCCCATGTGCGCCTTGTAGCCCAGTATGGAGTCGCCGACATAGTTGAAGTGCGGCACCTGCACCTCGTCAAACAGAATGCAGGTTTTCAGCTCCACGGAGTTGCCGACGACGCAGTTTTCGCCGACCAGCACGTTGCCGCGGATAAATGCGCAGTGGCGCACCTCGGTAAACGGGCCTATAATGCACGGCCCCGTCAGGCTGGCGGAGGGCGCGACGCGCGCCGTCCTGTGCACCCAAACGTCGGGCGCGACCATGTTGTACTCGTCCTTGGGCAGCATATCTCCCAGAACCTTGACGTAAGCTCTAATCTGCGTCAGACCCGACCACGGGTTGTCGCAGTGCGCGAGCATTTTGTCGGCCATAGTGTGGCTCAAATCCAGCAGGTAGGTGATGTCAAATTTCTTTTCAGCCATTCGTTTTTTGCCTCCTCAATGTTCCTATACAAAATTGATTTATTTTTCAGGCGGCCGACACGCGCGCCTGTAAAAACCTATAACCTCGCCGATGCCAATCGCGGCAGCGTACTCCGCGTCCGGCGGAATTATGAAGCGGACGCCGAACGCCTCCGCCACGCGGCGGAATATTTCCTCGCACTGCGGCACGAGCGTGAGCGAGCCGGTGAGCACAATGTCCCGCTGTCCCTCGCCCTTGGCGGCAATCATAGCCATTACGCCGATATTTTGCAGCACGAGATTTATCAGTCCCGCCGCCATATCCTGCGGCGCGGTTCCGGCGCAGGCTCTGCCCATGTTCGCGGCGGTCAGCGCCGAGTCCAGCGTGCCCTTGCTGGAAGTCAAATCTCCGATAGTCAAGTCGGCGCGCGCAATGTCGCCGTCCGCGGCCAGAGCGCACAGCTCCTCCGCGCCGTTCGCGCCCAGCAGCGCGCGTCCCAGACCCGCGAGCGTGCCGCCGCCCAGTCCGGAGCCGCCGAGGTGGCGAACCCCGTCCTTGCCAGCGGAGAGTATGGCGGTGCCGGTGCCCATGCTGACGACAATGGCGCTCGGCAGCCCCGCAAGGGTCAGCCCGCCGAGGCCGACAGCCTCCAGCTCCGGCGCGCGCACAGCCGGCAGAGGCAGCCGCTCGGTGCCCTCACTCGCAGAGCGCAGACCCGTCAGCGCAAGGCGCTCGATGCGCTCGTCGGGCAGCGCGCCCTGCAGCCGCTCCAGCAGCTGCGCTGCCGTTGCTTCCGCCGGAAGACGCACACGCGCGAGTACAGCGCCGCTCTCCGTCGCCGCCACGCCCTTTGCCGTGGAGCCGCCCATGTCCAGCAGCGCCATGAGCATACCGCAGTCCTCCTTCCGCGCAAGCAGTTTTTTAGCATACCTAAATTGTACACCGAATCCGCACCGCTGCGCAACAGTTTTTTATCGCAAATTTTCAGCGCCCGCCGCTGTTTTCTTTTTTCCGAAAATAAACGTCAGAATTATCACGCTGCCGACGGCTGAAATAATGGCGGTGATGCCCAGCGTGGCGGGAGAGCCGAGGCGCTCGTACATCACCCCGCCCGCGAGACTCGCCACGAACGTGGCCAGCGTCATGGAAACTGTGACAAACGACTGCCCCTTCACCTCGTCGGCAGTGCTGACCGTCTCCGACGCCCAGCGCACGGAGGCCGGAATGAGCAGCGCGAACGACGCCATTTGCAGCAGTCCGGCGGCGAAGAGCGCGGGAATGCTGCTTGCCAGCGAGAATGCCGCGGTCTTGACCGTGAGTGCCGCGCCTGCGAGCGCCAGCAGCCTGCGCGCGCCGAAGCGGCGGCAGAGACGGTCGAACATGAACATAACCGGCAGCTCCAGCAGAGCTGTCCATGCCGCCAGCCGACCCATGACCGCGCTGTCGCCACCAGCGTTCTCCACGGGGTATATCAAAAAGTTTGCCAGCAGTATGTGCGGGAAGTACACAAGCACAATGCCGATTAACACGGCGCAGAAGCGGCGGTTGCGGACAACGAACTCGCGCACACCGACGCTCTCCTGTGCGTTCTGCCGTCCCGACGAGCCGACGATGCCGAGGCGCGTGTTGCGGTGGGATATGACAAGCAGCAGAGCCAGCTCCGCCGCGGCGAAGAGCGCAATGGAGGTCGGTACCGTCTCGCTGCCCAGTACCGTGACCGCCGAGCCGAGCAGCGCGGCCAGCACGGCATAGCACAGCGAGCCCGTGCCGCGCCCGACGCCGTAGTTGACGGCGACGCCCCGCCGCTCCAGCAGCAGGTAGAGGCTGTTCGATATGGACTGGCAGCTGACGACGCAGCTGAGCATGGCGGCGTAGGCAATCGGCAGCAGTACTCCGCCGTCCGACAGCGCGGGCATGAGCGCCGCAAGCGCGATTATGACGGCGCACAGGCAGGCAAATATGCCGGCAACGGTCACGCGCTTGGCTCGGTCGGCAAAGCTGGCAAGCGGCGTTTGCAGCGCCATAGAAACAGCGCTGGCTGCCGCCATCACAAAGCCCGCATCGGTCCCGGAGTAGCCGTGCGAGCGCATATATACAGTACAAAACGACGCCGCGGGGCAGTAAAAAGCCCAAAAAAGCCCGCTCGAAGCGGCGTACTGCAGGTTGGTCTTACGCTTGAGGTTCAAAGAATATGCATCCGCTTTCCAAACAATTTCGCCGATAATATACCACAATCAGAGCGGGTTTTCAAGACGCAGCGCAGCGGCGAACAGGTTTTTGCGCCGCCGTTACCATATCCCCAAAGCTCTCTGCATGACGAGGCTTACGGCGGCTATGGCTGCCCAGCAGCACAGGCCCATGAGTATGGGGCTTTTGCCGGTTTTTATTATTTTCTTCAGGTCGGTATTGAGGCCGATTGCCGTCATGGCCATTACTATCAGCACCTTGCTCGCGGTCTTGAACGGGGAGAAAAATGAGGCGGGGACACCGAGGGCGGTGGCGGCGGTGGTGATGACGGAGCAGACAACAAACAGAATGATGAAAAACGGCAGTATGGAGCTCAGTTTTATTTTTCCGCGGCTCTCGCTCGACGTTTTGGCCTGATATATGCCCAGCGCCAGCGTAATCGGAATAATGGCCAGCGTTCTTGTCAGCTTGACCACCACGGCTGTGTCGAGCACATTGCTCCCGTGAATATCGTCCCACGCCGACGCCGCGGCGGTGACGGAGGACGTGTCATTTACGGCTGTCCCCGCAAAGAGGCCGAAGCCCTCGTTGGAAAGACCGATGGCGTCGCCCAGCGTGGGGAACACCAGCGCCGCAACGACGTTGAAAAGGAAAATGACGGAGATAGACTGCGCGATTTCATCGTCGTCCGCTCCGATAACGGGCGCGGTGGCGGCGATTGCGGAGCCGCCGCATATGGACGAGCCCACGCCGATTAGCACGGAGGTGTTCCGCGACGAGTGCAGCAGCTTGCTCATTATGTATGCCACAATCAGCGATGTGGAAATTGTGGCTATGATAATCGGCAGGGACTGCAAGCCTATTTCAAAAACCGTGTTCAGGTTCATGCCGAAGCCCAAAAGAATTACGGCCAGCTGGAGCAGCTTTTTGGAAACGAACGAGATTCCCGCGTTAAATTTCTCGCGCGGGAAGGGCGTCAGGGCAAGAATAATTCCCAGCAAAATCGCAAAAACCGGCCCGCCGACAACGGGCACAAGCTGCCCCAATATCCAAGCGGGAACGGTGAGCACGGCACAGAGCAAAATGCCGGGAAGCTGGTCTTTTTTAAGCAAGATAATCTCTCCTCATGTGAATGTTATTGTTTTGAGTATAATGTCGGCTTTAGGCAACCGAAGCCGGAAAAAGCTCCTGTCAGACTGAGTGTCGGCAGGAGTTTTTTGATTGTAGAATTTGAATTTGTTTTCACTCCTCCGCCGTTATGGGTTTGCGGTTTTTGACCTTGGCGGAGAGGTCGCTGAGGAAGGCTTTGCATTCGTGGCGGGGGGAGGCGAAGGGGAAAGAGAGGAGGAAGGTGTGGATGTTGCGGTAGGTAACGTCGTTGCGCACCGTTATCTTCGTCTCGGCTACGCCCCAGTCCTCAAGCTCTATCGTCCAGTGCTCGTAGAGGTTTATGGACTTCATTTCAAACACGAACCGCTTGTTCTGCACCACCTCGAACGCGCGGGTGAATATGGTGCCGGGCTCGGGCTCGGTGTTGTTGTACTGCTCCTCGTTCAGAGGGTCAACGGTTACGTCGGTGCCGGAGGTTATCAGTCTCCAGACCGTCTCTACGGGCGCGGTGTAGAACGCGCGGCAGTGTGCGGAACGCTTCATTTTTTCTCTGACCTTTCTCAGCTTCTGCTGTTTGCGGCGAGCACGAACTGGTTGAAGCGGCGCTCGCGCTCAAGTGTGGTGGCACCCATATGCCCGGGGTAGATTTCGTAGTCCCCCTCCAAGCGGCTCAGGCGGCGCAGGGAGGAGAGCATGGCGCCGGTGTCGCCCAAGGGGAAGTCTGTGCGGCCGCAGCTGCCGCGGAAGAGCGTATCGCCGGTGAATATGGCGTTTTCGCAGACAAGGCAGACGCTGCCCGGCGTGTGACCGGGGGTTTCCAGCACGGTAAAGCGCAGCGCGCCGACCTCCACGCTGTCGCCCTCGGCGTAAAAGCGCGTCTCCGGCGGCGCAACCAGCGCGTAGGGCTCGGAGCCTATGACAACGCCGTTGTCGCCCGCGTGCATCCAGAGCTGCGCGTTCGTCTCGTCCAGCACAATTTCCAGCGCGCCGATGTGGTCGGCGTGGGCGTGGGTGAGCATGACGGCGGAGCAGCGGAGGTGATTTTCCTCCAAGTAGTCCAGTATGCGCGTGCCCTCCGCGCCGGGGTCGATTATGGCGCACTCCAAGCTGCTTTCGTCGGCGACGATGTAGCAGTTTTCCTCAAAGAGGCCGACTACAAGTGTTTTAATGTGCATGTTGTCCTCCTTACAGCGTATCCGTGTCTATTATTATTGTAACAGGCCCGTCGTTGACGGACTCCACCTGCATATCCGCGCCGAACTCGCCGGTCGCCACGTTAAAGCCGCGCTCACGGCAGCGGGCTATGACGCGCTCATAGAGCGGAACGGCCGTATTCGGCCTCGCCGCGCCCGTGAAGCCCGGGCGGCGCTGGCGCACGTCAGCAAACAGCGTGAACTGGCTTATTATAAGTATCTCCGCGCCCGCGTCGGCGGGGGATATGTTCATTTTTCCGTTTTCGTCCTCGAATATGCGCATACCGCAGATGCGGTCGGCAACGCGGTCGGCCTCGGTCTCGCCGTCACCCTCGGCCACGCCCAGCAGCACAAGGAAGCCCTTGCCTATGCTGCCGACGGTTTGGCCGTCAATGGTGACTGAGGCGCGCCTCACTCTTGTCAGTACGGCTCTCATCTGCTGTTCACGCTCCTGTCCTCACAACCTCGCTGACGCCCTGCACGGTTTCGAGACGGGCAATTATGGCGTTCAGCTCCTCAAGGTTCTTCACTTCCAGCGTCAGGTTGGCCGTCGCCATGCCCACGCCGACGTCGCGCGCCGAGAGCGAGCGCACGCGCGCGTTCAGGGAGTTGAGCACCGTGGCGATGTCCATGACAAGGCCGCTGCGGTCGCGGGAGTTGAGCTTGAGCGTTGTCACATAGGAGTCGTTCACGTCGTCCGCCCAGCTGACGTTTATCCAGCGGCCGCTGCCGTCGGGGTCGAGGCGGCCCGTGATGTGGTTCTTGCAGTCCGTGCGGTGGACGGAGACGCCGTAGCCGCGGGTGATAAAGCCCACAATGTCGTCCCCGGGAACCGGCGTGCAGCAGCGGGCGAACTTGATAAGGCAGTTGTCCAGCCCCTCCACCAGCACGCCCTGAATGCTGTGCGGGCGCTTCTTAGCGTCGCGCTCGCCGCGGCGGTCGGCGGCTTCATTCAGGCGGTCGAGGGCGGTTTTCTGCGCCGCCGCTCTCTGCGCCTTGGAGACTTCTTCCTTTATGCGGTTGACGGTTTTGACCGCCGTGACGCCGCCGTAGCCTATGGCCGCGTAGAGGTCGTCCGCCGTGGGCAGGGAAAGGCGTTTGAGCAGAGGCTCCAAAATGGCGGGGGTGACGTCCGCGACGTTCAGTCCCGCGTGGCGCAGCTCGCTTTCAAAGGCCTCGCGGCCTTGGACAATGTTTTCCTCGCGCCGCTCCTTTTTGAACCACTGCTTAATCTTCGTGCGCGCGGAGCCGCTTTTGGCAATCTTCAGCCAGTCGCGGCTGGGGCCTGTTGCGCCCTTGGAGGTGATTATTTCCACAATGTCGCCGTTTTGCAGGACGTGGTCGAACGGCGTGATGCGTCCGTTGACCTTGGCGCCGACCATCGAGTTGCCGACGGCGGAGTGTATGGAGTAGGCAAAGTCTATGGGTGTCGCGCCCGCGGGCATGTTTATCACGTCGCCCTTGGGTGAGAACACAAACACCTCGTCCGCGAACATATCCACGTGCAGGTCGGAGAAGAAGTCCTGCGCGTCGCTGTTCTGCTGGCTCTCAAGCAGGCGGCGCACCCACGCGAACTTTTCCTCGTCGCCCGCCGCCACGCCCGCGGAACCGGATTTATATTTCCAGTGCGCCGCGATGCCGTACTCGGAGACGCGGTGCATATCCCATGTGCGTATCTGCACCTCGAACGGTATGCCCTCCGAGCCGATGACCGTGGTGTGCAGGCTCTGGTAGCCGTTGGGCTTGGGGGTAGAGATGTAGTCCTTGAAGCGCCCGGGGACGGGCTTGAACATATCGTGAATCTGCCCCAAGACGTTGTAGCACTGGCTGATGTCATCGACGATTATGCGCAGCGCGCACAGGTCGAATATCTCCTTCATGTCCAGCTTCTGCGTGTACATCTTGCGGTAGATGCTGTAAATGTGCTTTATGCGGCTGTTTATGGAGCAGGGTATGCCCCACTCGTCCAGCCTTGCGCGTATTTTGACCTCCATTTCGCCCATGAAGTTTTCCAGCTTCTCGCGGCGGGAGTCCACGTCCGCCATTATCGCCTGATAGCCTATGGGGTCGAGATAGTAGAGTGAAAGGTCCTCAAGCTCCCACTTTATGCGCTGCATACCCAGCCGGTGGGCTATGGGGGCGTAAATCTGCATTGTCTCAAGGCTCTTTATGCGCTGCTTTTCCGGCGTCTGGTAGTCCATTGTGCGCATATTGTGCAGTCGGTCGGCCAGCTTGATGAGTATGACGCGGATGTCGTTGCACATTGCCATAAGCATTTTGCGCATATTCTCCATCTGCTCGTCCTCGCGGGAGGTGAAGTTCACGCGCGTCAGCTTTGTCACGCCCTCGACGATGCCGGCAACGCTCTCGCCGAATTTTTCCCGTATCTGCTCGTGGGTGACGTTGGTGTCCTCAATAACGTCGTGCAGCAGCGCGGAAACAATGGAGTCCTCGTCCAGACCCATTTCCGCGGTTATCTCGGCGGCGGCCACGACGTGGGTCACGTAGGGCGAGCCGTCCTTGCGTTTTTGTCCCTCGTGCGCCTCCGCCGCCAGCTCGAAGGCCGCGCGGATTCTTGCCATGTCCATGTGTATGGAGCTTGCGCGCACCTTTTCTTCCAGCCGCGCGTAGCACTCCTCAACGGCGGGGTCAAATTCCTTGCGCTCGGCGATTGCGCCCGCCGGAGCCTCCGCTGTCTTTTTCGGCGTATCTGCCATTTTTCAGGCGCCTCCCTTCATGGAAGCCAAAATTTTTGAGTTATTCAAATCCACCTTGGGGGGATTGCGTCGGGCCTGAACGGTCACGCCTGAGCCCTCAAAGCGGAAGTACACAAGCTGAAGCTCGCGCAGAATGAGCAGGCATACGCCCACCTCAACGTCCCACATACCCGGGACAAGCTGCTCGGCCACGGCGGCGAAGCTGCCTCTGGCCTCCCCGCCCAGTGAGCGCAGCGACCGCCACACCACCGCGAGGTCGCGGCGCGTGGGCGCCGGAGCGCCGCAGTCCGGCACGTGCCCCTCGAACACCGCGCTGAGCGGCTTGGGGTCGTGGCGGCGCAGGGCTATCATGTTCAGCTGCACCGAGCGGCGCGAGCGGTACTCGTTCACCTGCGGCACAAACGCCGCGTCAACTCTGTCGCCCGGGACGGCACCCAGCGCGTCCACGGAGCGGGAGAACCACACGCACTCGTAGCTGTGGTTGAATTTTGCCAGCTTGAGCCGCGTGTGCTTGCCCGTGCCGAGCGGCGTCGCGCTCACGAGCACGGCTCCCGTCAGGCAGGCCGTGGGCGGCGGGTTGGACGTGCCGCAGGGCTCGAGACGGTCGAGGCTCTCCACGGAGGAGAGCGTCAGCATCTCCGGCCGGTCTATGTGCAGCTCTATGTCGAGGCTCATGTCGCCGCAGGGCGGGTGCGCGGCGTAATATTCGGCCAGCTTTTGGCGGAACTGTCCCAGCCGCTCGCGCTTGAGCGTGAGTCCAGCCGCGAGCGCGTGACCGCCGAATGCGTCCAGCTCCGCGGCGCAGAAGCTCAGCGCGTCAAACAGGTTGAATCCGCCGAAGCTGCGGCAGGAGCCCTTGCCCTCCGCGCCGTCCAGCGTTATCATAACAGTCGGCACGCCGTACTTTTCCGCAAGGCGCGAGGCGACAATGCCGATTATGCCTTGGTGCCAGCCCTCTCCCGCTAAGACTATCGGCCCGTCCGGCTTGGCGTCGCCCAGCATGGTCTGCGCCTGCTCCCAAATGCCCGTTTCCAGCGCTTGGCGGTCGCGGTTGAGGCCGCAAAGCTCCGCGGCCTCCTCGGCGGCGCGCTCTGGCGAGGTTTCCAGCAGCAGCCGCAGCGCTTTTTCCGCCTGACCCAAACGTCCGGCGGCGTTTATGCGCGGGGCGAGCGAGTAGCCTATGCTGATGGCGGAGAGCCGTTTGCCGCTCACTCCCGCTTCTTTCAGCAGCGCTCTCAGTCCCGGGCGCGGGTCGCGCTGCAGCTTTTCCATGCCGCGGCTGGTGATGTAGCGGTTTTCGCCTTCCAGCGGCATCACGTCCGCCACGGTGCCGAGGGCTATCAGGTCGGCGTAGTCGCGCAGCAGCGCTTCGCCGCCGCCCTCCAGCGCGCTGAGCAGCTTGAACGCCACGCCGACGCCCGCCAACTCGCGGAAGGGGTAGCCGCTGTCAGCCCGCTTGGGGTCAACGACCGCCGCGGCGCGGGGCAGCGCGCTCTTGCACTCGTGGTGGTCGGTTATTACCATGTCTATGCCGAGCGAGGCGGCGTAGTCCGTCTCCGCCGCGGCGGTGATGCCGCAGTCCACGGTGATTATCAGCGTCACGCCCAGCGCGGCGAGGGTGTCGATGGCGCGGCAGTTGACGCCGTAGCCCTCGTCCAGCCGCCCGGGGATATAAACCTCGCACTCCACGCCGCGGCGGCGCAGCCAGTCGGACATCATGCAGGTGCTCGTGATGCCGTCAACGTCGTAGTCGCCATAGACCGCGACGTGCTCGCGCTCGGCAATGGCGCGGCGCGTGCGCTCCACCGCAAGCGACATATCCGATATGAGGAAGGGGTCGCCCAGCGCGTCGGGCGAGCAGCGCAGAAAGCGCTCGGCCTTCTCCGGCGTGTCCATTCCGCGCGCGGCCAGTACCGCCGCCAAAAGCGGCGCATACCCCGCCGCAGCAAGCCCCTCGGCAGCCTCCGACTGCCCGTATGGGATTTTCCATTCTGTGTAGCTCATGTTCTGTCTCTGTACCCGCTTTGCAATTTATAATATATCAGTATAACATCAACTGCGCCACTATGCAAGTTTTTAAAAAGCGTCGCAGGCGGGCGGCATAAATTTTCTGCATTGATATTTACAAACGCGGCGGGGTGTGGTAATATAGACGGGCTGTTCGGGCTTTGGGGCTCGACGGCGGAAAAAATTTGGTTATGGGGCAGGTTTCCACACCCTCCCCGCGCCGTGAGGAAACGCGGCGCAAGCAGAAAATGGAGGTAAAAATTTAATGAAAAGTCTCTCTCTGCGCAAGCTCACGCTTGCGGCCGTAATCGCAGCGGTGTACGCCGCCCTCACAATGCTCCTGCCGGCTCTCAGCTACAGCAACTGGCAGTTCCGCATTTCTGAGGCGCTGTGTATACTGCCTTTCTTTTTCCCCTACACCACATGGGGGCTGTTCGTGGGCTGCATGATTGCCAACATCATCAGCACCGTCGGGCCGATTGACGTGATTTTCGGCTCGCTGGCGACGTTGGGCGCGGGATTGTGTACGGCGGCGATTGGGCGCGGCGGCAGCACACCGCTGCGGCGCGTGCTGGGCTGCCTGATGCCGGTGCTGTTCAACGGGGTTATCATCGGCGCGGAGCTGGCGCTCATCGCCGGAGGCAGCGAAGGCTCTCGCCTGATGCTTTTTGCCATTTACGGACTGGAGGTGGCCATTGGCGAGGCGGGAGTGATGTTCATAATCGGCCTGCCGCTGATGACCCTGCTGCCGAAATCCCCCGCGCTGCGCAGGCTGTATGATACGATGAAGTGAATAGGCAAAGCCGGAGCAAAATCGCTCCGGCTTTTGTGTTGTTTTAACAGACTCAGTCGTCTTTTTATATACCCTGTCGCCCAAATCTATTGTAAACCTGCATGATTTCCGCGAGAAAATTAAAAAAGCTATTGACAACGCGCTGATTTTTTGCTAAAATGCATTTTGTTCCGCGGGGGTATAGCTCAGCTGGGAGAGCGCTTGAATGGCATTCAAGAGGTCAGCGGTTCGATCCCGCTTATCTCCACCAACAAAAAACCAAGTCGTTTTCGACTTGGTTTTTTGTTTTGTAATATTATGATATCAACGCATATTTCTCACGCAAATTTGCCCGCAGGCAGCACTTAACAAACTTGGCTAAAAATTTTTATTGCATGAATCTAAAAAATTTGTTGCATTTTCGTGGAACGTGTGGTATCGTTTGCCTGTAATGGTTATTTTTACATAGCTTAAGGAGAGGTGCTTATGAACTGTAGAGTTAAAAAACGCAGAGGCAAAAAGGGCTTCACGCTGGTGGAGCTGCTTATTGTTGTGGCAATAATCGCTGTTCTGGTGGCAATCGCTATACCTGTATATTCAACGCAACTGGAGGAAGCAAGAGAGGCGGTTGATGAGGCAAACCTTAGTACTATTAAAAGTCTTGCGGAAACAGACTGGCTTCTGCATATTGCTGATTCTGAGGAACCACAGCGTACACAGTATTATACTGCTAATATTAACGATGACGGGAATATTACTGTAGAAAATGCTGGCACCGAGAAAGAACCTGTAGGCGATATATGGCAAAGTAAAGACGCGAAAGACAACAGCTGGGAAAATTATTATCTCACTGTGACGGATGGCGTTGTAAAATTTGATGCAACAGGCTAAGAAGTGAAATGATAATGGAGGCTTCTATCTACTTTCTCCTCCTCTCCGCCGCGGCAGGAGCGGCGGCGGGGTCGTTTATTAACTGCGCGGCTTGGCGTTACGTGCACGGAGGGAGCGCGCTGAGGGGTCGGAGCAGCTGTCCCGCCTGCGGGCACACGCTCGGCGCTGCGGAGCTAATACCGATTTTCAGCTGGCTGGCGCTGCGCGGGCGGTGCTCGGCCTGCAAAGAAAAAATATCCCCACGCTATCCGCTGACGGAGCTGCTCGGCGCGATGGCGTGGGTCACTGTTTTTTTACGCTTCGGACTGAGCCTGCGCGCGGCGGAGTACGCGCTGCTGCTCATGCTGCTGATGTGCGCGGCGCTCATTGACCTCGAGGCGATGGTGCTGCCGGACGGGCTTCTGGCAGCGGCGGCACTGGCGTGGCTGGGTTTTGCTTTCACCTACGCCGACCCGCTGCGGCGCATAGGCGGCGGGGTGCTGGCGGCGCTCGTGTACGGCGGCGGGCTGCTGGCGCTGGCGGGCGTGATGGACGCGCTGCTGCACACGGAATCTTTGGGCGGCGGAGACGTCAAGCTCATCGCCGTACTGGGGCTGTACCTCGGCTGGCAGTCGTGCCTGCTGCTGGTGCTGCTTGCCAGCATTCTGGGAATCGCCTTCTCCCGCCTCCCGCAAAACCGCGGGAGGGCGTTCCCCTTCGGCCCACCCGTAGCGCTGGCCGCGTGGCCGTGCTGCCTTGCGGGAGAATTTCTGGTTTCCGCATACCTGTCCGCTTTTTCGCTGTGAGGCGCGGCAGACTGAAAAGCAGCCGCGGGGCCTCGGCGGTGCTGGCGCTCATAGTTTTGCTCGTCTGCTCGGCGTGTGCCGCCGCCGCACTGCTCTCCGCGCGCTCTGCCGTCGGCGGGCGCGAGCAGTACGCCGAGAGCCAGCAGGAGTACCTTGCCCTCGCCTCCGCTGTAGGACTGCTGCGCAGCGACATCGAAAGCGCAGAATTGACGCTGACGCTGGACGGCGCAACAGGCGAAACCGAGACGCAGTGCGCCGGCTCGCTTTTGGGCTCGGAGCTGGCCAAGGCAGCGGCAACGGCGCTCGCGGACGGCAGCGCGGAGCCGATATGCGGCGCGCTGGAGTGCGAGGGCTTCGACAGCGTGGACGCGGCGCTCTATATGGATTCGGTCTGCAACATAACGGCGGAGCTATCCGTAAACGGCCACTGGGCAGCGGAAATGCTGCTGACGGCCTCCATAACGGAGAATGCCGATTTGGACGCGGAAATTTATATTACCGAAATAAAATGGAATTTCAATTCTGTCTCGCGCATATTGGATTGAAACAGAGGAGGTGTCAGCCTGTGAGAAAACTATCTAAAAAGCTCCGCTCCCCGCGCGGGGAGACACTGGCGGAAACGCTGGTTTCTTTGCTGATAATCGCGCTCGCGGCGGCACTCTTGGCGACTGCGGTTTCGGCGGCGACGCGCATCATAACGGCGGCGCGCAATGCGGACGCGGACTTTTACGCCGCGCTGACGGCAGCGGAGACGCACGCAGCAGTGCCGGAGCGCTCCGCAGCAGTCTGGCGCGGGGATATCACAGCCGAGTTTGAGGTAGAAGTGTACGCCTCCGACCCGTTCCGCACCTATGCGCTCGCGGAGGACTGAGCGCGCGGCGGGTGGCTTCACGCTCGCCGAGACGCTGCTGGCGCTGGTGCTGTTTGTTGTGCTGGCGGCGGTGGCGCTGGCGGGAGTGCAGGCGGCGGCACGCGCGCGGGAGAGCAGCGCCATGAGCGCCTCCGCCTCTCTGCTCGGCTCGCAGGCGCTCAACGCCGTGGCGGAGGAGCTGCGCTTTGGGCAGGAAATAATGACCGGCGGCGACAGCGTTATGCTCACGAGCGCCCGCTACGGCGTGGCCGTGACAATCCGCCTTGATGAAAACGGCCGCCTGATTGTGCCCAACGCGGTGCAAACAGTTGTCACAAACGCCAACGGCGACCGCGTGGCGCACACCGAGGACGCGGAGCTGCTGAGCGAGGGCGCTTACGGTGCTCTGAGCATATCCGATTTCAATGTGACAAACGCGGGAGACGGCTACAGGATATACATCTGCGTCTCAAATCCCACCGGTTCCGCCCTCTGGCAGGGCGAGACAACGGTAGCGCCGCTGAACGGGTAAACGCGGCAGCAGATAAAGCAGGCGCTTTACGTGTGCAAATTTGTGCTCGAATGTGTGAAAATAATAGGCTTTATGCGTTGCAAATCATTTCATGTGCGAAACAGCAAGCCATTGGAATATCAACAAAAACTGCTCCAATCCGTTGAGAATTGGAGCAGTTTTGTCTGGTGGAGGCGAGGGGAGTTGAACCCCTGTCCGAAAGCGCTTTAGCAGGACCTTCTCCGGGCGCAGACCGTCATTTACATTCCCTTGATACGCCGCGGACTGTCACGCTGCGTACCTTGGTAGCTTCATTATGCATGGCGCGCTCAAAGCTTTGCGCGCTCACGTTCTCCGCTAATCGACGCCCCGACTCCGAACCGCGGAACTTTCAGACGGGACGGTCACCGCTCAAGCGGCGGCAAGAACACGATTGTCGTTGTTCTTTAATTTATAAGCTGCCCATTTTTGGGATGCTGGGCGCATCCGCCCGCTTATCCGGCCTCCACACCCCCGTCGAAACCGGTACGCCCCCATGTGCTCCGGCTCAGCAGCCGGAGAATTTTACCACGATGGCGTGGGGAATCAGCTTCGCAATGCAGCGATAGAGCTTGTAGAGTGCCTTTGGTGTGTAGACGATTTTGCCGCGCTTTGCCGCGGCGTAGGTTCCCGCGACCACCGTCTCGGGGTCGCAGTACGGCAGGGTGCTGAACATTTTTGAGTTGCCCTTGATGCCGCCGACTTCCAGAAACTCCGTCGCCATAGGCCCCGGGCAGACTGCGGTGACGGTGACGCCGCGCGTCCTCAGCTCTTCGGCCAGCCCTCTTGTGAAGGCGGAGACATACGCTTTTGAGGCGGAGTAGACCGTCATTCGCGGATTGGGGCAGAACGAGGCAATAGAGCTGACGTTTATTATCCGCCCGCCGGCGGGCATATACGGCACCACGAGATTGGTTATCGCGGTCATAGCGCGGATATTCAAATCCACCATGCGCACCTGATTTGCCGTGTCGCCCTCGCCGATGTTGCAGAGGTAGCCGCAGCCGGCGTTGTTCACCAGCACCGTGACCTCCGGCTTATCCTCGGCAAGGCGCTTGCCCAGCTCGTCAAAGGCGGAGCGCTCGCACAAATCCAGCGGCAGAAGCCTGACCTCGACGCCCTTTAGCGGCTCGGCGGCGGAGCGCAGGCGGTCGAGCCTGCGCGCTATGAGCCAGACGCACTCCGTTTCGGGGAAGTTTGCCAAGAGCTGGCGCGTGAACTGCTGACCGAGTCCGGCAGACGCGCCGGTGATTATGGCTGTTTTCATTTTACGCTTTCCTTTCGGAAAAATGTGTCGGACCCCGCGGCTCAGCCCTTCGTCGGCTCGGGGTAGTCCACCCCGCCGCAGTCAACGGTTACTGTTTTCATCACCTGCGGCGTCGTGGGACGGTCATTGTAGTCCGTGCGCACGGCAGCGATAGCGTCCAAAACATCGAAGCCCTCTGTCAGCTTGCCGAACGCGGCATACTGGCCGTCCAGATGCGGGGCGGCGGCGTGCATGATGAAGAACTGGCTTCCGGCGGAGTTCGGCGCCATTGTGCGAGCCATGGAGAGCACGCCGCGGTCATGCTTGAGCGTGTTCTTGAAGCCGTTGGCGGAAAACTCACCGTGTATGGTGTAGCCCGGGCCGCCGGTGCCGTTGCCCTTGGGGCAGCCGCCCTGAATCATAAAGTCGGGGATAACGCGGTGGAAGCACAGGCCGTCATAGTAGCCGCTTTTTATGAGGCTGATGAAGTTATTGACGGTGTTCGGCGCAATTTCGGGATAAAGCTCGGCGCGCATAATGCCGCCATTTTCCATTTCTATTGTAACAACAGGATTCATATACCTTTCGTACCTTTCCGCCGCTTAACGCGGCCAGCGTTTATGATAACACATCTCGGCGAAAATTGCAACTGCCGTGTTTTTTCGCCCATTACCTCCCGTGCGACAGCAAAAACTGCTGCAGCTCCGCGCGGCAGCGGTCGGGGGCGCGGAGATAGCTCATGCCGTGACCGGCGTCGGGGACTATCAGCAGATGTTTTTCTCCGGCGCAGGCGGCGCAACTGCGTACGCTGCACTCCGGCGGCACCATGCTGTCCGCCGCGCCGTGGACAAGCAGCACAGGAATTTTCGCCTTTGCCAGCGCGCTCTCCGTGGAGGCGTCATTGAGGCCGAAGCCCGCCGCAGCGCGCGTGAAAAACTGAACTATGTCCAAAAGAGGGCGCGGTGGTATTTTGCCCAGAATTGACGCAATTTCTTCATACGCCGAGACATAACCGCAGTCAGCGATTATCCCGCGCACGTTCTGCGGCAGAGCCAGACCCGCGGCCATCAGCACCGTAGCTGCGCCCATGCTTATGCCGCCCAAAAATACGTCCGTATCCGCGCCGAAGCGGTCAAGCGCCCAGAGCGCCCAGTCGCGGCAGTCGTAGCGCTCCTTGACCCCGAGGCAGATATACTGCCCGCCGCTGTCGCCGTGGGCGCGCTGGTGGACGCTCACAAGTGTATATCCCAGCTCATGGTAAAAACGGTAAACGGCGCTGAAGTCGTGCGCGGGCTCGGCTCTGTAGCCGTGGAACAGCAGTATGACGCCGCGCTCATTCTCGGCGGGGAGCACGTCGGCGGCCAGCGTTGTGCCGTCCCAGCAGGTTATGTAAACCCGCTCCTTCTCCTGCGCGTTGAACCATGCCAAGCCGGCGCGGATTACGTCGGCGTAGTTCTGCGCCTGCGCCGTATCCGCGTCGGCGCTCCGCTTCCTGCGCCCCATGCCGAGCGCCGCCAGCCCGACGCGGCTGTTGGCCGAGCGCACGCAGGCGAAGTAGAAAACCCACCAACCCGCCGCCGCCAGCAGCAGCGCTAAAATCACTATTATCATTATAATTACTGTAACCGCTCTCATTGCTCCGCTCCTTCGTATTCAGCCGCGGCGTCGCCGTAGTACGCCACGAGCAAGTCCACGCACGCGCCGTAGGTCTGCAGCCCCAGCGTCTGGCCGTAGGACTGCAAAAAGCCGGTGTAAACGGTGTCGGACACAGTGGAAACCGGCGTTTCGTACTGCGCCCAGTATTCGTTGTTGTTGCGCAAGTCCGCCAGCACGCCCTCGGAGAGCGTGGAGTAGACGTCCAGCCATGCGTCGTAGTCCGCCTTGTACAGCGCGTTGCCGAGGTGGATATAGGCCAGCAGGCAGGCGGAGTAGCAGTAGGCCGCGCTGCCGTTTTCCAGACTGGCAAGCACTGCGACAAAGTTGGCTTCGTCCTCCTGCGCCACTCCGCGCTGGTGCGCCAGCTCGTGGGCAATGGTGGCGGGGATGAGGCAGGCGGGCGAGTCCGTGTTGATGTTGGCTTCAGCGGTAAAGGGGAAGAAGAAGCCCGTGAAGTTCACAAGACTCAGTATTTGGGAAAAGAAAAACGGCTTCGCGCGCAGCTGCGGCCCCTCCAAGCAGGGGAAGCTTTCGCAGACCTCGTCGTAGAGCGTGGGCGAGAGCGCAAATATCTCGTCCAGCGGCTCGGCGAAAAGTCCGTTTTCATCGCGCAGGACGCCCTCGCCGTACTCGTTCACCAGCGCGGCAAAGTAGGCCGTAACGCTCTCCAGCTGCTCCGCGGAAACGCCCTCGGCGCTTATGCCGCTCGACTGCTCGAAGTCCGCGACCTCGTAATAGCAGCCCCACATGAGGCAGAAACCGCCGTAGGCCACGCAGAAGCACATGACCGCCGTCAGCGCGATGCGGTAGCCCCCGCGCAGCCAATCGCGCTTTTTGCACAGCGAGCGTATGGCCAGCACAAGGTAGACGATGACCGCGAGCACCGCCGCCGCGATAAGCGCTTCGCCCACGGAAAACGGCACGACGTTGCAAGCCCTCCCCAGCAGGCGGTGGAGCGGCCTGACGAGCCCGTAGCACACGGCCTCCATAGCCCCCTGCGAGCGCCGGAGCGCAAAGTAGAGCACAATCAGCAGCGCTCCCAGTCCCGTCAGCACGTGCCGCACGGGGCAAAGCCCAAACCAAGCCGCCGCTTTTCCTGAATTTTTCTTAGTAGCGTCCATGAGGATATTATACAATTATTTTGCCGAGGGCGCAAGGGCTTATATTGGTCTCCGTATTCGACCATACATCACAAACTACGCTTTATTGAAGAGAAAAACCGAAGCGTGACGCGCGGTCACGCTTCGGTCAGCAAGTGGATTAGATTGATTTTATGTTTTTATCAGCCGCCGAACTGGAAGATGTCCCATTCGCCCTGCCAGTCCATCGGGTTGCCGAGGCAGAAGTAGCAGGTGCTTGCACCGTCGCGCAGAACAGCTATCTTCGCGGCGTTTGTGCCGGAGGTCAGGCCGCCGTCCTTGAGTGTGCCCTGAACCGAGCCGTAGACATAGCCCGTAGGCACGAGGTTGCCGTCGTCGTCCTCCATAACGTAGATGTACTCGCCGGTCTCGCGGTCACGGATATACGTTGACTGGAACATATTCTGGAGGGTGTAGACATCTATCGTGCCCTTGACATCCTCAAGCTCCCACATGAGCGTCCAGAAGCGGTCCTCGCTGGTGGTGTTGGCGTTGAAAATTGTCATCGGAACGTCGGTGAGCTGGTCGTTTTCGTCATAGCTGAACGGGCAGAGGAAGTGGTTGGCGCAGACGATGTAGTCGGGGTCTGTCCAGTCCTCGCCGGTGTACTCGCCCGCGTAGCGCACGGCATAGCGGTCGGGGCTGACTTCTATCACGGACAGGGTGTCCTCGTCGCAGACCATCCAGTTCCACGCGCCGTCGCGCAGGACGGTGGTGCGGCCGGTTATCTCGCGGTAGCGCTCGGAGCCGTGCTCAAGAATGTCCAGAGCCTCCTCCGCGGTGTCGGCCTCCTTTATGGCGTAGAACAGCAGGTTCGGCCAAGGAACGCCGTAAGCGCTGCCGTAGTACGGTCCGCCCTCGTAGGTCAAACTGGCCTCGGTGGTCGCGCCGCCGAAGTGGTGGCTGATGGAAACGCCCTTGTCGTTCACAAGCAGCAGGCCGTTGGCGGAGGGTACGTTGCCGACCGTCCAGACGGTGTTGCTGTCCTCGGCCTCGTAAACCATTGACGCCTGATAGCAGAGACCCGCCTGCTGGGTGTGGCGCACCTGCGAGGAAATTGTGCTGCCATCCACGGTTGCGCTGCCTTTGACGGCTACGCTGTTGCAGCCGTCGCCGTTTATGTAGCCCTCGGCTGCACCGTTGGCGTCGCTGCCGCTCATGTAGGAGCCCGGGTCGCCCCAGAGCCAGCAGTCAAATATGCTCGCGGCCAGCACGCGGTAAAACGGTTCGGCATAATCGGCGTTGGCAGTGTCGCCATACTCCGCGGCACTCAGCGCGCTCTCCGCGCCGTCGGTCATGCCCTGAAGCAGCTCCGTCTGCGTCGGGTCGAGCGCATCTATCTGGTAGGCGTACTCGTCCATTGCGGCGATAGTCTCTTCAAGACCCTTTTCCGCGCACATCTCGCCCCACCAGTAGTCGGTGGAGGCGGCTATCATGTCGGCACACTCCTCGCCTATGGTGTAGCCGATGTCATACCATTCGCCAGTCAGCTCGCCGACCCACTGAGCCTTATCCGCATATTGCAGATAGCCTGCGGTGTCATATTGCGCGGAGCGGACGTTGCGCCCGCCGGGAATGTAAACGCCTGCGGACTCCGCCGTCGGTTCCGCCGTTTCCTCCGGCTCGGCCTCTGCGGGCTCGGGAGTCGGCTCTGCCTGAGTTGTGGTTGTTGTTTCGGGCTCGGTTGTCGCAGTCGAGCTCTGACCGCACGCCGCCATTGACATAACGAGCGCGAGCGCTGCCAAGAGCGCCGTAAGACGTGTCAATTTCTTTCCTTTCAGCTTCATTTTTCATGGCCCCTTTGTCATTATTTTGCCGAAAATCTTCGACAATCAAAGTATAACATATGGCCATATTGATGTAAAATCTAAAGCGGAAAGCTCCCGTTTCCAATTAGGAAAGATAGATTTCTTAAATGTGCGCCGCGTCGAATAGTGACTTGAACAGCGCCGCCGGGCGGGAGAGCGTGCAGTTTTTACGGAATAAAAGCGCCATGCCGACGCTGTATTCCTCTTCTAATTCCAAAAAAGCGACGCGGCCGAAGTTATACGGAGTTATTTCACCGGCCAACAAAAATGATGCGCCGCCGCCGTCGCAGATAAGGGAAACTATCATGTCCTCCCGCGAGCTGACGCCTGCCGTTTTCGGCGTAAAGCCGTTCTCGCGGCATATATTCACATAATAGTCGTACATACCCGTTTCGGGTGCCATAAAAATGAACCTCTCATCCCGCAGCTCCCACACGGATATGCGCTCCCCGCGCTGTGCCAGAGGGTGGTGTGCAGGCAGAATCGCACCAACACGTTGACGGCCGAAAATAATGCGTTCCAGCCTGCTGCTGTCGGAGTATGGCGTCCCCGCAAAGCCCAATTCAAATTCCCCGCTCTCCACGGCCTTAACCGCCTCTGGTCCGTGGCGCTCAGTCAGAGTGACGGTTATAGACGGGCACTGTTCGGCAAAGCGTCGAACGAACGGTGTGACGGAGGTGTGCATGGGTATGGTGACCACACTCAGCCCGCCGCCCACAAGCGAGGCCGTCATCTCGTTGTATTCGTTCACAATTCTCTCCGCGTGCGCAAGGCAGGCTCTTCCCTCCGGCGTGAGAGCCACGCTTTTCGGCTTGCGCATGAGCAGCGCGCAGCCCAGTTCGCCCTCCAGCGCGGCAACGTGTTTGGAAACCGCGCTGGCGGTCAGATACAGCTCGTCAGCCGCCGCGCTGAAGCTGCCCAAACGAGCCACAGTGATAAAACTCCGCAGCTTTTCAATATCCATGTATGTACGCCTCCAAATTATGCGCCGGAAATGTACATTGTATTTATAGTCTTACTTATTATGTATTATACCATTTCCCCGTTTCCTCCGCAACGGGGTTTCTGGTGCTTCGTATCAGATATTTGCTCTCTGATTACAGCTTGTTTGTAGTGAGCAGATTTCAGCTCAAAAGATATAAAATGGAAATATAGAGCAATGCAAAGCACTGCCTCCAGTGGCTCTAAGACCACGTTTCGAGACAGCGCCTTGTGCTGTTTATACTTTTGGGGCCGCAATATATCCCCTCACGTTAGCTTGCTAATCGCCTTCACGCCGTTCCACAGCAGGCTGCGGAAGCGTGGGGCGGCTATGGCGGCGGTTTGTTCGACCTCTTCCTGCGTTAAAGGTACTGCGGACAATCCGGCGGCTTTGTTGGAGATGCAGGATATTCCGGCGACGCGCAGACCCATGTGGCGCGCGGCTACGGCTTCGCAGGCGGTGGACATTCCCACGGCGTCAGCGCCCAGCAGTCCGGCCATGCGCACCTCCGCGGGGGTCTCGTAGCTGGGGCCGGTGAACTGGATGTAAACGCCCTCGCGCAGAGGAATATCCAGCTTCTGCGCCTCGGCACGCAGCGCATCGCGCAGCTCGCGGTCGTAGACCTCGCTCATATCGGGAAAGCGCACGCCCAGCTCGTCTATGTTCTCGCCGATGAGCGGGTTGGGGAACAGCGGCATCAGGTGGTCGGTTATCAGCATCAAGTCTCCCGCGGAAAATTCGGGGTTCACGCCTCCGGCGGCGTTCGTAAGCACGAGCGCTTTCGCGCCCAGCAGTCCGCACACCCGCGCGGGCAGCACAACGTCGGAGGGAGAGTAACCCTCGTAATAATGTACGCGCCCCTGCATTACGACGATGGGTATGCCGTCCAGCCGCCCGAACACGAACCGCCCCGCGTGGGACGGAGCCGTGGAAACGGGGAAGCCCTCGATGTCGCGGTAGTCTACCACGGCCTCCGGCTCTATCATCTCGGCAAACGCGCCAAGGCCGCTGCCCAGCGTTATCGCTATCTGCGGAACGAAATCGGTTTTTGCGCGTATTTGGTCGCGGCAGGACAGGAGTTTGGCATATGTACTGTTCATATTTGTCATTTTCCTTTCAGAAAATTTGGCTGTCTTTCAGGGAAATATAGTCGTTTTGGCAGATTATTATGTGGTCAACCAGCTCTACGCCGACAGTTTCAAGACAGGTGCGGAGGCGGCGGGTCGTGCTGATGTCCTCAGCGGAGGGCAGAGCGGTGCCGGATATATGGTTATGGGACAGAACCACGCCCGCGGCGTTGTCGCGGAAAGCGATTTCCACCACATGACGCGGGAGAATGTCCACACGGTTGACAAGGCCGTGGGCGAGAATGTGGAATTTTATCAGTCGGCGGCTGTTCGTGAGCGTGAGCATACAGGCCATTTCGCGGTTGACGTAGTCGTAGTAAGGCATCAGATAGTCGCCGAGCTTCTCAATACTGGACAGCTGCGGACGGCGGGGATGCTCCGCAACAAGATAGCGCCGGTTAATTTCGGACGTGAGGCGCAGGAGCATAGCGGCGCTGGGGCCGATGCCGTCAACCTCCTGCAAGTCGGCCAGCTCTGCGTCGAACACTCCGCGGAAGCCGCCGAAGTGGTCGAGCAGATTGTGCGCCAGCACGTTCGTGTCGCGGCGCGGTATGGCGAACGACAGCAAAAATTCCAGTGCCTCGACGTCGGAAAAGCTCTCCAGCGAGTGGCCTTCAAAGCGCTCGCGCAGACGGCTGCGGTGGCCGTCGTGGGTGTTGTCTCCGCTCATGCGCCCCTCCTGTCCAGCTCCATTGTGGCATAGGCGTTCAGGTCGCTGCCCGCGCGGACGCCGTCAAGATATTCGTAGTAGCCCTGTGCGCCAATCATAGCGGCGTTGTCCCCGCACAGCTTCGGCGGCGGGACGAACAGCTCCAGCCCGTTGGCTTGCGCCGCGGCTGCAAGGTCGGCTCTTATACGGCTGTTGGCAGCCACGCCGCCCGCGGCGACTAACTTTGTGCGCCCTGTCTCCCGCGCGGCGGCAACGGCGCGCGGCACAAGGCTCTCGCTGACCGCCCGCGCAAAGCTCGCGCAGAGCGAGGACCTGTCCAGCTCATCTCCGCGCTGTTCGGCGTTGTGGACGATATTGACAACCGCAGTTTTGAGGCCGGAAAAGCTCATGTCATAGGGCGCGCCGTCTATGTGGGCAACGGGCAGACGGTATTTCGTGTCGTCGCCGCCGCGTGAAAGCTCGTCCACGGGTCGGCCTCCCGGGTAGGGAAGCCCCAGCACGCGCGCGGTCTTGTCAAAGCACTCGCCCGCGGCGTCGTCGCGCGTGGAACCCAAAATATGCATATCCGTGTAGCTGCGCACATCGGCAATGAGCGTGTTGCCGCCGGATATGGCAAGGCAGAGAAACGGCGGCTCCAGCTCGGGAAAGGCGAGATAATTTGCCGCAATGTGCCCGCGTATGTGGTGGACGGGAATCAGCGGCACACCCAGCGCGGAGGCGGCGCTTTTGGCAAAGTTGACGCCCACAAGCACCGCGCCGATAAGCCCCGGCGCGTAGGCGACCGCGACGGCGTCTATATCGCTCTTGCGGATTCCGGCGGCGGCAACGGCTCTGTCCGCAAGCTGGAAAATGACCTCTACATGGCTGCGCGAGGCTATCTCCGGCACCACTCCGCCGTACACGGCGTGTAATCCGGCTTGAGAAAATATCTGGTCGGCCAGAACCTCCCGCCCGTCGCGCACCAGCGCCACGGCAGTCTCGTCGCAGGTGGACTCTACGGACATAATTATCATATTTTTACCGCCTCCAGCCTAATTTTTATTTTTACCAAGGCAAGTATAGCACCCCGCGGCCGATTTTACAAGTGCGGGAAACAAGCTGTCAATTATCCTTCACCAGCACCCTGCACTTTTTATTGAAAAAAGCGATGCCGTACTTTTTTATATCCGTTATGCCCTCGTCCAGCAGCCGCTGTTCGTAGTTTTTTTCGTCTATCTGCGCGAGTGCTCTTTCCGCGCTCTCGGTGAGGGCGTTGACGTTGGAGGCATACTTCAGTTCTATGATGAAGCCGTAGTTGTCCTCGTTGCGGGTAACGGTGATGTCAGGGTAGCCGTCGCCGCTTTCGATGTTGGATTTTACTTTCCACTCGCGCCCACGGCTGCCCAGCATTGCCAAAAGGATACCGTGGTAGAAGTTCTCCGCAGGGCTTTTGCTCTGCTTGTCGCGTATGCTTATGGATGCGCTCAGCCACTTGTTAAGATAGTCCTCGATTGCCTCTGTATCGCCCGAAGCGAAAGCGTCGCACAGTAGGTTTGAACCCGCTGTGTCCTCGTGGATTTTGTCCGAAAACCACTCCTGTATCTCATTGATGAAGATTTCGTTCACTTCGCGGTTGGGAATTACCAAATCGTAGTTTCCCTTTCCGTCGGAGCCTCGCGTTGTCAGGTAACCAGTCGTGAAAAGTACGCTCCAAAGGTTGTCGATGTTCTTGTCAATCTCATTGTACGTCAAGTCAAGGCGCAGCTTCTTCCTGATACTCTCTCCGGCAATCAGCGCCTCGATTTCCTCCTGCGTTTGCCTGTCGGATTTGTCTACAAATCTCCGCACCATATCGTTGCCGCTGGTGTTCGCCCAGAAATTCTGCGGAGTGCGGTTCGGCTCCGACATCAGTTGGTCGCACCAGTTTATGACGTCCCATGGGCAGTAGACGCTGTTTTGCCCGAAAACATAGCCGTCGTACCACTCTTTTGTTGTCTGGTAATACTCGCTCAGACCGTAGCTCTCCAGCATTTCCTTTACTTCGCTGTCGGTGAAACCGAACCATTCGTCGTATTTTGTGTCAATTATGGAATAAATCTTGAGGTTGTTCAGCCCCGTGAATATGCTCTCTTTAGAAACGCGCAGACACCCCGTCAGCACGGCGCGCTGCAAAAACTCGTTCGTTTTCAGCGCCTCGCCAAACATGACGCGGATTAACTGCACCATTTCGTTATAGTAGCCATAGTGGTATGCCTTGTCCAATGGCACATCGTACTCGTCGATGAGTATGACCGCTTTTGCGTCCCAATGTTTCCAAAGCAGTTCAGACAAAACCTTCAGGCTCCGATACAGCGTCAAGTCGTCCATATCCGGCCTGAGCAAATTCAAATAGCTCTGTTTCTCGTCAAGGGTCAGCTTACTGCTTTCTGCCAAATAACGCTTTTTTCTCGCTTCTTCATTGATAATACCCGCAATTAAGCTGCGGCTCGTTTCAAACGTGTTCGCGCCTATGCCTTTCAGGCTGATAGAGATTACAGGATACTTCCCCATGTGCTCCGCGCAAAGCTCGGTCTCCTTGCTTATAGCAAGGCCGTCAAATAAGCTCTTATTCGTGCCGACCTCGAAGAACGACTTGAGCATACTCATGTTCAGGCTCTTGCCGAAGCGCCGCGGACGTGTGAAAAGCGTGACCTCGCTCCAGCTGTTAAGAAGCTCCTTTATCAGCAGCGTTTTGTCCACATAATAAAGGTTCTCGTCCCGCAGCTTTTCAAAGTTGTCCACGCCTATCGGCAGTCTGCATTTCCGCATTTTTCAGCACCCGCTTTCCCTGCATTTTGTTGGTTTCAGTTTACCATTTGCTCTCGCGCAAGTCAAGGTGTTAATCTCCGCACTTTTCCGCTCCCTCACACCACATCTGCCGCAGCTCTCATGGCCTCCTCAATGGTTGTGACGCCGCTTGCGGCGAGGCGGAGGGCGGATTTGCGCATTGGCGTGAAGCCGGCTGCGCGCACGGCGGCCAGCAGCTCCGCGCGCGGGGCGGCACGGGCTATGAGGCGGCGCGTCTCCTCTGTCAGCGTAAGAATTTCAAAGCAGCCTATCCTCCCCGCATACCCGGTGCCGCCGCACCGTGGGCAGCCGCGGCCCCGCCAGAGCTGTGTCTCCGGCGGGAGACGCAGCGCGGCCAGCTCCTCCGGCAATGTCGGGCGCATTTCGCGGCAGGCGGGGCATATCCGCCGCACCAAGCGCTGGGAAATGACGCCGCGCAGGGCGGAAGCAATGATGTACGGCTCCACGCCAATGTCCAGCAGACGGTCAATCGCGTCCACGGCGGAACGTGTGTGGACGGTAGACAGCACCGTGTGACCCGTCAGCGCGGCGCGCATGGCAATCTCCGCTGTCTCCCCGTCGCGTATTTCTCCGACGGCAATTATGTCGGGGTCTTGGCGCAGCACGGCGCGCAGTCCGGCGGCAAAGGTCATGCCGGTTTTCTCGTTAATCTGCACTTGGTTCACTCCGGCAAGGCTGTATTCTACAGGGTCTTCCAGCGTCACCGTGTTGACCTCCGGCGTGCCCAGCTCGCGCAGCATGGCGTACATCGTGGTTGTTTTGCCGCTGCCGGTCGGCCCGCACAGCAGCACCATGCCGCTCCCGCCGTGCAGCAGCGCCCTATATTGCTCAAGCTCCCTGCCCGAAAGCCCGATGGTCTCCGGCTCAAGGAGCTTGCTGCTGCGGCCCAAAAGACGTATGACGGCCTTTTCGCCGTGTATTGTCGGAATTACTGATATGCGCAGGTCAGTGACCTCGCCGCCGACGCTGACGCTCGCGCGCCCATCCTGCGGCACGCGGTGCTCAGCGATGTCCATGCCCGCCATAACCTTGATGCGTGACACCACCGTCCGCTTCACGCTCTCCGGCGCGGAGAGTACGTCCCGCAGGCGGCCGTCAATGCGCATTCTCACCGCCAGCTCATTGCGGTGCGGCTCGATGTGTATGTCGCTGGCGCTCTGGAGCACGGCGCGCTTGATGACGGAGCTGACAAAGCGCACGGCGGGCGCCTCGCCTTCCGCATCCAAGGAAAACACTCGGCGGGGTTCTGCCTCCGCGGGCGCAGAGCTCGCTTGCAGCTGCATATCCGCCAGAGCGCGCGAGGTCCCCGCGCTGCCGTAGAGCGCGGATATGGCAAGTCCGATGTCATCGGCCTGCGCCAGACGGGGAGTGGTCTGCATACCCGTGATGCGCCTGACCTCCGCCAGAGCGTCGATGTCCAGCGGGTCGGCAGCGGCAATAATCAGCTCGCCGCGGTGCGTCTCTATGGGGACAACGCGCAGTCTGCGCGCCGCCTCCACCGGCAGCAGCTCCGCCATCGACGGCGCAATGCGCACGGAGGCGAGGTCAACAGACTCAATGCCCAGCTCGTTTTCCAGAATCTCCGCCAACCGCCGCTTGGAAAGCAGTCCCTGTTCCGCCAGCGCCTCGGCCAAGGTCCGGCAATCAGCGCTGCGGCGAGCCGCCGCCGAAGTCAACTGCTCCCGCGTAAGCTCGCCGCAGGAAACAAGAACATCTTCCAGCATAGACTTCCCCATCTGCCGCATCTCCTTAAATCGTGAAAAAATGTTTAAACTGCACTCACATTGCAGTCATATACCTATAAATAAACGTCAGCGCCTGTGCGCGGGTGCAGGGCTCGTCGGGGGAGAACAGGGCGGCGGCGGTTCCGCTGCATATTTGCTGTTCGGTTGCCCATGAGACGAAATCCGCGCAGTTTGAGGGAACGTCTGTAAATGCGGTTTTGCCGGAGCTTGTCGGGCTGCCCGCGTACAGCCAGAGCAGCTCAACCGCCAGCGCACGGGAGCACGGCAATGCCATAATAGAATCGGCGCTGCTGCGGAACGCCGCCAGTCCGTTCTCATACGCCCATTGCAGCACCTTGGTATTTTGGTCGGTGTCACCGCTTAATGGCTCCGGCGAACCGGCGGCGCGCCAGAGGAACGTGAGAAGCTGCCCGTATGTACACTGCTCGTCGGGAGAAAAATGAATGTCGTCCGTGCCGTTGGCGATAGAATTTTCCACTGCCCACACAGCCGCGTCATAGTAATAATCGTCCGCTGACACGTCGCAGAAGCCCGTAACGGGGTCGATGACCGGCTCGCTGAGCTGCTTTTCGTAGAGCTCAAGCGAATATTCCGTCAGCGCTGCGCACAGCTCTCCCAGTACAGTGGTGGAATATCCGACATACTTTGTAAACACCACAAGCAGGAACGGCCGCGGCGTATATATAATTCCGCAGTCGTTGACGGCACCCTCGTATGCGCCGTATTTATGCGCAATCTCGTACTCTCCCTGCGTGCTGCGGAAGTACTGCTCCGGGTGCGCCTGCTTCATGTAGTCCAAAATGAGCGAATACTCCTCGGAATGTTCATACAAGTATTGCAGTGTATTGATTAAAAAGCGCGGACTTATCGAGTTTGCCCAATAATAGCTGTCGGGCAGCTCGTCGGCCTCCAACCCCGAATATTTCGCTATCATTCCGCGGTACTCCGCACGGTTTGCGGAAAGGGCATCGGAGAGTATTTTCGCGGTGTCGTTGCTCGAATATTGGACGGTTAATTGCAGCAGCCGCTCAATGCTGTAGCCGGAAAGCTGCGAATCCAAGCTCAGCTCTCCGGCGGAAATTTTGTCGATATAATACATAGCCAGAGGGAGCTTGTACATGCTGCCGGCGGTCATCCATGAATTTTCGCCGTAGTACCAGCTCTCGCCGGAATAAATGTCATACCAGCCCAGAGCAAAATTGGATTCCGTCAGATTATACTTTTCCGCAAATTCAGCGACGATGTTCTCTACGCCCGACGCCGCGCCGTCATCAGCTTCTGCCGCGGCGCTCACGGGCAGCGAGAATTGCAGGCAAAGCGCCAAAGCCAGCAAAAGCGCGGCAGCGGACTTTATTTTCGTTTTTACTCTCATTTTTCATTCCTCGGCAATCTTGAATATAACGGCAGTCGCTAATGTTCAGCTTACGCCAAAATATTCCGTTTGTCAAGAAGCGGCTGCGAATATTATTATAGGAAAGAAGCGTAATCCCGCCGCCCGTAGAGTATTCGGCGGATTTGCACGGCGCTGCCGGAGACGACATAAAAAACGAGATAGTCCTTGACAATCAAATAGCGGTAGCCCTTCGCCGCGAGCGCTAAGTCGCGCGGCTTGGGGCAGCGCTCCGGCATTTGCGCGAGGCTGGCAATTTCCGCTGTCAGCAAATCGTAGTATTTCAGCGCCGCGTCGCCGGAGAGAGTGCGCAGGTTGTCCGCGATGTCCGCCAAGTCCTGCGCGGCGGTGGGAAAAATTAGAACCTTATATATTTCCATCGAGCCGCGCCCTCAGACGTTTGGCAACTGCGGAGAACTCCTCGCCCTCGGCTCCGTCGGCAATCTCCTGCTCGGCTGCCGCCAGTTTGCCGTAGAGGTCTATCAGCGCCATTTGACGCTCGTAATCCGCAATATTCATAACCACCATATCGCCGGTGCCGTTGCGCGTGATGAAAACAGGCTCGCGGGAGCGGCGGCAGTAGTCGGAAATCTCATTGGCATTGTTCCTCAAGTCAGATATTGGTCTTATACTCGGCATGATGCTCACTCCTTTACTAAGCACACTATAGCAAAATATTGAGCAAATATCAATATAAATTTTGCGTATATAGCGGCTCACGTCACACAAAACGCCGCCGTTTCTGTCTGCATCCTCGGTCGAGCTGCAAGCCTCCTACAACCGCCGCAGAACGAAACGCTTTAAAAACTCTTGCTTTTTTGGGGCAAGGGGTTTATACTGGACGGCGTGCGGTTTAGCGCACGAAAATTCAATATGGGAACCATCCCAGAGGAGAGATTGCTTATGAAAGCACGCAAACCCCTTTCGCTCCTTCTGGCGGCTGCCTTGCTTGCGGCTGTATTCTGCGGTTGCGGAAACAGTACGACAACAAGCACCGGCTCCGCCGCAGACACAGGTACCGCAGACAGCACTGACGGCGCCTCGGAGCAGACTGAGACGGTTCTCACCGGAGAGCCAACCTACGGCGGAGAAATTGTCGTGGGTATAGCTCAGGATTTGGACGACAGTCTTGACCCCCACTCTATGACGGCGGCAGGAACCAGAGAAGTCCTATTCAACGTATTTGAGGGCCTTGTTAAGCCCGATACGGACGGAAATCTCATCCCCGCTGTTGCCAGCAGCTACGTCATTGCGGAAACCGGCGACACCTTTACGTTCACCCTGCGTGAAGGCGTCAAGTTCCATGACGGCAGCACTGTGACGGTCGGGGATATTGTTTACTCCATATCCAGAGCCGCTGGACTCGACACCGGTGAGCCGCTCATCAGCGCGCTGTCCGTCATCGACAGCGTGACCGCCGCGGACGACAGCACGGTCGTCATCACCACGTCGGAGCCGTACATCGAGCTTCTGGCCTACCTCACCGCCGCTATCATACCCGAGGGCAGCGACCCCGCCGAGGACATGATTGGCACGGGACCCTTCGTTTTCGTCTCCCGCGTCGCGCAGGACAGCATTGTGCTGGAGAAGTTCGACGACTACTGGGGCGAGGGCGCTTACCTTGACAAGGTGACGTACAAGATTATGGAGGACTCCACCTCGCTCATTATGAGCCTGCAGTCCGGCGCCATCGACCTTTGCGCCCACCTGACCGCGAGCCAAGCGGCGGAGCTGAGCGGCTTCACCATCTACGAGGGCACGATGAACCTTGTGCAGGCGCTCTACCTCAACAACGCCAGCGGCCCGCTCGCCGACGTGCGCGTGCGTCAGGCCATCTGCTATGCCATAGATTCGCAGGAGATAATGGACTTTGTCTCCGACGGCATGGGCGTTGCCATAGGCACGGCGATGATTGCCGCGTTCGGCAAGTACACCGTTGACGGGCTGGAGGACACCTACGCCGCCGACACGGAGAAGGCCAAGGAGCTGCTGACCGAGGCCGGTTATCCCGACGGCTTCGAGCTGGAGATAACCGTGCCCAGCAACTATCAGTTCCACATCGACACCGCTGAGGTCATGGTGGAGCAGCTTTCGCGCGTGGGCATCAACGCCACGATAAAGCTCGTGGAGTGGGCAACGTGGCTCAGCGACGTTTACGCCGACCGCAACTATGAGGCCACGGTCGTCGGCTTCGACGCCAGCGCCCTGACCGCGAGCGCACTGCTGGCGCGCTATGTATCCACCTCAAGCAAGAACACATTCAACTTCTCCAGCGAGGCTTACGACGCCGCTTACGCCGCAGCCGAGGCCGCGACCGACGAGGCCGAGCAGACCGAGCTTTACAAAGAGTGCGAAACCATTCTGGCAGAGGAGGCCGCGAGCGCCTATGTGCAGGACCCCTGCGACCTTGTGGCCATGAACAGCGAGCTTGCGGGATACGAGTTCTACCCGCTCTACGCCATGGACATGAGCAAGGTCTACTACGTGGGCTGACGCACTATTGAAATTGCTTTATTGAGGAGGGCTGACAGGTGATTGGATTTTTGAAAAAACTCGGAGCCGTGCTTGTCACCCTCCTTGTCATTTCGCTTTTGGCATTTTTAGCGTTTCAGATTATTCCGGGCGACCCGACGGCCAAGCTGCTGGGCACGGAGTACACTCCCGAGCGCGCAGAGGCGCTGCGCGAGAGCTTAGGTCTGAACGGGAGCGCAGCCGCGCGCTATCTGAGCTGGCTGGGCGGTTTTGTGCGCGGAGATTTCGGCACGAGCTACAGCTACAACCAGCCGGTGGCAGAGCTGCTTAGCGGCAAGATTGTGACAACGGCGACACTCTCGCTCATTGCATTTTTGATGACGATTATAATTTCCATACCCACCGCGCTGCTGGCGGCGCGGCGTGCGGGCGGCGTGCTTGACCGTCTGCTGCTTGGCGGCGGACAGGTGCTGATGAGCATTCCGCCCTTTTTCACCGGCATAATTTTTACATGGATATTCGGCCTTGTGCTGAATATGTTCACTGTCGGCAAGTTTGTGTACATTTACGAGAGCTTTTGGGGCTTTGTCGGCTATTTGCTGCTGCCCGCGCTGGCCATAGCGCTGCCCAAGGGCGCAATGACGGCCAAGCTGCTGCGCTCCAGCCTTGTCAGCGAGCAGAGCCGCGACTATGTGCGCACCGCCATCTCCCGCGGCCACAGCCCCCGCAGCGCCCTGCGCTCCCACGTCCTGCGCAACGCGCTGCTGCCGACGATAACCTTCCTTGCCATGACCTTGGCGGACATCGTGGCGGGCAGCATAATAATCGAGCAGGTGTTCTCCATACCCGGGCTCGGACGTATGCTCATCGCCAGCATATCCAACCGCGACTACCCCGTTGTGCAGGCTATCACGGTGATGATTGCCGCGCTCGTCGTTATTGTGAACTTTCTGGCCGACACGCTGTGCCGGATAATTGACCCGAGGGTGCGGCTGAAATGAAAAAAAGACCAAACTACAACCTTATACTCGGCTGCATAATCGCGGGACTGACCGTGGGCATGATAATCGTCGGCATCTTCTGGACGCCCTACGAGCCGACGGCCATGAGCGGCGGAGAAAAATTAGACGCGCCGAGCCTGCGCCACCTGCTGGGAACTGACAACTTCGGACGCGACATATTCAGCCGCGTGCTGGAGGGTGCGCGCTCCACCATGCTCATTGCGGCGGCGGTAGTCGCCATAGGCGCGAGCGTCGGCACCGTTGTCGGCGCGTTCACCGGCTACTTCGGCGGGCGCGTGGACGCCGTGCTCATGCGCTTTAACGATATGTTAGCCGCCTTTCCCAGTATTCTGCTGGCGCTCGTGCTGATAAGTCTGCTGGGCTCCGGCAAGACGAACGTCATTATCGCGTTGGGAATCCTGTTCATACCGTCCTACGCGCGCATTGTCCGCGCCGAGTTCGCGCGGCAGGCGGAGCTGGACTACGTCAAGAGCGCGCGGCTTATGGGCGCGGGGCACCTGCGTATAATGTTCGTGCATATTCTGCCGAACGCCGCGCCGGTGCTGCTGTCGTCCATCGCCATCGGCTTCAACAACGCCGTGCTCGCCGAGGCCAGCATGAGCTACCTCAGCATCGGCGTCCAGCCGCCCGATGCCAGTCTCGGCCGTATGCTCAGCGACAGCCAGACCTATCTGCTCTCCGCGCCGTGGTACGCCATCGGAACGGGCGCGGCCATAGTGCTGCTCATACTCGGCTTCGGCCTTATCTCCGAGGGATTGGGGGACAGCCGCCGTGCTTGAAATTCGTAATTTGAAAATAGCCTTCGGCTCGCAGGAGGCCGTTCACGGCATCAGCCTCAGTATGTCCGCCGGCGAGCGGCTGGGGCTGGTGGGCGAGTCGGGCAGCGGCAAGACCGTCACCGCGCTCACCGTTGCCGGACTGCTTGACCGCCGTCGTGTGAGCGTGAGCGGCGAGGTGCTTTTCAAGGGCAGGGACATTTTGCAGTGCAGCGACAGCGAGCTGCAGGCCATTCGCGGGCGCGACATCAGCATGGTTTTTCAAGAGCCGATGACGAGCCTTGACCCGCTCATGCGCGTCGGCAGGCAGGTGGAAGAGCCGCTGCGCCTGCACACGGACTTGTCCCGCGCCCGATGCCATGAGCTGGCGGTGGAGGTTCTGGGCAAGGTCGGGCTGCCGGAGCCGGAGGAGTGCTGCAAAAAGTACCCTCACCAGCTCTCCGGCGGCCAGCGCCAGCGCGTTATGATTGCCTCGGCGTTCATCACCGACCCAGCGCTGCTCATTGCCGACGAGCCGACAACCGCGCTGGACGTGACGGTGCAGTCGCAGATTTTGGAGCTGCTGTGCCGCATAAACCAGAAAAGGGGCATCGGTCTGCTGTTCATAAGCCACGACCTCAACGTCGTGCGGCGCGTCTGCACCCGCGTGGCGGTCATGCGCCGCGGCGAGATTGTGGAAACGGGCGCGGTCGAGGAAATTTTCAACAATCCCCAACACGAGTACACCAAGCGGCTCATTGCCGCCATACCCACGCGGGACAGGAGGCGGCGCTGAGAGCATGGATAATGACATTGTTTTGAAAGTTGAGCATCTCACCGTGAACTACTCCCGCCGCCGCGGCAGCACCGAGGCGGTCAGCGACGTGAGCTTCGAGCTGCGGCGCGGTGAAATTTTAGGGCTGGTGGGCGAGTCCGGCTGCGGCAAGAGCACGCTCGCCCGCGCCATACTCGGCATAACGCCCTGCTCCTCCGGCACGGTGACGCACTTCACCCGCCGCCCGCAAATGGTGTTCCAAGACCCCTACGGCAGCCTGAACCCCGCCAAGAGCGTAGGCTGGATTGTGGAAGAGCCGCTGCGCATATTCGGGCGCTACGACCGCGCGGAGCGGCGGCGGCGCGTGGAGGCCATGCTGGAGCGCGTTGGGCTGGGGACGGAGTATTACTCCCGCCGTCCGTCGGAGCTGAGCGGCGGCCAGCGCCAGCGCGTGGGCATTGCGGCGGCGCTCATTGTCCGCCCGCAGCTGCTCATTGCCGACGAGGCCGTGTCCGCGCTGGACGTGACGATTCAGGCGCAGATAATAGATTTGCTGCTGGAGCTGCAGCGCGAGCTGAATTTGAGCTACCTGTTCATCAGCCATGACCTGAATGTGGTTTACCAGCTCTGCGACCGCGTAATGGTGATGCAGTCGGGACACATAGTCGAGTGCGCCGACGTACAGCAGCTCTACTCCGACCCGCAGCATCCGTATACGAAGAAGCTGCTAAAAGAATAGTGCGGCGGCAAGGCGCAAAAATCGCGCCGCCTCGGCTTAAATGTCGGAGGCGGCGCGATTTTTTGCTTGCTTACGTAACGGGCGTTCAGTCCGCTTTTCTGTCTATATAGCCCTCGGCGCACAGCAGCTCGGCCAGCAGCACTCCGCCGCCGGCAGCGCCGCGCAGGGTGTTGTGGCTCAGGCTGACGTACTTCCAGTCGTACTGTGTGTCGCGGCGCAGACGGCCCACGGACACGGCCATGCCGCCCTCAAGCATACGGTCAAGGCGCGTCTGCGGGCGGTTGTCCTCGTCAAAGTAGTGAATGAACTGCTTGGGCGCGGTGGGCAGACCCAGCTCCTGCGGGCGGCCTTTATACGTGTTCCAAAGCTCCAGCATTTCCTCTTTCTCCGGCGCGCGCTCGAAGCTGGCGAACACAGCGGCCATATGGCCGTTGGAGACGGGAACGCGCAGGCACTGCGCCGTTATCTGCGGGCTGGCGGCATTCTCGATAATGCCGCCGGAGACGCTGCCCCAGACCTTCAGCGGTTCGCGCTCGCTCTTTTCCTCCTCGCCGCCTATGTAGGGAATTACGTTGTCCACCATCTCCGGCCAGCTCTCGAACGTCTTGCCCGCGCCGGAAATGGCCTGATAAGTGCAGACCAGCACGCGGCTTAGGCCAAACTTCTCTCTAAGCGGGTGCAGCGAGGGCACGTAGCTCTGAATTGAGCAGTTGGACTTGACGGCAATGAAGCCGCGCTTGGTGCCGAGGCGCTTTTTCTGCTGCTCGATAACTTTCAGGTGGTCGGGGTTGATTTCGGGTATGATCATCGGCACGTCCGGCGTCCAGCGGTTGGCGCTGTTGTTGGAGACTATGGGGCACTCCAGCCGCGCGTAGGCCTCTTCAAGCGCCAAAATATCCTCTTTTTTCATGTCAACGGCGCAGAAGCAAAAGTCCACCTGCTCGGCGATAGTCTCCTTGTCGGCGTCCGCATCCATGAGCGTGAGGGTCTTATATTTTTCCGGCAGAGGCACGTCAAGACGCCACTTGCCCTCCACGGCCTCGGCATAGGTCTTTCCGGCGTTTTTGGCGCTGGCGGCGACAACCTTCAGCTCGAACCACGGATGATTTTCCAGAAGCGTGACAAAGCGCTGTCCGACCATGCCGGTCGCGCCTATAACTCCTGCCCTGTATTTCTGCGCTGTTTCCATTGTGCTTCGCATCCTTTCCGGCGGACCGCGCCGCCGCGATTACATTGAATTTCTGCGCTGTTTATGCCGCGCTCGCCGCCGAGAAGTTTTTTATTGGCACACGTTGCTACTTGAATATTCGACGGTTTTGCTCTATAATCGACCTTACAGCAGTCCGCCGCGCACGGCGCGGCGGCGGTACGAGGGCTATTATACCATTTTTCCATACCAAGGTCAATGACGGATAAGGGGTGTTTATGAGAAAATCGGCCATAGCTTGGGCGGCGGCGCTCGCTCTGCTGCTGCTTTGCGTCCCCGTGGGCGCGGCAGGCAGCGCGTATATTTACATAAACAGCTCCTCCGGCGCAGTCAGCGGAGGGGTAAGCAGCCTCTACGCCGTCGGCTCGGAAGGAGTGTCCCAGTTAGGCTCCGACACCGTCTGGGCGCTCACCGCCTCGGGGCTTGAGCAGCTCTCGGCGGAACAGGAAGAGCCGACCTCCGTCACAGGCGGCGGAGGCGGACTTATCAGCACCAACGGAAAAATCGGCATAGCGAGCAGGACGGTCAAGGTCGGCCTTGCCTACTACTACAACGCCTACCGCGACTCCTCCCTCAGCGCCGCGTGGCTGGAAAACGCCGTGGGCAGCGGCTATGAGTTCGGCTATTTTGACTCCGACCGTGACTTTGTCGCCTTGGACGGTACGGACGAAACGCGCCTGACCATGCGCGTCACCTCCGGCACCGGCATCGGCGTTTACTCCACCGACACGGGCGAGCTGCTCTACTCCGTCAGCTCAACCGGCTCCGGCAGCAAGCTCGCCATAATGCCCGTGAGCGACGATGACGACGCGGAGACGTGGTTCGCCGGTTATAAATACCGCGGCGGCTTTGAATACGCGGTGCTGGGCGGCGGGACAATATCCGTTATCAACGTCGTGGACATAGAAGACTACGTCATGGGCGTGTGCGCGAGCGAGATGTCCGGCTCGTGGCCGCTGGAGGCGCTCAAGGCTCAGGCCGTCTGCGCGCGCAGCTACGCCGCCAAGTACATGATGTCGTCCACATACTACTACAGCTGCGGCTTCGACGTGACAAACGACACCTACTGCCAGTCCTACACCGGCTGCACCTATGTCAACAGCCGCATTACCGAGGCCGTGAACGCGACGGAAAACGAGTATTTGACCTATGACGGCGAGATGACCGAAGCGCTGTACTTCTCCTCGGACGGCGGCGCGACGGAGGATAACTACAATGTCAACGGCAACAACGACCACCCCTACCTCAAGGGTGTCTACGACCCCTACGAGAGCAAGACGGACTCGCTGAACCACTACAGCTCGTGGACGGTGACCTACACGGCGGACGAAATTGCTTCGCTCACCGGCCTTGCCGACGTTGAGGATGTGGACACGGTGCTGTCCGAGACGGGGAATGTCATTCAAATCACCTTCACCTCCTCCGGCGGCCTCACGCGGACTTACGCCCGCAGCGCCTGCCGCACCTCGCTGGGGCTCTACAGCATACGCTACGAAGTGACCGTCGGCGACGACGGCAGCGTGGAGTTTACCGGCAGCGGCTGGGGACACAACCTCGGCATGAGCCAGTACGGCGCCTACGCAATGGCCGCCTACTACGACGCCGATTACGAGGACATTTTGGGATATTATTTTACAGACGTCAGTATAAGTATGGGATATATAAAATGAATGAAATAAAAGAAATGAAAAAAAGCGATTTTTACTTTGACCTGCCGCCGGAGCTCATAGCGCAGACTCCGCTGGAGCGGCGCGACGCCTCGCGCCTTATGGTGCTGGACAAGCACAGCGGCGCAACACAGCACCTGCACTTCTACGACCTGCCGAGCCTGCTGCGGGCGGGGGACTGCTTGGTGCTCAACGACTCGCGCGTGCTGCCCGCGCGGCTTTTCGGCACAAGGCCCACCGGCGGCAGCGTTGAAGTCGTGCTGCTGCGCGACCTCGGCGGCGGCGCGTGGGAGTGTCTGACGCGCCCGGGGCGCAAAACCCGCCCGGGTACGGAGTTGACGTTCGGCAGCGGCGAGCTGACCGGCATTGTGCTGGACGTGACCGAGGGCGGCGGGCGGAAAATACAGTTCCGCTATGAGGGAATATTTCTGGAAATTTTAGAGCGTCTCGGCAAAATGCCGCTGCCGCCCTACATCAAGCAGGAGCTGGGCGACAACGAGCGCTACCAAACGGTCTACTCGCGCGAAGTAGGCTCCGCCGCCGCGCCGACCGCGGGGCTGCACTTCACGCCGGAGCTGCTGCAAAAAATAGCCGACATGGGCGTTACGATATGCTTCGTGACGCTGCACGTCGGCCTCGGCACGTTCCGTCCCGTAAAGGAGGAGAATATCCTCGACCACGAGATGCACTCGGAGTTCTGCATAGTGCCGGAGGCCACCGCCGCCGCCGTGAACCGCACCCGCGCTGCGGGCGGACGCATAATCTCCGTCGGCACAACCTCCTGCCGCACGCTGGAGAGCTTTTCTCTCCCCGACGGCACGCTGGAGGCCAAGAGCGGCTGGACGAACATCTTCATCTACCCCGGCTACCGCTTCAAGTGCATAGACGCGCTGATAACAAATTTCCACCTGCCCGAGAGCACCCTGATAATGCTCGTCTCCGCCCTCGCCGGCCGCGAACACACCCTCGCCGCCTACCGCGAAGCCATAGAAAAGCGCTATAGGTTCTTCTCGTTCGGTGATGCGATGTT
>JAJQCF010000035.1:0-357 GCA_021202845.1 Oscillospiraceae bacterium
GCTCGTAAACGGCGACACGACGCAGGAGGGCATCACGGCGGCGGTTGCCGACGCAAACGCGGTATTGACGGACGACATCGACCTTGAAAGTAAGGCGTGGACGCCTATCGGAAATCAAGCCGCCTCAACAAGCCTTTATTACAGCGGTACGTTTGACGGCGACGGGCATACTGTTGAAGGTCTGTACATCAATACCACAAGCGACTATCAGGGATTGTTTGGGTTTGTGTACGACGGCACTGTACAAAATGTCACCGTCAGCGGCAGCGTGACAGGAAACAATTACGTTGGAGGAGTTGTCGCTGGTAACTGTGGCGGTAAGATAACCAATTGCAGCAGCAGCGGCAGTGTGCCAGG
>JAJQCF010000035.1:367-4680 GCA_021202845.1 Oscillospiraceae bacterium
TGTAATACTGCATAAACAGCGGCGAGGGCAGCGGTAGCAGTTACGTCGGTGGCGTGGTCGGTCGGAACCTTGACACTTTAAACGATTCTTATAACATCGGAACCGTCAATTCTACCGGTGACACAGCGGGCGGCGTGGTTGGTAATAATGTTGCCACAAACTACGCTTCCGGTACCGTGGCGAACTGTTACTATCTGGATACTACAGCGAACGCGGCCTACGGAACGAATAGCAGCACAATCGGAGATGATGTTCTCAGCAAAACAGCCGATGAGTTCGCTTCCGGCGAGGTGACATGGTTGCTGCAAAATGCGAACACCGATTATGTCTGGGGTCAGAGCATCACAGGCAGCACAACCGACGCTTATCCGATCCTTATAAGCGACGAGGACAGCGAAGCGGACAAAAAGGTCGTCCGCATTGCGTTTTATAAAGTATCAGACGGCACGGCGGCGGAAACTGCATTTGCATACGGGTATACGAATGTCAATAAGACCCTCGCCAGTTATCCCGACGATGAGGTGTATACATTCTATGCGTCCAATGATTTGACGGGTCAAATCGATACGGCAACGGAAGCGTTTGGGGCGGATCGTACTCTATATGCACTTGCGGCGGCTGATTACACCCTGCGCGCGGCGGTCACCGACAGCGGGCCGTTCAATCCGGGCGATACGGTCACAGTGGACGTGTATCTCACGGCGCAGACGGACGGCACCGTCACGGCGGCGCAGTTCGCCTTCGCAGGGGACTGGTACACCGTGACGAACGCGGCGGGATTGAGTGCCGACGACAGTGTTGCATTTAGCAGCACAACGCAGACCGTTTCGATCACCTACCACGACGAAATTTCCGTATCGACTGCGGAGACAAAAATCGCAACCGTGATGCTGACGGTAAACGCGGATGCGGCGGCCAGCAGCGCGGCGGCTATCGCGTTCGACCTCACGGGCAGTTATATCAATGAGGGCGAAATCACGCCCGATTCTGCCACCGCGCCGACGGTTACGGTCTACAACCTGACGCTGACGCTCACCACAGACGAGACTTCGAGCTTTACGGGAGAACCTGTCACGGCGTATCTGCGCTACAATGAGACCGGCGTGTATTCCGACGCGGCGCGCAAAACGAAACTGACCGCCCTTCCGTCCGCGACGGCGGCGAGCGGCTATGAGCTGAAAACCGGCTACTGGACGCTGGACGACGGGACGCAGGTGAGCGAGGCGGACATTCTGAACAACACGGCGTGGACGGCCAGCGCCACCGCCGTTCCCACAACGCTGAAGCAGTACACGGTGACAATCACCATCCCCGACAGCCAGTACGGAACCATAGCGTATAAAGGCACGACGCTGACGCAAAACACGGAAATCACCGTGAACGAGGAAACAACTTATGGCGACATCATCTCCAGGCTGGCCTTCACAACCGTGACCGACACGGCGTATCAGGTGCGCGCGTGGAAAATCGGTGATGACGATGTTGTTTCAACGGATGCCGTGTCAGCCGATGTCACGCTTACGCCGCAAATCGCCGCCAGCGAGTTCGCCCTGACGCTTGCGAACAGCGATGGCTATACGATTGCCGTCAGTTCCGGCGCGAGCGGAGACAGCGCACCGTATACTGTCACCTATGGGACGGACGTAATGCTTACGCTTACACCGGCGGAAGGTTATGCTATTTATAGTGCGAGCTGCTCCGTTGGCGACGGCACCCCGGTTACGCTTGCGGCGGACGACAATGGCGATTTCACGATTCCGGGTGGGAAGATCGTCGGAGATGTGGTGCTGGATGTGACCGCAAAAGCCTACCACAAAATCACCTTTGAAGCGGACACCGGCTCGTCCATGACAACAGGTATCTATTACGCATGGGACGGAATCGCGGGGCTTTACAGCGCCTATTCTGCGCTGGGGCTGTCGGGCGCGGTCACAGACACAGCCACCATTACCGGGAGTTTGAGCGCCGATACAAGCAACGCGGCGAACGGCTCCAGATACCGCCTTGCGGTGGACGAAGGAAACGAACCGCTTTGGTCGGACGACAGCAGCAATTATTTCACGGCGGCGATACTGGAGAATGTGGTGTTTGGCAAAGATACTGCTTTCACTCCTATTGCGATACCGCAGTATCTTGTCACATTTGCAAACGGCGCAGACGGCTTTGACGGCTACGCAGAAGGCGCAGTGCTTACCGAGTGGGTCGATGAGAATGGCACGGTCAGCGCAGTTCCAACAGTCAACGCGGCGGCGCATTACGAGTTCTCGTATTGGCTGGTTGAAGGTACTACCAACTCCAAGTGGGAATCCCTTGCAAGTTTCACAATCAGCGAACCTGTCACGATAACTCCGGTGTTTGCAAAAATCAATTACAGCGTGACCTTCATCAACGGCGGCGTGGGTGCGTTCCAGAACATCACCGGCGTGAGCGGCACGGAGGGCGCTTACACCGCGCAGTATGACGAGAGCGACATCAGCTTTACGTTCACACCGGACGGGAATTACAGCGTCACGGCGATCAAGTATCAGGCCGGCAGCGCGGATGCGGTAACGCTTACAGCCAGCAGCGGCGTATACACCATCCCGAAGGAGAGCGTGACCGGAAATATCTCCGTCACGGTGGAAACCGACGCGATCCGCACCTACACGTTTGTAATCGCTGCGGACGATGTGGAGAAAGGGACAATCAGCAGCATCTACACAGTTGTGACGAAGGTTGACGAGGCGCCAGACCTGACCGGCATCAGCGTTGCTGTAACCCCCGGATATGAGTTTGTGGGCTGGACGCTCGACGGCGGTACGACAGTCGTGTCGGCTGCCGACATCGAGAACGAAACGGTGACAGCGGCTACCGAAAACCGCACCTACACGGCGGTGTTCAGGCTGGCAGACCTCAGCGTGATTTATGACAGCAGCCTGATTTCTGTCAGTGGTCTGGTAGATGGCTGCGCCCACCTCGGCACGAACCTCGTAATCACGCCGACAGACGGTCTTGCGGTCCTCTCCGTCACCTATACGATAGGCGGCGGCGAAGCGCAGACAGCGACCACAAACACAGGCGGAACCTATACGATTCCCGGCACCGCATTGACCGATACTGTGGTCATCACGGTAAATGTGGTAAAAGATTCTGCGGGCAACACGGTGCGCTTTGCGTTCATCACGCGCAACGAATATTTTGGTGAGAACGTCTGGGATACCGAAACGCGCAAAATCGCGTTGCTTGCAACCGGAGAAATGAACGGTGTTTACCGTCTCACGGATGGCACGGAGTTCTACTATTCCGAGCGTTACGGCGCATATGTGAAATGGGTGGACGCAGGCGAGACTGCCGCGACCCTCAGCGTGCAGCTCAGCTATGATGCCTCCGGTACGCCGACAGCAATCACTTATGACGGCGACATCAACGGAACCGGCATTGTCACGGCGGGCGACGCAGGCATCATCAACGACATTCTCAAGAACAGGTATACGGGTACGCTCTCGGATTTGCAGCTCTTTATGCTCGATACGGACGATGTGACAGAAACGGACAACAGCTACAAGAAAGTGTTCACATCCGATGTGGTGTGGGTTCTGAAGGAGAGCGTCAAATGAGAACGAAGCGCGATTTGTTCCACAAGCTGACAGTCCTGCTGCTCTGCGCGGTTCTGTTCCCGGCAGCGGGACTGACCGCGCTGGCGGCGGACACCTATGACTTTGTGCTTTATGCCAACGGCGCAAACACCGCCACTGTGGAGGTGGGCGACGCTGTGGAGATTACGCTCGCAATCGAGGGCGGCGCGGATTATACTTTCTATTCCATGCAGGATTATGTGAAATTCGATACGGAGTTTTTTGCGCTTGACGAGGACAGCATCAGTGTGAAACAGCAGCAGAACGCAGTCGGGACATACGACGATTTGTTCTCGTATGCGCCTATCCTCTCCGGCGACACATACGACAGAGTGTTCGTCAACCGCGCGTCGCTCACGGGCGTTGCGTTCGCGGCGGAGGAAACAATTCTGACCTTCACCCTGACAGCACGCAAAGCGGGAACGACGGATATTACCCACTACCGCACGGAAATGCTGGACAGCGAGGGCGCAGGAATGACCGTGAACGAGTACAGCGCCACGGTGACGATTGCAGATGATTCTGATTCCGGCGGCTCCGGCGGCGGCAGCTCCGGTGGTTCCAGCGGCGGCACGTCCTCCTATGCGGTGAACGTGCGCAGCGCGGAAAACGGGACGGTCACGAGCAGCCACTCCGTTGCCGCGCGCGGCGCGACGGTCACGCTGACCGTCAGTCCCGATGCGGGCTACGCGCTGGACA
>JAJQCF010000015.1 GCA_021202845.1 Oscillospiraceae bacterium
TCTACGTCTTGCCCGGTTCTCCGGTCTCCGCCGTATCGCCTGGTTCTACTGTATCGCCGGTGTCTTCTGTTTCGCCTGTATCGCCAGTATCGCCCGTGTCACCAGTATCGCCAGTATCACCCGTGTCACCAGTGTTGCCAGTATCGCCAGTATCGCCGGTGTCGCCCGTATCACCGGTGTCTCCAGTATCGCTGCTGTTCTCATACATCACGAAGTCAGAAAAGCTCGTTATCACGAAAGAAACGTAATACTGGCCATCTGCTTCATATATATAGAGTTCTCCCGGGTAATCAAGTTCTTCCGGCTCCTCCTCGCCTGTGTGATAGTGGAGGATAACGAGGAATTCCGGATTGATTGTGCTGGGAATCGGCAAGGTTATTTTCACCGGCACGGACAGTTCGGTGCTGTTCACGTCCTCGCCGGTGAGCGTCATGGAGAACGCTACGGAGTTTTTGTATTGGGTGTCGATAACGTCGCCATCCTTTGCGGCGTCAATCGTCAGCTCGGCAGAACCGCTTGTTGTGTTCAAGCCGCCGCCAATAACGGTAACCTGCGTGCTGTCAAAACTGTCTGCCATAGTGTCAGTAACTGTGACGGTCGTGGACGTTCCGGCTTGAGCTTCAAGGTCGGCTATCTGTGCAACCACACCCTCGTTTTCCGTGTCCGCAGTCATTGCCGCCGCCAGTTCGGAGGTGTCTATAGACTGCACAGTTTCCTTTATCTCATCTGCGGTTGCTTCTTCATCAATCGCCGCAAGAGTGTCGGATATTGCGCCATAGACGTCCTCAAAGCGGTAAGGCTCGCTCCATTCGCTCCACTCGCTGTTGAGGATTGAGGTAATATCGTTTGAGATTGCTTTGACGCGGAAGAAATAATATCCCGTGCCGGAATAGAAGTCTTCAGCCTCTATATCGGCACTTTCAGTGAGTTTGGTAAAGCTGAGACAAACTTCCTTGTCGTCGCCGTCCGAATTTTCGGAATAGCCAATATCAACAAAATATTCATACAAGTTGCTTGTGTCCGTCATGGCGTCCCAGACTAAGGTGACGGGAGAATCGTTACTGTCGTTTTCGGTCAGCGTCAATCCCGTGACCGTCGGCAGACACTCTGACGGCTTTTCGTATGTCCAAGTGTCGGAGACGCTGATTTCGCTGTCGGAGTAGCTTACTCCATCGCCCAGTGCCTGAACGGTAAAATAGTATATTCCCGACTCCATGTCGTTTTCCATTGTATCAATTTCCAGAAAGTCCGGAGCGCTGAATTTAGTATATTCAATGGTTGAACCTAATTCCCACCCACAACCACTGACGCAAGTATCATTTCCGTTTCCGCTTTCGTCGACCTTATAGATATTTATATCGTATTCATTTTGCGTAGGTGCGTTTGCGGTGAACGAAATCATACCGGGTACATAGCCGATAAGTGTGCCATCATAAGCATATTCCACACCCCATTCCAAGTCAGTGGGTGTAGCAAGTTGGATAAGTTCGCTGTCCTCGTCCGCCGCCAGCGCCATTGGCGCGAGGGAGACGGCGAAGCAGAGCACCAGCAGCATTGCCAGTGCTTTTTTCAGTTTTGCTTTCATACAGATTTCCCTTTCTATTTTGAATTTTTCCTGACACTCGGCCACGGGGCGCTGTTCAGGCAAAAGCGCGCCCCGAGGCGTTTGTGCCAAGACAACTCAAAAGGCGGCGCAGGGTTTTTGTCGTCCCCACGCCGCCGAAAGGTAACTGCTCTTATATGCCCATTATATATAATTTACACTTGATAAAGAAAAATATAATGATATAATGGACAAGGTTGCAGCTGTGAATCTGGCTGCTGTGTGGGAGGTATCCGCTCCTGCTCTTGGGTTATGGGGCGTTACCAGCACCCCATAGCCTGCCTTTGTGTTGCCTTGTAAGCTCATATTACATCATTAAGGCAAAAAGCGCAAGCATTTTTTTGCAAAAACAATAATAAAAATTCGCCGCGCGGCAAAAAACGTCGGGACCGCCCTGTTACAGAGCGCCTCGACGCTTGTTTTTCGGTTCTTTTTCTTGAACGGTTGTGAGCCGAATTTTGAGTCCCAACGGAAACCCAACTATTCCGCTTACCCCTTTTTATTTTGTCTATGAAAAGTTTACACTATCTTTAATTGCATTATACTGTTACCGGCGCTACAGCATATCGGAGTATGTGTTATAAATACGAAAACGCTTCTGAGGGCACATTAGCATGAGTGCAATTTATTGAGTGCAGCAATCTTTTTGGCATAATAATCATTTTATATTGATTTTTCGCGTTTGCAATGATACAATATTCCCAGTTGCAAATTATATTTGAGCAGCGTAATCTCCGCAGACTATACAACTAAGCGAGGAGTGGGAACATGGGCGAATTTATTTTGAGCTGTGAATCGACAATTGACACGAGCTATGAGTATGTCCGCCAAAGGGACTTGCCTGTGCTCTTTTACAGCTACATTGTGGACGAGCGCGTTTACACGGACGACTTGGGGCGCGATGAGCAGTCTATACCGAACTTCTACAAGCTGCTGGAAAGCGGGAAGATGCCGCGCACGACGGCGCTGAACATCGAGCAGTACCGTGAATTTTTCGAGGAGCAGTCCGCTAAGGGCGATTTGCTGCACATCGCTTTCGGCTCGGGTATGTCGTCCTCGGTCAACAACGCCATGATTGCCGCCGATATGGTGCGCGAGGAGCACCCCGAGCGGCGCATTGCTGTCATCGACTCGCTGTGTAGCTCCTCCGGCTACGGCCTGCTGGTGGACGGCGCTGCCGACTTGCGCGACGCGGGGCACAGCTTCGACGAGACGGAGGCTTGGGTCAGGGAGAACTTGGGGCGCATACACCACCAATTTTTCTCCACAACGCTTGAATATTTCCGCCGCGGCGGGCATGTGTCGGGGCCTATGGCAGCCATCGGCACAGTGCTCAATATCTGCCCGATAATGCACCTTGACAACACGGGCAGCATCATCGCCTACGGCAAGGTGCGCGGCAAGAAGGCGGCAATGCGCACAACGGTGGAGACAATGGAGCGCGAGGCTTCGGGCGGGCGTGATTACGCGGGGCCCTGCTGGATTAGCACTTCCCACTGCCCCGAGGACGCCGCCGTGCTGGCGGAGATGGTATGCGAGAGGTTCCCAAATCTGCGCGGCAAGATTAAAATTTGGGAAATCGGCGTGGTGATTGCCGCGCACACCGGCCCCGGCACCGTGGCCGTGTTCTACATGGGAGATGAGCGTCAGCCGGACTGAACGCACAACTTATTTGTCTTTGGAGGAAATGAGAAAATGTTTTTTTCAACCAGAGGGCGCTATGCCCTGAGAATCATGGTGGAGCTGGCAAGCTACGAGGGCGCCTATTATGTTCCGCTCAAGGTCATTGCCGACAGGCAGGAAATTTCCGAAAAATACATGGAGAGCATAATAGCCTCGCTTGTTCGGGCGCAGCTCGTGACCGGCGTGCGCGGCAAGGGCGGCGGCTACCGTCTGGCCGTGGAGCCAGAGGAGTGCAGCGCGGGCGACATACTCCGCGCCGCCGAGGGCTCGCTTGCACCCATATCCTGCCTGAGCACCAAACCGAACACCTGCCCGCGCGCGGAAAGCTGCAAGACGCTGCCGCTGTGGGAGAAATTGGACAGTATGATAACCGAATTTCTCGACAGCGTCACCCTCGCCCAGCTCATCGAGGACGACGGAGGCGACGGCCGCTGCCTCGGCTGACGGCTATGCCCGAGAAATCGCTATGCAAACTTCCGCTCCGACCTCGGGGCGGATTTTGCAAACATGGGTATTGACAAAGAGTGCGTATGGATATATAATAACATACTATGAAAGTGGGTTAGTTGCTTAGCTAAGCCTATCTTCATTTTATATTTAATTGATACGGAGGATAATCATGGAAGTATACGCTGACAACGCCGCCACAACGAAAATGAGCGGCAGAGCGGTTGAAGCCATGCTCCCCTATATGCAGGAAATATACGCCAACGCCTCCAGTTTGCACTCCGCCGGACAGAGAGCGGCGGAGGCGCTTGCCTCGGCGCGTGAGCGTGTAGCCAAGTGCCTCGGCTGCCTGCCGCGGGAGATATATTTCACCTCCGGCGGCAGCGAGGCCGACAATCAGGCCATAGTCTCCGCCGCCCGTTGGGGAGAAAAAAGGGGCAAAAAGCACATAATTTCAACCGCTTTCGAGCACCACGCCGTGCTGCACACACTGCAGGCGCTGGAAAAGCAGGGCTTCGAGGTCGAATATCTGCCTGTCGGCGCGCTCGGTAATATTACCGCGCAGCAAGTGGCGGAGGCAATAAGGCCGGAGACCTGCCTTGTGACAGTCATGTACGCCAACAACGAGATAGGCTCCGTGCTGCCGATTGCGGAAATTGGCGCGGTCTGCCGTGAACAGGGCGTGCTGTTCCACACTGACGCCGTACAGGCCGTCGGACATCTGCACATAGACGTCAAGGCACAGAACATAGATATGCTCTCCCTCTCCGCCCACAAGTTCCACGGGCCAAAGGGCATCGGCGCGCTCTACGCCCGCTCCGGCGTCGTGCTCTCGAATATCATAGAAGGCGGCGCGCAGGAACGAGGCAAGCGGGCCGGAACGGAGAACATTCCCGCAATAATGGGTCTTGCTGCCGCAATGGAGGACGCCTGCGCCAATATTGACAAAAACGCGGCTTACCTCACTCCGCTGCGCGACCGCCTCATTGAGGGGCTGTCCAAGATTCCGCACTGTGCCCTGAACGGCGACCCCGTTAACCGTCTGCCGGGCAATGTGAGCTTCTGCTTCGAGGGCATAGAGGGCGAGAGTATGCTGCTGCTTTTGGACGCGCGCGGCATCAGCGCCTCGTCCGGCTCGGCCTGCACCAGCGGCTCGCTTGACCCCAGCCATGTGCTGCTGGCCATAGGCCGCGTACACGAGGTGGCGCACGGCTCGCTGCGGCTCTCGCTCAGCGAGTACAACACGCCGGAGGAGATAGACTATATCCTCGCCGCCGTGCCGGAGGTTGTGGAATACCTGCGCGGAATGTCCCCGCTCTGGCGCGAGAAAATGAACGGCGAACGCGAATTTATTTTGTAAGGAGGATACTTTATCATGGCGCTCTACAGCGAAAAGGTGATGGACCACTTCACCCACCCGAGAAATGTCGGCGTTATTGAGGACGCTGACGGTGTTGGCGAGGTCGGCAACGCCAAGTGCGGCGATATAATGAAAATTTATCTGAAAATTAAAGACGATACCATAGACGACGTTAAGTTTGAGACATTCGGCTGCGGCTCGGCCATTGCCTCCAGCTCCATGGCTACGGAGCTTATAAAGGGCAAGCCGCTCTCCGAGGCGCTGGAGCTGACAAACCGCGCCGTGGCCGAGGCGCTTGACGGCCTGCCCGCGCACAAAATGCACTGCTCCGTGCTAGCGGAGGAGGCCATAAAGGCCGCGGTGCGCGACTACTACGACAAAAACGGCATTGCTTATGACAGCGAGCAGTTCCCAGACAGCGACGGCTGTGACCACTGCTCCGTTTGAGTGCAAGGGAGGAGTATAAATCTTGGACTATAAAAGAATTTTGACGATTCAGGACATTTCCTGCCTCGGCCAGTGCTCGCTCACCGTGGCGCTGCCTATTCTCTCCGCCTGCGGGCTGGAAACCTGCGTGCTGCCCTCGGCGGTGCTGTCTACACATACCGGCGGTTTCACAGGCTACACATTCCGCGATTTGACGGAGGATATGCCCTCCATACGCGCCCACTGGCAGAGCGAGGGCATAACGTTCGACGCCTTCTACACCGGCTACCTCGGCTCGGCGAAGCAGATTGACTATGTGCGCGATATTTTCCGCACCTGCGCCCGCCCGGGAGCGCTGAAAATTGTTGACCCCGCCTGCGCGGACAACGGCAGCCTCTACGCCGGCTTTGACGCGGAATTTGTGGAGAGCATGAAGGTGCTCTGCTCGGAGGCTGACGTTATCCTCCCCAACATCACGGAGGCGTCGCTCCTCACGGGGCTTGACTACCGCGAGAGCTATGACGAGGCATATATCCGCGCTCTGCTGGCAAAGCTCTCCGCACTCTGCGCCGGAACCATAGTTCTCACCGGCGTAAGCTACGCGCCCGACAGCACCGGCGTTGTGGTGTACAAAAACGGCAAGCTCGAATATTACCGCCACGAGCGCCTTGCGGCCAGCTGCCACGGCACAGGAGACGTGTTCGCCTCCGCCTTCACCGGCGCGCTGCTGCGCGGCAAAACGCCCCTGCGCTCCGCCGCCGTCGCCGCGGACTACACCGTAGAGTGCATCCGCCTGACGATGCCGGACAAGACACACAAATACGGCGTCAAATTCGAGCCCCTCCTGCCGCAACTGATTGCGTCGCTGGAGTGAGGAGAATAAAAAAGTGTGCCGCAAGCGTTAAAAGGGCTTGCGGCACGTTTTTTGCGAAGTTGGGACAATATGTTTATTTCAAGCCTCTACCGCCTCCACCGCGCACTCGTGGGTTTTGGCTTCGCGGTTGTAGTTGATGCCGACCAGAAGCAGCTTGCCGCTGTAATCGCTCAGACAATCCGGGTAGTTTTTCTCTTTTATCTGCGAAATTGCGGCCTCTATGGATTTGTCCCACTTCAGCTCTGCGACTATTGCCGGTTTATCCAAGTGGTTCGGACGCGGGACGAAGCAGATGTCCGCGAAGCCTTTGCCGGTGGGCATTTCTCGCACCATGTTATAATACTCGCGTGCGTAGTAAAACGCCAGACCGATGGTGCAGCTTAGGGAATTTTCGTTGTTATACTGTAGTATGGAGACTTCCTGATGCGCCGTTTCGATTCCCGCAGCCACCGCCGCGCCGTCCATGTCCCACACGGCTTGCAGCAGCGACTTAGAGTTTTGGATTGAGCGCGCAACCTCTCCCCATGAGCTTATCTGCCGCACGGAGCGGACGAACTCGTTCGAGACTTCTTTGTTGGGAATGGAAACCGTGGCGTTGTCCTGATTGTACGCCAAATACCCAAGATGCACCAGCAGCGTCAGCACCTCGTCGCGGCTGTGCAGTTCAAACATATCGTTGTGGAATACGCCCGTGTCTATCTCCACCGACGCGCCCGCCAGCATTTCAACGATTGCGTCCTTGAGGCCGTCCATGTTCATTTCGATGTAGACTTTCAGCGCTTCATATGTTTCGGTCTGGTTCCAATATGCGTCGTACCTGTGCCGGAGCATGGATTCGGATATGGACTTCGGGCTGTAAATCGAATATTCCCTCCGCACTCCGCCGGCTTCGGAAATCAGCCGATACCCGTCGTACCACTCCTTGGCGGTATCAAGGTTCATGTTGTATCTCTCGCAAAGCTCCGCGACCTCGTCATCAGTGAAGCCGAAGCAGTCGCTTATCTCAGCGGAGTCTATCATCGAGTATTCGTAGAACATATTCAGCGTCGAGTGTTCGCCGTATTTTTTAATCGGCAGAATACCCGTCATATAGGCTAAAGCGACATATGGTTTATCTTTCATCAAATTGCGCAGAAAGTCAAGGTACTCCTTCTTCTCCTGCTCGCTGTGGTAGCGCCGCATGACGCAGTCCCATTCGTCAATGAGAATGACGAACTGCCTGCCGCTCTCTTGAAACACGTCGGACAGCGATTCGGGTAAATCCTCGGGGTCTCTGAATATGTCTGTCGGGTACAGGCGTTTTAAGTCCATAACAATAAATTTAGTGAGCCGTTCGAGCATTTCGCCGACAGACGTTGTTTTGCTCATAAAAGACTGCATATCCACTTTAATGACATAGTAGCGATTCAAATTATCGCTAAAGCTCTTGTCCTGCGCAATCTTTAGATTAGCAAAAAGCTCGCGCGTGTCCTCGCCGCAGCCGTAGTACGCCGCCAGCATATCCGCCGCCATTGATTTGCCAAAGCGCCGCGGGCGGCTGACGCAGATGTACTTTTGCAGCGTGTTTTTCTTGCGGTTCGTGAACGCAATCAGCTGGGACTTGTCGATATAGATTTCGGAATCCAGACAATTTTGAAAATTTATAGACCCGGGATTGAGATAGCTCCCCATTCTGCCAGCCTCCTCGTCTCTTGTTTTTATACTCTGAGTATAAAACATCCCTCTTAAAAATGCAACGATAAATCTTGCTTTCAGCTCTGCGCGCGTACTCAGTTGTAGACGGGGTTCATGGCATTGTGGAGCTTATCGGTTATGGACTCAGAGAAGAGGCGGTCGGCCTCGATGTGCACGGAGCCCAGCGTTTCGGCGGAGCTTTGCAGACTGATGTTTCCTGCCACAAAGATGTCCTCGTCGAAGATGAAGCGCCGCTCCTTGTCCTGCACGGAGCGTATTTGGTTGCCCATGCGAATGTTGCGCTTGATGAATCCCGGGCCGGCGTGAATTTTGGCTCTTATTTCGCCGCTGAGCTTCATTTCAACGTCCACACTGGCCTTGGTAACGTCCTCCTCGGAGGGAATGCCGTTGAGTACGCTGAGGTAGCGCGGGGCTATCAGCTCGTCCCAGCGGCAGTCGGTCAGACCGAGCTTTTCGCGGGAAAAGGCGTTCACATATCGCAGTCCGACACGCTCGAAATACGCGGGCTTATATATGCTGATGAACATGCCCAGAGGCTGGTCGAGCCAGCGCGCGAAGTCATCCCAGTTCGTGTAGCGCACAGTTGAGAGGGCGAGAAAATTCTTGGTCAGGCTCAGCTTGTAGCCTCCGTCCTCAGAGATAAAGCTATAGTTATTCACCTGCCGCTGCTGGCTGCCGTTTATTGGCGGCAGCTTTTCCACTTGGAGCATATACTTTGGAAAGTCCTGCCTCACGGCCTCCTGAAACTCCGCAGGCTCGCGCGTGTCTATGCTCAGTATGGTGGGAAAGCGGAGCTGGCAAATCACCTCCGCGAGCTGGTTGTTTTCGTATTCAATACTCTTACTGTCTGGCAAAAACACTATGCTGTCCTCCTCGGTTTATTTTATATATAAAATGTTAATTACAAGCTGAGAAATCTGCGGCCTCAAGCGGTGTGACTATGCCCGCGCGCCGTGTGCGCCGGAAAGCTGCAAATGCCGCGGCGAAGTCCGCAAGCAAAATGAGCGCTGCGGCTGTCAGGCAGTCTGCCGCGGCTGACGTTGAGGCTAAAGCGACGCTCTGTCCAAGAACGAGCAACACAAGGCGGTACAAAAGCGCTCCGACGGGGAGGCCGATTACCGCTCCCGCTGCCGCCTGAATATAATCCGCGCCGCAAAGCCACGCGAATGACTGCATATCCGAGAGACCGAGAGCCCTTGCGGCGGCCAGCCCACGCCCGTATCTCGGCACACTGAGGGCAGCGGAAGCGAATATAACGGCAAGCGCCAGTGCCGCGGAAAACGCGATTATCGCCATGGCAACGACATTCAGCGCCGCAATATTCTCTGCCGAGCGCCGGAGAGAGCAGCCCGCGGAAATAAGCGCCGCCGCGCCGCCGACGCCAATGAGCATTACAGCAGGTCGGTGCAGGGTACTGCGCGCCGCTAAAGCGAGCAGGAACGCGCCGTTGCTGCCGGTCTCTATGCTGCGGGGATAGCGCGCGGCAACTCTCGGCTGCATCAGCTCGGCAGGAGTTGCCGAGAGCTCTTTGCGGTACAGAGAAACGGCTGCGGAGAGCGCCGCAAGCAGATACAGCGCGCAGGCGAAAAGGGCGAACAACGGAACGCCGCGCGGGGATATGGCTCCGGCAAAAGCATACTCGGCGCGGCAGACAGAGCGTGCCAGCGTCGGCATAAGCCACGAGCCCAGAGCGCAGCCGCATACGCAGCCCGCAGCGCAGACGCCAATCGCGCAGAGTATCCGCCGCCACGCCGCCGCGCTGCCGAAGCCGCCCAGCGCCGTGAAAACGCCGAGGCGGAAGCGCAGAGATTTCACGTCCTCCGACAGAAGCGTCAGGCATACGAATACAGCAAGTACGAAAAATATTATGGCAAAGACTGCGGCAATGCCGCGCACAGCGTCTGTCTCCGCCTTATAGGCGATATATCCGGCGTTTGAGCTGCGGCCAAGCAGCTGCACCGTGGGCGCTGTCAGCGTCTCCAGTGCAGTCTCCGCCGCAGCAAGGCTCTCTTGCGCCGCTTTTAGCTCAGTCTCGGCGTTTGCAAGAGCAATTTCGGCGTCGTCAACGCGCTCTGCGGTCTCCGCCTCCGCGGCATAATACTCCGTCTTGCCCGCGTCCAGCTCGGCTTCGGCGCTCACGAGCCGCGCGCGCTCGGTGTTCAGCTCCATTCGGGACTGCTCCAGCAGCGCCTGCGCTTCTGCACGCGAGGCTTCCAAGTCGGCAGCAGCGGCGTTGCAGTCCGCCCGCTCGCTGTCCAGCGCCGCGCGCTCACTCTCCAGCTGCGTTTTTATTGCCTCCAGCCTCTCCCCTTCCGCCGTGAGCTCGGCCTCTGCGGCGTTCAGCTCGGCAGCTGAGGTGTTCAGTGTGCTTTGCAGCGAGGTGAATTGACTGTTATCAATCTCTCCTGCGTCCAGCGCTGCGAGCGCGGCGGCAAGCTCGGCGTCCCAAGCGTCGCGGGCGGCAGTATATTCATTGAGCGAGCTGTTATAATCAGACAGCGCGGATTCATAGTCTGCCAGCGCGGCGGTGTACTCCGCTTCGCGCTGCTCCAAGTCCGCCAGCGTCTCGGCAAGCTCCGCTGCGCTTTCCTCCGCGGCGGCGGCGCTCGTCTCCTCCAAGTCTGTCAGCGCCTCCAGACGGCTGCGGTAGGCGTCCCAAGCGACACCAAGGACATACTCCTCGTCGGCAATGCTCTGGCATGCGGCATCCAAGTCCGCCTGTGTGTCGGCTTTCAGCTGCTCCAGAGCGGCGGAGAGCTCTTCGTACTCATCAAGTGCAGCGGCATAGTCCAGCGCGGCAGCGTCGGCTTTCTCGTGCGCCTCGGCGGCTGCGTTTTCGCAGCGCTCGGCGGCAAGCTCGACGGTGAGCGGTTCTATTTTGACGGCGGCAGAGCTTACAAGGGCGCTGTAGTCCGCCTCTTGCGCCTCCGCGGAGTCTGTCAGGGAAATATAAATTTCGGTGCAGATGTCCACTGCAAAGCCCTCGCGGGGAATATAGACAAACGCGCCCGCCGAGCCGCGCTCGGAGCTGATATATTCGGGGCTGGTGCAAAGGCCGGTAATCGTGTACTCCGCATACTGAAATAAGCTCAAAATATCGGCGGAATTGCTGTCCGACAAGCGGATAACGGAGCCGATGTCGTTCTCCGTAAACGCGCCGGCATCCACAAGGCACTCGCCGCCGCTCTGCGGCATCGCTCCGGCGGTCAGCGCAACACGGGTTGTGCCGCTTGTGAGAGAGCGGAAAGCGAAGTCTGCCTCTCCCCCGCTGTAAAGCGCCGCGGCCTCGGCGTAAAACGCGCCCTCGGCGGCGCTGACACCGTCTGACTGCGCAATAGTCTCCGCAGCGTTTGGCTCAAAGCCCAGCGAGGAGGTTGCCTTGAGGTCGTAGAGCGCGGTTTCGGCGGCGTAGCCGTCCAGCGCCCTATCCATTGCGGGACCGAGCGCGGCAAATCCGGCCAGCAGCGCCGCGGCAAGCAAGGTCACGGCTGCTATGGCGGCAAGCCTGCCCGCCGAGCCTCCGGCGCGCTTATCGCAGCGCCTCACCATTCCAAGTCCTCAACCGGCGTGGGGCGGTCGTTGCGCACCACGGAGCTGACCGTGCCGCAGTCGAGCGTGACAACTCTGTCCGCCATTGCCGTCAGCACCGAGTTGTGGGTAACGATGAACACCGTCATGCTCGTTTTGCGGCAGGCATCCTGCACAAGCTTCAGCACTCTGCGCCCCGTGGCGTAGTCCAGCACGGCGGTAGGTTCGTCGCAGAGCAGCAGCTTCGGCTGCTTCACGAGCGCGCGGGCGACGGCAGCGCACTGCCGCTCCCCGCCCGAGAGCTGCCAAGGCAGACAGTCCTCCCTGCCGCCGAGGCCGACGGCCGTAAGAACCTTTGCGCTGTCCGCAGAGTTGCGGCCAAGGCGCGCGGCGAGCTCAACATTCTCCAGCGCCGTCAGCTCCTGCATAAGCGCGCCGGACTGGAACACGAAGCCCGCGTCATAACGTCGGTAAGCTGTCAGGCGGCGCGGGGAAAAGGCGCTTATCTCCTCCCCGTCAACGCGCACGCTGCCGCTTGTCGCGGCGTCCATTCCGCCCAGAATGTTCAGCAGTGTGGTCTTGCCCGAGGCGGAAGCGCCGACAACAACGCAGATTTCGCCCTTCACGACGTCGAGCGTGACATCGCGCAGAGCCGCAATCTCGGCTTGCCCCGCGGAGTAGACCTTATTTACACTGCGAAGCTCCACAAATGCCATTTCTGTGACCTCAAAACTCAAATTTCCGACTTCAAAGGTGCTGGGGAAGCTGCTGAGGGCGGTATTTTATCTTAGTATACCTCACAATTATGAACAATTCTACACTCAGCCGCGAATTTTCCGCCGCTTTAGGGCAAAAAAGTAGGAGACGCCAAGAAAAATTCTTGACGCCTCCGAGACAGGGGAAAATGAAAAATGCTAAAGGGGTTGATAAGAAAAAGAGTAAGAGGAGAATAAAGGAGAAAAAGAAATGAAAAAGTAAAAAAGAAGTACGGCCTTCGGGTGAAAGCTGTACTTCTTTGTACATCTATTATGATAGCACCGCGGAGGCAAAAAGTCAATTATCTTTCCGTCACAAAATTCAGCGTCTCCACGCTCAATTTTTATTCAATAACGCACAAAAACGAACAAATTGCGGGCGGTGCGTCGGCTCACTCTATGGAGTTGGCGGCCTCGAAGGCTGTGCGCACGGCGTCGGCTATGCGCCCGCCGTGTATTGCGTCGCCCAGCAGCACGGCGTCGGGGAACGCCTTAATAAGCTCCGCGTTCGCGGCTGTGGCCGGCTTTACGCCCAGCGCCAGCACTACGGCGTCGGTTGCCATAAAGCTCAAATCGTGCGTCACGACGTTTTCCACTGTTATGCCCTGCGGATTTATCGCCACAAGGCTGCGGTTGGGGAAAAAGCGCGTGTGCTGCGCCCGCAGGCGGTTGGTGACGTTGACACGGTTCTGGTCGTATATTTTCTTGCCGATAATGGTGTCGCGCCCGATTATGGAGACGACGTTTTCCTGCGTTCCCAAAAACTCCGCCGTTTCAATGCCCGTCTGGCCGTCGCCGACGACTATCACCTGACGGCCCCTGAGCGTTACGGCGCCCGTCAGCACGTCCGGCGCGCGGTAGACGTTCGGCCCGTCTATGCCCACTATGCTCGCGGGCAGGTTCGGCTGGGAGCCCAGCGCAAGGAACACGGCCACGGGGTTCTCCGCCTTGATTGCCTCCACTGTCGCTTCCGTGTTCAGCCTCACATCCACGTTCAGCACCTTGAGGCGCTCGGCAAAGTATTCGGCAATCCAGTCTATCTTGCCCTTGAACGGCGGCTTATCGGCAATGTTGAGCTGGCCGCCGAGGCGGTCGGACTTTTCAAACAGTATGGGCTTGAACTCGCGTATGGCCAAAATTCTCGCGGCCTCCATGCCCGCGGGTCCCGCGCCGACGATGACTACGGGACGACCCGCGCCGGTCTTGACGGGAGCGGTATATTTTGTCTCGTAGTTGCTGCGTGCATTTATGGCGCACTCACTCTTGCCCGTGTTGTAATATGTTTCTATGCAGTGCAGGCAGGAGATGCAGCGGCGTATCTCACGCGGGCGGCCTTCGCGCGCCTTTTCGCCCCAGTCGGGGTCAGCCATCTGGCCGCGCGCCACGCCGACGAAGTCCACGGCTCCGCGCTTTATTATGCCCTCAGCGTACTCCGGCTCACGTATGACGGAAACGCCGACAACCGGCACGGGGACGTTCTGGCGGATTGTGTCGGCAAGGTACATTCTCCAGCCCTGCGGGTAACTGACCGGCTCCCACGCGCTGTTCTGCGTGTCGTAGGTGCCGCTGCTGACGCTGACGGCGTCCACTCCGCAAGGAATAAGATAGTTCAAAATCGCCACGGTGTCGGAGAGCGTCATGCCCTTTTCCATAATTCCCGCGCTTATAAGATAGTCCTCGGCGCTTATGCGCAGCATTATGGGGAAGTCGGGGTCAACCTTTTCGCGCACGGCCTCCAATATCTCCTTGACGAAGCGGCAGCGGTTCATGGTGCTGCCGCCGTACTCATCCGTGCGCTTGTTGGTATAGGGCGAGAGAAATTCGTGCAGCAGGTAGCCGTGCGCGGCGCTTATTTCAATGCCGTCCAGTCCGGCCTTCTGCGCCCTGAGCGCGGCGGCAGCGAAGTCGCGAATAATGCTGTGAATCTCGCTCTTCGTCATAGGGCGCGCAGGGTTGGAGATAACGCGGCTCTCCACCCCGCTGGGCGTGAGCAGAGGCGTGTCGGACTTGATGTAGCTCTGGCTGCCCGGGTGGCAGAGCTGGACAAAGACCTTGGCGCCGTACTCGTGCATTGTCTCGGCAAAGGAGGCCAGCCCCGGGATGTGGTTATCGCTCCAAATACCAATCTGGTTGGGGCTGTGGCGGCCGTTGGTGTTGTTCACGGCGGCAAATTCGGTGATAATCAGCCCCGCGCCGCCCTTGGCACGGGTGGTGTAGAACGCAGTGTAGGCGTCGCTCACCGTGCCGTCGGCGTTGCACAGACCAGTGCTGAGAGCCGGCATAACAAGGCGGTTTTTGATTTCACAGGAGCCGATAGTGCCGGGTGTGAAAAGATGCGGAAACATATTTTTCATTGCTTTGTTACTCCTTATAATCTTAACCTAAAAATTTTAGTTCTTGCTCATCAATTCTGTCAGCTTTTCGTACACCGCGGCCATAAATTCCGCGCTCGATACGCTCTTGGCCTCGCCCTCATAGAGCGCCGCGAGGTCGCCGGTCATGGTGCCGCCCTCTATAACGTCCAGCACAGCTTCTTCAAGGCAGCCGGCGAAGCTCACCAGCGGGGCGTTGCCGTCTAATTCTCCGCGCTTTCCGAGCGCACCGCTCCACGCGAATATGGTGGCCACGGGATTTGTCGAGGTCGTCTCCCCGCGCAGATAGCGGTAGTAGTGGCGCGTGACCGTGCCGTGGCTGGCTTCGTACTCAAAGCAGCCGTCGGGGCTCATGAGCACGCTTGTCATCATCGCCAGCGAGCCGAAGGCGGAGGCCACCATGTCGCTCATGAGGTCGCCGTCGTAGTTCTTCAGCGCCCAGACAAAGCCGCCCTCGCTGCGCACGACGCGCGCCACGGCGTCGTCATTGAGCGTATAGAAATAGCTCAGCCCCTTGGCCTCAAACAGCGGGCGGTAGTGCTCGTCGAACAGCTCTTGGAAGATATCCTTGAAGCGGTGGTCGTATTTTTTGGAGATTGTGTCCTTGGCGGAAAACCACAAGTCCTCCCCCACCGAAAGCGCGTACTCAAAGCATGAGCGCGCAAAATTATATATACTGTCGTCCTTGTTATATGACCCCTGCAGCACGCCGGGGCCGGTGAAGTCGAAAATAGTCTGACGTGAGCACTCGCCGTCGCTGCCGGTGAACAGCAGCTCCGCCTTGCCCGCGCCGGGTACGCGGTACTCGGTGGCCTTGTAGATGTCGCCGTAGCTGTGGCGGGCTATGGTAATGGGCTTTTTCCATGTGCGCACGAAGGGACGGATTCCGGCGGCGGGAATGGGGCGGCGGAACACCGTGCCGTCCAGCACCGCGCGTATGGTCCCGTTGGGGCTCGGCCACATGCTGTGCAGCGAGTATTCCTCCACTCTTTGCGCGTTTGGCGTGATTGTTGCGCACTTTACCCCCACTTTCAGCCGTTTTATGGCGTTTGCAGCCTCCGTTGTCACCACATCTCCCGTTGCGTCGCGGTTCGGCAGCCCGAGGTCGTAATATTCCGTGTTCAGCTCCACAAAGGGCTCTATGAGCTCGTCTTTTATCATCTGCCAGAGCACGCGGGTCATTTCGTCGCCGTCAAGCTCGGCTATGGGATTCATTTTTATTTTATCCATTGCTTTCAGCCCTTTCTCTGCGCGGCGTAGTAGTTCATCAGGCATCCGCGCAGGATAATCTCGCGCTCCTCCGCGGTCAGCTCCGGCAGGTTGAGCGTCATTTCACCGAGGCCGTTTTTCGTCATAGTAACGGCTTGCAGTCTGCGGCTGCCCTGCTCCACGGCGCTTTTGACATTCGGTATGTATATCCAGTCCCCGACCTCACAGTCGAACACGGCGTCGGCGTCCAGATTCAGCGGGAGCATACCCCAGTTGATGCAGTTGGAGCGATAGCGCTTGGTGGCAAATTCATAGCATATGTTGGCGCAGCCGCCCAGCACTCGCTGGCAGGAGGCGGCCTGCTCGCGCGCCGAACCGTCGCCCGGGCGGTTGGCAAAAATCACACTGCCGACCGTTGTCTCCGCGTCCGTGTCCGCGCCGAGTCTGCCCAGCACCTCGGTCACGCTCTCTTTGGTGAGGCTCTGCACCGCCTTGGCGCGGTCAACATAGCCTGGGTCGCGGCGGGAGAGGGCGAACGAGGCCAGCTTTATCGGGTTGGAGCGGTAGGACGACGTCTCGCCCGAGGGGATAAGCTCGTCCGTAGTTGTCACGCTGTCGCGGATAACCGAGCAGACGCGCAGCAGGAGGTTGTCGCCAAGCGGAGCGATGTCCGGCCACGGCGCTATGTTGGGGCCGAACTTCAGCTCGGCGCTCTCGTCGGGTTTGCCGTAGCCGCGGTAGACGCGCACGGCGTAGGTCTTGGAGTTATATGTCGGGCGGTGAGGCTCCGGCTGTACGTAGTCCGCCTCGTCCGCCGCCGCGAGCCAGCCGCCGTTGGCCGCCGTTGCCGCAATGGAGCGCGAGTCCATGAGCATGACGCCCGCAAGCTGTCCGTCGTCTGGGCGGGAGCCTTCGCGGTTGGGGAAGTTGCGCGTAGCGTGGCGCGCGGAGAGCGTGTTGTTGGCGGGAACGTCGCCCGCGCCGAAGCACGGCCCGCAGAAGCAGGGCTTGAACACGGCGCCCGCCGCCATCAGCGACTGCTGCACACCGGAGGCCATAAGCTCCATGTTCACGGGTACGCTGGACGGGTACACGGAGAGCGCGAACTCGCCCGCGCCAATGGCTCCGCTGCGCAGTATGGCGTCGGCCTCGGCAATATTTTCGTACATTCCGCCCGCGCAGCCGGCTATGACGCCCTGACCTATATACAGTCCGCGCTTGCCCAACTTGCCGGTTAAATCAAGGCTGACCTTGCCGCCGAACTGCGCCTCGGCGCGCTTTTCCGCCTCGCGCAGTATGTCGCCGCCGTCGGTAAGCAGCTGGCGTATGGTGTAAGCCTCCGAGGGGTGGAACGGCAGCGCGGCCATCGGCTCAATCTCGCTGAGGTCAATCTCTATGCAGCGGTCGTAGTAAGCGCCCTCGGCGGGAGCGAGAGCGCGGTAGCTCTCCCCTCGCCCGTGGACAGTCAGGTACTCCTCCACCAGCGAATCTGTCTGCCATATGCTGCTGAGGCAAGCCGTCTCGGTCGTCATAACGTCTATGCCGAAGCGGTAGTCCATGGAAAGTCCGGCAATGGCTGGGCCGACGAACTCCAGCACGCGGTTTTTCACAAAGCCGTTTTTGTACACCGCGCCGCAGAGGGCGATTGCCGCGTCGTGCGGGCCAACCCCGCGGCGGGGCGCGCCGGTGAGGTAGATAAGCACCGTCTCTGGCCTTGCGATGTCATAGGTGTTTTCCAGCAGCTGCTTCACCAGCTCCGGTCCGCCCTCGCCCACGCCCATTGTGCCCAGCGGGCCGTAGCGCGTGTGGCTGTCGGAGCCTAAAATCATGCGCCCGCAGGCCGCCATTTCCTCGCGCGCGTACTGGTGAATGACCGCGAGGTTGGCGGGGACGAATATGCCGCCGTACTTTTTCGCGGCGGACAGGCCGAATACGTGGTCGTCCTCGTTTATGGTGCCGCCGACAGCGCAGAGGCTGTTGTGGCAGTTGGTGAGCGTGTAGGGCAGCGGGAACCGCTCAAGGCCGCTGGCGCGGGCGGTTTGGATTATGCCCACATAGGTGATGTCGTGCGATATGAGCGCGTCGAAGCGGATACGCAGCTCTTCGCCGCTGTCGGAAGTGTTGTGGGCGCTGAGAACCGACCAAGCTATGGTCTTGTCCCTGCCCTCGTCTTTATTGCCGTGGTATTCCGACGCGGGAACGGGTCTGCCGTTTTCAAGAAAAACGCCGTCGGATGAAAGCTTCATCATGGACTGCCTCCCCCAATTTTCATTTACAGGTCAAGAATATCACTAATTTTGACGACAGGCAAGCAAAAACAGCAGTTAATTTTGTAACAAATGGATTTTTGTGAAGTTTGATGTGTTTTTCATTGCTTTTGAGTAAAACATCGGATATAATAATCATAATGTGATTATTAAAGGAGGCAGGACTGTGGAGGAAAACTTCATAATCGAAAACATGAGCCGTCTATGCTCAGACGTCGCCAAGGAATACAGCATCGACCCCGCCTACTACCGAGGCGAGAGCATGAAGCGAGGCCTGCGAAACAGCGACGGCACCGGCGTGCTGGCGGGCGTTTCCAAAATCGGCTCGGTGCAGGGCTATGTTGTCGAGGACGGTCAGCGTATTCCCGCGCCCGGCCGCCTATATTACCGCGGCATAAATGTGGTTGACATTGTGGAGGCACACCAAGCCGCCGGTACGTTCGGCTACGAGGAGGTATCCTACCTGCTGCTGTTCGGAACGCTGCCGACAGAGAAGAACTTCCGGCTTTTTCAGGATATGCTCTCCTCGGCGCGCCATTTCCCGCGCGGCTTTGTTGAGGACATGATAATCAAGTCCCCCTGCCGCAACATAATGAACAACCTCAGCCGCTGCATTTTGGCGCTCTACACCTTCGACAAGACTCCCGATGACACGTCGCTGGAGAACATGATGCGCCAGAGCATTGAGCTAATCGGCCGCCTGCCGCTCATCGTCGCCAACTCCTACGCCGTCAAGCGTCACTACTTCGGCGGCAAGAGCTTAGTCCTGCACAACCCGCGCGAGGACCTCTCCCTCTCGGAAAACTTCCTGCGCATGATACGCGAGGACAAGAGCTACACACCGGAGGAGGCCAAGCTGCTGGACCTCATGCTCATGCTCCATGCGGAGCACGGCGGCGGCAACAACTCCGCCTTTGTCTGCCGCGCAGTCTCCTCTACCGGCTCGGATACATACTCCGCTATCAGCTCCGCCGTCTCCTCGCTCAAGGGCCCGCTGCACGGCGGCGCGAACGCCAAGGTTGTGGAAATGCTCCGCCTCGCTATGGAGTCTCTGGGCACAAGCCCCACGGACGGCGATATGCGCGACTACATCTCCCGCATACTGCGCAAGGAGGCAGGAGACCGCTCGGGCATGATATACGGTATAGGCCACGCCGTCTATACGGAGTCCGACCCGCGCTCCGTCATGCTGAAAAAGTACGCCCGCAGCATGGCCGAGGCCTCTGGGCGCGGCGAACAGTTCAGCTTTGTTTCGCGCTTCGAGGATATGTCCATAGAAATGCTGACGGAGTTCAAGAAGCTGGAGACGCCCATATGCTCCAACGTGGACCTCTACTCGGGGCTTGTCTACTCCATGCTCTCCATTCCGCAGGATTTGTACACTCCTCTCTTCGCCATAGCGCGCATATCCGGCTGGTGCGCGCACCGCATTGAGGAGGTCATGACCGGCAAGCGCATAATGCGCCCCGCCTACCGCTCCGCGCTGCACAACGTCCCGTATGTGCCGATGAACGAGAGATAAAGCATAATTCAACGTCAAAAGCGGCGCTTGCCACTCGTGGATTGAGTGGTCAGCGCCGCTTATTTCGTCTCAGAGCCACAAAACAAACAGAGACTGCACCGCAAGCGATGCAGTCTCTGTAGTTTTAGGTCATATACGCTTTATGCGTTATACTTCCTCAAGATAGTGCATACCAACAACGTGGTCGGCGTGGGTGCCGGTGCCGGTTTCGGTGTCTATCTCAATGGGCTTGTAGCCGTCCTTGGTGATGGTGATGTGGAACTTCTTGCCCTCGGGCAGCCACTCGAACTCGTAGTCGCCGGCCCAGTTGGTGTCCTGCTCATAGACAGTGCCGTCCTCGCAGACCATTTTGACATGGGCGCCGATGCAGACCTCTTCCTCTTCCTCAGGGTAGTAAACGGTGCCGAAGAGGAAAGCGGTGGGAACGTCAACATGGATAACGTTGCCGTGGGGGTCGGTCGGGAAACCGGTGAGCGGGGTGTAGTGGCGGATAGCCATGCGCTGGTGCAGCAGGTTGTCGGGGTCGTCAAGGTCGCCGAATATCAGCGCTTGGTTCGGGCAGGCTTCGGAGCAGCGGGGCTCCTTGCCGGGGTACTCGGGGTCGTCGAGCAGTTCCGCACAGAGGGTACATTTCTGCGGAAGCTGGAGAGCCTCGTTCCAATATATAGCGTGGATGGGGCAGGCGTCAACAATCTGGCGCTGGCCGACGGCCTTCTCGGGGTCAATGATGACTATGCCGTCGGGGCGCTTGTACACGGCGCCGTCCTTGGCGGCGGCCATGCACCACGGGTTTTCGCAGTGCTCGCAGAGTGTGGGGACGCTGGCGGTCTTGATGCGGCGTTCACTGTCACCGCGCTCCCACTCCACAATATTCATCCAGTACTGGCCCATTTCGGGCTGGGGCTTGGTAAGAGCGGAGCCCCAACCGCAGTGTTCATCCTTGCAGGCCATAAAGCAGGCGTAACAGGCCATGCAGCGGCCGGCGTCAACAAGCATTCCGGGTCTCATGAAATCTTTGCCTCCTTCTCGCCGAACAGCAGGTCAGCTTCGGCGGATGTGCGTATCGGGCGCTGGGTCTCAAGCTGCTGCTTGTCAACAGCGTCAAGTATGTGTTCAAAGCCCTGACCGAAGTTCGGGTCGGCCTCTGCCAGCTCGACGTCGATGTTGCAGGAGTTTGGTACCATTGCGGGTATATATTCGCCCATCAGACGGCCGGGGACAAGCAGGTTCACGCTGCCGCCCTTATCCCAGCTCTCGCGCTCGCCGTATTCGATGGGGTTGTAAATGCCGGAGGAGGTGTAGGCGTGTATAGTCTCCTTGTTCACACGGCGTGTTACGCGGGCAGCGCAGAGAACGGAGCCGCGGTCGTTGAACAGGCGGACAATGTCGCCGTCCTTGATGCCCTTCTGGGCAGCAACCACCGGGTTTATGCGGCACACCAGATAGGGGTTGCCGTTGATATAGTGACGGTTTTCGGGAATCTCCCAGAGCCACACGGCGTGGAGGTTGTAGTGCGTGTGGTAGTCGAAGCGGGGGTGCGGAGAAATCATGCCGTACGGATACTTGTCCGCGGACAGGGACTTGTGGCCTTCCCAAGCGTCCTTGTAGTGCGCGATGGGGGTACGAATCTCGTCGTCGGGAGCCCAGTAGAGCATGGATTCGGAAACGAACTCCCACTTGCCGGAGAGAGTGCCGAGCTTGTGCTCCTCTTGGAATATCTGGTGGTTCGGAGTGTCGCAGGGACGGTTCTCCGCGAACCACTGGAAGCCGGGCCAGCGGTCCCAGTTCTCGATAAGGCCGGTCTTGGGGTCGCGGTCTTCGGGCTTGTAGGATACGGGCGGGATGTAGTAGCCCTTCTTCTTGAACTCTTCCCAGCTCATGTGCTTGGGCAGGTCGGAGAACTGCCAGAAGCGCTTAGCCCACTGCTCCTCGTTGCGGCCCTCGGTGAACTCCTCGCCCCAGCCGAGGCGTGCGGCGACCTGAGAGAATATCCAGAAGTCGCTGCGGGAGTCCCACAGAGGCTCGATAGCCTTGTCTTGGAACACGATGACCTGCCAGCTGTTGCCGGTCTGGGAGTGAGAGCAGTAACCGCCGTTGCCGGAGTTGCCGACCTCGCCGATGTCAACGCGCTCAAGGTTGGTGCAGGCGGGCAGGATAACGTCAGCGTGACGGGTCTCAGGAGTGAAGTAGATGTCCTGATTGATAACGAACTCCAGCTCGGGGCTCTTATACATGCGCACCCACTTGTTGGTGTCCAGCATGGTTCCGATGAAGGAGCCGCCGTAGCGCCAGAAGCAGTGAACCTTGTTGTAGCCGGGCTGCGGGTAGATGTGACGAGTGAACTCGAAGTCCAGACCGCCGCCGCAGAAGCCCTCGCCGTACCACTCGTAGTGGCCGTCAAGAATGGCGTCCGGCATATTCGGACGGTAGAGCACCTGCTCCACGGTGTTGACCGCGGGGTGGTCGCATATAGGAGCCTTAGCAATGCTGGACAGCGGGTCGGAGTAGCCGCCAAACCAGAAGTTGTAGTTCATCGGCGCGCCGCAGCTGCCGCCCCACATGTTGCGGCCGGGCTTGCCCATGCCCTGCATACCGAGCAGGGAGACGATAAGACGGGCGTAGTCGGTGCCGCCGACGGTACGGCAGGCGCCGCCGAAGCCGCCGCGCATACCGCTGCCGGCGATGGTAACGTCGCTCGCCCACAGACGCGCAAGAGCCTTGATGTCGGCAGCCTTGATGCCGCAGATGCCTTCCGCCCACTTCGGGGTCTTGGCAGTGCCGTCAGGGCCGAGGCCGAGCAGATGAGCTTCCCACTCCTTGAAGCGGTGGCCGTGCTGCGCAACATATTCTTTATCGTAGGTTCCCTCTGTTACCCAAGTGTAGGCAATAGCCTCAAGGAAAGCGGCGTCGGTGCCCATGCGCGGGCCGTACCACTTATCCGCCATCTTGACGGAGGAGAAGTTGTTCATCGGGTCAATGAAGATGAACTTTATGCCGACGTCCTTCATCCACCAGCGCCAAAGCGCGCTCTCCTGAGCGGAGTAGCCGCCGCGGGTGGTGTCGGGGTCATGGGACCACATGATTATGGTCTCGGTGTTCTGCAGAGCCATCTCCAGCATATCGAACGGTTCGGGGCCGCCCAGACGCCAGTAGTAGCCGTAGGTGTGCGGAGTGCCCCAAGTGAAGCCTTCCCAAGAGTCGGGGTTGTCGATGACGCGGGTGTAGCCCATCATGGAGAAGAAGCGGTTGAACAGGGAGATTTTGTAGCCGCTCAGACCCCAGCTGTGGTGGGAGGAAGTGCAGGCGGTTATTGTCTCCTTGCCGTAGGTCTTGTGCAGACGCTTAATCTCGCGGGCGACAAGGCTGAGAGCCTCGTCCCAGCTCGCGCGGCGGTAGCCGCTCTTGCCGCGGTTTTCCGTGTTGCGGTTTTTGCCGTCGGGAGTCTCCACGAAGTCCTCACGAATCATCGGGTACTTCAGGCGGTCGTAGGCGTAGGTGCGGTCTTTTTCGCAGTAGCCCAGCAGGGACATGGTCGTCTTGCGCTGCGGGGTGAACTCCTGACCGCGGGCCTTGATGACCCAGCCGGGAGCGTCGTCGTCAGTCAGGACTATCGGACGAACGCGGCGCATAACGCCGTCTATGGTGTGAACCTCCATCGGTCCGCCAACGCAGACGCTGTGGGTTATGCGCAGCTTGCCGTTGGTGTTGGGAGATATTTGATTTACGGGTACAGTAGTCACATTTTCAGCCATTGTCTGTCTCCTTATACATTCACTTCGACCATCTGCTTGGCGTAGTCGGAGAACGGGTCAATTTCGACCATCTGGCCGACATATGTACCGTCCTTACGCTCGAAGCAGCGCATGTCGAAAACCTCGATAACAGCCAGCCAGAAGATGCGTCCGTCAGGCCCTTGGTAGTGCTTGCCGCGGTGGAACTGGTGCAGCACCATAGGCGTGCCGTTGTCCTCCTTCTTCTGCTGGTCGTAGTTGTTGCGGACATAGCTCGGTTCCACAACGCCGTACTTCTCGTAGCGCATGGCGGGAACGCGGTCCCAGTCGGGCAGCTTGTCTATGGCGCGCTCTATGGCCTCCTTGGTAGGAATCTGCGGCATTCCGCAGCCCTCAAAGCCCTCGTACCACACGCGGTAGGAGCAGGTGTGCTCGCTGGGGCAGGCATCGAGGATTTCCTTTACCTTGGCGTCAACCTCCTCCTGAGTGAGGAAAAGGTTTCCGTCAGGAACGTGGAACAGATATTTAACCTTGCTCATTGTTGTTTCCCTCCTCAGTTCAGGACAAAAACGTCCTTGCCGCTTTTAATGCGGGTCTGGTCGTCAATGTCAAAGCCGGTGACGCGCTCGTCGTCATAGCCGTAGCTCCAGTCGCGGGGAAGGTCGTCCACGCGGACAAATCTCGGCTCGCCGACCGGCAGTATTCCGCTCTGGTACAGGCGGGTTCTTATAGCGCCCTTCGCCAGCTCAAGTGCCTGCTCCTCGTTCTCGGCATAAACCGTGACGGCGCAGGTCTTTGCGAACATATATTTGTACTCCAGCGGTTTCTCGCGCCGCTGTATGTCGCTCTCATAAACGTACTTTTTCAGCTTTTCCATGACTTCCTCCTCAGTACATACGCACGTCGAATATCTGCTCGCAGTTGACCCACGGGTCATACTTGGCGAGGAAATTCGCATCGTCGCCCTCGAACGCATATTCGGCCAATTCGGTCGGATGTACCCAAGCGTATTCGTCATACTTGATTTTTTCCGGCTCGGTCTGCCAGAGGTCAATCGCCTCGTAGTACTCGCGGTAGTTGTACTTGGTGTTTGTGTTATGGCGGATATTACCGCAAAGTATGTGCTCGCCATAGCCGTCGTCGGGTTTGTTGCGGCCTATCATGGTCATCTTGCCGCACTTGACTACCATGCGGAACTGCTCCCATGCTATGCGCTCAACAGCCTGCTCGGAGGTCTCGTTTGTTTTGACCTTGCCGCGGGGAAATTCCCACTTGCCGTTTTCGTTTTTGCAGATGAGCACCTTTCCGGTCGGGCCGGCGTGGTGCTGGATAAGCATTGAAATAAAAGTCATTGTTTCACTCCCTTTTCTTTAAGCTCAAAGAGTGTACTGATGGTCTGCCAAGCGGTAGCCTTCAGCCTCAAGCTGTGCTCCGACGCGCTCGCGGAACTGACGCACCGTTTCAACCTGCACGTCTCTGTCGATGCGCTTTACCTCGGTGTCGTCCTCCATGATGCTTGCCCACTCGGTGAATCCCCGGCGGGTGCTTCGGCAGACGAATTTGTAAGTTTTGGTCACGTTGATTCTCCTTCCTTATCCTGCCACGACATAAAATCTGTATCTTCAACCGGCAACGCGCCGATATAATCCATGAAATTCACTATGCCTCTTTCGGCCGCCACCATGACGCCCATATAGTTCATTTCCGGTTTATATCGTATCTCGAATAGCTGGTCAGCTGCCGAGTCAAGATTGCTGAGCATGGCTCTGTTGCGCTCGTTAATATCCCAGGCTTTATAGCGACCCTCTTCGCCATTGAGCTCATGGATGAAGCACTGGTACTGATTGTAGCGGATAAAGACATACATTATTTCCAGTCCGGAAACAACGGCTACCATTCCGCCCTCGTCCAGTACTTTCAGGAGTTGGTCGCCGTCCTTTTCAAGGGCGCCAATCCTGACGTCGTTTTCGTGTTTCTGTTCGTACTCTTCTTCGGGCCCAAAAATTTCGCTTGGGCTCTTGGGTTCGTTGTTCATAAGACGTTCCTCTGCAACACAAAAATTCGGCTCCGCGGTTTTGCTCCAAATTCAAAATAAATTCAGGTCATAACCATGTGCCGATTCTGAAAAGCTACACCTCACTTCCCGCCCGCGGCGAGCGCCCTGCGGCGTTCACGGCCTGAAAAATCCGAAATGCCCGTTTCCTTCTCAAAATGTGAAGGCCATGCCGTTTCCGAGCATGACCCCGCAAGCCAAGAGGCTCAGGCCGGATGTTCATAGGTGCGCCCTCGGAAAGGCAGCGCCCTTAGAAACAGGCGGCGCGGAAACATGAAGTATAAAAAGAATATTAAGCTGCATGCAAACGGGCTCGACATATGCGCCATAAACCCATTGCGTGTTTATTATAACCTCTCAACCGCCAAAAGGTCAAGTGCAAATTCCAAAAAATATGTGCGTTTTTGCAAAAAAATTATAGCTTTCGCGTTTGGCGACCTAAATTTGCCGTGTTATGTTAATCATTCTTGAATAGTTTCTCGGCTATTTCAATAAACATCGTCACCGCCGGGTTCTTGATCGGCCGCGACCACGCCAGCACATAGCTGCGCAGCGCGTCCTCGCCCTCTATGGGGACGAGCTTCACGTTCTCGGCGTAGAACACTCGGCTCAGTCCGCCGGGTATGATGCCGATGCCCAGACCCGCGCCCACGCTCAGCAGCACAGCCTCCGCGCGGTCATACTGCCCCACGACCCTCGGCGTGTAGCCGCGCGCGGCGCAGACTTTCATAATTTGGTCGTGCAGCGCGGGGCCGTCGGTCGGGGAAACGGAAATGAACCTCTCCCCTGCCAGCTTGGAAAAATCCAGCGGCTCGTTGGCCAGCGGGTGGTTTTTGGGAAAAGCCAAGCAGAGCTGCTCCGCCGTTGTCTTTATCGTACGGAACGTCTCCCCCGGCGGAACCATTTCGTCAACGGCGAAGTGAATGTCGTAGTTCGACTCGTTCATCGCCAACGTCTGCGCGCGGCCGGATGTGAAATCTATGTCCACAACAATGTCGGGGTGGCGCGTGCAAAATTCGCCCAAACAGCGCTGCAGCACCGCGGAGCAGGTCGTCAGCGCGGCAATTTTCAGCGTGCCTCCGCGCCCTTCCTGCAGGCTGGCTAACTGAATGGCGGCCTTGTCGGCTATCTCAAGTATCTCCATAGCGTGCGGCAGGAACGCGTGTCCGGCGTCCGTCAGCACAACGCTGCGCTTGTCGCGTATGAACAGACGGCAGCCCAGCTGCTTTTCCAGCTCGTTGATGTGGTGGCTTATCGACGGCTGCGTCAGCCCGTTGCGCCTCGCCGACTCGGAAAAATTCAGCGTCTGCGCCACCGAGATGAAATATTTCAGTTGATTGATGTCCATGCCAGAGCCTTTCCCCATGCAGGTACACCTGTTTGTTATATATATGTATACCCGCAAATCCTTTTCGCTTATTTCTGATACATACTTTACATCAAATCTTCTATCACGTCAATAACAAATTTTATGATATACCTATAATATTTTTTAAGTTGAGCACATTTTTCTCGCTTTTTCGTTCACCGAATGTTCACGCTTTTCACACAATATAGCGCCTCCGCGGGCAAAAAACGCCCCAAATGTTGAGAGTATGTAAAATATCATTCAATATTCCATAAAATTCGCATCTCGGCTATTGACTTTTGTGGAATGTGTGGTAAACTATATTCAGCAAATGCGAGAGACGTATTTTGCGAGTAAATGCAAAAAAGGAGGGATAAAATGACATACGCACATCATTACAGCGACATTGACGTTGACGACATGATTTTCGGTGAGAGCGAATGGGAAGTCAGCGACAGATAAAGCTGCAAACACCGAAAATCCGCCACGTGACCCAACCACGTGGGGATTTTTTTATTTTAAACTAAAAATCATAAAAATTCGCCGCTCAAAGCAATTTTGTTCTTGACAACGCGCGGCGGTTCATTTATAATAGACAAGCTGATAAATTTAATAGAGGACAAATTAGTCGCTCAAAGACGTGGAGAAGTCGCGTAGTTGGTCGAGCGCGCACGATTGGAAATCGTGTAACGGTCAAAAGCCGTTCGAGGGTTCGAATCCCTCCTTCTCCGCCACTAAAAACCTTGAAATCGCAAGGGCTAACAGGGATAAGTGACTATTCCCGCGAGAGACGGTGTGACGCAGAAGTCACGCCGTCTTTCTGCGTGTATAGGTCGGTTTTGCAATGATTGGGTCGGCCAGCGCTGGGATGCTTACGTCGTCCACGAAGTTGAAAAAGATTTTAGGCAGTACCGCATAACCGCGAAAAAATCTCCACGCCATTCACGAAAAGCGCAAATAGCGTGGAGAAACAGGCTTTCTATCTTGCAAGGGCATAACAAATCAAGCCGTCAGGCATAGCCTGTCAGCCAAAAGGAGATTTGCCAGTGCAAACATTATGTTCAGTTTTGCGACCTGTTTTCGCAGACCTCGGTATCGTGTCTTTCGGAATCGTAGCTGCCCTTTTACCACAGCAAAGACGTGCTCTACTTTGGCTCGTACGGATGATTTTTCGTGTTCTCTGCGTTTTAACTGCGCCTGTGACTTGGCGGACTGTTTTTTGATTTGGGATGGGCGGCGATTGATTTTATAACGGATTCGTTTTCCGGCTTTGTTCTTTTTGACAGCATCTTTTCGCTTTTCAGCGCCAAGATAACCGCTGTCTCCGTAGACTTCCTCTTCTTCTCCGGTCAGCAGCTTTGGCGTCACGGTTACATCGTGAGTGTTGGCGGCTGTCACTTCAACTGTATGCACCAGCCCGCTGTCCTTGTCAGCGCCCACATGGGCTTTGTACCCAAAGTGCCATGTGCTTCCCTTCTTCACCGAATGTGCCTCGGGGTCTCGCTGTTTCTCTCGGTTCTTTGTGGACGAAGGAGCGGAAATAATGGTGGAATCCACAATCGTTCCTTGCTTTAGAAGAAGTCCTTTTTCCATCAGCAATGCTACGACTTGGGCAAAAAGCTGTTCCTGCAATTGATTCCGCACCAAAATGTTGCGAAATCGCCCAAGTGTGTCGCCGTTTGGCACTTGGTTGCTTGAATCCACGCCGCAGAACTCTGAGAAGGCGCGGCTGTCGATTACCTCGGCAACCGTGCCCTCATCGGACAAGTTGTAGAGATTTTGCAGCAAATACAGTCGCAGCATCAGTTCCAAGTCATAGGGTTTATTGCCGCGCTCTCCTTTATAATAGTACGGCCGAATCATGGAAATCCATTCTCCCCAGGGAACAATGCGCTCAATTTGCTCGAGAAATTTTTTCTTTTTCGTCCGCACCTGAGATAATTCATCGTTCAATGCAGACAGGCTTATTTGTTTATCCATGAATCTATTTTACCACATTTGCTGGCTCTGGCATGTTTTAGTTTTGTGCGGTGTTGCCTTAGAAAAAGACCACGGCAGAATCGGAAGCCGAGAATATTTTCTTGAAACCGATATATCTTGGATGCCGCAGCGAACTGAATGGGACGGGTTGCAAGGTATCGGAATGGTAAAATCAAACGTAATATCGACCAAAACCGGCGAAATGCGAGAGGAATGTCGGTATTTCATCACTTCGTTGACCGACATAGAGGCCTTTGCCTCCGCTGTTCGCAGCCATTGGAGCATTGAAAATCAACTGCATTGGCAGCTGGATGTTGCGTTCCGCGAGGATTCCTGCCGCGCCGCCGCGATAACTCGCCGCTTAACCTAAACATCGTGCGCAAGGAAGCGCTGCGCTTGCTAAAACAGGCGTATATGGGCAAGCGTGTAAGTGTGCGCCGCAAAATGGCGCGGGTGGCCATGGACAATGGTGTGTTAGGGACTGTATTTGTATTTGAGTGAAAAGTAAATGCTGCCGCCGTGTACATATCAGTTTTTTGATTGACAACTTATAAAAGGAGCGGCTCCGAAAAAGTGGATGCTGGAGGCTGGGGAATACACCATGAAGCGGTTTGCCGCGCTTTATGGGATGAACTACGCCGGCATGGCAACTGACCGGAAGCAGGCCCAGGAACTGGCGAAGACATTGAAGTAATGAGCAGCAGGCAAGCCGAGACTTCCATCGAAGTCCCGGTTTGTTTGTGCTTTTCCGAAAAGAATCTCCAATAAACAGAGGGAAGGAGGAGCCGGATGAAGCAGAAAATGAAATTGAAAATAGCCGTAGCGGCTATGATGCTGTTGCTCCGTTTGCTGATGGCATATGAACTTGTGGGAGAAGCGGCTCACGAGTGGTTCGGCATGGGGATTGGTGCACTGTTTATTTTGCATCATGTCCTGAACCTGGGCTGGAGCAAAAATCTTCTGAGAGGGCATTACTCTGTTTTGCGTGTAGTTCAGACAGTCCTGACTGCTGGTGTAGCGATTACGATGGTAGGTTCAATGATAAGCGGACTGCTTTTGTCGGAACATACCTTTTCCTTTTTCATGAGCGCTGGTGGTTCAAATTTTCATGAGCGCATGGATCACTTTTTCGTTGACATTCACACCAGCAAATGTGGTAAAATAGATTTATGGATAAACAAATAAGCCTGTCTGCATTGAGCGATGAATTATCTCAGGTGCGGACGAAAAAGAAAAAATTCCTCGAGCAAATTGAGCGCATTGTTCCCTGGGGAGAATGGATTTCCATGATTCGGCCGTACTATTATAAAGGAGAGCGCGGCAACAAACCCTATGACTTGGAACTGATGCTGCGACTATATTTGCTGCAAAATCTCTACA
>JAJQCF010000020.1 GCA_021202845.1 Oscillospiraceae bacterium
AGCCGGTTTTCAGGAGCCGTTTCGCCACACTTTCGGTCATCTTCTTGCCAATGGCCTCGAAATAGCGGTTGTTTTTCCAGAGAGCAAAATTACACTGGCGGTTGGAGCAGGCGTAGGACTTGGGGCGCTCCACCACATCGGCACCGCAGACCGGGCATTTGCCCAGAGACTTGCGGGCGTCCGGCATGATAACAGCGGCATCCTTCACCACCTGATAGGTGTCCACCAGGCTCGTCACCATCTCAATAATTTCATCCATGAACGCCGCAGGAGAATATTCTCCACGCTCAATTTTCAGCAGTTTTTCCTCCCAATCTGCCGTCATGGAGGCAGACTGGAGCTGCTCCGGCAAGACAGTGATGAGGGCATTGCCCTTTTCCATGGGGATCAGGTTCTTGGCCTTCTTGTCGCCTTTCCGCTCCAGAAAGCCCCGTGTCACCAGCCGTTCGATGATACCGGCACGGGTGGCCGGGGTGCCAATGCCCTTGCGCTCAGCATCATCCGGCATCTCGTTGGCCCCAGCTCGCTCCATACTTGCCAACAAGGTGTCCTCGGTAAAATGTGCCTTTGGTTTTGTCTGGCCTTCCTTGACCTCGGCAGACACCACCGGGAAGCTGTCGCCCACCTGCATCATGGGCAGGGGCGCATCCGCTTTCTCGGCCTTTCCGGGCTTCTCAATGGCTTTCCAGCCTGCATCCAGCACCGTTTTCCCTTTGGCTGTGAAGGTCTCCTCACCGCACTTGAACTCCGCAACGGTCTCCGCATAGCGATAGGGCGGGGCGACGGAGGCCAGCAGTCGGGTGGCGATCATGCGCAGAATTTCCCGTTCCCCGGATGGGAGTGCAGACAGGTCTGCCCGTTCTGCGCTCATGGTGGGGATAATGGCATGGTGGTCAGTGACCTTTTTGCTGTTGATAATGGGCTTCACCACCAGCTCCGAGGGTGCCGTTTTGCCGGTCAGGGTCGCCGCCACAGCAACCAGCGGAGGTACCTTTTCCGCCATATCATCGGTCAGATACCGGCTGTCTGTCCGGGGGTAGGTGGTAAGTTTTCGCTCATACAGAGACTGTAAATAGTCCATGGTCTGCTGTGCCGTGAACCCCAGCAGACGGTTAGCGTCCCGCTGGAGGGAGGTCAGGTCATACAGCGCCGGTGCCTTTTCGCTCTTTTTCTTACGTTCGCATTTGGTCACAACAGCGGTGCCGTTTACGCAGGAATGAGCAAGCTGTTCTGCGTCTGCCGCTTCCTTCATCCGAGGCCTTGTTGCCTTCCAGTCCGGGAGATTGATATTGACCGTGTAGAAGGTCTCTGGCTGAAATGCCGAAATCTCTGCCTCCCGCAGCACCGCCATCGCCAGCGTGGGGGAAACTACCCGCCCCACATGGAGTGTTCTGCCGTAGAGGACAGAAAAAAGCCGGGTGGCGTTCATCCCGACGATCCAGTCGGCACGTTCCCGGCAGAGGGCTGCTTCATACAAAGCGTCATATTCACTTCCAAGTTTCAGGTTCTCGAACCCCTCCCGGATGGCGCTATCCTCCATGCTGGAGATCCAGAGCCGTTCAAATGGCTTGGAGCAGCCGCACTGATGATAGACCAGACGGAAGATCAGCTCGCCCTCACGCCCGGCATCTGTAGCGCAGACAAGGCTGGTCACATCATCCCGGTGCATGAGCTTTTTGAGAATGTCGAACTGCTTTTTGGTGGAGGGCGAGACGTTGTACTTCCACTCCACCGGCACGATGGGCAGATCTTCCTTCGCCCACTTCTTGTAATGGGGGTCATAGGCGTCCGGCTCCGCCAGCTCCACCAGATGCCCCACGCACCAGCTCACCAGATACCCATTTCCTTCGAGATACCCGTCACAGCGCCGGTTTGCCCCCAACACCTTGGACAGCGCCTGTGCCACCGAGGGCTTTTCTGCGATAACCAATCTAAAACTCAAATAATCCACTCCTTCCTTCGTTGTGTCCGCATTTAGAAACGCAAAAACCGGCCTCCTGGATAAACTACCCACGAACGCCGGTCATGCCTTGAATTTTTCTTGAAATGTCGGGCTTTTTCAGCCCCTAAATGTGGACAGTGTGCCTTGTTTTCTGCTTCCGTTCCCGGTCTTTCTGCCGCCGCCGCTGGGCTGCACAGGCGGGGCAAAACCGGCTTCTGTTTGAGCCAGGGACGTACCTTGCGCCGCAGCTCACGCACCGCCGCAGAGTAGCCTCTTTGAAAATGTCCGCCTCCAGTTCCGGGAACGCCGGAAGCACCGCATTCCGAAACCAGCGGCAGCAGACGGAATAGGAAATCCGCTGCGGGCAGACGACCCCATCTCCATCATCCAGCAGGATGCAGTTGCCCTTATCGCAGTTGCAGCAATACTTCTTGATGAGCTTTGCCGCCTGCTTCTGCTGGCTGGGGGACATCTGGTATAACATCCCGTCCGGCTGCCGTTCAATGGGTGGGCCGTACCGTGAACCATGTTCCACGTTCTTCACCTCCATCGCAAAAAAATTAGCTCACACGATGCCGTGAGAGCTATGTATATTCGCATAGAAAAGGCGTCCGCTTATATCACGGATGCCTCCTTGACCGGCTGTATTCACTTTTCTTTGTATCGAATTTCTATGATACGGCTTGGCTTTTGCCCCGGTTTGTTGTGCCGCAAGCCGAACACCATATCCGGGGTGCGCTCAAAGAACCCTATATCCCGCTTCCAGCTCATCCCACAGCGACAGTGCTGCAAGCCGATAAACTGTTGCTTCATCTTGTGTCCGCATCGGGGACATATCTTGTTGTTCTTGCCCATCAAGTCACCGTCAGTTGTTCCGTAATTTGCTGAAAGAATTCAGCACACCATACATTCAATGCAGAAGTATCACGGATAAATGGCTCTACATCCCGTTTTGCCTGTGCGTAATCAATCGAGGCGAATCGCTCCGACAGCATTGCCTTGATGTCCTCCTGCGTACACGGTGCATCCGGCGTAATATATCCAGACTGCAACAGACGCTCCCGCAGGTGCTTCTGATTCACAGAGGCTCCCTTTGTCAAATAGAACACATAATCGTAAAGGTCTCTGCCCTTGATTCGGCTCTTCCACGCACGGCAAAGCACCGCATGAACCTTTCCGGCAAACAAAGACGGCATATCATAGAGATTCACCTCATACGGAGAGGGGAGAAGCCTGTATTTGTGCTCAAAGGTTGCATATTCCGGCGGATTGACATCCACTTCAAACTTGATTTTCACGGTCTCGTTTTTTGCGATTCCTCCCAGCAACTGTTCTTGCGGATAGAACAGAAGCAAATGCTCCTTCGTGTTGCCCTTGAGAAACGCAGACTGAATGTTGCTCTCCTTTGTCTTTTTCTTCTCTTGGATAGTAACATTCAGCCCAAAGGAACGGACTTCCTTTTCCAGTGTAGGAAAATATGCGGCAAGGTCAAAATTCGGGTTCGCCGTCATCAGGGAAAAGTCCAAATCTTCCGAGAACCGGTCCAGGCCATAGAAGATTCTAAGGGCCGTTCCACCGTAAAAGGCCGCCTCTCTGAAAAAGCCGGCGCGAGATAGGCCGCAAAGAACGATCTCTTGCATGATCTCCTTCATCGCGTTTTTCTGGTCGTACAGGTTTTCCACCTGATAGTTCTTTAACATCTGTTCGATTGCCGCATTCATTTACACATCCTCCTCAATATTGCCGCCAGCTTTTTCACATTGGTGGAATGATAATGCTCACTCAACCGTTCGGTCTTCTCTGCGTTCAGTTCTGAAAGAGCAGATTCCTCAATGCGCAGGTCCTCAAACAGCAATTCGGCGAGTTCGGCGGCATTGTTCACTGGGGACATGGTGTACAGCTTGTCACACAGGGCCTTTTCCGGGTTTGCAATCCGATAAAAATAGTCACCTTCCTGTATCAGCGCCAGCTCCAGCGGAAACGCAGCAGACGGGACATCCCGATAAGTGAAGGTTCCAAACGGGGTTTCATAACGCTTCTTTTTTTTCTTCTCAAATGTCGCACAGGTGATGGTGTATACAGCCTCTGGAATCAGGCCATGATAACCCAGCGCATAGTCAAAGGAAATATAGGACGGGCCATAAATGCTCCCCGCCAGCAGATACGCTGGTGTATTCTGGTCTGTTTCATATAATCCCTTTGTAATGGAGAAACATTCCCCATTCTTGACCATACGGGAAAGTTTGCTTTTAGGATTGGCGTAGCTGCTTAATTCCTCCAGCAACATATCGGTTGTTTTAATCATATTTTCACCTCGTGGTCTCATTATATGATACTGTAAGGTGAAAATCAAGCGTTTTCTGAATGTGATAGAAGAGGTGGCCAACACAAGCTCAGAATCTGTTGTCCATTTCTATGTAAAGCAGCCCAAAGGCTGCTCCAGGCAAACGCCTGTCATGCCGGTTTACACCGGCTCGTCATCCTC
>JAJQCF010000017.1 GCA_021202845.1 Oscillospiraceae bacterium
CCCCGCTCTCGGCGTGTGGTTGGGGCGGGGTCGGGTGGTGTTTTGGTGTGTCGTGGGGGTCTCCGGCTCGGCGGGGGCTTCCGGCTCGGCGGCTTCGGGTTCGGCGCAGGCGGCGGTTTCTTCCTCCGCTACCACTTCCTCGAACTCCACCTCTATGCTGTCGTCCTCCTCGCCGCTATCCTTGAGCGTTTCGATTTCGGCCTCCATTTTGCTTATGCTCTCCTGAGCCATTGCGACCTCTTCAAAAAGCTGAATGAAGAAGCCCTCGGGAGCGTCCTTGTGCGTGTCGTAGTAGAGCTTGCCTATCTCGTTGTAGGCCTTTTTGATTGTCTCGCGCTCGCCGGCGATGTCCATTTTCAGCTTGGCTATGCGAGTGCCGGACTTTGCCTTTTCCGCGGCCTTGTTTGCCGCGTCCTTGGTGTAGTCCGCGGCCTGACCCATTGCGCCCAGAGCCTTGTCCTTGAGACTGTTGAAGTTAATCATTGTTCGTTACCTCCGTTGATTTCTGAATTTTGTGTGTCCTCCCCGTCGGCGGGCGGGTCGGCTGTATTTTCCGCCGGAGGCGCATTTTCCTCGTTTTCAGCGTCTCCGAAGTCGCTTACTTCGCTCTCATCCGCTGCGGCGTTCTCCGTCTCGGGAGCCGGAGCGTGCAGGTCTACATTTATTATAACACCCGCGTCAAGGGGTCTGCCGACAAGCGGTCTGCGCCCCACGTCCACGCGCTTGAAGTTTATAATGTATACTATTCCGGCCAGAACCATTGTGACCGCCGCCAGCAGCTGAGATACGCGGATAACGTCCTGCACGAGCCAAAGGCTGTCGGTGCGCATACCCTCGATGAACATACGCCCGAGGCCGTACCAGAACACGTAGAGAATTATAAACTGCCCCTCGTAGCGCCGCCCTTTTTTGCAGACAATGTGCATTATGATAAGCCCCAGCACGTTCCACAGGCTCTCGTACAGGAACGTGGGGTGAACGTAAATTGTCGTGCCGTCCAGCGTCAGACCCATGCGGCAGAATATGTCCGTCTCGTAGCCGTAGCACTCGCGGTTGAAGAAGTTTCCCCAGCGTCCCACGGCCTGTCCTATAAGTAATCCGAACGCCGCCACGTCCAGCGGGCGCCAAACGCTGGCGCGCTTGTGCCTCGCCACAAGCCATATGGCAATGACCGCGCCGATAACGCCGCCGTAAATAGCCAGTCCGCCGTCGCGTATGCGGAAAACGCCCAGCAAATCGTCCTTGTACAGCGAGAAGTTAAACACAACGTAGTAGAGCCTTGCGCCCACTATGCCCGCCAGCAGTCCCCAGATGAGATAGTCGTATATCTCGTTCGGTTCCATATCGAGGCGGCGGCAGAACTTCATGCCGTAAATAAACGCCAGCAGGAACCCAAACGCTATGACTATACCGTAGAGATATATGCTGAACGAGCCGATTTGCACGGAATACGGCGGATTTATTGTCCAATCTCCCAGCATGGGGAATGAAATCAGCGCCTCACGCATTTTCCGCGGCCTCCGCGTCCTCGCTCACGATGCTGACAGCCATGCGCTCGGGGGTGAGATTTTCCGCAATGAAGCGCTCGGCCTCCTCCTTTGTGATTGAACTGAGCACCTCAAACGACTGCATATAGTCGTAGTCCTCAAAGCAGCCGCCGACCATGGCGGTGCAAATGCCGGAAAACGAGCTGAGAGAGCGGATTCGCGCTCCGTAGGCGCTCTTTTTCGCTCTCGCCCACACGGCGGGGTCTATGCCCTCCGCGGCTTTTTTCAGCTCCGCGGCTATCTCCGCTTGAACGGCCTCGGGGTCGCGGCTCTCGCCCAGCCACATTGCCGTCAGCGTCCCCGCGCAGTAGTCGAGGTCGGTTGTGAACTCGGAGTTCAGCAGCCCGTTGGCGTAAAGGCGGAGGAAGAACGGCGAGGATTGGTTGAAAAGGCAGTACATCGCCATTGAGCCGACCATGTTCTGGCGCATATAAGCCTCGCCGCGCGGCGCGGGCTTTATTTTAATGCCGATGGCGAACTGCGGCGCGGAGACCGACATTTTCCGCACTTGGCGCACCGCGGCGGGGCAGACTGTCTCCGGCTCGCCGTAGTCGCGCTCCGGCTGTCTGCCGCCGTCCACGTCGGTCAGCACGTACATGGCGGTGTCTTCAACCCGCTGCGGGTCAACGTCGCCCGCCACGCACAGGCACATATTGCTCGGGCGGTAAAAGCTGCCGTGGCAGAGGTAGAGAGTCTCCGGCGTTATCTCGGCAATGCTCTCCACGCTGCCCGCCACGTTGTCCCGCACGGGGTGGTGGGCGTAAAGCCCGCGCATGAGCGAGTAGTAGACCACGTACTCCGGCATATCCTCGCACATCATTATCTCCTGCCCGATTATGCCCTGCTCCTTGGCTACGCTCTCCGCCGTGAAGTACGGCGTGGTGACAAACGACACCAGCTGCTTTAAGTTTTCATAGAAGTTATCCACGCAGTCAAAGTGGTAAGCGGTCATGCCGGAGGACGTGTAGGCGTTCGGCTGCGCGCCGAGAGCGGCCATAGTGAACAGCGCATTCCCGCCCTGCGGCATATCGAACATCTTGTGTTCCAGAAAGTGCGCCACGCCCGCCGGAGTGTCAATCCACTCGTCCTTCGGCTTGAAGCGCCTGTCCGCGCCGCCGTAGTTCACCGCCAGCATGGCAAACGAGTGGGAATAGCCCGCCTTTTTCACAACGTTGACCGGCAGACCGTTCGACAGCACGCCGCGGTAAACGGTCTCGCCTATATTTGTGTAATCAATGCGTTCAAGCATCACTTTCCTCCTGTCCGTACTCCTTGGGCTGCAAAAGGTAAATCATGTCCATCTGCACGCTGCGCGCTATGGCCGCAACGTCCTGCTCCGTCACCTCGGCGCAGAGCTCCGCCAGTTCCTCCGGCGTGCGGTCGGAGCCGTCTATGGCCTGCTCCAGCCAGTAGTCCTCCTCGGCGCCGACGCTGTCGGAAAGGCTCCGCAGCTGGCCGATAAAGTTTTTGCGCACAGCCTCGAACTCGCCCGGGGCGAATTGGCACTGCTGGATTGCCCCCAGCTGGCTAAAAATTTCGTTGGCGACGACCTCCAAAGCCGCTACGTCTATGCCCGCCGACACCGTCATAACGCCCTTTCTAACGTCCACGCCGGAGCTGATATAGTAGCACAGCGACTTTTCCTCGCGCACGTGCAGGAACAGCTTGGAGTTGACGCCGCCGCCGAAAGCGGCGTTGAACAGCATTATCGCGGGAATGTTCGGTTCCTCCATGCACTCGCCAAGGCGCCAGCCCATAGTCACCACGCTCTGCGCGACCTCCATGCTGTCGATAGCATAGCGCGGCTTCGGCCCCACGGTGTTCATGCGCACGTCGGTGCCGATGTCGCAGTTAATCTCGCCGCGCGGCAGTCCGTCCAGCGCGTCGCGCAGCGCGTTTTCCACACGCTCGTCGGAGGCGCTGCCGCAGTAGAACACCTCCACGGGGCTCTCTTGCAGCAGGGTGTGCCAGCGCCGCGTCAGCGAGACGTAATCCACGTCCCGCACCCATTCGGCCTCGCCCATGTCGTCGCAGGCGTAGTCCTCGCAGGAGCACATCTCCTGACGCAGACGGTAGAGTGCGTAGCTGCGCTTGTCGTTTATTCTGGCGGCAATGTCCTCCAGCAGCTTTTCCTTTTCACTCTCCACGAAGTCGCGGCAGAGCATACCGCCGCGCGTCAGCGGATTGAGCAGCATTTCACCAATGAGCGCCGCCGTGCTCTCCAGCAGCTTGTCCCCGTTCGCGTACTGCTCGGAGATGAAGCCTCCGAAAAAGCCGAGCGCCAAAACCTCGCCTTTCTTGCGCACCACGGGAAAAACCCGCGCGCCGTATAGCTCGTCGCAGACCTCGGCAATGCTCTCCATGGTCGGGTGGCTGCGCGTGCCTCGAGCCAGAACGCGCGGCAAAAGCGCGTCCGCCGAAACGGTTTCGCGGCTGAGCTGCGTCAGCAGGCTGACGCTGATGCAGTCGGTCTTGAACTTGTCCGATTTCATGCTTGTCAGCCACACGCCCGGCAGCAGCTCACGTCTTGTTACGTTCAAAGTGCCTTTCCCCTTTCCGCAAAGCTCCGCCTCGGCGCAGTCTTTGCAGCTAATAATGTGATTTGGTAACGCACATTATAACATACTTCTTTCGGTTTGGGAATGAACATTCCGTAAATCCGTACAATTTTTCAGCGTAATTCCCTTGCCGTCCCACGGTCGGGTGTTCACGAGCACGCTGCCGCCGCGGCATTCCAGCTTTATGCCGTGTATCTCCGCGGTGAAGCCAGACCACTCGGGCGGGAGCTTGGGGTTCGGCAGGAGCTTGCCGCCGCGCATTTTCAGCCCCAGCAGCTCCTCCGTGACCACGCGCAGCAGCCAGCCGGCGGAGCCGGTGTACCAGCTCCACCCCGCCTCGCCGCTCGTGTTCACGTCCGCGGAGAGGACGTATGGCTCGGCCTTGTAGGTTTCCGTGCTTTTTTCCGACGGCAGCATGGCCGACAGCAGCTCCCACGCCTCGGATACGCAGCCTGTGCGCAGCAGCGCCATAACCAGCCACAGCGCGCCGTGGGTGTACTGCCCGCCGTTTTCACGAAAGCCCGGCCCGTAGCCGGAGATATATCCCGCGTATTTGCCCTCGGCGGTGAACGGCGGGTCGAAAAGCTTTACAACGCTCCTCTGCCGGTCAAAAAGCCGCTTTTCGGCGTTTGCCAGCGCCTGCCCCACCCGCTCGGCGTCCACGCCCGGGCACATGGCAGCCCACGCTTGGGCTATTGAATCTATTTCGCACTCCTCCGCGCCCGCTGTGCCGAGCGGCGTGCCGTCAGCCCAGTAGCCGCGGCGGAACCAGCCGCCGTCCCAAGCCTCATTGACCGCCCTGCCCAGCTTTTCCGCCGCCTTATTCAGCCGCTGCGCGCCGTCCGCGCCGTATGACCCGCAAAGGCGGGCAAACCGCGCCGCCGTGTGGCAGAAAAACTCCGTCAGCCACACGCTCTCGCCGCCCTCCATGCCGGAAAAAGCGTCGTTCCAGTCGCCGGAGCCGATGAGCAGCAGCCCGTGCGCGCCTGTGCCCCTGCTCAGCACTAACTCCAGAGCGCGCATACAGTGGACGAACACCGTGTCGGCGTCCGCGCTCTCGCCCGCCGCCTCGTAGCGGTCGGCCTCGCCGTCGCGCAGCGGCTCCGACTCCAGCCAATTAGCTCGCTCGCGCAGCACACCCGCGTCGCCGGTTTTTTCAACATACTCGCACACCGCCCACGGCAGCCACACCAAGTCGTCCGAGCAGCGCGTGCGCACGCCGCGCACCTCGCCGCCGGTGTGCCACCAGTGCTGCACGTCGCCCTCGCGGTACTGCCGCGCACAGCAGCGCAGTATTTGCCATCGCGCGGGAGCGGGGTCAAGCAGAATGATGTTCACGCAGTCCTGCAGCTGGTCGCGGAAGCCCCACGCGCCGCCGCTCTGGTAAACGCCGCAGCGCCCCAGCACGCGGCAGGCAAAGGCTTGGTAAGCGCACCAGCCGTTCATGAGCCTGTCCAGCGCCGCGCTCTCCGTTTTGAATTTCAGCGTCCCCGCCCAGCCGCGCCAGAGCTTTTTTGTCCGCTCCAACGCCGACTGCGCCGCCGCGGGCTCGGCCAGCGCGCCCAGCGCCTCCGCGCCGCAGCAGCCGACGGCTATAACCAGCCTCTCCCGCGCGGGCAGACGGACGGCAAACGCGGGCTCGCCGCCCGTTTCCCCGCCGTAAGCGCCGATTTTGGCGTCCAGCACGTCGCGCGCAATGCCCAGCGGCTTGGCGCTGAACACGGCCTCGAACGCTTCGGAGCGCGGGAGCAGGCGCACGCTCTCCGCCCGCAGACCCCTTTGCGTCACGTTGATTTGCGCGAACCTCGCGTCTGCGGCGGAGGAGCCCAGCGTGAGCGGCAGCGTCCAGCGCACTGGCTGCTCCGCGCCGCTGCGCTCGATAATGGTGACGCATGCGTCCGCGTCCGGCGGCACAAAGCGCGTCACACGGAAGCGGGCGGCGGGCGTACTCTTTTCCCACGCGGCCCAGCCGAAGCCCATTTCAACGCGGCAGTCCAGTCCGTCGGGCGCGGCAAAAAGGCTGACAAGCCTGCCCTCCGCCTCCGCGCAGAGCGTTTCCGCGCCCAAACTTGAGTTCGGGTCGCCCAGCCACGGACTGAGCTGGTTCTCGCGCGAGTTGAGGTGCCACATATGGCCTGTGCCGCAGTCCGTGGCGAGGCAGCCCAACGCGCCGTTTGTCAGAATGTTCGCCCATGAGCGCGGCGGCAGAGCCGAGGCGGTGGAAAAGCTGACCGTGCCGTCCGGCGCCCAGCTCACCTCGGGCGCGTGCGCGCTCGGCACGAAGTCCGGCGCGGGCAGCGGCTTGGCCGCGGGCTCGCTGTCCGCGTCCTCCGCCTCCGTTTCTCCGTCAAGGCTGACAATTCTCGCGGCGCAGCGGCGGAAGGCGTCGGCCTCGGGACACTCCTCCACAATGTGGACGCCGCCGCGCGCGCTTTGCAGCGCCTCGCCGCCGGAACGCCACAGGGCTTCGCTGAGCGCGTCGTTCAGCGGCTTGCGGTAGCCCGCGCCGTCATGCGTTATAAACACAAGGTCGAAGTCCGCCCCGCAGCCGCATATTAAAAGGTGTTTATCCATGAGCCTCCGCGCCGCGGTCAGCTGCTCCGGCTTTTCGTACTCGGCGCAGACAATGGGCAAGTCGCCGCTCACGCCGAAGCGCCAAAGCTCCTCACGCCTCACCGAGCCCGCCGCGGGCGGGAACACAAGCTCCGGCAGCAGCCGCCAGACCTCCCCCAGCTCGCTCTCGTCCATGCCCAGCACTCTGGCCGCCGAGCGGGGCATTGCGCCCGCCGTCTCCGCCGTCAGCTCCAGCGCCCTCAGCGCCGCGGCGCGCGCGTCGTCGGCGGTGTGCGCTGCGCCGACGGCAAAGCTGACCGCGAACGCTCCCGCGGAAAGCTCCGCCTCGGCGGAACAGCAAACAAGTCCGCTGCTCAAAAATCTCTCCCCCGCGCCCAGCGGCTCGGGCTGCGCGCGCCCCGAGGCCACGCCCTCCGCGGCGTCAAAGCGACAGGGGCGGTCGCAGGCAATACACAGGTACAGCTCTTTGTCCCTGCTGCTCCGCGCCAGCCGCCGCATTATAAGGCAGCCGTTTTCCGCCCACGCGGAGATGCCGAGCTGGGCAAACGCCGGATGGCTCAGGTAGTCCTGCCAACGCCCCAGCACGGCGCGCAGCGTCAGCCGCACGCGGCCGCGCAGCGCCGTCCCCTCGCTCGGCACAAGGCTCACCGTGCGCTTTTCCGCCGCCTCGTCGGGACTGAGCATAACGCTCACCTCGGAGGAAAAGCCGTCAAAAAAGCCGCAAAACGCCGCGCACGAGGCAGAAAAGCGGCGCTCAAAGCGCCCCTCGCCGCCCAATGTCGGCAGCAGCGGGCGCCGCGCCCCGCCGCAGTCGAAGTCCAGCTCCACGCCGTGGCTTTCATCGGAGCGCCCGCGCGGCACGGCATAGGGCACAACGCCGCCCCAACGCGGGAGCGTCGCACCTGTGTCCGTCACGGCCAGCGCATAGCTCATGCCCGCCAGCAGGCAGCAGTGCGGGCGACGGAAATTGCCCGCCGCGCCGCTCTCTGTCCAGCGCTCTTCGGACACTCTGCGCTCGGGCGGGGCCTCGCCCTCCCTGCCGCGGCGCAGCACCGCGCCGCCCACCGGCACCTTTTCCTGAAGCAGCAGCGCGTGCGCCGCCATTTCCGGGCGCGACATGAAGCGCCGAGGCATAGCGCCGCCGGTGAGATAATTCCCCGCCGCCACAAGGCTCATGCCGAGGTGGTGGCTCATAACGCAGCCCACAACGCCGCGGCCGTCCCCACGCGTGAAGTCTATGGCCTCGCAAAAGCCAAAATCGCACGCCAGTCCCATGCCCTCCAAGCGCCGGAGGTTGGCAACCGCCGCCTTTGGCGACACCGCCAGCGCGAGGAACGAGCTGTAGGGCGAGACGACCGTCTCCGCGTCCATGCCGCGCCGCAGCGCCAGCGCCTGCACGCCGTGCGCCTTGTAGCGGTAGCTCATGCCGGGGTCGAGCGCCCAAAACGCGCTCTCCGAAATGCCCCACACGCCGTTCGGCCCCTGTCTGCGGCGCTGGACGTAGACGCAAAAGCGCACGCTCTCATAGATAAGGCTGTCGCGGTAAACCGGCAGCAGAAGCGTCGGCATTAAATACTCAAACATCGTGCCCGTCCAGCTCGCCATGCCGCGGTAACCGTTTTTCTGCACCTGCGCGCGGCTGAGCTGCCGCCAGTGCCTGCGCGCAACGTCCCCGCGCGCCACGGCTAAAAAGCCTGTCAGCATGGCTTCGCTCGCCATGAGGTCGTACCACGAGGGCGTCATCTGCCCGCTGTCCGCGTCATAGCCGATGAAAAAGAGCTTCTTTTCGCCGTCAAAAAGCGGCGCGAAATCCATTTCCGCCGCCAGCGCGCCCGCCCGCCGCGCCAAGTCCGAAAAGCCGTACTCGTCCAGCCCCGTTTCCAGCGCCGCAAGGCAGGCGCAGAGGTTGCCGCTGTCCACGGTGGAGACATAGCGCGGCCTCAGTGGGGCGAGCGTGGCCGTGTCGTACCAGTTATATAGGTGTCCGCGCCACTTCTCCAGCCGCTCAAGTGTGTCGAGGCAGCCGCCTGCGAGAGACGCGAAGCGCTCCCGCTCCGTCAGCCCCAAGTCCAGCGCCGTCAGTGCCGAGAGCAGGAAAAGCCCGATATTCGTGGGGCTTGTGCGCCGAGCCAAGCCGACCGGCGGGCGGAACTGAAAATTATCCGGCGGCAGGAAATTATCCTCCCGCGTCACGAAGCGGTCAAAGTAGCTCCATATTTTTTCCGACTGCGCCAGCAGATACTCACGCTCGCTCTCCGCCGCCTGCCGCTCCTCGGGCTGCTTGGCGCTCAATATAAGCGCGCAGAGCGGCGAGAGCGCCCAGATGACGCCCGCCGCGCGGCCTATGACGGCGGGAGAGAGCGCCGCCGCTGCCAGCCCCAGCACCGCTGCCGGCCACAGGGCGAGGCAGTAGCGCCCCGCCCCGCTCTTTGCGCTGTCCGCCTGCTGCGCTGTCTGCCACGCGAGCAGGTTTTTGCCCGTCATGCACATTCGCCAGAGCGCCGTCACAATGGCCGAAAACGCGAACCACGCCTCCGCGGGCAGCAGTATGAGCCGCACCAGCGTGCGCACCAGCCCGCCGCCCACGCCGTGCAGCACGGCGCTGTGCCAGCGCAGTCTGCGTTCGCCGTCCGGCCGCGTGAGCGAGGCGGCAAGGGAGCCGAGCAGCTCCGACGCGCAGGCGGCCAGAGCCGTCAGCGCCGCCAGCGCACCCCCGCCCTGCGGCAGGAAAAAACCGAGGTATATGGCGGCAAACGTCATCACAGGCTCCAGCGAGCGGCGCAGGGAATCTGCAAGGCGGTAGCGCTCTATGTCCCTCAGCTCCCGCCCGCGCGCGAATATCCACGGCGCGTTCTGCCAGTCGCCGCGTATCCAGCGGTGCTGTCGGCGCAGCCACGGCAGGAAGCCGGAGGGAAAGCCGTCCGTAAGCTCCGTGTCGCCCATGAAGCCCGCGCGCAAAAAAGCGCCCTCCAGCGCGTCGTGGCTCAGCACGCGCCTCTGCGGGATACGCCCAGCCATCACGGCGCGGTAGGCGGCTATGTCCACAATGCCCTTGCCCGGGTAGCCGCCGGAGCGCGCGAGGTCCATGTAAACCTCGCCGCAGGCCGCGCCGTAGGGGTCGGTGCCGCCCTGACCGGCGTATATGCGCGCAAAGTCGCTGCGCGAGGCTGCGCCCAGCTCCACGGCAATGCGCGGGGAGATGACGCCGTGGCCGCTGACGACAACGCGCCTGCGCTTATCCACCGTCGGGCGGTTCAGCGGGTGCAGTATTGCGCCAATGAGACGGCGCGCCGAGCCGGGGTCAAGGTGCGTGTCGCTGTCGAGGGTTATTAAAAATTTCACGCCCGCAAGAGCCGCACTGCCTCCCGCGGCGCACTCAAGGGAGCTCGCTTCGCCGCATATAAGCCGCATCAGCTCCTCCACCGCGCCGCGCTTGCGCTCCCAAGCCGCGGGACGGGTGAAGAGGTAAAAGCCGCCGCCGTATTTGGCGTTCAGCGCCTCCACCGCGGCGGCGGTCGGTGTGAATACAGCCTCGGCGTCCTCCGTCCCGTCCTCCGGCAAGTCGGCCAAAATACCGAACATGAGGTTTTTTCCGCAGTCGCGGTTGGCAAGGCGGTACTCCTCCGCACGCTTCGCCAGCTCCGCGCCGTCCGCGGGTGAAGCCAGCAGCGCGGAGACAACGCAGAGCGTGCGCCCGCTCTCCGGCACGCCGTCCGCCAGCTCAAGCCGCGGCACGCGGCAGGGTGTGACAATGCGCAGCACGGCAAAATCAATCGCCGCCTTAACAAGCCGCGACATGGGTATTATAATAAGGAAAAAGGCCGCCGCGCTGTCCGCGGCAAAGGCCGCCAAGAGCGAGAAAAACAGCGTAATCAGTATGTTCGCGGCCATATACAGCGCGCCGCTGCGCCTTTTGAGGCAGCCGCCCAGCGGCTTGCGGAATATCCAGTAGCCCACGTGCGCACGCAGTCCGCTCTCGCCGCGGGCGAGGCTCAGCACCCGCTCCGCCGCCTGATGCTCCGTGGCTCCCGCGCCGCGCGCCAGCTCGCTTAGGCACTCGCGGTAATACTCCCGCGTCTCCTCGTCCATCTGCGGGTAGACGCCCGCGGGGTCAAGGCGCAGCGTCTGCTCCACGGGGTCAATGCGCTCGGTCAGCGGCGTCAGGTCGAACGTGGAGAGCCAGCGCAGCGACGTGAAAATTGCGCGGAAGTCGCCCTCCCGCTCCGGCACTTCCGCCTCGTCGCACGCCTCCGCCAGAGCGTGAATGAGCGCCGCGCGCAGCCCCGCGCCCAGCAGCGAGAGCTCGCGCCTATCAAGAACGCAGGCGCGCTGGAACCCGCGCAGGAACTCCTCCGCGCCCGCCTCGTCCGGCTCCGACCCCGTCTCGGTCACCAGCGCCGCGCAGCACACGCCCAGCACGTCGCCGCCGGAGCACTCGCGCGCCCTGCCGCCGCGCCCGAGGTCCGCCGCGGCCGTCAGAGCTTCGCGGCGGGCGAGATAGTAGTTATCCAGCAGCCAGCGGACGCCGCCGGGCACGGAGCCGAGTTCCTGCCACTTCAGCTCCAGCGCGCCGCGCCGCGCGGAAATGCGCCCGAGGTCCGCCTTCAGCGCCGCGGCAGCCCTGCGCCCGTCGCCCCAGCCGCTTATTTTTATGCTCCTGCCAACCGCCTCGCCGCGCTCGGAGAGCGAGGGAGCGCTCTTGTTTTGCGTAAAATCCGACATTTTGTCACCACCGCAGATAGTTTTTCGCAAAAAGTTTGCCCAGCCCCGCGTGGCTTTATACTCGCCGCCGTCTTTCGGCTCGGAATACAGGGCGGAAAAAGTTATGTTTTCGCCGCGCTTTTAAAATCTTGACGCGCTGGAAAAATGGTGATAGAATGAGCTGTGAAAAAGTCTGCTGTCGATAATCGGCGCTTTTGCCGCCCGTTGACAGGGAACAGACTGCCGCGGGGGCTTCCGCGGTTCAATTTAAGCGAAGCCAATAATTTGACTGGAGGAATTTAGAAATGATTTTTGAGGCCATTGCAGAGCTGATTGCGGAGCGCAACGACTGCGACGTATCCGAGATTACTATGGACAGCAGCTTCAAGGACTTGGGAATCGACTCCCTTGACACCGTTGAAATGCTCATGAACCTTGAAGACAAGCTCGGCAAGGAAATCGAGCTTGAGGAAAAGGTGGAGACCGTAGGCGACCTCGTCCGCTACATCGAGCAGCGGGTATAACTGCCGATGCTTGACTCACCTCTTTGCCCGCTCCTCGGCATCAAGTACCCCGTCTTTCAGGGCGGAATGGCTTGGATTGCCGACGGAAAACTGGCCGCTGCCGTCTCCAACGGCGGCGGTTTGGGTATTATCGCCGCGGGAAACGCACCGGCGGACTACGTTCGCGGGCAGATTCGTGCCGCGCGTGAGCTGACGGACAAGCCCTTCGGCGTGAATATCATGCTTATGAGCCCGTTTGCCGACGAGGTCGCCGCCGTCGCCGCCGAAGAGCGCGTGGCGGTTGTCACCACCGGCGCGGGCAACCCCTCAAAATATATGGCGGCGTGGAAGGGCGCCGACATCAAGGTTATTCCCGTTGTCGCCAGCGTGGCTATGGCCAAGCTGATGACGCGCTGCGGCGCTTCCGCGCTCATTGCCGAGGGCGGCGAGAGCGGCGGCCACGTGGGCGAGCTGACAACAATGGTGCTCGTTCCGCAGGTCTGCGACGCCACAACGCTGCCGGTGCTGGCTGCGGGCGGCATTGCCGACGGCCGCGGCATGGCGGCGGCGTTCATGCTGGGCGCCTGCGGCGTGCAGATGGGTACGCGCTTCCTCTCCGCAACGGAGTGTACTATCCACCCCGTCTACCGTGAAAAAATTCTCAAGGCCGGCGACCTCGCCACCGTTGTGACGGGCAAGCGCCTCGGCCACCCCGTGCGCTCGCTGCGCACAAAGTTCGCGCGCGATTACCAAAAGGCCGAATACTCCGACACTCCCGACGACGTGCTGGAGGCAATGGGCACGGGCGTGCTGCGCATTGCCGTGCAGGAGGGCGACGCCGAACGCGGCTGCTTCCTCGCCGGCCAGATTGCTTCCGTGGTAAAGCAGGAGCAGCCCGCAGCGGAAATAATTCTTGACGTTGTAACCGGCGCCGAGGCAGTGCTAAAAGGAGCCGAAAAATGGGTAAAATAGCCTTTGTGTTCTCAGGTCAGGGCGCGCAGTACAGCGGCATGGGCAAGTCTCTTGCCGAAACTTCGCCCGCCGCAGCCGAGGTTTTCGCAGCTGCGGACTCCATACGCCCCGGCACCTCGGAACAGTGCTTCAGCGCCGACATATCCCAGCTCACGGTGACGAGCAACACCCAGCCGTGTATGTTCGCGGTCGAGCTGGCCGCAGCCGCGGCGCTCACGTCCGCCGGAGTGCGCGCGGACATGGCCGCGGGCTTCTCGCTTGGGGAAATTTCCGCGCTGAGCTTTTCCGGCGCGGCCACATTGCAGGACGGCTTCCGCCTTGTCATGGCGCGCGGCGCGCTCATGCAGCGCGACGCCGAGGCCGTTTCCGCGGGCATGGCCGCCGTGCTCAAATTAGACGCGGAGACTGTCGAGCGCCTCTGCTCGGCCTACAAGCGCGTCTACCCCGTCAACTACAACTGCCCGGGTCAGATAGCCGTGGCGGGCGCGGCGGAGGAGCTGACGCCGTTTTGCGCCGACGTAAAGGCCGCGGGAGGGCGCGCTGTGCCGCTGAAGGTGGCGGGGGCGTTCCACTCCCCGTTCATGGCCCGCGCCGCGGCGGACTTCGGTCTTGAAGTACAGAAATACACGCTGCGTGAGCCGGATATTCCGCTCTACTCCAACTGCACGGCGCTGCCGCACACGGCGGCGAATTTTGCGGAGATGCTCTCGCGGCAGATTTGCTCCCCCGTGCGCTGGCAGAGCATTGTGGAAAACATGGTGGCCGAGGGCGTGGACACGTTTATAGAGTGCGGCCCCGGCAAAACGCTCTGCGGACTTATAAAAAAGACTGCGCCCGACGTCCGCACGTTCAACGTGGAGGACGAGGCCAGCCTGCAAAACACTATCGAGGGGGTAAGAGGATGCTGACAGGTCAGACCGCTCTTGTAACCGGCGCTTCGCGCGGCATCGGCGCGGCAATAGCGCTGAAGTTAGCCTCGCGCGGGGCGGACATCGCCATAATTTACGCCGGCAACTCCGCCGCGGCGGAGGAAACTGCCGAAAAGTGCGCCGCTCTCGGCGTCACCGCGCGCTGCTACAAGTGCAACGTGGCGGACTTTGCCGAGGCCAAGGCGACGGTCGCCGCCGTCAAGGCCGACTTCGGCGGCGTGAACATTCTTGTCAACAACGCCGGAATAAACCGCGACGGGCTCATTGCCATGATGCGCGAGAGCGACTTCGACGACGTTATATCCACGAACCTCAAGGGCGCTTTCAACATGATTCGCCACTGCACGCCCATGTTCATCAGAGCAAAGGGCGGCTGCATTATCAACATAAGCTCCGTCGCCGGAGTTATCGGCAACGCGGGGCAGACGAACTACGCCGCCTCCAAGGCCGGACTGCTCGGCCTCACCAAGTCCGTGGCGCGCGAGCTGGCGCCGAAAAACGTGCGCTGCAACGCCATAGCCCCCGGCTTTGTGCAGACAGACATGACCAAAGAGTTTGACGACAGCAACCCGATGGTCGCGAGCATACCGCTCGGGCGCATGGGTACGCCGGAGGACATTGCCGCCTGCGCCGCATTTTTGGCGGACGAGGGCAGCTACATCACCGGCCAGACGCTGTGCGTGGACGGCGGACTTGCTATGTAAAAAAAGCGCGGGAGAGCCTGCTGCTCTCCCGCTAAACCAATCTTGAAATGGAGATTTTTATGGACGACAAGCTCATACGCAAATATGCGGAGCTGATGGACGAGCTGGGCCTGAGCGCCTTTGAGCTTACGGAAAACGGACGCACATTCCGCCTTGAAAAGACTGTTCAGCCGGCTCCGGCGCAGTACCAGATTATCGGCGCGGGCGCTCCCGCGCAGGCTGCGCCGCAGTCCGCCCCCGCTCCGTCCGACAGCTACACCGACGTCTGCTCACCGATGGTGGGCGTGTTCTACGCCGCTCCCGCGGAGGACGCGGAGCCTTATGTCACCGTCGGCAGCAAGGTAAAGCGCGGCGACGTGCTGTGCATTATCGAGACAATGAAGCTGATGAACGAGATTACAGCCGAGACCGACGGCGTTATCGCTGAGGTCTGCGCGGCCAACGGACAGGTTGTGGACTACGGCTGCGTGCTGTTCCGCATGGAAAAGGAGTGACGGGCATGGACAGAAGCGAGCTGATGGGCATACTGCCCCACCGCGACGCAATGCTGCTGCTGGACTCCGCCACGCGCGAGGGCGGCGAGGCTCACGGCGTTTACCATGTGAAGGGCGACGAGTGGTTTTTGCAGGGACACTTCCCCGGCAACCCCGTTGTGCCCGGAGTTGTGCTGTGCGAAATTCTGGCGCAGTCTGTATGCGTGCTTTTGGCCGGAGAGATGAGCGAGGGCAAGACCCCCATGTACACCGGCCTCGACAAGGTGCGTTTCAAATCTCCGGTAAAGCCCGGCGACACGTTTGAAACCTCCTGCCATATCACCCGCTCCAAGGGGCCGTTTTACTTCGCTGAGGGCACCGGCAGCGTGGACGGCAGGCTGTGCATAAAGGCGGAGTTCTCCTTCGCCATAGTGGGAGACTGAGCCGTGTATTCAAAAATTCTTATCGCCAACCGAGGCGAGATAGCGGTGCGCATAATCCGCGCCTGCAAGGAAATGGGCATATCCACCGTGGCCGTCTACTCCGCCGCGGACACGGATATGCTGCACGTGGCGCTGGCGGACGAGAGCTACTGCATCGGCCCGCCCGAGGCCACGGAGAGCTACCTCAACGCCGAGCGCATAATTTCTGCCGCGCTCGTCAGCGGAGCGCAGGCTATACACCCCGGCTACGGCTTTTTGTCGGAAAATCCAGACTTCGCCGCGCTCTGCCGCAAAAACGGCATTGACTTCATCGGCCCCTCGACCGAGAATATGCGCAGGCTGGGCGACAAATCCACCGTCAAGCAGCTCATGGCCGACGCCGGACTGGACGTTATCCCCGGCACGGACGTTGTGGACACCGTGGAGGAGGCGCTGGCGGCGGCGGGCAGCATCGGCTACCCCGTCATGCTCAAGTGCCGCTCCGGCGGCGGCGGGCGCGGCATACGCCTTGTGCGCAGTGACGAAGAGCTCCGCGCGCAGTTTGACGCCGCGCGCGCAGAGGGCGCGGCCGCATTCGGCGACGGCGCCGTTTACATTGAAAAATACGTCAACCCCGCCAAGCACGTCGAATTTCAAATTCTGGCCGACGAGGCCGGAAACGTCGTCTGCCTCGGCGAGCGCGACTGTTCCATACAGCGCAAAAACCAAAAGCTCATAGAGGAGTCCCCCACGCCGAACATTGCGGTTGAAACGCTCAAGCGCTACCGCAAGCGCGTTGTGGCCGCCGTGAAAAAGATTGGATACACCGGCGTCGGCACGCTGGAGTTTTTGCTCGACAGCACGGGCAGCCTCTACTTCATGGAAATGAACATACGTTTGCAGGTTGAGCACACCGTTACGGAAATCCTCACCTCCATAGACGTTGTGAAGTGGCAGATTCGCGCCGCCGCCGGCATTTCGCTGAACTTCACGCAGGAGGACGTTGACCTCAGCGGCTGCTCCATAGAGTGCCGCATAAACGCCCGCGGCCCCGGCAAGGTGAACATTCTGCACGTCTCCGGCGGGCCGTTCGTGCGCTTTGACACTTATCTTGTCACCGGCACGGAGGTCAGCCCGTTCTACGACCCGCTGCTGGGCAAGCTCGTGGTTTACGCCGCCACGCGCGAGGAGGCTTTGAGAAAGATAAAAGCCGCCCTCTGCGAGCTGGTTATTGACGGCGTGCCAAATAATATAGAGGAGCAGATTGACATCGTCAGCTCCGACAGCTTTATGAGCGGAAACTATGACCTGAACTTTTTCAGTAAGTGAGGAGGTAAAGCGCCTTGGCCTTCATTCAATTTAATTTAAAGCCCAAAAACGAGCTGGAAAAGGGCGGCCGCGCGGCCGCCAGAATTACCCACGACGAAAACGAAATCTTTGAAACCTGCCCTAACTGCCGCCGTCAGATTCCTCTCAGCCAGATATGGGGCAATCTGCACTGCTGCCCCTCCTGCGGACACCACTTCCGCGTCAACGCGCGCCAGCGCCTCGGCATGGTGTGCGACAAGGACAGCTTCAGCGAGCTGGACGCGGAGCTGAGGAGCGAGGACTTCCTGAACTTCCCCGGATACCCGGGCAAGCTGGAAAATGTGCGCTCGTCCTCGCGCGAGCAGGAGGCCGTCATCTGCGGCACGGCCACAATTTGCGGGCAGCCGTGCTGCATTTTCGTCATGGACCCCTACTTTATGATGGGCTCTATGGGCATTGCCGTCGGCGAAAAAATAACCAGACTTTTTGAGTACGCCACGGACATGAGCCTGCCGGTGGTGGGCTACACCGTTTCCGGCGGCGCGAGAATGCAGGAGGGTATTCTTTCCCTCATGCAGATGGCAAAGACCAGCGGCGCCGTCGGGCGGCACTCCGACGCAGGGCTGCTGTACATCGCGGTCCTCACCGACCCGACGACCGGCGGCGTGACCGCCTCGTTCGCCATGGAGGGCGACATCATTCTGGCCGAGCCGGGCGCAACCGTCGGCTTTGCCGGAGCGCGCGTCATCGAGCAGACCACGCGCAAAAAGCTGCCGCAGGGCTTCCAGAAGTCCGAGTTCCTGCTTGACCACGGCTTTGCCGACGCCATAGTTCCCCGCGGCAAGCAGCGCGGAACACTGGGAATGTTAATAATGCTGCACACGGGAGGCGACGAGAGCGATGAGCAAAGCCTATGACAAGGTAAAGCTGGCGCGCGCGAACAACAGACCGGTCGGGCGCGACTTCATTGACAATATATTCTCCGGCTTTTTTGAGCTGCACGGCGACCGCCGCTTTGCCGACGACGCCGCCATATGCGCGGGCGTGGCATATCTGGGCAAGCGCCCCGTGACGGTCATCGCCATAGACAAGGGGCGCAGCACGCGCGAGCGTATGCTGCACAACTTCGGCGCGCCCAACCCCGAGGGCTACCGCAAGGCGCTGCGTCTTATGAAGCAGGCGGAAAAATTTCACCGCCCCGTCATCTGCTTTGTCGATACCTCCGGCGCTTACTGCGGCATAGAGGCCGAGGAGCGCGGGCAGGGTCAGGCTATAGCCGAGAACCTTGTGACGCTCATGGGGCTGAAAACGCCCGTTATTTCCGTCCTCACCGGCGAGGGCGGCAGCGGCGGCGCGCTGGCGCTGGCCGTGGCCGACGAGGTGTGGATGCTGGAAAACGCGATATACTCCGTCATTTCCCCCGAGGGCTGCGCCAGCATACTCTGGAAGGACGCGGCAAAGGCCGCCGAAGCCGCCGAGAGCCTGCACCTGACCGCCGCTGACGCACTGGAGCTGGAGGTTGCCGACAGGGTCATACCCGAAACCGACCTCGGCAAAGAGCCGTTTTATGAGGCGCTGCGCCGCGAGCTGGGCGAAAAATTAGACGAGCTCAGCGCGCTCAGCGAAAAGGAGCTGACAGACCGCCGCTACGCGCGTTTCCGCGCCCTCGGCACAAAGCAGCTCATTGGGGAGTGACGCGCGCCATGGACTTCCCCACGCCGTATGTGAGAAAGCCGTTTTACTACGAAACGGACAGAATGGGCGTTGTTCACCACTCGAACTACATCCGCTGGCTCGAGGAAGCGCGCATTGATTTTATAACCAAATTAGGTGCTCCATACTCGCGGCTCGACGCCGTGGGCGTGGAGATTCCCGTAATCAGCGCCGAGTGCGAATACAAGCTCCCCGTGCGCTACGGAGACGAGGTCGGCATAAAAACCGCATTGAGCTTCTTCAACGGCGTGCGCATGACCTTCTCCTACGAAATATATTTTACGGACTCGGGAAAGCTCTCAGCGCGCGGCCAAACCTCGCACTGTTTTGTTGATGCCGCGACAATGCGCCCGCTCAACCTGAAAAAGCGCTGCTTAGAATACTACGAGACAGTTATGAGAGCCTACGAGGCTGAATAAGGAGGAATTTTATTGTACCGCAGAGTAGTCGTAACCGGCATGGGCGCGCTCACGCCCTTGGGAAACGATGTTGAAACATTCTGGAACGGCCTTGTCGCCGGAAAATGCGGCATCGCGCCGCTGACAAAATTCGACGCCGCCGACTACAAGGTCAAGGTCGCGGCGGAGGTCAAAGACTTCGACCCCCACGCCTATATGGAGAAGGCCGACGTAATGCACTCCGACCTCTACGCGCAGTACGCAATGGCCGCCGTTTGCCAAGCCGTAACCGACAGCGGCATTATCGGCACGCTGCCGCCGGAGCGCATCGGCGTTTTCATCGGCACGGGCATAGGCGGCATTGGCACGTTCATGACCGAGCACAAAAAGCTGCTGGACAAGGGGCCGCGCCGCGTCTCCCCGTTCTTCATCCCCATGATGATTGCCAACATGGCCTCCGGCATGGCGGCCATACGCTTCGACTGCAAGGGCCCCGCCCAGCCGCAGGTGACCGCCTGCGCCAGCGGCAGCAACGCCATCGGCGAGGCCATGCGCCTTATCCGCCACGGCTATGCCGACGCGATGATAGCGGGCGGCGCGGAGGCCACGATAAACGAGCTGTCCGTCGCCGGCTTTTCCAACATGAAGGCGCTCTCCACCTCCGAGGACCCGCTTGCCGCCTCGCTGCCGTTTGACGCCCGCCGCGCGGGCTTTGTCATGGGCGAGGGCGCGGGCGCGCTCATTCTTGAGGAGTACGAGCACGCCGCGGCGCGCGGAGCGCACATTTACGCGGAATTGGCGGGCTACGGCTCCACCTGCGACGCGCACCACATCACCGCCCCCGACCCCGAGGGCAAGGGCGGCGCGCGGGCCATGGAGGACGCTCTCCGCGAGGCGCAGTACGACGGCGACAAGATTTACATCAACGCCCACGGCACCGGCACTCCGCTCAACGACAGCGGCGAAACGCTGGCCATAAAAACGGCGCTGGGCGAGGACAAGGCTCGCCGCGTGATGATTAGCTCCACCAAGTCCATGACCGGCCATATGCTGGGCGCGGCGGGAGCGGTGGAGGCCGTGGCCTCCGTTCTGGCGCTGACAACAGGCATTATACCGCCGACAATCGGCCTCACGCAGCCGGACAGCGCCTGCGACCTCGACTATGTCCCGCTGACCGCGCGGCAGGCGCAGATGGAGCTGGCGCTGTCGAACTCGCTCGGCTTCGGCGGCCACAACGCAACTCTGGCGTTCAAGAAAATATAAAATTATCATTAAATCAAAAATATTTCAAACGGAGACACATAAATATGTCTGAAAAGCTCGTAATCACCGGAATGGGCGCTGTCACGCCCATAGGCATTGGCGTTGACAGCTACTGGAACGCACTTCTTGACGGAGCCTGCGGCATTGCGCCGATAACCCGTATAAACACGGACTCTCTCACCGTCAAGGCGGCGGCGGAGGTCAAGGGCTTCAATCCCCGCGACTACCTCTCCTCGCGTCTGTCCGCCGACCTCGACACCTTCATGCAGTACGCATTCGTGGCGGCTGAGGAGGCGCTGGCGCAGAGCGGACTTGAGGCCAAGGGCGGCAGGGTCGGCGTTATAATGGGCACCGCGCTGAACGGACTGACGCTCACCGGCACCTCGCAGGAGGCTCTTTCCGTGCGCGGCAAGCACGTCGGCCCGCGCTTTGTGTCGCAGATAATGGGCAACATCGCCGCCTCCCAGCTCGCCATAGCTCACGGTATTACCGGGCCGTGCCTTTCGGTTTCCACCGCCTGCTCGTCGGGCGGCGACGCCATTGCCACCGGCGCAATGCTGCTCTCGGCGGGCGACGCCGACGCAATAGTCGTCATGGCGGGCGAGGCCGCCGTCAGCCCGCTGCTTATCGAGAGCCTCACGCGCGCGGGCGCGCTCTCCAAAACAGGCCGCAGTCTGCCCTTTGACGCCAACCGCGACGGCTTTGTCGTCGGCGAGGGCGGCGGCGCGGTCATTTTGGAAACGGAGAGCCACGCGCTTGGCCGCGGCGCGGTCATTTTGGCCGAGCTGGCCGGCTGGGGCAACAACACCGACGCTTACCACACCGTCTCTCCCGAGCCGAGCGGCAAGGGCGCGGCGGCCTGCATGGGCATTGCCCTGCGCCGCGCCGGTATGACGCCTGATGAAATCGACTACGTAAACGCCCACGGCACCGCCACGCACGCCGGTGACATTGCGGAGACCTGCGCGCTGAAGGCCGTTTTCGGCTCCCGCGCCGTGCCCGTCAGCTCCACCAAGGGCGCAACCGGCCACATGATGGGCGCGGGCGGCGTTACGGAGACTATCACCTGCATCAAAGCTATCGCCGCCGGCACGCTGCCGCCCTGCACGGGCTGCACGGAGCGCGACAGCGAATGCGACCTGAATATAATAATGCGCCCCGAAAGGGCGCAAGTAAACGCCGCCATGTCCAACGCTCTCGGCTTTGGCGGGCAGAACTCCTGCATCATAGTCCGCAGGTATTAAGTTCATTACAATAACGGGCTGCCGCGTCGGGGCGTCAAGTCATTCCTCCTGCGGCAGCTCCAATACACTCTGGGCAAGGGCCTGCTCCGCCTGCGCGCGCAGAATGGAGCGGATTATCACCATTTTCTTCACATGGCGCTGCTCGCTGTTGCGCACCGCCTCCGCCGCGCTGGCGGCGTTCCTTCCCGCGTGCTCGAACTGGTCGCAGAAGATGTCATAGGCCTCCTGCTGGCTGAACTGGCTCAAATCGGCGTTAATTAGCCTGCCTATGGACGCTATCGGCAGCGCGGACTTGAGTACGCATATGACAATGAGCCGCGCAATGTGCTCCCTGCCGTACTTCTTCTTCACCGGCGCGGGCATTGCCCCCTGCTTGACATAGTTATTCACCATTGAGGCCGTCACGCCGCAGCCGCCCGGGACAAGGCACTTTTCCAGATAGGAGTCCATGAGCGACAGCACTTGGTCCATGTAAAGGCCGATATCCGGCAGCTCGTTCCAGCGCGGCAGTCTGCGCCGAGTGAGCTGGGTCCTTATCTCGTCAACCGTAAGTTTTTCCTGAGCCACCGCAATGCACTTTCCTTCCTCGCAGTTTGCAGTCATTATAACACTGTTTTTCTAAAATCACAATAAATAATTTTAAAAACTGTTGACAGTTATCCAAAAAGGTGTATACTTGTATTGAAAACCAGATGTCATTGTTTTGGCATCTCTTGTTCTGTTTTGGGCGTTGTAGTTTTCAACACCAGATAACATGACGCAAGCTCAGCTATTACACTTTGGAGGAAACTGCAATGAATATCCCCTCGCCTTACTCCAGACCCGTGAACTACTACGAGACCGACCGCATGTCCATAGTCCACCACTCCAACTATATCCGCTGGATGGAGGAGGCTCGGCTGGACTATATGCACAAGGCCGGTGTGGACTACCCGTCAATGGAGGCAGACGGCATTATAATGCCCGTAACGGGCGTGAAGTGCAGCTACAAGACCTCTCTGAGGTACGGCGACACCTTCACCGTGAAAACGACCCTAACCGGCTTCAACGGCATACGCATGGAGTTCAGCTACAAGATTTACACCGACGACCCCGATAACCCATGCTGTGTCGGCGAAAGCGGCCACTGCTTCCTTGACGCCGTTACAAGGCAGCCCGTGAGCCTGCGCAGGCACGGTTTGAAATATTACGAAATTGGCGTAAATCTGCTCGCGGCGGAGCAGAGCGCAGGAAAGGAATGATAATTGTGGCGTATACTTATGATGTGGAAAAATTCAAGAGCGTATTCGAGCGCAGCTTCACTTGGCTGGAGGGCTTCGAGCGGAATGTCCGCCGCTTTGCCGACAAAACGGCACTCATAGACCCCCTTGCCGAAAGGGAGTGGAGCTATGCCCAGCTCAACGGCGAGTGCTGCCGCCTTGCCAACGCTCTGAAAGCCGCCGGAGTCGGTTCCGGCGACCTGCTGGTGTACCAGCTTCTCAACTCGCCGCAGTTCGCGTTCTGCTATATCGCCGCGCAGAAGTTAGGCGCGGTCAACTCGCCCATCAGCTTCAATATGTCCGCCGGCGAGACTGCGCGCATATTAGAAAAACACCGCCCGCGCGTTTTTGTCTACGACTGCGAAACAATGGCGGCCTCCGTTCAGGCGTTGGAGATAAGCTCGCACAAGCCGGACGTTGTGCTGGCGGTGGACTACCGCGGCACGAAACCCGCCCTGCCGCAGGGACACATATTTTATGACGACTTCGTCGCCTCCGCGCCGGAGACGGAGCCGGAGCGCGACTTTGTGCCGGATATGTACGCCGAGACAACGCGACTTTTCACCTCCGGCACCACGGGGCTGGCCAAAGCCGTGCCGCTGAACAACGTCAACGAGGTTCTCTCCGCGCACGACGTTATTATGCACTTCCCCCTTTCGCCTCTGGACATAACCATGAACATGACGCCTTGGTTCCACCGCGGCGGACTGCACTCCGGCGGGCTTTGCCCCACGCTGTATGTCGGCGGCACCTGCGTTATTCTGCGTCTGTTCAGCGCCAAGACCTGCCTTGAGATTGCGGGCAAATACGGCGTGACATTTTTAATCGGCGTGCCCGCGGTGCTGAGCAACCTTGCCTCGCGCCAAGAGCGCCGCCCCGTTGACTTGGGGCACCTGAAGGGCATTGTCACAATGGGCTCGCCGCTGGAGCGCGAGGCGTGCATACACTTCCAAAAGGTGCTGACGCCCAACATATTCAACGGCTACGGCACGACGGAGAGCTTCTGGAACAGCTTCCTGCGCCCGACGGACTTGCCGGAAATGGCCGGCAGCGCGGGGCGCAGCTGCACGGACGACGAGGTACGCGTCATAGTGCCCGGCTCCACGCCGGACGACGTTGTGCCCACGGACGGCGAAACCGTCGGTGAAATAATCATCAGCTCTTGGGCGAAAATGCCCATGAGCTACTTGGATGCGCCGGAGCTGACGGCGGAAAAGTTCCGCGACGGCTGGTTCTACACCCACGACCTCGGCGTTTGGGACAAGCAGCAGTACATCTCCGTGCGCGGCCGCAGCGACGACATGATAATCTGCATGGGCGAAAACATCTACCCCGCGCAGGTGGAGGAGGTCATATCCTCCTGCCCCGGCGTGGCCGACTGCATTGTCACCGGCGTACCCGACCCCGGACGCGGCGAAGCGGTTGTGGCCTACGTCAAGCCGGAAAATGAGTCACTGACCGTCAAGGACGTGGCACGCTGGTGCGGCGCGAGCCAAGACCTCCCCGCCAACAAGTGCCCGAGATTTTACTGCCTCGTGGACACCATTCCCTACAACGCCACGGGCAAGAAGCAGCACTTTGTGGTGAAAAACCGCGCCCCGTCCGACCTCGAGGCCGGTCTGCTGCAAAGGCCGTAACTCAAAAAACTGCACATCGGTCTCCCGCAGACCGATGTGCTTTTTCTGTTTGGCAAAAAAATAATCGCAAAAACATCTATGCATTAAGGCTGTTTTAAGATAAACGGTGTAAGGTATAGTCACAAAGCAGGTGATGCTTTGGAAAAGTAATTCGTAAAGGAGCTGTTCAGGAATGAGTACGCAAATGGTTTTCAGCCGTATAGAAAAAAAGTATCTCATCCCCGCCGACAGGTTTGAAGCCTTCCGCAGTGAGCTTGATAAATATATGATAAGCGACGAGTTCGCTTCTTATACAATTCGCAATATATACTTCGACACCCCCGATTATGCCTTTATCCGCACCTCCCTCAGCAAGCCCGTCTACAAGGAAAAATTCCGCCTGCGCACCTACGGCGCGCCCGACGACGTTTCCGCTCCCGTGTTCGCCGAGGTCAAGAAAAAGTACAAGGGCGTTGTCACCAAACGCCGCTGCGACATGACGCGCGCCGAGGCGGAGGCACTGCTGGCCGACACCGAGCACTACGCCTTCCCCACTGACAGCCAGCGCTGGCGCGAAATTGCGTGGCTCTTCCAGTCCAGAAAGCCGCAGCCTATGGTCTATCTGGCCTATGACCGTGTGGCGCTGAAGGGCCGCGAGGACAGCGAGCTGCGCATAACATTCGACCGCAACCTCCGCTGGCGCAACACCGACCTCAGCTTCCACAGCGCCGACGCCGGAGCCATCTGCGGCAACGAGAACATTCTCATGGAGATAAAATTCCCCCTCGCCAGCCCGCTCTGGCTCGCGCACCTGCTGGCAAAATATGAGCTCTATCCGACCTCGTTTTCCAAGTACGGCGAGTGCTACAAGCGCTATTTGAGCCACTTCGAGGGAAAAATAATCCCTCTGGACACGGCGAAAAAGGAGCTGGCGGCTTATGCTTGAATCGATAACAGCGTCGGGTCTGACCGCCGCGACATTTCTCATCTGCACGATTTCGGCAATAGTTCTGGGCGTGCTCACCGGCTGCCTGTTCATGGTGAAGAACAGTAAGTTCAACCATGGCTTTATCCTCAGTCTTGCGCTGATACCGGCGGTTGTCGAGCTGATAATCCTCATGGTCAGCGGCAGCGTCGGGGCGGGAATCGCGGTCGCCGGAGCGTTCAGCCTTGTGCGTTTCCGCTCCCAGCCGGGCACCGCGCGGGAGATTGCCAGCATATTTGTCGTCGTGGCTATGGGCATCGCCTGCGGCATGGGCTACATCTTCATTGCCGCTGCGTTCTTCGTCATCGTCGCCGTCGTCACGCTGCTGCTTTTGGCGGCGGGCTTCGGCAGCACCCAGCACCAGCAGCGCGACCTGCGCATAACGATACCCGAGGACTTGGACTACGAGGGACTTTTCGATGACCTGTTTGAAAAGTACACCACCTCGCACGAGCTTTTGCGGGTGAAAACCACGAACATGGGCACGCTTTATGAGTTAGAGTACACCATCACCATGCGCGAGGCCGGCATATCCAAGCAGTTCATTGACGACCTCCGCTGCCGCAACGGCAACCTGAACATCGTCTGCGGCCTTGTCAGCACCAACAGCGACGCGCTCTGAGCGCATCGTTTACATATAGATTGCACGACCCCACCAAAAATTCCATTCTACTTTCTTTCTCTTTTTTCATTTGCTTTCCCCTTTTCTTTTTTTACTTCTTTCGCTTCACGGCAGCCCGCAGCCCGACCGCAAGGTCAAAAGCGGGCAGGGCGGCGCATGGAGCTTACTCCATGTGCCGCCTGTTTTTTGGCCGTATTCTGCCTCTCCGCTCAAACGGAGGGTTTTTATTTTTCACCCGCAAGGCGCTCGCCTACGCGGTAGATGTCGCCCGCGCCGACGGTCAGAATGATGTCGCCCGGGGCGGCAATGGCGCGCAGGGTCTGCTCCAAGCTCTCCAAGTCCGGCGCGTAAATTGCGTTCGGCACTTGGTTCACCAAATCGCGGGAGGATATGCCGTCGGTGTTCGTCTCGCGCGCGGAGTATATCTCGCCGATTACGGCGAGCTGTGGGCGCTTGAGCTGGGTCAGGAAGTCGTTAAACAGCGCCTTTGTGCGGCTGTAGGTGTGCGGCTGGAAGGCCAGCACCACGCGGCTGTAGCCCAGCTGCTCCACGGCGTCCAGCAGCGCGCGCAGCTCGCCCGGGTGGTGGGCGTAGTCGTCGTAGATGTCCGCACCGTTGTACTTGCCCTTGAACTCAAAGCGCCGTCCCGCGCCCTTAAAGGCCGAGAGGCCGTACTTGACCGCCAGAGGCCCCGCGCCGAGGCTGACGCAGGCGGCGGTGGCCGCGAGAGCGTTCTTCACATTGTGCATACCCGGAACGCGCAGAGAGACGTGCGTGAACTTGCGCCCTTGGTACATTATATCAAACTCGCTCGTCGCCCCGACAAACCTGATATTCCGCGCCCAGAAGTCGGCGGCGTCGGTAAGCCCGAACGTCACGACGCTGCGGGATATGCCAAACAGAGCGTCCATTGTGTTGGCGTCGTCCATGTTCGCCACAACAAGGCCCATCGGCGGAACCAGCTCCGCGAAAGTGCGGAAGGACTTTTTTATGTCGTCAATGTCCTTGAAAAAGTCAAGGTGGTCGTTGTCAATGTTCAAAATGACCGCCACGGTGGGCGAAAACTTGAGGAAAGAGTTGTAGTATTCGCAGGACTCCAAAATAATCGTGTCGCCCTTGCCGACTCTGTGTCCGGCGTGCAGCAGCGGCAGGGTGCCGCCAATCATCACGGTAGGGTCGCGCTGGGCGGCCATCATTATGTGTGTGGACATGCTGGTGGTCGTCGTCTTGCCGTGGGTGCCGGAAATGCACAGCGCGTTTTTGTAGTCCTTCATTATCGCGCCCCACGCCTCCGAGCGCTCAAAAACAGGTATCCCGCGGCGGCGAGCCTCCATGACTTCTGCGTTGTCGTCATGTACGGCGGCAGTGCGCACCACAAAGTCCGTATCCGGCGCGATGTTCTCCGCCGCGTGGCCAATCGCAATTTGAATTCCGAGCGCGCGCAGGTGCTCCACATTGACGCTGTCCCTTGTGTCGGAACCGCGAATATTCAGTCCCATGCCGCTCAAAACCTCGCCCAGCGGCGACATACTGACGCCGCCAATGCCGATTAAATGTCCCGAGCGCCCACGGGTCAAGAAGTCTTCAAAGCTCATAAAATGCTCCTTATGCTAATAATCATGCTGCATTACAAATATGTATTATATACCCGTTACCCGCAAAATACAAGTCGAATGTGTGAGCTTTGATAAGAACGGCAGAGAGGTTATTTGCCGCCGAGGTCTTGCGGCTTGCGTGTATTTGAAAAAAGCTCATTTCAGCTCCTTGCGGCACGCGAAGCAGGCGATAGATTTGACACTGCTCACCTCAACGGCTTCATACTGCTGTTCGAGGCGCTTTTTTAGGCTCTCCGCCGTTTCGTATGGCGGTGTAAAATAGCCAAGGCGCTCATAAATATGGCGGATAAACCAGTCCGTGCGCGGCGTTTCTCCGGCTATGTAAAAGCAGCCACAGAGGCAGCCGCCAAACTTCAGCACGCGGAACACCTCGCTGTAGGCCGCCTCCTTATCGGGAAAAGCATGAAAGCCATTGAGTGATAACACAATATCGAAGGTGTTGTCCGCGAACGGCAGCTTGCCGATGTCGCCTTGGACAAAGCTAACATTGGAAAGGCAATTATTTTTCGCTCTTTGCTGCGCGCGGAGCATCATTTCTTCGGAGTAGTCTAAACAGGTAATGTCGGCGTGCGGCAGCGTTTTGTATAACGGCGCGGTTAAAACGCCCGTGCCGACAGGCGCCTCCAAAAGCCTGCCCGTAAATTCCTTGGGAATGGCAGAAAGAGCGCGATATAGATAGTCTTGGCTCTCATGCCTCCCCAAATCCCACACTATTTTGCACACCGCCCTCCCCACAATAGTGGTGCAGGTAATCATCCCGTCGTAAAAGCTGGCGCCGCTGCCGAGCGAGCGGTAGGCGGCTTTTATTTCATCATGTCTGTCCATTGCTTTCTATCCCCCTTTTGCTTTTCGGCAGTGTTAAGCGTTATCGGCCACGGGTTCCGCCTTTTTCAGCCGCTCGGTCTGCGCCTTTTCCCACGTGTCATCGCTCTCGTCGTATGCGTCATAGGGCGCGGCGGGGTCGTGCGGCTTTTGCTTTTTCATCGCGCGGCAGACAGTGTCGGTGTGGGCGAACACAAAGTCGAGGTCGTCCGACCAGCCAGTGTGCCCCGTAATCACAATGGGACTGAGGCCCCTGCCCCGCAGCCGCTTTTCCAGCGCCGCCAGCGAGCGCACAGCCAGAGCGTTGTCCTCCGCCAAGGTGTCCAAGAAGCTCCGCCCGCCGGTGGGGCCGAGCCATATTGTGTCGCCCGTGAACAGATAGCTGTCATCTATCAGATAAACCATATGCCCCCAAGTGTGCCCCGGAACCTCGATACATTCAATCTTGATGCCGTCGATATGCAAAACCTCGCCGTCATGCACAAGAACCTTTTCGTTGTCGATTATGACCAGCGGCAGCTTGTATAGCCCGCCGAATACCTTGCGCCTGACCTCCATTGTGAGGTATCTGTTTTCCGTCTCGCCAACGTAGAGCGCAGCGCCGCGGAACAGACCGTCGCTGTCGCGCTCCACTGCCCCGACATGGTCGGTGTCCTGATGTGTTATCAAAATATGCTCTATCGCGGAGGGGTCGATGCCGAGCCACTCCATTTTCTCCGCCAAACGCTCATAGTTGTAGCCCGCGTCAATCATAATAGTTTTGCCGCCGGCTGTGTAAAAGAAAATATTCGCCACGAACTCCCGCACGCACTTGACGCGCTCGTCTATCGCGCCCGTGTTCAGCGGCTTGAATATCTCCTTTCCACGGAATTTCCATGACATAAATCTCTCTTGAAATTTCGACGCCGATTTTGACACTCCGCTCGCCTCCGCAACGGTTAGCTTTCCCTAACTTGTGATTACAACTATATAACGCAGGCAGTAATTTGTCAAGAAAAAAATATCAGCCCAATTGGGCTGATATTTGATATTATGTTGGCGTCGACCTATTTTTCCGGTCCGTCTCCAGACAAGTATCGTCGGCACTGGTGAGCTTAACTGCCGTGTTCGGAATGGGAACGGGTGGACCCTCACCGTTATTGACACCAACTATGGGTTTTGTACCCTGAAAACTGAACAAAGATAAGAGGCGTAAAGGGAAGGCAGCCTGCA
>JAJQCF010000001.1 GCA_021202845.1 Oscillospiraceae bacterium
GGTGGATTTGGGTGAACTATGCGTAAAAGCTCGATTTAATCAGCGTATCCTTAATAATCTTTGAACATTTGCGCCAATTCACTTGCGCGCGAGCGAAATGAGTGCTACAATAGTCATCAGTCCCGCAATAAACATTATTTTGCGGTTACAGCAAGGAGAACAAAATGAAAAAACGAATAGCTGCGCTTATAACGGCGCTCATTATGCTGCTCGGCGTCATGACCGGCTGCGGCAGCACCTCCGAAAGTACGGAGGCAACGGAAGCCCCCGCCGAAACTGCGGACGTCAGCGACACCGCGGACACCGCCGCCGACAGCGGCGAGGACAAGTACGCCGCCGCCTACGCCAAATATGACCCCGACACCGTGGTTATGACCGTCAACGGCGAGCCTGTGACGTGGTCGGAGTATTACTACTGGATATACATGGTTGCTCAGGACATGGACAGCTACTATTCCGGCGCGCTCTGGTCGGAGGCCATAAGCGACGAATACACGTTCCAGACCTACGCGCAGACGTTTGCCGAGAGCTACATCGCCCAATACTGGATTGTTGAGCAGGAGGCGGAGGCACTGGGCGTCAGCCTCACCGCCGAGGACGAGGAGTACATCGCCGAGCTGCTTGCCGAGGATATAGAAACCTACGGCGGCGGCGACGAGCAGGCTTTTTACGATTACCTCGCCTCAACCTACATCTCCCAAAGCCTCTACGACCGCATGACGAGCGACGCGCAGCTCTATGTCCGCGTTTTTGAGAGCTACTTCGGCAACATGGGCGAAGACCTCAGCGACGAGGACGTGCTCAGCTACGCCAACGACAATGACTACGCCTACGCCAAGCACATCCTGTTCCTCACCGTGGACGCCGATGCGGGCGAGGAGCTCAGCGACGAGGAGAAAGCGGAAAAGCTGGCGCTTGCCGAACAGACGCTGGCCGAGCTTCAGTCGGCGGGCGAGGGCGAGACGCTGGAAGCCGCCTTTGACGAGAAGATGAACGCCCTCAGTGAGGACACGGGGCTTATCACCTACCCCGACGGCTACCTCTTCACCACCGACATGATGGTAACCGAGTTCGAGGACGCCGCGTTCGCGCTGGGCGACTACGAAATGAGCGACGTTGTGGAGAGCTCCTACGGCTACCACATCATTCTCCGCCTGCCCATTACCGACCCCGACATGACGGTTATGAGCACAGAATATCCCCTGCGCTACGTTGTGGCCTCCGCGCTGTTCAGCAACATTGTTGACGAGTGGTACGACTATGTGGAGGTCGAGTATACCGAGGAGTTTGAAAATATCGACTTTGACGAGCTGTTCTCGGTCTGACATTTAAGACGCCGAACGCCGAGTGGTGCGCAATGTACCTCTCGGCGTTTTTCATGTGATTCCATGTGAAAGGAAACCATACAGATATATGAAAAAAGCTATGCTTTACGGCGTTGCGGCCTCGTTTTTCTTCGCTTTTACGTTCATATTCAACCGCAGCATGAACCTCTCAGGCGGCTACTGGATATGGAGCGCCTCGCTGCGCTATTTTTTCATGCTGCCCATGCTGGCGGCGTTGCTGGCGGTGCAGCGCGGAGCGCGCTTCGCGCCGGTTTTCGCGGACATAAAGCGCCAGCCCGCGGCGTGGCTCGTGTGGAGCACTGTCGGCTTCGGGCTGTTCTATCTGCCGCTGACGCTGGCCTCCGTTTACGGAGAGTCGTGGCTTACCGCGGCCTCGTGGCAGATTACCATTGTGGCGGGCGTGCTGCTGACGCCGCTTTTCGGCCAAAGAGTGCCGCTGAAGAACTTGGCGACCTCCTGCCTCATACTTGTCGGCGTTTTCCTGCTCCAGCTGCCGAACATCTCCGCGGGCGGGCTCGCGGGCAGCGCGGCGGCGTTAGTGCCGATTTTGATTGCCGCGTTTTCCTACCCGCTGGGCAACCGCATGATGATGCTCCGCTGCCCGCCGGAGCTTGACACGCTCCAGCGCGTTTTCGGCATGACGCTTTGCAGTATGCCGTTTTGGATTGCAGCGTCGGTATACGCGCTCGTGCGCGCGGGGCTGCCCGACGCGGGGCAGACGGTGCAGTCGGCGGTAGTGGCGCTGTTCTCCGGCGTTATCGCCACGGCGCTGTTCTTCCACTCCACGGAGCTTGTGCGCGGCAACCAGCGCCGCCTCGCCGCCGTGGAGGCCACGCAGTGCGGCGAGGTAGTATTCACGCTTCTTGGCGGCATCCTCGTCCTCGGCGACCCCACCCCCAACGCCCTCGGCTTCCTCGGCATCGCGCTGATAGTAGTCGGCATGACCGCGGGGAGCTTGGTGAGCGGGAAGTAGCGCGTGTAAACGTTTTGATAAAAATACCAGAAATTTGTTTGGCTTTTTCGGCGCGCTGTGCATATAATATGGTTGTAGGGGCGACAAGCGGAATTTTTCAGGTGCAGACTTGACAAATCGCTTTTATTCGACTACAATATAAGCAACAGATAGCAGCATGACTGTCTATCGCAGCGTTGAAGCGGGTGACGGGGTCAGTTTCCGTACACTCGTGGAGCTTTGCACAAGGGTTTGGACAGCTTCCACAGACTGACTTAGGCTGACGCCGAATGAAAATGTCTTAAAGGGAGAGACACTGCTTAGCAGCGTCTCTCCTTTTTCGTGAGGGTTTATCATCATGGGACTTTTGTCAGATGCTGCAGCAGCTTGGAATAATATGTGCGATACATACTACATATTTGACATTGCAAGAAAAAGAAAGTCAAATAGAATCAAACTGTCATTTCTCAACGCAGATTTTCCGCACCTCGCTGGTATGCAATACGCAAAGGATGTGGATTTTGGCCTCCGCCGGGCAGAGTATTACGGAGAGCGCCTTGTTTCTACGCTCCTTGACAAGCGCTTAGACGACAGCAAAATAGAGGAGAGCAGAAACTGGGGTAAAATTTCGGGGCGCTTGACCGCTATTATAAATTTGCAAAACACGCTGGATAACGACTTCACCGTTGTTTCGTTCAACAAATCAAAGGTTAGGGGCTTTTGCCGGATAGATGCCAAATACGTCATCAAAAGCACAGTGTCAGACGATATGTTTTTCATTTTTTTGGACGAACAGTCCGGCAGATATTATTGCAAGTCCGCTTTTAAGAAAGAATATATCGACTATACCGAGAACCAATCGGTAATGACTGTGCTGCAAAAAGTCAAAGTGGTTGATGGCGCTGTGACCGTACTATTTACACGCAGCGGGTACGGTGCCGCGGAAATTGATTTGTAAGCGCGGGAGCTTTACAGCTTCATTCTTATAATCGCGGGAAAGCAGGATTTTTCGCGTCGGTCGCAGGTATGGCAGTTGACGCCTACCTTGGGCGAGGCGTCCCAGTCCATCTTTTCCCACCCTAAGCGGTAGTAGTAATCCGGAACCTTTGCGCTTGCCCAGAGCTCCGTTACGCCAAGTCTGCGCGCCTCGTCAAAAACTACGCGCTGCATTTGCTTGCCGAAGCCCCTGCTGCGGTGCTCCTCCCGGACTGCAATGTCGCCAAGGGTGTACACGCCGTCCCTTATTTGCAGCGTCGCTGCAGCAATCAGCTCGCCGCTCTCGGCGTTGTCCAGCCGCCACATCTTCACAATGCCATGGGGCGGGACTTCGCTGACCTCAATCTCCATTCCGCTGTCGCGGAACAGCACGGAGAGCGGATAGTATTCTCCGGTTTCACAAACTTTATAGGCCATTTTGCTCGCTCCTTTCAAAATATATTGCTAAAATCTAAAGCTATTATCAAAGCCCAAGCGCCAGCAGTACGTTGTAGTACATTATCATCAATACGCAGAAGGCCAGCGAGACGGGAATTGTTCTGCGTATCAGTTCGCCCAGTGTGATGTGAAAATAGTCCGCAGCCACCACCAAGCAGACGTGCGTCGGCGATATTTGACTGGCGGCGTGAGCCATGCACATGAGGAACACCATAAGCGGCATCCCGCCGTCCATTGCGGCAAAGGCAATCGGCGTGCCGAGCGCGATAATGCCGCTGGCTCCGCTGATGATGCCGCCCAAGAGGAACAGTACAGCAAATATGAGGTATGCCGGAATCGGCAGCGCCGAGAGCATATCGGGCAGCTGTTCAAGTATGCCGGTGTAGCCGATAAGCTCTTTCAAAACAAGCAGCAGGAACGTATTGAGCAGCAGCTTAACCTCCACCGCACTGCGCAGCATGGACGCTATCTCTCTCGCGCGGAAGCGGTAGACAACGATTCCCGCAGCAATGGAAACCGCCACGGCGGGAACGACGGAAAGGCCGAGCGCCAAAATCAAAACAATAATCAGCAGCAGCGTCCACAGGTGCAGGAACAGCCCCCGCAAATCCCGCAGGCGGTTTTGACTGGGCGGCGTGCCGGTGTCCTTGGGCAAGCGCGCCAGCGCGGGGAAATAGCCGAGCGCAAACAGCACCAGCACCGGTACAATCATTCCCAGCATAAACGACCCCATCGGCACGGCTGACAGCGTAGACATCAGCAGCACACCGGCGTAGGTCGGCAGCGAGCTTTCCGGTATGTGCCGGAACCAGCTTGTTACAAATGCCTGCTCCCGCGGCTTGAGGTAGCCGTCGGTTGCGCTCTTGACAATGTCACCGCACAGCAGCATAGCCGCGGCCGAGGGCAGCAGACCGATGAAGAGCGCCGCGCCCGCCGCGTTGACGCGGCGGTTGTGAAAAAGCCCGTCCAAGTCCCTCTGCGCCAGCTTTATCTGTCCGCGCGCTTCCAGCATTCTCTGCAAAAATGTTATTAAATAAAGCGACAGCAAAACGGAAAATAAATCCCAGTCCGTAAAAACATGAGAGGTTTGCACAATAATTGCCGCCGCGGGTATGCGGTACAGCACCGCCGTCACTAACAGTCCGCCCAGAATTGCCTGATATAGCGGCCTGCGGAACGCCAGAAGCACTATTATGGCCAAAAATACGGCTCCCAGATAAATAAGCGGCATTTTACCCTCCCTCGGTCATACACTTGTATTATATTTGACAGCTGTATGACTTTGTGCTATAGTATACGCAGGAAACGGAGAAAAGTCAATAGCCGCAGAATAAGTTTGACAAACGCCCCTTTTTGTTTGATTTTTCACCATAGGAGGCAGAGCATGTACACAGGAAGCAACCCATCCGCCATACGCTCAAGGAACGAAATAGTGCGCAGCTTTTTGGAGGCGCTGGAGCACACGGACTTGGAGGCGTTGTCGGTGAAGCAGATAATGGACGCCACGGATTTATCCCGACAGACATTTTATCAAATTTTCAATTCCAAGGACGAGATTATAGAGTATTGCCTCGACACGCTCTTTTCCGGCTTCCTTTCCCACACGGAGAGCCAGAGCGTCGAAACGCTGTGCGATGCGGCAAAGCTGTTTTTCAGCTTTTTCGATGCGCACCGTCACACGCTGGAGCTTTTCATAAGAAACGGCAAGAGCTGCGTTGTGCAGCGTAAGTGTCGGGAATACCTGCGGGACAGCGAGTATATCCGCTATGACCTGCGCGGCGCGCGCTCCGACAGCGAAAGAGACTTCGCCGCCACCTTTGTCGTCAGCGGCATGGTGGCAATGTTAGAGCAATGGATAAGGCAAACTCCGAGCGACCCCATGACCGCCGAACACCTTGCCCGCCTCGTCTGCCGCATCACGGGAACAAAGGAGAGCGCAGCGGAGGGAGACTGAGCAAGCACGGCATTACGTGGCACCAAAAAGGCGTCTGTCGAAGATTTTTCTTCAACAGACGCCTTGTCTTAAATATAATTATTGAAATTTTTACTATTTGACCGTATTATCAAATCAAGCCTTCCACAGTCCGTGGAGATTGCAGTAGGCGTAGACTTCCTCTACCTCGTCGCCGTCGTTGAGGGCAAAGACGGCGGTCGGCTTCTCCTCCGGTTTCAGTTCTATAAGCTGAACGCTCTGCTTTGTCTTGAGAGCAATCCACTCTATGTAGTGTTCCGCCAGCATGGGGTGGTCTACGGAGCCGACGTTGACTTTAACAGTATTTCCCTCAACCTTATATTCGGGGACGTGCTTTTCCGTTGCCGCGTCGGTGGTACCGGGAATGATTTCTTTCATCTTCTGGCCGCAGCACATTACGGGAACGCCCTTGTCCTTGACCTTCATGATGATATTTCCGCAGTGCTCACAGATATAAAATTTAAGTTCCATGTTCAGTCCTCCTTAGTAATTTTCCGCCCGCACTTCAAAGAACGCCTGCGGGTGCTTGCATATGGGGCAAACGTCTGGAGCCTTGGTGCCTATGACCATGTGGCCGCAGTTGCGGCACTCCCACAGCGTTACGCCGCTTTTTTCAAAGACCTCCTTGGCCTCCACGTTGTGCAGCAGCTTGCGGTAGCGCTCCTCATGCGTCTTTTCTATGGCCGCAACCCCGCGGAACTGCTCGGCCAGCTCGTGGAAACCCTCCTCGTCCGCCTCATTAGCCATGCGGTCGTACATATCCGTCCACTCGTAGTTCTCGCCCTCGGCAGCGTGGAGCAGATTGACGGCGGTGTCGCCGACCTCGCCCAGTGCCTTGAACCACAGCTCTGCGTGCTCCTTTTCGTTGGCAGCAGTCTTGAGGAACAGCTCTGCTATCTGTTCAAATCCGGCCTGTTTGGCGACGCTGGCAAAAAACGTGTACTTGTTGCGCGCTTGGCTCTCGCCGGCAAACGCCTCCCAGAGGTTGCGCTCCGTCTTTGTTCCGGCGTAGGGGTTGCTCGCGGCGACGGCGGGCGCGTCCTCAATCTTTTCAAACTTGTCCGCGCCGACCTTGCACACGGGGCAGACGTAATTCGGCGGCAGCGGACCCTCGTGTACGTAGCCGCATACCTTGCATTTCCATTTTTCCATTGCTTTTACCTCCAAGTTTTCATTGATTTCATTGAATTTTATAGTATTTAACAGTATATTGGCTGTATCTGCGCCGATATTTGGGTAACTTAATATTGACTGCAAAAGCTCCCTTGTCTTGCGTTCATTATAACGCATTGTCGCAGAGATTCTGTAACGAAGTCACCAAAGACCGCCGCAGCTTCATTATAATGCGATTTGTGGCATATGTCAACAAAAATAATCGACATATGCCACAAATCTTGAGGCGCATAAAATGCGTATTGAGTTTTACGCAGGTGCTCCCCTCATGCTCCTCTGGTCAGGCTCAAGCGGGGCTCGGTGCCGGTCAGCATGGCGCTGAGGTTTTTGCGCCAGCGGAGGACTATCGCCAGCGCGCATATCAGCGCTACGGCACCCTCGAGACCGCTGTATTGGAAAATCCACATGAATATCGCGCCCAGCACCGCCGCCGCGCAGCAGGCCAGCGAGAGATAGCGCGTGAACACCATAATTATTACCCACGCGCCCCAGCAGCACAGCGCCACGCGCCAATCTACGGCGAACGCCATTATGCCGGCCAAAAACGTGCCTTTGCCGCCCATGAAGCGCTGCAGCACGGGGTAGTTGTGCCCTAATATGCAGCAGAACGCGCCGAAAATTCGGCCTATGTCCGCCAAGTCCTGCGTACTCAGCAGCGCGCCGCCGATGAGGCAGGCCAGCAGTCCCTTGGCCGCGTCGAAGGCCATCAGCATCGCGACGCCGCGCACGCCGTAGCGCGACTGGAATTCGCCGTAGCCGGGATTGCAGCGCCCGCCGCGGCGGCGGCAGTCCGAGCGGAAAAGGTATCTGGAGATTATCACAGCTCCCGGGAGCTGTCCGAAGAAGTAGGCTATCACGGCCGTGACAGCAAGCAGCAGTGCGGTCATTCTTTGTCCCCCTTTTGTCTTATTACTATGCGCACGGGCGTGCCCTCGAGCCCGAACACCGCGCGTATTTGGTTTTCTATATATCGCTGATAGGAGAAGTGGAAAAGCTCGCGGTCGTTGCAGAATATGACGAAATTCGGCGGCTTGATGCCGGTTTGGGTCATATAATAAATTTTCAGTCGGCGTCCCTTGTCCGTCGGCGGCTGCACACGCGCCTGCGCGTCCGAGAGGACGTTATTCAGCAGTCCCGTGGTTATGCGCATGGCCGACTGGTCGTTGACGTAGTTAATCAGCTCATAAATGCGCTGCACGCGCTGACCGGTCAGGGCGGAAATGAACAGCACCGGCGCATAGCTCATAAAGCTGAGGTCGAACATGACCTGCTTGCGCATTTTTTCCATAGTGCCGGTTTCCTTCTCCACAAGGTCCCACTTGTTGACGATGATGACGCTGGCCTTGCCCGCCTCGTGCGCCAGACCGGCAATCTTGGTGTCCTGCTCGGTCACGCCCTCGCGCGCGTCCAGCATGATTAGGCATACGTCCGCGCGCTCAATGGCGAGCTGGGCGCGCATGACGGAGAACTTCTCGATACGGTCGTCAACCTTGCTGCGGCGGCGGATTCCCGCGGTGTCGATGAACGTATACTTGCCGAACTCGTTTTCCACGCGGGTGTCCACGGCGTCGCGCGTTGTGCCGGCGACGCTGCTGACAATAACTCGGTTCTCGCCGCAGATGAGGTTCGTCAGCGAGGACTTGCCCACGTTCGGCTTGCCGATTATGGCTACGCGGATGCGGTCGTCCTCCTCGTCCTCGGCGCTCTCCGGCGGGAAGTACTTGACGCACTCCTCCAGCAAGTCGCCGGTGCCGTGGCCGTGGACGGCGGAGACGGCAATGGGGTCGCCCAGACCGAGGGAGTAGAACTCATAGAACCCGGGGTCGGGCTCGCCGGTGGAGTCCATTTTGTTCACGCAGAGCACTACGGGCTTTTTCGAGCGCAGCAGCATTCCGGCAACGTCCGCGTCAGCCGCGGTCACGCCGGTGCCAATCTCGGTGACGAGAACTATCACGTCGGCGGCGGAAATGGCTATGTTTGCCTGTTCGCGCATGAACAGCAGTATTTCGTTGTCAGTGGTCGGCTCTATGCCGCCGGTATCCACAATGTCGAACTTCCGTCCCGCCCACTCGCACTCGGCGTAAAGCCTGTCGCGCGTGACGCCGGGCGTGTCCTCCACAATGGAAAGGCGCTTGCCGACAAGGCGGTTGAACAGCATGGATTTGCCGACATTCGGTCTGCCGACAATGGCCACAAGAGGTCTTGCCATAATCCCACTTCCTTTCTTTTTAAGCGTTGCTTATTCATTATTTATATATCAGATATTTTGGCCGCGGCGCCGGCGCTTGTCAATTATAGCGGCAATATTCCGTGTCTTCGCCCCGCACGGGCGTCGGTATTTCCGGCAAATCACCCAGCACGGCGTCGCAGAGGCAGCCGCCGTCCTGCTCTATGGGGTAGACGGATACGCCGAGCGCCTGCGCCGCCTCGGCCAGCGTCACGCCGTCCAAGAAGTCCAGCTCGTCGCGCCGGAGCATATTGCGGGTTATGAGCACTCGCTCGCCTATGTCTTTGCCTTGCAGCTGAGCTGTCAAATCGCCGCCCGTCACGAGGCCGGAGACGGTTACGCCGCCGCCGAAAAAGCAGTTGACTATAGGCCGCACGCTCCCGCGCACTTGGGGGAACTTCTCCGCCGCCGCGTCCAGCAGCGACTGCAAAAACGGCGCCGCAATCTCGCCGCAGGCAATGGTGAACGGCGCTGACGAAGCGCTGTCGGCGCAGCGCAGAGCCGCCATGAACTCTGCCTCCTGCAAGCGGAGCATACCGACGCCGTTATCCAGCTGGGCGAAGTCCTCGTAGAACTCCTCCGGCGGCAGCGGCAGACCGGCGGCGATGTACAGCTCGTCCGAGCAGAAGAATATGCGCTCCCCGCGCTCGGCTAAACAGCGGTCGCCGAAGGCTGTGACCTGCGCCACGGTCCGGGCGGCGCTCTCGCGCGTGAACGGCGTCAGCTCGGCCAGCCCCTCGCGGTACTTCGTCAGCCCCACGGGGACTATGGAAACGCTGTGCATTTGCGGCGCGAGCGCGGCGAGGTCGGTCATGCTGCGCTCCAGCGCCGCGCCGTCGTTCCAGCCCGGGCAGCAGACAATCTGGCAGTTGAGCGTGATTCCCGCCTCGGCAAAGCGCCGCAGACAGCCGAGCCGCTCGCCCGCGTGCGGGTTGCCCATCATGCGCACGCGCAGCTCGGGGTCGGTTGTGTGGACGGAGATGTTTATCGGGCTTATTCTGAGGTCGATTATCCTCTGCACCTCGCGGTCGGAGAGGTTGGTCAGCGTGATGTAGTTGCCCATGAGAAAGCTGAGGCGCGCGTCGTCGTCCTTGAAGTACAGACTGGGGCGCATACCGGGCGGCATTTGGTCAATGAAGCAGAAAACGCATTTGTTGGCGCAGTGGCGCGGGCGGTCCATGAGGTAAGTCTCGAAGTCCAGCCCAAGGTCGCCGCCGACGGGCTTTTTTATCTTCAGGCGCAGCGTCTCGCCGCGCGGTGTGCGCAGCTCCAGCTTCAGCCGCGGGTCGTAGGCATAGAATTTATAGTCGAGCACGTCCAGAATGGCGTGGCCGTTTATGCTGACCAGCTCGTATCCCGGCTCCGCTCTGCCGCGCAGCGGGCTGGTCGGGTCTATTGATTTGATGACGTGCTTCATAGCTTTTGCATAGACTTTCGTAGGATTATCAGGCGCTCTGCGGGGGGTTATTTTATTCGCAGCAAAAACGGCTCTATTTTGCCGTATATACCGCGCAGGAGGGAATAAATTTTGTCGCTGATTTTATACACAAACTTCTGCAAGCACACCTTGTAGAGCATACTCACCGCTGCCGTGCAGAGGAAGATAACCGCTGCCAGCGCCAAGACCCAGAGCGCCACATGAGTGTATCCGACTTTTTCGTAAATTATGCCGATGATGTACGGGCGCACATATGTCCCCATCAGCGGGTTTTCGTGTATGATATAAATTAGCAGCGACAGGCCGGATATTGTATTGACGGCTCTGCTTTTGAATTTCAGACTGACAGCAATAATGCAGAGACCGATTGCGGCTAAGATTAAAAACGGACTGCACAGGCTGCTCCAATGGAGCACCTTGCTTGAAAGAGAGGGAATATGCAGCCCCAGATAATTTGTCAGAGCAATGATAGCGCAGTGCCCGCCGTAGCCGACCAAGACAAAAGCTGCGCCTGCCTTCCTGCTCGCCGTGACGCGCGGCATATACAGCTTTATATAGGCCACACAGAAGTATATGGCCACCCACAGCGTAAGGCTGGTGGTAAAGAAGTGTTCCGCGTCGATATAATTGACAAAAATATAAAGAAACGCGAGCAGCAGCGTGCTTTTCAGGAGCGCGGGCTGGCTCAGGGAGTAAATGACCTTGTTGAGCTGGGTATGCATTAAATAAAAGAGGATATAGCAGGTCACATACCAGTTGTTGTTATAAAAGGTCGGAAAGAGCGAGCGCTTAATCAACTTGGGAGCGATGCTGCCGTCACGGACCGCGTAGACAATTATTAAAATTGCCACCGACGCGAACCATACTTCGGTCAGCATACGGAACACCTTATCTGCTTTTACCTGCTTGCTGTCAAGCAGAAACCAAGCGGAGCAGACGAAGAATATAATGCTGCCGCCGCCCATGCGCATTACAGATAGCGCCAAATATTGTATATTGCTTGAGGCGGCGTTCAGGTCGAGAACATCAAAATTCTGCTCGATATATCCGTTTCCGGTGCTTATGGTCTGCACAATATGGCTTGTAATAATTATGAGCATCGCCAAAATTTTCAGCAGCTCCACGCCGGAAAGCCGCTCCTTGGCGGAACGGGCGGTCCGTTCTCCGCGGGCTTCCATATTTTCAGTTGCTCTCCTCTGCTTGCGGTTTTGTCATAACAGCAAAAGGAGAGGAAGCGTACAGCCTCCTCTCCATCAGCTTTTGTTACTCTGCCTCGACAGCCGCGGCTATTACTTGGCGTCCGTTATACATACCGCAGGCCTTGCACACGCGGTGGGGCAGGTGATATGCGCCGCAGTTGGGACAGGCGACAATGTTGGGGGTCTCCAGCTTCCATACGGCGGAGCGGCGCTTGTCGCGGCGGGCTTTTGATACTTTTCTCTTGGGTACTGCCATTTTTGTGACACCTCCTGTATACTGTTATGGAACAGCATGATTAGATTATTTATTATCCAAAAGCTGTCCCAAAACAGCCAATCTTGGATCAACATCTTTAACGCAGCCGCAGGGGCCGTCGTTGAGATTTTTGCCGCACTTGGGGCAAAGCCCCTTGCAGTCCGGCGAACAGAGAAACTTTGTTTCCATGTCAAGAATGAAGCAGCTTGCGAGCACTATGTCGAGGTCAATGCCGCCGCCTGTTACCGGCCAAAGCTCGGCATCCGAGTCCTCGGTCAGCTCGGCGGAGAGGGGCACTTTAAGTTCCATGACCTTTTCGGAGAGAAATTCTCTGCCGCAGCGGTCGCAGACGCAAAGCATCTCCGCAGTCAGCACGCCGGTCAAATCGAGCGCACCTGCGGAGTTTTTAACCTGTCCGACGGCGTGGGGCGGAGCGGTGAAGTCCTTGACCGACGGAACAAACAGCCCGTCCGTGCTGACATCGCACTCAAAGCTCTTGACCGCGCCGGGGGTCACGATTATGTCTTTTAAGTCAAGCCACATAAGCCCTCCTCACAAGTCGCCTGAATATTATAGATTATTCTTTCGCCGTTGTCAACACTTTTTGACGGCAAAATCGGCGCTGCGGAGTAAAAACTGCGCGGCGCCGCTTGATTTTTATGCTTCTACAAGGCGTTTCGCGCCGACGTACATGGAGGTGTAGTAATCGGAGTTCAGCTCCGAGATGATAACTCCCTTGTCATCGGTGCTGGAGTGGATAAATTTATTGTCGCCGATATAGATGCCGACATGGGTTACGCTCGACGCCGAGTAGCCGAAGAACACCAGGTCGCCCGCTTTCAGCTCGTCCTTGGAGACGGAAACGCCGTTATCGTCGTACATTCCCTGCGCCGTGCGGCTTAGCTCCTGACCGTAAATCTCGCTGTATATGTAGTAGACGAAGCCGGAGCAGTCGAAACCGGTTGTGGGCGAGGTGCCGCCCCAGCAGTAGCTGCAGCCGAGGTACTGCATTGCGGTGGAAACGGCCTGTGAGCCGGTGAGCGTCTGCGTGGTGAGGCTGACGTAGCTGCTGGAGATGTAGCCCTGCGCGCCGGAGGCGGTCGTGACCTTGAGCCACTCGCCGGAAACGCCGCTGACGCTTACGCTGTCGCCGGTCTGGCACCAGCCGATGACTGTGCCGTTGGGTGTGGCTCTCAGGCGCACGTCGGAGCCGAGAACGGTGCCGGTCGCGGAAGCGGCGGTGTCCAGCGTTTCGCTGAATGTGATGTAGTCCCCGCTGACGTAGCCCTCCACGCCGTTATATAACACCTTGTACCAATTGTCGGTCGCACCCTCGATGAGCACGAAAGCGCCGTAGGGTATTACGAGCTTGGATTCCGAGGATATGTCCGCCTCGGTGCGCAGATTGAGCAAATCCGCCGTGACCGTGCCGCCGCCCGTCGTGTCAGCAAACGCAGAAAAAGGAAGCAGCAGACCGGCTGCCAGAGCCAGCGCCGCGGCGGAGGAGATAAATTTCTTCATGTTCTATCCTTTGTATAGTTAGATTATGTCTTTTTAATCAGCTCTCGCGCAGGGCGCGCTCCAGCCAGATGCTGGCCACGTCCATAGCGGCATAAAGGCTGCCTTTTTCGCTCTTTTTAACAATCCGCTCGCGGGTTTTCGCGTTGGGGTCGGTGAGCTGGAGCTGGAGAGAGACCCGCGTGGCGACATCAAGGTCCTTGACCTTTTTGGTTTCGAGTATCTGCATCATGATAATGTATTTATCCGCCATGCTGCCGTAGTAAATGAGGTTATCCTTACGCATAAACGGGTGCCCCTTGTAAACAAGCTGCGATTTCGCCACAGCACACCCTCCTTTCACAATTAGAACGTATTGTAACACAAAATCGAAGGCATGTCAACTTTTACGCCACGGCGACCACTGAAATCCATTCTCCCCAGGGAACAATGCGCTCAATTTGCTCGAAAAATTTTTTCTTTTTCGTCCGCACCTGAGATAATTCATCGTTCAGTGCAGACAGGCTTATTTGTTTATCCATGAATCTATTTTACCACATTTGCTGGCTCTTTGCACGATTTAGTTTTGTGCGGTGTTGCCTTAACTCAGGAATGCATTCAGAACCCCAATCGACTGCAATGCCAAAATAAGCATCATAACCGGAGCGATATATTTTATCATAATATTGTACAATCTTTTACGTTTGAACGGATGCCCGCTGGATTCCATTTCATCGGAAATCCATTTTGGCCCCACGACCCATCCAATCAGGATGCAGGAGAAAAGCGAAATAAACGGCATCATTACACTGTTGCTGATATAATCCATAATGTCCAGCAGTTGCCCGACGGTTCCATTGGGCAGATTCACTTCCAAATAGAAAACGCTGTAACCGAGCGTGATGACCGCAGACGCCGCCATGTAAATAATCGTAAGCGCAAGCGTTACCCGCTTACGGCTTGCGTGAAACAGCTCCATGCAGTTGGCAACGATTGATTCCAACACTGAAATGCAGGAAGTAAGGGTTGCAAATGCGGCCGTGAGAAAAAATGCCGTCCCAATCAGGACGCCCACACCGCCCATCGCATTAAAAACCTTGGGCAGAGAAATAAACATCAGGCTCGGCCCTGCACTCATGCCTTTTGTTCCTGAAAAAACATAGACCGCAGGAATAATCATCATGCCGGAGAGCAATGCGACAAAGGTATCAAAAAACTCTATTTGGTTGATTGATTTGCTCAGATTGACCTGCGGTTTGACATATGACCCATAGGTAATCATAATTCCCATTGATACGCTGAGGGAAAAGAACAGCTGGCTCATCGCATCAAGCAGTATTTGCAGAAAACGCTGGGCTGTGATTCCTTCCAGGCTTGGTTTCAGATAAAACGTCAGCCCTTGAAGGCCGGTTCTTGTCACACCGGTATCGTCTGTATTCGTCAACGTCAAAGAAAAAACGGCAATGACCACTACGATGACAAGCAGAATCGGCATAAGAAATTTTGAGACCCGTTCAATGCCCTTTTCCACGCCATGATATACAATCAGCGCCGTTAAACCCATGAAAAATAGGGCAAATACCACCGGAGAAACGGAGGACGAAATAAATGAGGTGAAGTACCCGTCTTCGGCGGCAGCGTCCGCCGCCCCCATCAAATAGACGGTCAGGTATTTTGTAATCCAGCCGCCGATTACAGCATAATATGTCATAATCAAGACCGGAACCAGAAACGTGACCACCCCAAGCGCACGCCACTTCCTGTTCATTTCCTCATAAGCATAGATGGCGCTTTTTTCGTCCTTCTTCCAATCGCGATATCCGATACAAGCAGCGCTTCGGCTGTTTGACGTTTCGTATTATCTGAAATGGGTATCAGAAAAACGTCATCTGGCTCGTTTCCGGCAGGTCGCCTAAGGCGCCCATGCGTTTTAGGGTTTCCAAGTGGGTCTGGCTGACCTTGGGGCAGACGGCGGCTACGTCTTCTATGGAGACGAACTCGCCCGCGTGGTCCTTGCAGGCGGCGAGGTCGGCGGCGGCCGCTTCGCCCAAGCCGGATATGGAGATGAACGGCGGGCGCAGGCTCCCCTCGCCAACAGGCAGGAATTTGGCCGCGTCCGACTGCATGAGGTCTATTGGCGCGAAGTCCAGCCCGCGCATATAGAACTCGTAGACCGCTTCCAGCGTCACCAGCAAATCCTCGTCCTTCGGCGTGGGCTTGGGGTCGGCTTTTATGGCGGAGATGTGCTTTTTCACGTCGTCCAGCCCCGTCGTCATCATCTCGGCGTCGAAGGAGTCCTTCTGGCTGCGGCGGTAGAAGTAGGCGCTGTAGAAGGCCAGCGGCTTATGCACCTTGAACCACGCGATGCGGAAAGCCATCATCACGTAGGCCACGGCGTGCGCCTTGGGGAAGAGATACGCTATCTTGGCGAGGGACTCGATGTACCACTCCGGTACGCCGAGCTCCTCCATTTTCTCGCGCCAGCCCTCCTGAAAGCCGCCCTTTTTCACCTTGCCCTTGCGCACGGCCTCCATTATCTTGAACGCCATTTTCGGTTCCATGCCCTTGGAGATGAGGTAGAGCATAATGTCGTCGCGGCAGCCGACGGTCTCTTTAACGGAGGCAGTGCCGCTTGTTATCAGCTCCTTGGCGTTGCCCAGCCACACGTCGGTACCGTGGGAGAAGCCGGAAAGGCGCACTAAAATGTCGAAGCCCTCCGGCTGCGTATCGACCAGCATCTGGCGCGTGAAGCCCGTGCCGAACTCGGGTATGCCGATGGTGCCGGTTTTGCCGATTATCGGGTCGTCGCTCGGCAGTCCCAGCGGCGCGGGGGAGCGGAAAATGCCCATTGTGTCGGGGTCGTCCAGCGGGATTTCCCGCGCGTTCACACCGGTCATGTCCTCCAGCATCCTAATCATGGTCGGGTCATCGTGCCCCAGCTCGTCCAGCTTGAGCAGGTTGGCCTCCATGCAGTGGTACTCAAAATGGGTGGTGATTATGTCCGTGTTCGGGTCGTCCGCGGGGTGCTGCACGGGGCAGAAGTCGGTCACGTCCATGTCCTGCGGCACTATAACCAGTCCGCCCGGGTGCTGGCCGGTCGTGCGCTTGACGCCGACGCAGCCCAGCGCAAGGCGCGTCTCCTCCGCCTTTGTGACCTTGAGCTGGCGCTCCTCCAGATATTTTTTCACGTAGCCAAAAGCGGTCTTTTCCGCCATTGTGCCGATTGTTCCCGCGCGGAAAACGTGGTCGTGGCCGAAGAGCGTTTCGGTGTACTTGTGGGCGTTGGCCTGATATTCGCCGGAGAAGTTGAGGTCTATATCGGGGACCTTGTCGCCGCCGAAGCCGAGGAAGGTTTCAAACGGTATGTCAAAGCCCTCCTTGGACATTTTTGTGCCGCACTGCGGGCAGGTCTTGTCCGGCATATCCGCGCCGCAGCCGTAGCCCGCGCCGGACTCGAAGTCCGTGTAGCAGCACTTGGGGCAGCGGTAGTGCGCGGGCAGGGAGTTGACCTCCGTAATGCCCGACATATAGGCGACTATTGACGAGCCGACGCTGCCTCGTGAGCCGACCAAGTAGCCGTGCGCCAGCGAGTCCGCCACTAACTTTTGCGCGGACATATATATGACGTCGTAGTGGCGGGAGAGTATGTCGTGCAGCTCCGTTTCCACGCGCTCGGTGACAATGGAGGGCGGGTTCTCGCCGTACAGCTCGTGCATACGTCCGTACACCAAGTCCTTGAGCTGCTGTTCGGAGTTTTCAATCTTCGGCGCGAACAGCGTGTCTTTGGGCAGCAGCTCTATGTCCTCGCACATCTCGGCAATGGCGCGGGGGTTGTCCACCACGGCTCGGCGGCACTCCTCCTCGCCCAGATAGGCAAACTCCTCCAGCATCTCGTCCGTCGTCTTGAAATAGATTGGCAGCGAGCGGTCGGCGTCGGAGAACTTGCGCCCTGCGAGCAGAATGTGGCGGTAAATTTCGTCCTCAGGGTCCAAAAAGTGTACGTCGCCCGTGGCTACCAGCGGCTTGCCGGTTTCGCGGGCAATGCGCGCCACGCGGCGGTTGAGGTTGCGCAGACCCTCGTCGTCGGCAATGGTCCCTGCCTCCACCATGAAGCGGTTGTTGCATATGGGCTGGATTTCGAGATAATCGTAGAACGAGGCTATGCGCCGCAGCTCCGCGTCGCTCTTGTTGCGCACCACGGCTTGGAAAAACTCGCCCGCCTCGCAGGCCGAGCCGATAATCAGCCCCTCGCGGTGCTTCATCAGCAGGCTCTTGGGTATGCGCGGGTTGTGGTAGTAGTGGTCGAGGTAGCTGGCAGAGATGAGCTTGTAGAGATTTTTCAGCCCCGCCTTGTTCTTCACGAGTATAATAATATGCCGCGCGCGGCCCGCCTTGGCGTTGCCGACGTTGAGGCCGGAGAGCGCCGCGTCCGTCTCGCCGAGGGTGTTCACGCCCTTTTCGCGCAGCATGGGTATGAAGCGCCCCATTATGCGTGCGGCTACAAGCGCGTCGTCGCTGGCGCGGTGGTGGTTGAACTCCGGCAGGCTGAGGAAGTTGGAGACAGTGTCTAACTTGTGATTTTTCAGATTCGGCATCAGCGCGCGGGCGAGCACCAGCGTGTCTATGTAGGTTGGCGAGAACGCCACGCCGCAGCGCGCGGCCGCGGCGGAGAGAAAGCCCACGTCGAAGTCCGCGTTGTGCGCCACAAGCGGTCTGTCTCCGGCGAACTCGAGGAATTTTTTCAGCGCCTCGGCCTCGTCGGGCGCGCCGGCGACCATCTGCGCGTTTATGCCCGTCAGCCGCGTTATCTCCGCGGGAATGGGCATCTTGGGGTCAACAAATGTGTTGAACTCCGCCTTGACCTCGCCGCCTGAGAACAGCACCGCGCCAATCTCCGTCATTCTGTCGCGCAGGGAGCTGAGGCCGGTTGTCTCGATGTCGAAGGCCACAAACTCGGCGTCCAGCGGCCTGTCCCCGCCGCCGTGGACGGCAAGGCTCTCGTCCATGTCGTTGACAAAGTAGCCCTCCACGCCGTAGATGACCTTTATGCCGGCCTTTTCCGCCGCGTGCCACGCCTCGGGGAAGGCCTGCGCGCAGCCGTGGTCGGTTATGGCGACGGCGGGGTGTCCCCAAGCCGCCGCGCGCTTGACAATTTCCGCGGGGTCTGCCAGCGCGTCCAGCGTGGAATAGCGCGTGTGCATATGCAGCTCAACGCGCTTGACCTCCGCCGTGTCGCGGCGCTTTTCCGGCTCCTCCGCCAGCTGTATGCCGCGTGGCTCAAGGCACAAATCCTCGTCGTAGCGGTTGTAGCCCACGCTGCCCGCCACGCTGACGTACATCCCGTCGGAGACGCGCTCCGTCACGCCCTTTTCGGGGTCGTCGGGGCGCAGGTATTTCGACACCTTTACGGAGCCGGTGCCGTCGGTGACGCAGAAGTCCAGCACGCTGGCGCCGTTGCGCACCTCGCGGCTGGCGGCGGCGAACACCTTGCCGCTGACGGTCACGCTGCCGCTGTCCTGCGTCAGAGAGCCTATGTCAACAGGCCGCCCCTTGACGGCTCTGCCCATGAGCACGCTGCCGCCGGCGCTCTTTTTCTGCGCCGCTGAGGACGACTTAGGCGGCGGCGCCGCGCGCTTGGGGACATTGTCCGCCGTTATCGTGGTGCCGCGGAGCGCGAAAAATGAGGAAATGGAGCGCTCCAGCAGCTCTAACTCCGCCGGCGCGGGCGGCTCGGCAAAGCGGGCGGTGAGTTTAATTGTGCGTTCGGCGGTGCTGACCGAGGCCGAGAGCACCGCCGCCTTATTCAATCCTCCGCAGGAGCTTTCAAGCGGCTCGCAGCAGGGGAACATTTCTAAAAATTTTACCGATTCAGCCATTTTATCTGTTCTGCTACCTTTTTAATTTTCCGATTAGCTTCTTGTTTCTTCTTCAATCATGCCGCAGAGCGCGTCCACCAACTTTGCTTCGGGGACTTTGCCGACGGGTCTGCCCTTTTTGAACAAAACGCCCTCGCCTCGGCCTCCGGCTATGCCGTAGTCGGCCTCGCGCGCCTCCCCGGGGCCGTTGACAATGCAGCCCATGACGGCCACGGTCAGCTCCGCGTCCAGACCGGCAAGGCGGTTCTCCACCTCGGTTGCCAGCGATATGAGGTCAATCTGCGTGCGCCCGCAGGTGGGGCAGGAGACGATATGTACTCCGCCGCGTCTTAGCCCCGCGGCCTTGAGAATGGCGATGCCCGCGCGCACCTCTTCCTCCGGCGGCGCGGTCAGCGAGACGCGCAGCGTGTCGCCCAGACCCTCGCACAGCAGAGTGCCGATGCCCACGGCGGAGGCCACAACGCCGTTGTAGCTTGTCCCCGCCTCCGTCACGCCGAGGTGCAGCGGGCAGTCAAAGCGCTCGGAGGCCATGCGGTAGGCGGCCACGGTGGTCGGCACGTCGCTGGCCTTGAGCGAGACGCAGACGTCCCGAAACCCGAAGCGCTCCAGCAGTGCCAGCTGCCCCGCGGCGCTCTCCACCATTGCCTCCGGCGTGGGGCCGCCGTAGCGCTCCAGCAGGCGCTTTTCTATGCTGCCGGAGTTCACGCCTATGCGTATCGGCAGTCCGCGCGCGCCGCACTCCTCGGCCACGGCGCGGACGTTGTCCTCCCCGCCGATATTGCCGGGGTTAATCCTTATCTTCGCGGCTCCCGCCTTGGCCGAGGCGAGGGCGAGGCGGTAGTCAAAGTGGATGTCCGCCACCACGGGCAGCGGGCTCTCCGCGCAGATGCGCTCCAGAGCGCGGGCTGCCTCCTCGTCCGGCACGGCCACGCGCACAATGTCGCAGCCCGCCGCGGCGAGGCGGCCAATCTGCGCCAGCGTGGCCTCCGCGTCCCGCGTGGGCGTGGAGCACATGGACTGCACGCTCACCGGCGCGCCGCCGCCGACAGGTACGCCGCCGACGATTATTCTTCTTGTCCGTAGTCTCTCCATCAGCGTGAAACTATCCTCCATATGTCGTTTCCCAAAATCAAAACCATGAACGCCATCAGCAGGGCAAAGCAGCCGTTATTCAGCCAGCCTGCATATTTGGGGTCGAGCTTTTTGCCCGTTAAACGCTCAAAAATCTGCGTTATTATCAAAATCAGTATCTGCCCGCCGTCCAGCGCCGGTATCGGCAGCAGGTTCATAACGGCCAAGTTCACCGCTATGAGCGCGAAGAGATACGTCACGTCCAGCACGCCGTCGGCCACCGTGGCGGCACTCTCGCCCACGGAGTTGGCCACGTCCACAACGCCGACAACGCCGGACATATCGCTGAGCGCCACGCCGCCCGTCACGAGCTGGCCGAGGCTCCACCAGACGACGCGGACAAAGTTCAGCGTGCTGTACCACGAATATTTCACGGTGTTCCAAAGCGAATTTTCCACCGTTGTGAAGTAAAAGCCGTACTTCTGCTCCGTGCCGCCGTCGGCCGTGGGATAGTCCACAAGCGTCATCTCAACGCTGCCGAGCGACAACTTTTCGCCGTCACGGATTACGACAATGTCGTACTCGTCGCCGCCTTGGCTGAGGTAGGTTGTGACGTCGGTGTAAAACCAAGTGCGGTGGCCGTCAATGGAATAAATCTCATCGCCCGTTTGGAACATATCCGCGCTCTCGTACGGGCAGCCGTCCATGAAGCCGGATATGACCGGCGTGACGAAGCCCGCGGCGAAGGCGTAGACCACTATCACCATGACAAAGCCGATAAAAAAATTCATCGTCACGCCTGCGATGAGAATAATGAACCTCTTCCACGGCGCGGCGGCGGAGAAGGAGGCGGGGTCGTCGCTCTCCTCGTCCTCGCCCTCCATTGCGCAGAAGCCGCCTATCGGCAGCAGGTGCAGGGAGTAAAGAGTCTCCCGCCCCTGCTTTTTCAACAGCGTGGGACCCATGCCCATTGCAAACTCAAGCACCTTCACCCCGCACGCTCTGGCGGCGAGAAAGTGCCCAAGCTCGTGTACAAATATGAGTATGCCGAAGCCGATGACTGCGAGGATTATATACATTGATTACCTTTCATCAAGCAAATTTTCCGCATAGCGCCGCGCCTCGGCGTCTGCCGCCAGCACGTCGTCCAGCGAGGGCGAGGCCACGGAGCCGAGCGCGTTTACAGCCTTGGAGACGATTTCATAAATGTTGCCGAATGTCACGCTGCCGCGCAGGAACGCGCCCACCGCGACCTCGTTGGCCGCCGACATCACCGCCGGAGCCGTGCCGCCGCGCCGCGCGCAGTCCATTGCCAGCGCAAGGCAGGGCGTGTTCTCAAAATCGGGGCGCTCGAACGTCAGGTGTTTGAGGGAGAATAAGTCTAATTTATCGGCGCCGCTTTCGCAGCGGTTCGGCCACGTCAGCGCGTACTGAATCGGCAGCCCCATGTCCGGCACGCCGAGCTGGGCGATGACCGTGCCGTCCACAAGCTCCACGGCGGAGTGAATGACGCTCTGGGGGTGGACAACGACTTCAATGTCGTCCGGCGTGACGCCGAAAAGGTGCATGGCCTCTATAAACTCCAGCCCCTTGTTCATCATTGTGGCCGAGTCCACGCTTATCTTAGCGCCCATGCTCCAGTTGGGGTGCGCCACGGCTTCGGCAGGGGTCTTGTTTGCCGTCTGCGCTCTTGTCTGACCGCGGAACGGCCCGCCGGAGCCGGTGAGGATAATTTTTTTCAGCTCGCCCGCGCCGCGCCCCGTCAGGCACTGGAATATGGCCGAGTGCTCCGAATCCACGGGAATTATCTCCGCGCCGTACTGCGCGGCAAGGCGCATGACTATCTCGCCCGCGCAGACAAGAGTTTCCTTGTTGGCGAGGGCTATGCGCTTGCCCGCTTTTATGGCGGCAACGGTGGGCTTCAGTCCCACGGAGCCGGATACGGCGGTGACAACGCAGTCCGCCTCCGCCATTGTCGCGGCCTCCAGCAGTCCCTCCATGCCGGAGACAACGCGGATGCCGCGCCCGCTGAGCGCGACGCTGACGGCCTTGGCGCTGCCCTCGTCGTAAACCGCAACGAGCTTGGGGCGGAACTTATGCGCCTGCTCCACAATTCGCGCCGTGCTGCTGCGCGCGGCCAGCGCCGCCACGGGAATACCGAGCCGCTGCGCGCACTCAAGCGTCTGGCGGCCTATGCTGCCGGTCGAGCCGAGCAGCGAAATTGTTTTGACCATCTCTATCTTATGCCTCTAATGTTAAATTTATACGGCAGCGGTTATGGCGGGGACGAGATTCATAAGAATTTCCACCGTCACAGCCGTCCAGAACATACTGTCAAAGCGGTCAAGCATACCGCCGTGGCCGGGCAGGAGAGTGCCGTAGTCCTTGACGCCCGCAAGGCGCTTGATGCAGGAAAAGCACAAGTCGCCCATTTGGCAGGCCAGCGAGCCCAAGAAGCCGTAAACGCCAATCACAAGCAGCGGCACGGTGTAGCCCGCCGCGCGCAGCACAACGCCGTAAACGACCGCGGCCGCTATGCCCAGCACAAAGCCGCAGATGCTGCCCTCTATGGTCTTTTTCGGGCTGATTTCCGGCGCCAAGGCGTGTTTGCCGAAAAGTCCGCCGCCGAAGTAGGCGCCGCTGTCGCACACCCAGCAGATGAGAAAGGGCAGAAAAACGCACGCCGCGCCCTCGCTGCGCAGTCCCAGCCGCACGAGCGAGGCGAGCATTGTCGGCATGACAGCGCCCGCCAGCACAACGGAGGATATTTCGCCCAGCGTCCAGCGCCGCTCCGTCTGGAACGACAGCATCATTTCCGCAAAGCACAGCGCGAAGAGCAGGAAGGCCGTCAGCACCGTCACCTTCATCGGGTCTGCCAGTGAGGAGGCGAACGGTATGACAAAGGCCGCTATGCCCGCATAGATATACAGCCGGATATTCAGTCCCTTGCAGGCGGAGGTGAGCATCTCCCACGTCGAGCAGAAGGCGATTACGCCTACAACCACTCCCAGCAGCCAGACAGGTCCGGCAAATATAACCGCCAGCAGCAGCGCAATGCCCACGACCGCCACGGCAATACGTGTTTTCATATCTCGATTCCTTTCCCGTTTCTCCCCGCCCGCAGCGAAACGTGGGGCGGGGAGCGTAGTTTTATTCTTTAACCTTGCCGAAACGCCTGTCGCGGCGCAGGTACTCGTCAATGGCCTTGTCTATGTCGTGCGGGGTGAAGTCCGGCCAGAGCGTATCGACAAAGTACATCTCCGAGTACGCCAGCTGCCACATGAGGAAGTTGCTGGTGCGCATTTCCCCGCCCGGGCGGATAAGCAGCTCGGGGTCGGGCAGTCCGGCGGAATATAAGTATTGCGAAAAGCCCGCCTCGTCGATGTCATTGGCGCGGCCTTCCGCCACGTCCTGAGCATAGCGGCGCGCGGCGCGCACTATCTCGTCGCGCCCGCCGTAGTTCAGGCAGAGGTTGACCTGAAAGCCCTCTATGTGCGAGGTTATTTCGTCCGTGCGCTCTATAAGCGAGCGTATTTTGGGGCTGAGACGCGATTTATCGCCGAAAATGACGATGCGCAGGTTTTCCTTGGCCATGTCGTCAATGGCTTCGTAGAGGTATTTTTCCAGCAAGCGCATAAGCTCCGCCACCTCTTCCGGCGGGCGGTTCCAGTTCTCGGTGGAAAAAACATATAGACTTAAGTACTCAACGCCGATGTCGCGGCAGTATCTGGTGATTTTGCGCATGGTCTCCGCGCCGACGGCGTGGCCGGCTGTGCGGGGCAGTCCGCGCTTTTTCGCCCAGCGGCCGTTGCCGTCCAAAATTATGGCTATGTGGCGGGGCACAGCGCGCTCGGCGCTGCGCTCCGCCTCTTTTTTAGAGAAAAGAGCCATTATATTTCCGTGAGCTCCTTTTCCTTTTTCGCGCCCAATTCTTCGAGCTTTTTCGTGTACTCATCGGTGAGCTTCTGGAAATCCTTTTCGGCGTTTTTCTGGTCGTCCTCGGTCATCTCGCCGGACTTCTGCTGCTTTTTGAAGTCGTCCATAGCATCGCGGCGGATATTGCGGATGGCGACCTTGGCGTCCTCGGTGTACTTTTTCACCTGCTTGACAAGCTCCTTGCGGCGCTCCTCGGTGAGCTGGGGGAACACAAGGCGAATGCAGCGGCCGTCGTTCTGCGGGTTAATGCCGAGGTCGCTGGCCTGAATTGCCTTCTCAAGATTTTTCAGCACACTGGAGTCGTAGGGCTGAATGAGCAGGCTGCGGGGGTCGGGGGTGCTGATGTTAGCCAGCTGGCGGACGGGGGTGGCAACGCCGTAGTAGTCCACGCTTATCTGGTCAAGCACGGTGGCGTTGGCGCGGCCTGCGCGCACGGCGGCGAACTGGGTGGACAGAACCTCGCAGGTCTTGTCCATTCTGCGGGTGTATTCGGAATAATCGGACATGGCTGGAATCCTCCTCTATGGTTGATTTGGGAATCAGTTTACTCTTGTTCCAACATCTTCGCCCATGACGACGCGGACGATGTTCTGCGGGTCGGCGAGGGCAAAGATGATTATGGGTATTTTGTTGTCCATTGAAAGGCTGGTGGCCGTGGAGTCCATGACGGCAAGGTGCTGCGCCAGCACGTCGTCATAGCTTATGCGGTCGTACTTCACGGCGCTGGGGTCGATGCGCGGGTCGGCGCTGTAAACGCCGTCAATGTTCTTTGCCAGCAAAATGGCGTCCGCGCCAATCTCCGCGGCGCGCAGCACGGCGGCGGTGTCCGTCGAAAAATAAGGGCAGCCCGTGCCGCAGCCGAATATTACAACGCGGCCGTGCTTCAGGTGCTTGTCGGCCTTGAGGCGTATATAAGGCTCCGCCACGGCGCGAATTTCCAGCGCGGTCTGAACGCGCACCGGCACGTCCAGCTGCTCGAAAACGTCCGCCAGAGCCAGCGCGTTCATCACGGTGGCCATCATGCCCATGTGGTCGGCGCGGGAACGCTCAATCCTGCCGCCGCCGTCCTTGACGCCGCGCCAGAAGTTGCCGCCGCCAACGACGATGCCGACCTCCACGCCCATCTCCACACACTGCTTAACGGCGGAGCATACGCTCTCCATAACTTCAAAATCCAGACCCGAGTGCTTGGCGCCAGCGAGCGCCTCTCCGCTGATTTTCAGCAGCACGCGCTTGAAAATCGGTTTATTGTCTGCCATCGGCTCACTCCTTACAAAAAAATGTTTCACTGTCTGCATTCTACCATAGCGGGCGCTCTTTTACAATATTTTTTTCACCGCCCGCGGCGTAAAAAAACCGCCGTGAACAGTTTTTTGTGTTCACGGCGGCTTGGCACGCCCTAAGGGATTCGAACCCCTGACCTTCTGGTCCGTAGCCAGACGCTCTATCCAGCTGAGCTAAGAGCGCATTTCGACAGCCAAAATATATTAGCACACTCCGAACCAAAATGCAAGAGGTTTTTTAAAATTTTTTTGCGGGCCGGTTACATCCCCATCATTTCGGCGAACTCGTCTATAACGTCGCCCACGGCGCGGACGGCGCGGCTCATCATCTTTTTACTGTGCTTTTTGTTCGGCTTGAAAACCATGCCGATGCACGCGCCGACCATAAGCCCCGCGCCCATGCCCTTCAGAAAATTCATGCAGCTCATTTTCATACGCCTCCGTAAATAGCTTTATCGCCCTTATTATGTCCGCGCGTCGGCGCGTTATTTGCGCCGCTCGGTGGCAAAATAATGAATTTTTTGCCCGCCGCGGGTTTACATGGCGCGGGAAAACATGCTATAATACACAAAGAAGCGAAAATACATTTAATATTATCGAATCGAGGAACGACCGAATGACAATAAAAATTTTCGCCGTGGGCGACGTTTGCGGCAAGGGCGGGGTGGAGTTTCTGCGCAGGAATTTGCGCCAGTTCCAAAAATCAGAGGGTATCGGCTTCACCGTTGTCAACGGCGAGAACGCCAACGTGCTGGGCGCAACGCCTAACCAGTGCGAGGCCATGCTCAGCGCCGGTGCGGATGTGATAACGCTCGGCAACCACACTTGGGCTTACAAGGACTTGCGGGGCTACCTTGACCGCTCGCCGCGCTGCTTAAGACCCGTGAACTTCGCGCCGCAGTGCCCGGGGCGCGGCTGGGGCGAGTTTGACAGCGACTTCGGGCGCGTCTGCGTCATCAACGCAATGGGGCGCTTCAGCCTTGACCCCAACACGGACAACCCCTTCCGCATTGTGGAGAGCGTTGTGGAGCAGACAAAGGCGAAGATAATACTTATTGACTTCCACGCCGAGGCCACGAGCGAAAAGGGCGCGATGGCGCACTATCTGGATGGCCGCGCCTCCGTTGTCTGGGGCACGCACACCCATGTCCAGACCTCCGACGCGCGCGTTCTGGCCGGCGGCACAGGCTTTATAACCGACCTCGGCATGACGGGACCAATCGACTCCATACTGGGCGTGAACTCCGACCAGTCCGTGCGCCGCTTCCTCGGCGACCCGCCCAAGCACTACCGCTCCGCCGAGGGCCCCTGCAAGTTGGAAGGCGCGGTTTTCGAGATTGACGCGGACACGGGTCACTGCCTCAGCGCGCGGTCAGTGAGGCTCACATGATTAGGCTGGTTCACGCCGCGGACTTGCACCTTGACTCGCCGTTCGAGCTGCTGGGCGAGCGCGCGGAGCAGCGCAGGGCCGAGCAGCGGGAGACGCTGGAGCGTATTGCCGAGCTCTGCCGCACCCGCCGCGCGGACATTCTGCTGCTGGCGGGGGATTTGTTTGACAGCGGCGCGGCCTACGCGGAGACGCTGCGCTCCCTCACAGCCGCGCTGGGCGGGCTGGAGATACCCGTGCTCATCTCCTCCGGCAACCACGACTTCTGCGCGCCCGCCTCGCCGTATATGCGCGCGAAGTGGCCGCAGAACGTGACGGTGTTCACCCGCCCCGCCATGGAGTGCGTCACGCTGGGCGCGCTCGGTGTGCGCGTTTGGGGCGCGGGGTACGCGGACATCTCCTGCCCGCCGCTGCTGCGTGGTTTTTCCGTGCCCAAGGAGCAGGGAATAATAGACATAGGTCTGCTGCACGCGCAGGTCGGTATGCCCGCCTCGCCCTACTGCCCCGTGAGCGAGGACGACATTGCCGCGAGCGGGCTGGACTATCTGGCGCTCGGCCACGTCCATACATACAGCGGTCTGCGCCGCGCGGGCGGCACGTTCTACGCTTGGCCGGGCTGCCCCGAGGGGCGCGGCTTTGACGAGTGCGGTGACAAGGGCGTTATCTACGCCGAGCTGGACGCGGGCGAGTGCCGCGCCGAGCAGGTGACGGTCTGCCGCCGCCGCTACGAAAAAATCTGCGTCCCCTGCGGCGACGGCTGGGAGAGCTCGCTGCCGGAGGGAACGCAGGAGGACATATACAGAATAATCTTAACCGGCGAGCGCGCCGAAGCGCCGAATTTGCAGGCGCTGCGGGAAATGCTTGAGCCGAGATTTTTTGCGCTCGAGCTCGTGGACGCCACCGTGCCCGCGCGGGACGTTTGGGACGGCGCGGAGCAGGACAGCCTGCGCGGGCTGTTCCTGCGCAAAATGCGCGCGCGTCTGGACGCGGCGGCGGACGATGCGGAGCGTGAGAGCATAGTGCGCGCCGTGCGCTGGGGTCTGGCGGCGCTGGACAACGGAGAGGCGGTGGAGCGGCTGTGAAAATCAAACGCATGACGGCGGTTTTCGGCTGCCTGAACGGAACAACGCTCGAGCTGCACGACGGACTGAACATCATAACCGCGCCCAACGGCAGCGGCAAGAGCACGTGGTGCGCGTTCATCGAATCCATGCTCTACGGCATCGACTCCTCCCGCCGCGAAAAGGGCGGCGTCAAGCCGGACAAGGTGAAGTACGCCCCGTGGAGCGGAGCGCTCATGTCCGGCGAAATGGAGCTGGAGCACGGCGGGCGCGCGGTGACTATAGTTCGCTCCAGCGCCTCCGCCGCCTCGCCCCTCCGCCGCTTTGCCGCGCTGCGCACAGGCTCCGCTGAGCCGGTGGACGCTCTCACGGGGGCCAACGCGGGGCAGGAGCTGACGGGTATGCCGCGCGCTGTGTTCGAGAGCAGCGTGTTTATCCGTCAGGGCGGCCACGCCGTCACCGCCAACGCGGAGCTGGAAAAGCGCATAAACTCCATCGTTTCCGCCGGCGACGAGGACGTTTCCTACACGGAGGCCGAAGCGCGCCTGCGCGCGTGGCAGCGCCTGCGCTACCATAACCGCGCAGTGGGCGCGATACCCGAAATTGACGCAAAAATTGCCGCGCTGACCGAGCGCATAGACAATCTCGACGCCGCGGGGCGCGAGAGAGCGGAGCTGGCCGCGCGGCTGGAGCGCGCCGAGGAACGTGAAAGAAAGCTGAACGGGGCGGCGGAGCGTGACCGCGCCAGACTGCGGAGGGAGCGCGGCGAGCGCCTTGCCGCCGGACGCGGAGCCGCGGAGCGCGCGCAAGCGGAGCTGGCCTCCGCCGCTGCCGAGGCCGAGGCGCTGAAAGCCCGACTGGACGCCGCCGGAGGTGCAGACGGCGCAAGCCCCGAAGAGCAGGAGGCGGCGGCGCGCGCGGACATGGAGCGCGCGGCGGCGCAGGCCGTGAAGCTCCCGCCCGCCGCCGTAATTGCCGCCGCAGCGGTCTGGTGCGCGGCGGTCATAGCGCTGGGATTGACTCTCTCACCGTGGCTGCTGGCACTGGAGCTGCTGCTGGCGGCGCCCATAGTCTACCTCGCGGGGATAAGGTCCCGCCGTCAAAGGGCTGCCGAGGCTGTGCTCACCGCGCGCGGCGTGCGCAGTCTGGAAGAGCTGCGCCGTGAAGCGGAGGAGCGTCAAACTTTAGAAAATAAATACTCCGCCGCTTTGGAGCGTACGGAGCAGGCCCGCGCTGCAAGCGAGCGGGCGCGGCAGGCGCAGACCGAGGCGGAAAACGCCGCGCTGGCCGCCGAGGGCGACGCCGAGACGAAACGGCTTATGTCGGAGCTCGCCGCCGCGGGCGCGGAGTGCGCCGCGCTCAGGGAGCGGCTGGCCGCGCTGGGCGGGCGTTTTGACGCCACGGGCGACCCGCTGGTGCTGGGCAGCGAGCTCATGGCTCTGCGCTCCCGCCGCACGGAGCTGAAAGCGCAGTACGATGCCATTGCCGAGGCTCTGGATGTGCTGGGCGAAGCCGACAGCGAGCTGCGCGAGCGCTTTTCCCCGCGCCTTGGCCGCCGCGCCTCGGAGATAATGTCCGAGCTGACCGGCGGGCGCTACGACAGGCTGCTGTTCGACCGTGAGCTGAACGCCCGCGCGCGGGAGAGCGGGCAAATTGACGACCACGAGGCCGCATACCTCAGCCGCGGCACGCTCGACCAGCTCTATCTGGCTCTGCGCCTCGCCGTCTGCGAGCTGGCGCTGCCGGAGGGCGAGCCCTGCCCGCTCGTGCTGGACGACGCCCTCTCCGCCTTCGACGACACTCACTGCGCCGCCGCCCTCAGCGTGCTGAACAAAATCGCCGAAAAGCGCCAAGTTCTGCTGTTCACCTGCCAAAGCCGCGAAGCGGAGATTTGTCGGGAGACGTGCGGAAAAGAAAAGTGATTGGGGCACACATATCTCCGCTGCGCCTCACAGCACGACTATCGTTATTCCGTTGTTGGCGCGCTCCAAATCGCTGTCGCGGCGGAGGTCGTCGCAGGTCAGGAACGCGCTTCGGGTGGCTTCGTCAAAAATGCTGAAATTCTCGCCCGTTATGTAGTCGCGTATGAACCCGCGGCGCTTCTGCCCGTCCAGATAGCGGCGCACCTCCACGCGAATTTTGCCGCCCTTGCCGGTGCTGCCGTAGCCGTGGATTATCTTGACTGCGGAGTAGCCCTGCGCGCGGCTGTTGCGGATGAAATACGTCACCCGCTTCACCGCGTCCGACGCCGTCGGCATATCGTACTTTATATTGACTTCACGCAAGCTGCCCATTTCATCACATATACGTCACGGTTTGGGCGAGCTCCTTGCGCTGACTGTGCGGGGGCAGCGGTCCCGCGCTCTCCGCCGCGTAGCCCAAGTCCAGCAGCATGAGAACCTCCTCGTTTTCCGGCAGGCCGAGCTCCCGCGCCGCAATTTCGGGGTCAAAGAAGTTGAGCCAGCAGCTGTCAACGCCCGCGTCACGCGCCGCTAACATCATGTGTGTGGCCACGATGGAGGCGTCCTCCGCGCCGGAGCTGCGCTTCTCGCCCGGGTAGACGAACACATTGCCCTTATCAAACGCCACGACAAGCACGGTCGCCGCGCCGTAGCGGCAGGGCGTTATCTTGTCCACCTTCGCCAGCCCCTCCGCGGACTGCACAACGTAAATGCGCTGCTCCTGCAGGTTCTTGGCCGTCGGCGCTAAGCGCCCCGCTTCTAAAATGGAGTCCAGACGCTCCTGCTCCACAGGCCGTCCGTCGAATTTTTTGCATGAATAACGCTTTTTGATAACTTCCGAAAATTCCATTGCATAATCAATCCTTTCATAAATTTTTAAGCTGTCTGCTGCTGCTAATCATACCATATACAGCGGCGCTTTTTCAATATTTTTTGCAATAAAAATGCTCGCAGAGACGCCGCCTGTTCGGGTGGTGTCTCTGCGATGTAGGGGGGGGAAAGATTTATGTGAAGGGGGGTCAGGCTGATTTTTCAGTTGCGGCCGTTCATGCCGCCGTTTGTCTGCGTGTCGGCAGTCTCGGTCTCCGGCAGGGCGGACTCGCGCGTCTCGCCGACGGTCAGAGTCAGCGTCAGCTCCTCGCCTTGACGGTAGACGCTCAGCGTCAGTTCCTCGCCCACGGAGGCGTTGCCGACAATCTCCACAAGCTCGCTGCTGGAGGAGATGGACGTGCCGTTCACGGCGAATATAACGTCGCTGGTCTGCAGCCCGGCGGCCTCGGCGGGCGCGCCCTCGACAACCGAGCTTATCACGGCGCCGGCGGGAACGCCGTAGCTCTGCGCCTCGGTGCTGACGCTGCCGACGTAAACGCCGATATAGGGCTTGACAACGTAACCGTTTTCAATGATGCTCTCAACGATATCCATAACGCTGTTGATGGGGATTGCGAAGCCTATGTTGTCGATGGATGTACTTGAGCCGGAGCTGGAGTATTTGCCGTTCGTGATGCCGATGACCTCGCCGTACATATTGAACAGCGCGCCGCCGGAGTTGCCGGAGTTAATGGCGCAGTCGGTCTGGATAAGGGTCATCGTCACGCCGGTGGACATTGTCACCTCGCGGTTCAGCGCGCTCACAACGCCCTTGGTCAGAGAGAACGTCAGCTCGCCCAGCGGGTTGCCGATGGCCACAACGTCCTCGCCCACGCTCAGCGCGTCGGAGTCGCCAATAGTCACAGGTGTCAGGCCGGCGGCGTCAATTTTTAGCACGGCGATGTCGTTGCTCGTGTCGTAGCCGACAAGTTCTGCGTCGTAGGCTGTGCCGTCGTAAAGCGTGACGGTGATGGAGCTGGCATCCTCGATGACGTGCTCGTTAGTGAGAATGTAGCCGTCAGAGGTGATGATAAAACCGGAACCGGAGGCCGCCGAGGTTGTCTGGTAACCGAAGAAGTTGGTGGTAATAGAAGTCGTAATACCGACGGTGGAGTTGACGTTGGCGGCGTAGACCTCAGAAGCGGTCATGGCGCCGGTGGTGACGGAAGCGGTCTCCACAACTGTGGCGCCGGTGCTGTGGGTGCCCTCCTGAATCGTGCTGGCCTCTATGCTGGCGGCTGCAGCAACGGCGCTGCCATCGTCCTCGCCGAGCGAACCGACCAGCGTGACGCCGCCCGCGCCGACAACGCCGCCCAGTATGGCGCAGACGAGCGCCAAGGCGACCATTTTTACGCCCATGCGCTGTTTCTTCGCTGCTTTAGCAGCGGCAGGCGCGGCGCAGACCACAGTGCAGTCCGCCTGCGGCTGCTCCGCGGGGGCAGCTTCAGGTATAGGCTGTTCAGCTTCGTCGGCAGTCGGAATGTCCTCATCGGAAGCAGCCTCCGCGGGAACAGTTTCCTCGGCAGGTGTGAAAACGCTTTCCGCGCCGTCGGTGAACTCATCGCTGTTATTGTAATCATTGTTAATGTTGTTGTAATTATCGTCCATAGTAATCGCTCCTTTTTGGGCTCTCGCCCTTTCTATGGCTCAATAATAATACTAAAATCTGAAATTAGTCTTAACGTTTTGTGAAAAAGCTGTGAAAAATGATTGCATATTTTGTGACTAATACGGATTTTTATCAAGGCATTTAACGGCCCGCAGCCGGCAAACGAACGCCTCGCCGCGCTCATCCTGAGCGTCTGACAGCTTAGCCCTGCGCGAAGCGCTCCGCGTCCAGAGTTTTTACCACTCTGGCGGGGTTGCCGACGACGATGGCGCAGGGCGGCACGTCCTTTGTCACCACGCTGGCCGCGCCGACTATGGCGTTTTCGCCCACGGTCACGCCGGGCAGTATCGTGGAGCCCGCGCCAATCCACACATTGCGACAGATGCGGATGTCCTTGATTGTCAGCACGTCCCGCTCGTAGGGGTCGTGGTTGTTTGTGAGCAGCGAGACGTTGAACGCAATGCGCGCGTTGTCCTCGATATAGATGTTGCCGCCGGACATACATTTGAAATAGGGCATAATAATCACGTTGCTGCCGATGTGGACGTTCTCCGCCATGTTGACGTAGAGCGGCGTATGCACGGCGCTGCCCTCGCCGAGCCCGCCCGTGAACAGCTCGCGCAGCAGGCGGTAATACTCGTCGGAGAACAGCTCCGCGCGGTTTATCGCCTGCACCAAGCGGCTCGTCCGCGCCCCCTCCGCGTCCCGCGCAGCGTCGGGAATCCTCAGGTCCTGTCGTCTTTCCTCCATGTAAATCGCTCCAATCTGATTAGAATTATGATAGTATTGCTTATTGATATAAGTATTTTATTCTGATAGGTCAGCGTTTCATTTCCGCTTCAACCTCGTTCGCTGAATACAGTCTGCCGCGCTCTATGTCGGTCATGCCTTTTTCTATCTCGGCATCGAACTGCGCTTTTGTCAGAGCGTTGTATGCGAGCGGCGCTTCGGCGGGGAGTTTAATTTCAAACGGTATGCCGCGCTGGAGCGCCACCTGCTTCAAAAACATACTCACCGCGTTGGACATGGGTATGCCAAGCTCGCTGAGCACCTCCTCCGCCTGCGCCTTAACCTCCGGCTCCACGCGCGCAAAAACGGTCGATGTCTTTGCCATTCTAAACACGTCCTTTCGATTTTTATTATAACTATTATACACAAAGAGCTTGCGATTTGCAAGCTCTTCGCTTCGTATTTTCCCCTTGCAAAACCACGGAAAAGCGCGTATACTATTAGTGAGAAAGTCGGAAAGTCGGACTTTCAGCTTTGGCTTAGCAAGGAGATGTTTTTATGCTGGCAGAATTGCGGCAGAAGTCGCAGATAACGATTCCGAGAGAAATAGTCGCAAAGCTCGGGTTGAGCGAGGGCGACAAGCTGGAGATATTCGAGCGGGACGGAACGATATGCATGATGCCCGTGGTTGTTTATCCGAAAAAATATATTGATGAGCTTTTGGGCGAGATTAACGAAGCAAAAGCAAAAATAGCCTCCGGCGAGCAGCCCGCGTTTGACAGTGTGGACGCGCTGTTTGCCAAGTTAGAGGAAAAGTAATAGAGTCGCAGTGCCTTGAAATTCAAAAATTCTATCTGTCAAAGAAAAACACTTGACAGCGCGGCGCGGAGGGTATATAATCGGTAAGCTGTCAATGAATTGGCTTTTACAGTTGGGAGGCGGGAGCGTGGACGAGGATACCGTTATGCGCACCCTGCTTTTCGACTTTTACGGCGAGCTGCTCACGCCCAAGCAGAGGGAGTATTTCGATTTGCACTACAACGACGACCTCAGCTTGTTTGAGATTGCCGAGCAGAACGGCACGTCCCGCCAAGCGGTGTGGGACATTATCCGGCGGGCGGAGAGCGCGCTCAGGGACATCGAAAAGCGCACCGGCCTTGTCCGGCGGGAGACTGCCAGACGCGCCGCCGCCGCAAAAATTCGCTCCGAATTGGCGGAGCTGGCGCCGCAGTCCGGCTGCGAGGCACAGCTGCGCCGTATAATTGCGGAGTTAGAGGCCATCGACGGCTGACCGCTTGAAGGAGGCGGAGAAAAATGGCATTTGAATCTCTTTCCGATAAGCTCTCTGCGGCCTTCAAAAAGCTGCGGGGCAAGGGCCGTCTCACCGAGGCGGACATAAAGGAGGCCATGCGCGAGGTGCGCCTTGCGCTGCTGGAAGCCGACGTCAGCTACAAGGTCGTCAAGGACTTCGTAAAAAGCGTCTCGGAAAAGGCGCTGAACCAAGACGTTTTAGACAGTCTCTCCCCCGCGCAGATGGTCGTCAAGATTGTCAACGACGAGCTTGTGGCCCTCATGGGCAGCGAGAGCGTTAAGCTGAATATAGGCCCCAAGAGCCCCAGCGTGACCATGCTGGTCGGGCTTCAGGGCGCGGGCAAGACCACGAACGGCGCCAAGCTGGCCGCTTACATGAAAAAGCAGGGCAAGCGCCCGCTGCTGGTGGCCTGCGACGTTTACCGCCCCGCCGCCATAACGCAGCTGGAAACAGTGGGCGGGCAGCTGGGAATCCCCGTGTTCCAAATGGGTCAGGGCGACCCCGTGAAAATTGCCAAGGCCGGCGTGGAGCACGCCAAAAAGCACGGCAACGACCTTGTGCTGCTGGACACAGCCGGACGGCTGCACATCGACGAGCAGCTTATGGACGAGCTGCGCAATATAAAGTCCGCGGTTGAGCCTGCGGAAATTATGCTCGTCATAGACGCCATGATTGGTCAGGACGCGGTGAACACCGCCAAGGCGTTTGACGACGCGCTGGACATAACCGGCGTGTTCCTGACAAAGTTGGACGGCGACGCCCGCGGCGGCGCGGCGCTTTCGATAAAGGCCGTGACCGGCAAGCCGATAAAGTTCGCCGGTGTGGGCGAGAAATTGGACGCCATAGAGCAGTTCCACCCCGACCGCATGGCGAGCCGCATACTCGGCATGGGCGACGTGCTGACGCTCATAGAAAAGGCCGAGCAGGCCATGGACGAGAAGAAGGCCAAGGAGCTGGAGGAGCGTATGCGCGCCAACCGCTTCACGCTGACGGACTTCTTGGACCAGCTCAACCAGCTTAAGGGCATGGGCGACCTCAAGGATATTCTGGGCATGGTGCCCGGCGTGGACGCCAAGGCGCTGGCGGGCGCGGCCATTGACGACAAGGCCATGTCCCGCACGGAGGCAATAATCCTCTCCATGACCCCCAAGGAGCGGGAAAACCCGCAGATTATAGGCTCCAGCCGCAAAAAGCGCATCGCGGCGGGCAGCGGCACCGCGGTTGTGGACGTGAATCGCCTGCTCAAGCAGTTTGACGTTATGCAGAAGATGATGAAGCAGTTCAACGGCAAGCAGGGCAAGAGAATGCGCAAGATGTCCGGCAGGGGCTTCCCCGGCGGACTGGGCTTTTGAGCCGAGAGCACAGCGGCAACGCGCCGAACGGCGCTTTGCATATAAATTTTCTCAATAATAATTAGACGGAGGTGAATATAAAATGGTTAAAATCAGACTTCGCAGAATGGGAGCCAAGAAGAACCCCTACTACCGCATCGTGGTCGCGGATTCCCGCGCTCCCAGAGACGGCCGTTTCATAGAGGAAATAGGCACCTATGACCCGCTTGCCTCTCCCTCGCTGATAAAGGTGAACATGGAACGCGCGAACTACTGGATAGCGAACGGCGCTCAGCCCACCGACACCGTGCGCGGGCTGCTGAACAAGGCTAAGGAGACAGAATGAAAGAACTGCTGACCTACATTGTGCAGAACCTCGTTGACAACCCCGACGGGGTTTCTGTGACCGAGCGCGAAGCCGGCGGCGAAACCGTTTTCGAGGTTCGCGTCGCGGACGGCGACATGGGCAAGGTCATTGGCCGCCAAGGCCGCATCGTTAAGGAGATTCGCATCCTTATGAGGGCTGTGGCCCAGAGAAAGGGCAAAAGAGTTTCGGTCGAGATAATGGACGACTGAGCCTAAAAAAGGCCGCACTGCGGCCTTTTTTGCGTTTGATAAGCTCAAAATATTTTGGAGGTGGTAACACCGATGAAGCAGGAATTTATTGAAACAGGCGTTGTCGCCAACACCCACGGCGTGCGCGGAGAAGTGAAGATAGTCCCGTGGACGGACGAGCCGGACACGCTCTGCGGCTATAAGCGTCTTTTTATCGAGGGGCGCGAGTACCCCGTGCGCTCTGCGCGCGTCCACGGCGGCAACGTGCTGGTTAATTTGACAGGCGTGGAGGACGTGAACGCCGCCATGCTTTTGAAAGGCAAAACGGTATATATCGCGCGCGAGGACATACACCTTTCCGACGGCGCGTTTCTGCTGGCGGATATAATAGGCGCGCGCGTTGTGGACGAGTGCGGCGGCGAGGTCGGCGTGCTGACGGACATTCTTGACCGTCCGGCGCAGAGCATATATGTCGTGGAGGCTCCCGGGCGCGAAATCCTCATTCCCGACGTGGACGAGTTCATTTTGAATGTGGACGCCGAGGCGGGCGTCGTCACGGTGCGTCTGATAGAGGGTATGTGATGGCCGCCTACAGAGTGGATATAATGACCCTTTTCCCCGAAACAGCCTCCGCGGTGCTGCACGAGAGCATCTTGGGGCGTGCCTGCGAAAAGGGTATTTTGGAGATAAACTGCGTGCAGATACGCGACTACACGGAAAACCGCCAGCGTCAGGTGGACGACTACCCCTACGGCGGCGGCTGGGGCTGCGTGATGATGGCGCAGCCGCTCAAGTCCTGCTTAGACGCGGTAAAGCGCTCCGCCGAAGGCCGCAGGACGCGCGTTGTGTGCCTCTCCCCGCAGGGCGAGACGTTCACGCAGGACACGGCGCGGCGCTATGTGACAGACTACGACCACCTTGTGCTGGTCTGCGGCCATTACGAGGGCATTGACGAGCGCTTTATCACCTCGTGCGTGGACGAGGAGCTGTCGCTGGGCAACTTTGTACTCACCGGCGGCGAGATTGCGGCGATGGCGGTGACGGACTGCGTCTGCCGCATGGTGCCGGGCGTGCTGGCGGACGAGGAGTGCTACACCGGCGAGAGCCACTGGGAAGGGCTGCTGGAATACCCGCAGTACACCCGCCCCGAGGTCTGGGAGGGACTGGAGGTGCCGGAGGTGCTGCGCGGCGGCAACCACGCCGACATAGCCCGTTGGCGGCGCAAACAAATGCTCGAGCGCACGGCGCGCAAAAGGCCGGATATGTTCTCGGCGCTGACACTGTCGCCGGAGGACGCGGCGCTCTGGGCGGAGGTGCAGAAGGACGCGGCGAGGCCGAAAATTCCCCAGCCCGTTGACTGCCGACCCGCCGCGCCGGAGGACTTGGAGGCGATAATGCTCATAGTCCGCCAAGCGCGCAATTACCTGAAAAAGCACCGCGTTGACCAGTGGCAGAACGGCTACCCCGACGAGGGGACCTTTGCCGCCGACATCGCGCGCGGGGAGTGCCGCGTTGTCACCTGCGCGGGCAGGGTACAGGCCATGTTCACGCTTTCGCCTAACCCTGAGCCGGACTACGAGGGATTGACGGACGGCAAGTGGCGCTCCGTGCCGGGCGAAAGCGCCGTGCTGCACCGCTTGGCGGTGTCCGCGGAAATGCGCGGCAGCGGGCTGGCGGCGCTCGTGATGAGCTTTGTCGAAGCCGCGGCGCGGGAGATGGGCAAAAGCGCCCTGCGCACCGATACGCACAAGAAAAACCGCTCCATGCAGGCGCTCCTGCGCTCCTGCGGCTGCGAATACCGCGGCAACGTCGTACTCACGCCGGAGAGCGACCCCCAGCCGCGTCAGGCTTTTGAGAAATTATTATGAATCTTACGGATATAAATGTAATCAGACCGCTCTTGGCGGAAAACGGCTTCCGCTTTTCCAAGGCCAAGGGACAAAATTTCCTGCGCGACGCCTCCGTTCCCCCGCGCATTGCGGACGCGGCGGGGCTGGACGCGGAGACGGGCGTGCTGGAGGTCGGCCCCGGCGTCGGCTGCCTGACCGTGGAGCTGGCGGCGCGGGCGAAAAGGGTTGTCAGCGTTGAGGTGGACACGGCGCTGAAGCCCGTGCTGGCCGTGACGCTGGCGGGGCTGGAGAATGTCGAGGTCCTGCTGGCGGACGTGCTGGCGCTGGACATTCCGCGCCTTGTGCGGGAGGAGTTTGCCGACTGCGCGAGGGTGCGCGTCTGCGCCAATCTGCCCTACAGCATCACCTCGCCGGCGCTCGTCAAGCTGCTGGAGGCGGACACGTTCGACAGCGTATGCGTCATGCTCCAGCGCGAGGTCTGCCGCCGCATCTGCGCGCGGGAGAACACTGCCGACTACGGCGCGTTTTCCGTGTTCGTGCAGTGGCACGCCGAGCCGGAAATGCTGTTCGACGTGCCGCGCGGCTGCTTTGTGCCGGAGCCTAAGGTCGATTCTGCCGTCATCATGCTGACCCGCCGAGCCGAGCCGCTGTGCGCAGTGGAGAGCGAGGAAAAAATGTTCAAGGTCGTCCGCGCGGCCTTCGCCCAGCGGCGCAAGACGCTGGCCAACGCGCTCGCTAACGGCCTCGGCATAACGCGGGAACAAGCCGCCGACGCAATAGCCGAATGCGGCCTGCCGCCCGCCGTGCGCGGCGAGGCGCTCGGCATAGAGCAGTTTGCCGCACTGTCGGACAAGCTGCGAGGCGCAATATGAACCTGACGGAGGAGCTGCGGGAGCTGCTGCGCTCTGAGGGCGCGGTGCTCGTGGGCATTGCGGATATGCGCGGCGTGACCGGCTGCGCCTACAGCGCGGGCGCGGCGGTGGCGCTGCCGCTGCCGAGGCACATTGTTCGTGACCTCCAAACCGCGCCGACGCTGGAGTATTTGGAGGCTTACAGCGAGCTCAACCGCCGCCTGAACGCCATAGTTACGGCGGGCGAGCAGTTTTTGCTCTCCCGCGGCTGTGAAGCCTACGCCCAGACGACGGAGAGGATTTCGGCGGAAAAGGACAGACCCGCCGCCGTGCCGCACAAAACCGTGGCCACGCGCGCGGGACTGGGCTGGATAGGCAAAAACTGCCTGCTCGTCACGCCGCGGTACGGCTCAGCGGTGCGCCTTTCGTCAATTTTGACAAACGCTCCGCTGAAGTGCGACGAAGCAATCGACTCTTCGCGCTGCGGAAACTGTGCGCTCTGCGTCGCCGCCTGCCCGGGCGGGGCGCTGCACGGCGCGCTTTGGCACGCGGGAACGGCGCGGGCGGAAATTGTGGATGTTGACAGGTGCTACGACACCCAGCGCGAGGTTTTCCGCCGCGCGGTGGGCGGCGAGCGCGACTTATGCGGCAAGTGCTTTGCCGTGTGCGCGTATACGCAGAAATATCTTGCCGAGGGAGGGGACTGAATTGCCGGAGATTTTGATTATCGGCGGCGGCGCGTCGGGCATGACGGCGGCGCTGACGGCGGCGAGGAAGAAGGATAACCGCGTCACGCTGTTAGAGCGTCAGGCGCGCATGGGGCGCAAGCTGCTCTCCACCGGCAACGGACGCTGCAACCTCACGAACACCGGCGCCGCGCCCGAGCGCTACCACGGCGGCGGGGCGGCGTTCACTGCGCCCGCGCTGGCGGCCTTCGGGCCTGAACGCGCGCTGGAGTTTTTCCGCTCCCTCGGCCTTATGACCGTTGAGGAGTACGGCGGGCGGGTGTTCCCGCTGAGCAATCAGGCCGCGAGCGTGGTGGACGTGCTGCGCTTCGCGCTGGAAAAGGGCAATATAACCGTTGCTGCGGGCGAGCGCGCGGAGCGTGTAAAGCGCGTCGGCGGCGGCTTTGAGGTGAAAACGGACAAGGGTGCGCGCAGAGCCGACAAGCTCATCGTGGCCTGCGGCGGCTGCGCGGGCGCCAAGCTGGGCGGCGTGACGGACGGCTATGAAATTCTCCGCTCGCTCGGCCACAGAATAATTGCGCCGCGCACGGCAATGGGGCCGCTGGTGACTGACCCGACCTACCCCCGCGCGCTCAAGGGCATACGCGCCGCCGCTGCCGTGCGGCTGCTCACAGGCGGCGCGGTCAGGGCCGAGGGCGAGGGAGACTTGCTGTTCGCGGACTATGGCGTTTCGGGTACGGCTGTTTTTGACCTCGCGCGCTATGTTCCGCAAAGCGGAGGCGAGCTGTCGATAGATTTCTTCCGCAGCTGCACTCTGGCGGAGGTGACGGACTACCTTGCCGCCCGCCGCGCCGCGCGCCCGACGGCTCCCGCCAACGCGCTCTTCATCGGCGCGCTGCAAACGCGGCTGGGGCAAATGCTCTGCCGCAGCGCCGGCATAAGCGGCTCGCGCACGGCGGGGGAGCTGTCTCACGCGGAGCTTGAGCACTTGGCGGGCAGGGCAAAGGACTTCCGCCTTGCCGTCATCTCCGCCGCGGGCTTCGATGCCGCGCAGGTCACGGCGGGCGGCGCGGACACGGCGCAGTTCGACCCCAAGACGCTGCAAAGCCGCCTCGTGCCGGGTCTCTACGCCTGCGGCGAGGTGCTGGACATCGACGGCGACTGCGGGGGATATAATCTCCAATGGGCGTGGGCGAGCGGGACGCTGGCGGGGAGACTGCGCACATGATACTTGTTAAAAATTTACGTCTCGCCTTGGGCTACGGTCAAGATGAGCTGCGCCGAGCCGCCGCCAAGACTCTGGGAGTGCCGGAGCGGGATTTGGGCGAGGTTAAGCTCCAGCGCCGCTCGCTGGACGCGCGGAAAAAGACGGATATACACTGGGTCTGCTCCGCCGCCGTGAGCGTGGCGGGCAGCGAGAGCACCGTGCTGCGCCGCGCCGGAGCGAAGGTCGCGGAGGAGTACAGGCCGTTTGCCTATGCCATACCGCAGTGCGGCGCGCTGACGCCAAGGCCGGTGGTTGCGGGCTTCGGCCCCGCGGGTATATTCGCCGCGCTGTACCTTGCCCGCGCGGGCGCGCGCCCGATAGTGTTGGAACGCGGCGCGTCCATAGAAAAGCGCGCTCTCGCCGTGGAGCGCTTCCGCACGGCGGGAGAGTTAGACGAGCGCACGAACGTGCAGTTCGGCGAGGGCGGCGCGGGAGCTTTCTCAGACGGCAAGCTCGCCACGGGCATACACGACCCGAGAGTGCCGTGGGTGCTGGACTGCCTGTGCCGCGCGGGCGCTCCGGAGGACATAGTTTACGACGCGAAGCCGCATATCGGCACGGATTTGCTGCCAATAGTGGTAAAAAATCTGCGCCAAGAGATAGAAGCTCTCGGCGGCGAGGTGCGGTTTGAAACCAAGCTGACAGGGCTGCGTATTCGCGGCGGCGCGCTCTGCGGCGCGGAGACGGACGGCGGCGAGGTCATTGACTGCGCCTCGCTCATTCTGGCCGTGGGTCACAGCGCGCGGGACACGTTTGAAATGCTCGCCTCACTCGGCGTGCCGTTGGAGCCGAAGCCGTTTTCCATGGGCGTGCGCATTGAGCATCTCCAGCGCGACATCTCGCTGGCGCAGTACGGCGAGCAGCGGACGAGCCTGCCGGCGGCGGACTACCGCCTGAACTGCCGCCTGCCCGACGGCAGCAGTGCCTACACGTTCTGTATGTGCCCGGGCGGCGAGGTCATAGCCGCGGCCAGCGAGAGCGGCAGCGTTGTCACAAACGGCATGAGCCGGCGCGCCCGCGACGGCGAAAACGCCAACTCAGCCCTGCTCGTGACGCTCACGCCCGAGGACTTTCCCTACTCCGGCGCGCTGGGTGGAATGTACTGGCAGCGGGAGATTGAGCGCCGCTGCTTTGCCCTCGGCGGCGGGGACTACTCCGCGCCCGCGCAGACGGTGGGCGACTTTCTTGCGGGAAGAGCGAGCACCGGCGCGGGGCGCGTGCTGCCGAGCTACCGTCCCGCCGTGCGCTGGTGCGACTTGCACTCGGCGCTGCCGGAGCGCATAACGGGCGTGATGGCCGCCGCGCTGCCGCAGCTGGGTCGGCGGCTGGCGGGCTTTGACGACCCCGAGGCCGTGCTGACCGCGCCGGAGACGCGCTCATCCTCGCCCGTGCGCATACTGCGGGACGCGGACTGCCGCTCCGCGCTTCGCGGGCTCTACCCCTGCGGCGAGGGCGCGGGCTACGCCGGAGGCATAACGAGCGCCGCCGTGGACGGCCTGCGCTGCGCCGAGCGCGTCATTGCCGAGGCTATGAAAAAGTAAAAAGACGCTGCCTCCGTGCGATTACCGCAAATCTTTCGGAGGCAGCGCCTTTTTTGTATAACCGTGCTGTTTTGCGCTTATTTTTTACCCTTGCTCTTTGCGGAGGTCTTGTTCTCCGAGGTGAGCATGGCATATACCGCGCCCGCGATGGCTCCGCCGAGCAGCGGGCCGACTATGAACACCCAGAGGCTTGTGAGCGCTTCGCCGCCCGCGAAAAGGGCGGGGCCGAGGCTGCGCGCGGGGTTGACCGACGTGCCGGTGAGCGCTATGCCGAGGATATGTACCAGAGTCAGGCTCAGGCCGATGACTATGCCGGCCACGGAGCTGTTTTCAATCTTGCTCGTTGCGCCGCACACGGCGAGCACGAAAACGAACGTCAGCACGACCTCAATGAAGAGGGAGCCGATTATCTTGCCGTCGTACAGACCGTTTGCACCATAGCCGCAGTCGCCGCCGAATATGAGCCACAGAATAAAAGCGCCGAAAATTGCGCCGAGGCACTGGGCGATGACATAACCGACGAAGTCCTTGCCGCTCATCTTTCCGCGGATAAGCATGGCGATGGACACGGCGGGGTTAATGTGGCAGCCGGACACGTTGCCTATGGAGTACGCCATAGCGACGATAACAAGGCCGAACGCCAGAGCCGTCAGCAGATAGCCGCTGCCGGAAGCCGCGTCACAGCCCACTGCCACGGCGGTTCCGCAGCCGAAGGTGACTAAGACTGCCGTGCCGATGAACTCGGCAATGTACTTTTTCGTGTTTTCCAATGTACACCTCTCCTTTAATAAATTTTGGGGATAAATACATTATACAGCAAACAGCGCGGGTTTGCAACCACTTTTTGCATATGATTTCCACGGCTTTTTTGCCGAGACAGCTCCAAAGCAAACCGCGTCGGGCGGCGCTCTCCCAACGCGGTTTTTCAATGTGCGGCTTATGCTTTCCAGAGGCTGTGCAGGTTGCAGTAGGCGTAAACGGCCTCAATCTCGTCGCCGTCGCAGATGGCGAACTGTACGGTAGGGGCATCGCCGGGCTTGAGGGTCTTGCGCTGGTTGCCCTGCTTTGTTTGCAGCGACACCCACTCTATGTAGTGCTCCGGCAGCATGGGGTGGTCAACGGAACCGACGCGCACCGTGACGATGTTGTTCTCCACGGTGTAGACGGGAATGTGCTTTTCCGTGGCGGCCTCGGTCGTGCCGGGCACAATCTCCGTCATTTTCTGGCCGCAGCACATTACGGGTACTCCGGCGTCCTTTACCTTGGCAATGATATTGCCGCAGTGCTCGCAGATGTAGAACTTCTGTTCCATAGTCTTTTCCTCCTTGTGTTTCAAGTCTTTGTTTATTTTAGCTTGTCCGGCAAGCGTAAAATCCTCGTTCCTGCCCCGCCGAGCGGGGAAAAGGCGCTGCATACGGTTCACGGCGAACTGCGCGCACAGCCCCGTGAACAGTCCCGCGATGATGCCGGAGACCATGAGCACCGGCAGATAGACGATGAGCGCGGGGGTGGACGTCACCGCTATGGCCGCGGCCATTTGTCCCGCGTTGTGCGCCGCCGCGCCCGCTACGCTGCAGACCCAAATCTGGCGCTCCGTCACGAGACGGCGCATAATCAGCATCACGAGGTAGCACAGCGCGCCGCCGGCGAGGCTGTAGACCAGCGCCATGAGCTGTCCCGAGAATATTCCGCCCAGCAAAATGCGGCACAGCAGTATGGCCGCCGTGTCGGCGGGGCCGAGCAGGAACATGGCAAACACCGTGACAATGTTCGCCAGCCCCAGCTTCACGCCCGGAATGGGCACGAGCGAGGGTATTTGCAGCTCTATCATATAAATTGTCAGCGCCACCGCCGTGAGCACCGCCGAGCGGGTCAGCCGTCTTGTTGTCATGCCGAGCCTCCTGTCAGCCTGTAGCCGTGTCCGCGCCGCCGCTGCCCAGCTGTATCACCAGCCGGTGCGGCAGGCAGACTATGGGCGAGGCGCTGCCCGAGAGCCAGCCCGCGCGCACGCAGACTTGGTCGGGGCAGTCGGCCTCGGATACGCAAATGCGCCCGCGCTCGACAGTTATCGTGTTCGTCCCGCTCTCGTCGGAGAGCGTAAACGTCTGCGGCTGGGTTACCAACGCGAGGTCTATGCTCATTATAAGCTCGCCGTCGCGGTATATATTCGCCACCGTGCCGCCCGCGCCGCGCAGAGTCAGCCACGCCGCCAGCACCGCGCAAACGGCCAGCGCCGAGGCGGTAATTATTATCCATGTGCGGGTTTTAATCACGCGCAATCACCGTCACCTCCGCGCTCTCGTCGGCGGGGGTGAAGCGCTCCGACAGCCCCTCCGTCACATATATCTCTCCGCTCTCGCTCACCAGCACGGCCTCAAAGTCATCGTTGGCAGCCCAAAACTCTGCTGCCGCGTCAAGTCCCATTACAAACAGCGCGGTCGAGAGCGCGTCGCACGTAAGCCCGCTGTCGCCGACGACCGTGACGGAGATAAGTCCGCTCTCGGCGGGGCAGCCCGTCGCGGGGTCAATGATGTGCCAGTAGGTCTTGCCGTCCTGCTCGAAATAGCGTTCGTACCCGCCGGAGGTGACCGCCGCTTGGTCGCTCAGCTCAATGACGCCCAAGTAGCCGCTGCCTGAGGGGTCCTTGACTGCCACGCGCCACGCCGAGCCGTCGGGCTTGCTCCCGACCGCCTGCACGTTGCCGCCGAGGTTCAGCAGCGCGCTCTCCACGCCGCCGGAGCGCAGCAGCTCCGCTGCCTTCTCCCCCGCGTAGCCCTTGGCGACGCTGCCGAGGTCAATCTCCATGCCCTCCGCCAGCGTGACGCAGGCGTCGTCAAAGTCAACGGCTGTGTAGTCAACGAGCTCCAGCAGCGCGTCCAGCTCCTCCCGTTCGGGGACGCGGTAGTCGCCCGTGGTGAAGCCCCAAGCGCGGACAACGGGGTAGACGGAGATGTCCAGCGCGCCGCCGGTGCGCCGGCACATATCCAGCGCCGAGGTCAGCAGCCCCGCGGCCAATTCTCCCAGCTCCCCCGCGCCGTCGCGGTTCACGGCGTAGAGCTCGCTCTGCTCGTCGGTGACGGAGACGGCCTTTTCCAGCGAGTATATCAGCTCCTCAACCTGCGTTAAAAGCTCCTCGCTGCCGTAAACCTGCAGCTCCATATAGGTGTCCATGGCGAAAATCTGCGCAGAAGCAGGCTGCTGCTTTGCGCCGCAGCCGCCGAGCAGCAGCGCCGCCGCCAAGCACAAAATAACCCGCCTCACCGCGCCACCTCCGGAATCGAAAATTGCTTAATTGCTTATATTTTTATATACAGAATAACACAAACCACCCCGCGCGGTCAATACGCGATATGAAACCCGCAGGAATCAATTATTATTTTCTGCGGGCCGGTACCCCGTGCCCCGCAAAATCACCGTTCTGCCGATTGACGCATCGGCTCGGGAATGGTAGAATACTGATTATTACTTCATCATTACCCTGTTCAGGAGGATTCAAAGCGTGAAAATAATGCTCATAGACGGGAATAGCATAGTCAACCGCGCGTTTTACGGCATCAGGGCGCTGAATGCGCCGGATGGGACGCCGACCAACGGCATTTACGGCTTTGTCTCCATTCTGCGCAAAATGCTCGACGACGAGAGGCCGGACGGGCTCTGCGTGGCCTTTGACCTGCCCGCGCCGACGTTCCGCCACGAGAAATACGCCGAGTACAAGGCGCAGCGCAAGCCAATGCCGGAGGAGCTGCGGGTGCAGATGCCAATTCTCAAGCAGTTCCTTGACGCGTGCCGCATCCGCCGCGTGGAACTTGAGGGCGCGGAGGCCGACGATTTGCTCGGCACGCTCAGCCGCCGCTTTGCCGAGCAGGGGCACAGCTGCGTCATCTGCACCGGCGACAGGGACAGCCTGCAGCTCGTCTCCCCGCTCGTGACGGTCAAGCACGTCAAGACCCGCGGCGGGCGCACGGAGACGATAAACTACACGCCCGAGGTGTTCTTGGAGGAATATGGATTTGAGCCGATACACCTCATCGACCTCAAGGCGCTTATGGGCGACGCGAGCGACAATATCCCCGGCGTCGCGGGCGTGGGCGAAAAGACCGCAATGGCGCTCATTCAAAAGTACCGCAGCGTCGAGCGCATTTACAGCGAGCTGGACACGCTGGACGAGCGCCCCGCCGTTATCAAGCGGCTGAAGGCCGGACACGACATGGCGAAGATGAGCTATGAACTGGCAACAATAGTCACCGACGAGCCGGTGGAGCTGACCGCGGAGGCCACGCGCCTTGCCGGTGAGCCCGCGCCGGAGCTCTACACGCTCTGCAAGCGGCTGGGGTTTGAAAAATTCATCACCCAGTGGGGGCTGACGCCGCCCGCGGAGACGTCGGAGCAGACCGAACAGCCGGGCGGCGGGCGGTGCGAGGCGGAGATTTTGACCTCCCCCGCCGCGGCGAGGGCAGCGGCTGCGGGCATGACGGAGGCTGATGTCTGGTACAGCGCGGAGCAGGAGGCGTTTGCCGTGCTGCCGACGAGCGGCGACGGCTGCGCTTACGTTCTGCGCCGCGCGGACTTTGCCTCGCGGGAGAACTACGCCGCCGCCGTCGGCGCGCTGCTGGCGCCCGAGGTGCGCAAGAGCGGCCACAACATCAAGGATATTCAGCGCGCGCTGCTGGCGCTGGGGACGGAGTGCGGCGGCTGGGAGTTCGACACGGCGCTCGCCGCCTACCTGCTGGACGCTACCGCCGGCGACTATGAAATCTCCCGCCTGACCGCCAAATACTGCGGTTTCCGCCCCTACGAGCCGTCAGAAGGCGAGGGACAGATGTCGCTGCTGGGCGGCGTTTCCGACGGCGAGGCGGCGGCGGAGCTGGCCTCACGCGCCGCGGCTGTCGGCGCTCTGCGCCCCGTGCTGGACGCGGAGCTGAAGAAGCTGGACATGGACAAGCTATATTATGAAATCGAGCTGCCGCTCTGCGAGGTGCTGGCGGAGATGGAGCACACGGGCTTTGCCGCGGACTCCGCCGCGCTGGAGGACTACGGCGCGGCCTTGGCGCGCTCGGCGGGCGAGCTGCAAAGCTCCGTCTGGGCGCTTGCGGGCGAGGAGTTCAACATAAACTCACCCAAGCAGCTGGGCGAAATTCTTTTTGAGAAATTGCAGCTGCCCGCGGGCAAGAAGAACCAGCGCGGGTGGAGCACGAGCGCGGATGTGCTGGAGCGCCTGCGCGGGCGGCACCCCATTGTGCAGCAGGTGCTGGACTACCGTGCGCTGACAAAGCTGAAAAGCACCTACGCCGACGGACTGCTGCGCGTCATTGCCGAGGACGGGCGCATACACACGGACTTCAAAATGACCGTCACCGCCACGGGACGCCTCAGCTCCGCGGAGCCGAATCTGCAAAATATCCCCGTGCGCACGGAGCTGGGCGCGGAGATACGCAAGATGTTCGCCGCCGCGCCGGGCATGGTGCTGGCCGACGCGGACTACAGCCAGATTGAGCTGCGCATACTTGCGCACATCTCCGGCGACAAGGATATGCAGCGCGCGTTTTTATCCGGAGAGGACATACACACCGTCACCGCCTCGCAGGTCTTCGGCGTACCCGCGGAGCAGGTCACGCCGCTGCAGCGCCGCCGCGCCAAGGCCGTCAACTTCGGCATTGTCTACGGCATCTCCGCCTTCTCGCTGGCGCAGGACATAGGCGTCACGAACGCGGAGGCCAAGGCGTACATGGACGCCTACCTCAGCACCTACCACGGCGTGCGCGACTACATGAAACGGGTCGTGGAGCAGGCGCGGGAGACGGGCTATGTCGCCACGCTCTTCGGCCGCCGCCGTTACCTGCCGGAGCTGAAAAGCTCGAACCGCAACGTCCGCGCCTTCGGTGAGCGCGTGGCGCTGAATATGCCCGTGCAGGGCACGGCCGCGGACATAATAAAATTAGCTATGGTCAACGTCCGCCGCCGCCTTGCCGCCGAGGGTCTGAAAAGCCGGCTGATACTGCAAGTCCACGATGAGCTGATTGCCGAGTGCCCCGAGGACGAGGCGGAGCAGACGGCGCGCATACTCTCCGAGGAGATGCAGTCCGCCGTCACTCTCAGTGTGCCGCTGACCGCCGAGGCCAAGCTGGGGCGCACATGGGCGGAGGCGCACTGACATGGCGGAGATAGTCCCCGCGCGCGAGGATATGCTGGACGAGATAGAGGCCATAGAGCGCCTGTGCTTCTCCCAGCCGTGGACGCGCGGTGCGCTGCGCTCGCAGCTGGACGCGGAGAGCCACATCTTCCTCGCAGCGCTGCATGACGGCGCCGTTGCGGGCTACGCGGGCGCGCAGACGGTGCTGGACGAGTGCTACATCTCGAACATAGCCGTTGCGCCGCGCTTCCGCCGTCAGGGTCTGGCCGAGGCGCTTTTGCGGGAAATGGAGCGCGAGTGCCGCGGGCGCGGCATGGCCTTTATGACGCTGGAGGTGCGCGCGGGCAACGCTCCCGCCATCGCGCTCTACGAAAAATGCGGCTTTCTGCGCTGCGGCGTGAGAGCGGCTTACTACTTCGACCCGCGCGAGGACGCGGTTATTATGACAAGGTTTTTCAATTCGCAGGCAAAGAAGGACTGATGGAGAGTGGAAATAACATGGGTGCAGTTCGCGGTTGTCTGTCCGCTGGTGATGCTGGCAGGCTTCGTGGACGCCGTGGCGGGCGGCGGCGGACTTATCAGCTTGCCCGCCTATATGCTGGCCGGTCTGCCGGTACATATATCCATTGCCACAAACAAGCTCAGCTCCTGCATGGGTACTGTTGTCGCCACCGCGCGCTACGCCCGCAGCGGGTATGTCAAGGCGCGGCTAAGCGTTCTCTGCGCCGTCTGCTCGCTCGCCGGCTCCGTCATCGGCTCCAACCTCTCGCTGCTGCTCAGTGAGCGGACGTTCAAGATTGCCATGCTGTTCATTCTGCCGCTCGCGGCGTTCTACGTGCTGCGGAGCAAGGATTTAGACCGCGTGCGCACCCCGTTTTCCGAGCGCAGAACCGCGCTGCTGGCCGCAATAATCGCCTTAGCCGTCGGCTGCTACGACGGTTTTTACGGCCCCGGGACGGGCACGTTTTTGCTGCTGCTGCTCACGGGCTGCGCGCACATGACGCTGCGCGACGCCGCTGGCACGACAAAGGTTATCAACCTTGCCAGCAACGTGGCGGCGCTGACGGTGTTCCTTTTGAACAACCAAGTGCTGCTGCCGCTGGGGCTGACGGCGGGACTTTTCAGCATAGCGGGCAACAGCCTCGGTGCCGCCATGTTCATAGGCCGCGGCGCCAAGTGCGTCAAGCCCCTGATGCTGACCGTGCTGGCCGTGTTCTTCGCGCGGCTGGTGTACGAATTGTTTTTCGAGGCGTAAGGCAAAATTAAAAAGCAGTAGAAGGCCGTCCGTGCAAGGGAGCGGCCTTCTACTGTCTTTGGAGAACTTTGTGACTATGAAAAAAGAGGAAGTGGTGTCAATGCCGACGGCTATGGCGAACCGTCAATTAGCTTGAACTAACGTAAGTTTACCACGACTAACCCCATATGTCAACCCCTTTTTTATAATTTTCTCGAAAAAATTTTTCGGAGGGCGCGGGACGTGAAAAAATGGCTTGTGATTTTGCGCCGAGCGGTGTATAATATCACATCGTTATTTTTAATTGTAAGAAACGCAAAAAACGCGGCTTGCGGAGCGGAAGGAGCGGCAGAAATGGTAACTATCGAGAACCCCAACGGGCGGATTACGGTCTCCGGCGAGGTATTCACCGAAATAGTCGGCGACACGGCAACGCGCTGCTTCGGCGTCAAGGGCATGGCCGGACGCGCGGGAGCGAGCGGCATTTACCAGCTCCTGCGGCGGGAGAGCATGTCCAAGGGCGTATCCGTCACTGACGACGGCAGCGGCGGCGTGGTAATTGCGCTGCACATCGTTGTTGACCACGGCGTGAACATCTCCGTGCTGGGGCAGAGCATAATCAGCGAGGTGCGCTGGAAAGTCAGCGAGGCCACCGGCGCCGCGGTGTCGCGTGTCGATGTGTATGTGGACTCCGTCACCGTGGACTGACCCCCGACGGCGGGATAAAGACATTAAGCTGCCGGTCAGCGCACCGCTTTCCGGCATTGCGGAGGGAACAGAGATTTGAATACAAAACTCACAGGCGCGCAGTTCGCGGACATGATGGTCTGCGCGGCAAGCGCCCTGAACGCCAATAAGCAGGCTATAAACGAGCTGAATGTTTTTCCCGTGCCGGACGGCGACACCGGCACGAACATGACCATGACCCTCTCCGCCGCCGCGGCGGAGCTGGGCGCGGGCGAGTGGACGCGCATTGACAAGGCTGTGGAAAAAACCGCCTCCATGCTCCTTCGCGGCGCGCGCGGCAACAGCGGCGTAATCCTCTCGCTGTTTTTCCGCGGCGCGTCCAAGTCGCTGCGCGGGTGCGAGACCGCCACGAGCCTTGAGCTGGCCGCGGCGCTGGGCGACGGAGTGGACGCCGCCTACAAGGCCGTGATGAAGCCCGCCGAGGGCACCATCCTCACCGTGGCACGCTGCGCCACCGCCGCCGCCGTGGAGTACGCCGCCGACGAAACCGGCGTGGAAGGTATGCTGGCCGCGGCCATAGAGGCCGCCAAGGCCGCGCTGGAGCGCACGACGGAGCAAAACCCCGTACTGTGCCGCGCCGGAGTTGTGGACGCGGGCGGCATGGGCTATATAGTCATGCTGGAGGCCATGTTGGCCTCTCTGGAGGGACGTATGCAGGCCGCCGGAGTGCCGATGGAGGACGAAGAAGATACCCACGGCGCGGACTTCGGCGCTTTTGACACGGAGGAGATAAAATTTGCCTACGACACCGTGTACATCGTGCGCAAAAACGGCACGCCGCTCGACCTCTACCGCGCCTATTTGGAGAGCATAGGCGACAGCATTGTTATCTCCGAGGACGACGAGGTTTTCAAGGTTCACGTCCACACGAACATTCCCGGGGCGGCGCTGACCGAGGCCGAGAAGTACGGCACGCTGGAAACGGCGAAGATAGAAAATATGCGCACCCAGCACGCCGAGCTGTCCGCCGCCCGCGCCGCCGAGGGCGGGAGCGAGCAGCCGTACAAAAACTGCGGCTGCGTGGCTGTCTGCGCGGGCGAGGGGCTGGCGGGGCTTTTCCGCGAGCTGGGCTGCGACGGCATTGTCACCGGCGGCCAGACCATGAACCCCTCCACGGAGGACATACTGCGCGAGATTAACCGCGTGCGCGCGGACAACGTGTTTGTGTTCCCCAATAACGGCAACGTAATTATGGCCGCGCAGCAGTGCGCTCGGCTGACGGACAAAAACGTAATCGTCATTCCCACGGTCACCGTGCCGCAGGGCGTGACGGCAATGCTGGAATATGACCGCGACGCCGACCCCGTTGTGCTGGAGCAGACATTCTGCGAGGCCATAGCCGGCGTACACACGGCACAGATAACCTACGCCGCGCGCGACAGCGAGTATGACGGACGCGAAATTAAAGCGGGCGAGTATCTCGGTCTGCTGGACAAGGCGCTTGTCGGCAGCTGCGCAGAGCTCGGCGCGCTCATTGCCGCGCTCTGCACGGAGCTTGAGCCGCTGACGCCGGAGTTCATCTCCGTCTACTTCGGCGAGGACGTGGCGGAGGCGGACGCGGCGGCGGTTGCGGAGAGCATCGGCGCGCACTTTCCCTATGCCGAGGTGAGCCTTGTCAACGGCGGCCAGCCGGTGTACTACTACCTCATCTCCGCGGAGTGAGCGCCATGGCCGAGGAAAGAGCAAGAGCGCGCAGAGCGGGAATACTCATGGCCATCAGCTCCCTGCCGTCGCCCTACGGCATCGGCACGCTGGGCGCGGCGGCGCGGGATTTTGCGGACTTTCTCGCCGCAGCGGGACAGAGCGTGTGGCAAATACTGCCGCTCGGGCACACGGGCTTCGGCAACTCGCCCTATCAGGCTTTCTCCGCGTGGGCGGGGAACCCGTATTTTATAGACCTTGACGCTCTGGCGGCAGACGGGCTGCTGGAGCGAGACGAATACGCCGCGCTCGACTGGGGCGCCGACGCCGCGCGCGTTGACTACGGACGGCTCTGGGAGCTGCGGCTGCCTATCCTGCGCCTTGCCTGCTCGCGGCTGCTGCGCCGCGGAGAGTCGGACTACGCCGCGTTCTGCGCCGAAAACGCTGCTTGGCTGGACGACTATGCGCTGTTCATGGCGCTCAAATATGAAAATAACGGCGCTCCGTGGCAGGAGTGGCCGGAGGATATACGCCTGCGCCGCGCACCCGCTTTGGACGCGGCGCGCGCTCGTCTGGCGGAGAGCGCGGAAATTTGGCGCGCGGTGCAGTATTTGTTCTTCCGTCAGTGGCGCGCGCTCAAGGACTACGCCGCCTCCGTGGGTGTGGACATCATGGGCGATATGCCGATTTACGTCGCCCCCGACAGCGCGGACGTCTGGGCGGGGCGGGAGCTTTTCCGCCTTGACGCCGAGGGCCGTCCGACGGAGGTCGCGGGCTGCCCGCCGGACGCCTTCAGTGCCGAGGGCCAGCTCTGGGGAAGTCCGCTGTTCGACTGGGAGCGCATGGAACGCGACGGCTTCGACTGGTGGCTCCGCCGCCTCGGTTTCAGCCTGAATATGTTCGACGCGGTGCGCATCGACCACTTCCGCGGGTTCGAGAGCTTCTACGCCATACCCGCGGGCGACGCCACGGCGCGCTTCGGACGCTGGCTGCAGGGACCGGGAGCGCGCCTGTTCCGCCGCGTGCGCGAGGTGCTGGGCGACAGGGACATAGTTGCCGAGGACCTCGGAATTCTGACGGACGCCGTCCGCCGCCTGCGCCGCGACTGCGGCTACCCGGGCATGAAGGTGCTGCAATTCGCCTTTGACGCCCCCGAAAACGACAACCCCTACCTGCCGCACAACTGCACGGCAGACAGCGTGGCCTACGTCGGCACTCACGACAACCCCACCATACGCGGCTGGCTGGACACCATGAGCGAGCCGACCCGCCGCTACGCCGCGGACTATATGCGCCTTGACCCCGCCGAGGGCGAGATATGGGGCGTGCTGCGTACCCTCTGGTTGTGCCCCAGCGCGCTGGCCGTAGCCACAGCGCAGGACATACTGGAGCTGGGAGCGGAGACGCGCATGAACCTGCCCTCCACCGTCAGCGAAACCAACTGGAGCTGGCGCGCCCTGCCCGACGCCTTCACCCCAAAACTCTCCGCCCGACTGAGGCACGAGATGGAGGTTTACCACAGGCTGGGAGAGAGCGTTAAGTAAAAATTTGTTGACAATATTCAACACTTCATGTACAATATGCCTGCTCCTTTTCAGGAGCCTTGGGCGTTACCAAGCGGTAGGCGGTTAGTCCCTCCTTGCAAACAGGAGGGAGGAAACTTCTTTCTTGCCCTCCGGAAAGGAGGGTGATGCTAATGGTTACTCATACAGAGCTTTATCAGCTTTGCCTTGTAATTATAGGCATACTTAGTCTGGTTATCCAGATAAAAAAGAAGTAATCGCCGTACAGCCCCAATTGCGTTCGGCGATTACATCAATGTACCATAGGGACTAACCGCTTGCCGGTAGCGCCCTCGTATTTTTATTATAGCATAACCTCACCGTTTGTCAATCGCAAAATACGCCCGCTTGCCTCCGCCGGTTGCAAAATCTGCCGATGGGTGCTATACTTAGGGCACAATTATTTTTAGAGGCGGTGAGGCTGTGGATTTTGTGCTGCGCGGGTGCGTTTGTGACTGTATTGATAAAGAGCGCATAGACGCGCGGGAGCGGGCGTATCTGGTCTGCGTCGGCGGGAAATCCGCAGGAGTATTTGACACGCTGCCGGAGCGGTTCGCGGGGCTGCCCTGCACGGACTGCGGCGGTTCGCTCATTATTCCCGGGCTGACGGATTTGCACGTCCACGCCTCGCAGTACGCCTTCCGCGGGCTGGGCGGCGACTTGCAGCTGCTGGACTGGCTGAACGCCAACGCCTTCCCCGAGGAAGCGCGCTTTGCCGACCTCGGCTACGCGGACGCGGCCTATGACATTTTTGTGCAGGATTTGCTCCGCTCCGCCACCACGCGCGCCTGCATTTTCGCCACGGTACACACGCCCGCTACGCTGCGCCTCATGGAGAAGCTGGAAAAGGCGGGCCTGCGCGCCCTCGTCGGCAGGGTCAGCATGGACCGCGGGTGCCCGCCGTCTCTCTGCGAAAGCGATGCCGAGACTGCTGCGCGGGACGAGGAGGAGTGGATAATCCGCTCCTCGGACTTCAAAAACGTCCGCCCGATAATAACCCCGCGCTTCGTGCCCGCCTGCTCGGACGCGCTCATGCGGCGGCTCGGCGGGCTGCGGGAGAAATATTCGCTGCCGGTGCAGTCGCACCTCTCGGAAAATCTCGGTGAAATTGAGTTAGTGCGCTCGCTGGCTCCCGACGCGGAGTGCTACGGCGCGGTTTATGACAAGTACGGCCTGTTCACCGGCTCCACCGTCATGGCGCACTGCGTCCACAGCGGCGCGGCGGAGACGGAGCTCATGCGCTCGCGCGGCGTTTTCGCGGCGCACTGTCCCGAGTGCAACGCCAACATCGCCTCCGGCGTTGCGCCCGTGCGCCGCTTTTTGAACGCGGGAGTGCGCGTCGGGCTGGGCAGCGACGTGGCGGGCGGCTCCACGCTCTGCCTTTTCACCGCAATGGCAATGGCCGTGCGCTGCTCCAAGCTGAGAGCGCACTTCACCGGCGAGGCGGACGCGCCGCTGAAAACCGAGGAGGTCTTTTATATGGCCGCCCGCGGCGGCGGGGAGATGTTCGGCAAGGTCGGCTCGTTTGAAGCGGGATTTGATTTTGACGCCGTTGTCATCGACGACGCCGCGCTGCGCTCTCCGCGCCCGCTCACAGTGCGCGAGAGGCTGGAGAGGCTGATATATCTGGCGGACGGAGCTCGGATAAAAGCCAAATATGTTGCCGGAGCCAAGGTTTTCGGCTGAAAAAACGCATCGAAAGGACACTTATGGAACGTATTCGCCGCATTTTCAGATATTCGGACAAGGCCGCGCTCACCTCGGGCGAGCGTTGGCTAAGGGCGGCGCTGGCGGCAGTCTATTTGCTGCTGGCCTCGCTGCTTATCGGCGTGGCCGCGCTCGCGGTCAGCAACTCCGCGCTCTACGGCGAGCGGCTGCTGCTGAGCATAGTCACCAATCCGCGCCTGCTGGCGCTCAACATCCTGCCGGTGCTGGCGCTGACGGCGCTGGGCTGGTGCCTTTCCAACCGCGCGTGGGTCGCGCTGCTCGTCTCCGGCGTGCCCGTGACGGCGCTGGGCTTTGTCAGCTGCTTCAAGCTCACCGCGCGCAACGACCCGCTGCTGGCCTCCGACATTGTGTACGTGACCGACGCCGCGGGCATCGCGTCCAAGTATGACCTCGCGTTCACGCCGCTTATGTGGCTGTCGTTGGTGCTGCTGGCGGCGCTGGTCGCAGCCGCGGCGCTGTTTTTCAAGGCTCGCTGCCGCCGCTGGCCGCTGCGCCTCGCCGCACTCGCCGTGCTCTGCGTTTTGTCAGTGCTGGCTTGGCGGGCTTGGTACACGGACGCGGAGATTTACACTTCCACGGAAAATCTATATTATGACGACATGAGCACTTGGAACGCCACCGACCAGTACTGCGGGCGCGGCTTTTTCTACCCGCTGCTCTACTCCACGGCGGATATGTTCCCCGACAAGCCCGACGGCTACGATGCCGAAGAGGCCGCCGCGGCGCTGGCAGAGTACGAGACGGAGGACATTCCCGACGATAAAAAGGTCAATTTCGTCTCCATAATGCTGGAAGCGTACTTCGACTTTTCCGAGTACGAGGACATTTTCACGTTCGAGACCGACCCCTATGAGTTCTGGAACGAGCTGCAAAGCGAGAGCGTCAGCGGCGAGCTGGTGACGAATATCTTCGCCGGCGGCACGCTGGACACGGAGCTGTGCTATATAACGGGCGAGACTTGGGGCTACAGCTTCCGTTCGGCCACGGACTCCTACGCGCGCTGGTTCTCCTCGCAGGGCTACTACACGGAGTACTGCCACCCCAGCTACAACTGGTTTTATAACCGCCAGAACATCTACGACTATCTCGGCTTCGACTCCTACCGCTTCCGCGAGGACAGCTTCGACACCGGCACGGAATACATGATGTATGACGACCTGTTCCTGCCGCGCATTGCCGGTTACTTCACGCGCGCGACCAAGGACGGCACGCCCTACTTCAACTTCTCCGTAACCTACCAGAACCACGGCCCCTACGACACCACCTACCTCTATGACACGGAGAACGAGTATATCTCCCACGACGGCATCAGCGACGAGAGCTACTACATTCTCAACAACTACTTCTGGGGCATAAAAAAGACCGACGAGGCGCTGCAAACGCTTGTCGAGTTCTTCGAGACCTGCGGCAAGCCGGTTGTGCTGGTGCTGTTCGGCGACCACAAGCCGTGGCTGGGCTACAGCAACTCCGTCTATCAGGAGCTGGGCATAGACTTCGGCTCCGACACGGACGAGAGCTACTATAACTATTATAATACGCGCTATATCATCTGGGCGAACGACGAGGCCAAGGCCGTGCTGGGCAATGACTTCTGCGGCGACGGCGGCAGCTTCTCGCCCAACTACCTGATGATGAAGGTGCTCGACCTCTGCGGCTACAGCGGCGACAGCTACACAGGCGTGCTGCGCGAAATGTATAATTACACGGACGTTATAAACTCCAACGGCACGTTCCGCGTGGACGGCGAGCTGACAGACACGCTCTCCGGCGCGGCGGCGGAGCTTTACACCCGCTTCACAAAAATTCAGTATTACCGAATGTTCGGCACGTATTAAAAAGGGAGAAGCCTATGGAAAGACTGAACGACACGCCGCCCGAGGAGCGTAAGCCGGTAAAGGAGACGAGCGGCGAATATTTGTGGAAGCGCCTGCGCCCCGCGGGCTGCGTGCTGGTTCTGGTGCTCATGGCCGCTATGCTGGCAGTGTGCTTTGCCTCCGGCCGCGAGCCGATTGAGGGCTATACGCCGCCGCAGACAACGGAGTATTACGCCGCGCACCCCGAGGAGCTGGTGACGGAATTAGAGACGAACGTATTCCCCGCGCTGGACGCGGAAATTTCCGCCGAAGCCGGCGACGGCACGGTTACGGTGACGATAGAGTCCGCCTCCTTCGCCTCCGCCCGCGGCGCGATATTGAGATATTTCGACAAATCCCTGTTCGAGTTCGTGCAGGGAGAGTAGCGGCAACATTTAATTGACATTTCTCATCGAGCTTTGTATAATCAAGCCGTGGAACCCGCCGTTATATGTCGGTCATTGACGGTGTACGGTTAAAAAGACGGTTGCCTGACTGCCCGCGAGAGCGGAGAGGAAGGCGAAATATCGAGCCTCGCGGGAATTTCGGATTTTTCAAATCTGATATTCAGGAGGTGGCCGATATGGACATTTTACATATTGCTGGAAGTATCTGTAGTATAGCTGGCTTAATATTTGCCATTATCGTCTACAAAAAGTCCAAGAATATAAGAAAATGAGCCGTCTGTTGCACCAGATGGCTCATTGTTCTTGGGCTGATGCCCTTGTGCATTGAAGCGTAACTGATTGCGGCAACCGTCTTGGGTTTCGCCGCGGGGAGGTGCTTGTTGGTGCAGGCATCTCCTTGTGCTTATTATAGCATACGATAGGGAAAAGTCAAATGTTTTTCTCTTTGTAATGTATTTCAATTTTCTTCAAAATCCGCTTTTTTCAGTTATTTTTAAGCCGAGAGCGCTACAATACCGGCAGTCAAGCAAAATTCTCTCGAAACGAAAGGACTGTCAGTATGAAAAAACTCAGACTTAGAAGCGTGCTTGCGGCCGCGATGGCGGCGGCGATGGTGTTTTCGCTCTCCGTCGGCGCGCTGGCGGACGATGCTCCCTCCGACGTGCCCTCACAGCCGCCCGAAATGGGTGAAGGCGGCGTCGGCGGCATGGGCGGAGATATGGGCGGCGGTTTCGGCGGCGGCGCGAGCGGCGTGGAGAGCTATGACGCGCTCACCGAGTACAGCTCCGACACCACCGTTTCCGGCGAGACGTTCAGCTCTGTCGGCACGGACGAGAACGCCATACTTGTCACCGGCGGCAGCGTTGCGCTCTCAAATATCACCGTGACGCGCGTTTCCTCTGATTCCACCGGCGGCGACAACTCCAGCTTCTACGGCGTGGGCGCGGCTGTGCTGGCAACGGGCGGCTCGGCCTACATCTCGGACAGCACGATAACCACCTCCGCGGCGGGCGGCGCGGGCGCTTTTGCCTACGGCGACGGTACGGTATACATCGCCGACACCGCTATTTCCACCGCGCAGGACACCTCCGGCGGCATACACGTCGCGGGCGGCGGCACGCTCTATGCGTGGAACCTTGACGTGACGACCGAGGGCGAGTCCTCCGCCGCCATACGCTCCGACCGCGGCAGCGGCACAATGGTCGTGGACGGCGGCAGCTACGTCTCCAACGGCACCGGCTCGCCCGCGGTCTACTCCACGGCGGACATAACCGTGAACGGCGCAACGCTGACCGCCAACAGCTCCGAGGCCATATGCATAGAAGGACTGAACACCATCCGCCTCTACGACTGCGACCTCACCGGCAGTATGCTGGACAGCTCTCAAAACGACTGCACTTGGACGGTCATTGTCTACCAGAGCATGTCCGGCGACAGCGAGGTCGGCTGCGGTGTGTTCCAGATGTCCGGCGGCACGCTGACTTCCACTAACGGCGGACTGTTCTGCACCACGAACACCGAGAGCGAGTTCACGCTGGAGAACGTGGACATTACCGCCGCCGAGGACTGCGAGTTTTTCCTGCGCTGCACCGGCAACGCCAACCAGCGCGGCTGGGGCACAACCGGCAGCAACGGCGCGGACTGCCTGTTCACCGCCATCGACCAGACCATGGCGGGCGATGTCGTTTGGGACAGCATAAGCGAGCTGGACTTCTACATGACGGGCGAGAGCACCCTGACCGGCGCCTTTGTTCAGGACGAGAGCTGCGCCGAAGACGGCGGCAGCGGCTATGCAAATCTTTATATTTCTTCCGATTCAACTTGGGTCGTGACAGGCGACAGCACCCTCAGCGCGCTGTACTGCGCGGGCAGCATAGTTGACGCCGACGGCAGCACCGTGACAATTCAGGGCAGCGACGGCACTGTCTATGTCTCCGGCACGAGCGAGCACACCGTTACCGTGGAGAGCTACTCCGCCGAGGCGGATTTGAGCGGCGCGGGAAGCATAAGCGAGTGGAGCGACTACTCCGTGGAGCAGAGCGCGGCCTTTGCCCACGCGGGCAAGAGCGGCCCGTTCGACGACGTTTCCTACAGCGACTACTGCGGCGAGGCCGTGGAGTGGGCGGTTGAGCAGGGCGTGACCGTCGGCACGAGCGACACCACGTTTTCCCCCAACGACACCTGCACCCGCGCGGAGATAATCACGTTCCTCTACCGCGCCGCGGGCAGCCCCGACATCGGCGGCACGGAAAATCCGTTCTCCGACGTGAGCGAGGACGACTACTATTACTCCGCCGTACTCTGGGCATACGCCAACGGGCTTGACGACAGCAGCGAGACGTTTTCTCCCGCAGACCCCTGCACCCGCGCAATGGTTGTCGAGTTCCTCTGGCGGTTCGCCGGCAGCCCGACGACCGAGACGACGAGCGCCTTCACCGACGTTTCCGCCGGCGACAGCTGCGCCGAGGCGGTGGCGTGGGCGCTGGCGCAGGGCGTCACCACCGGCACGACGGAGACTACGTTCAGCCCCGACGACACCTGCACGCGCGGGCAGATTGTGACGTTCCTCTACAGAGACATGGCGTAAACGCGCAGATTTTTGCTCATTCCAAAAAATAATGCTTGTTTTGTACCTGCCGCTGATGTTACTATATAGACAGCCGCCGGAGAGCGTTCGGCGGACGACAGAAAGGAAACGGCACTATGAAAAAGTTCAAACGCATTCCGGCGCTTTTGGCCGCGCTGTGCCTTGCCGTGTCACTGGTTCCGGCAGCCGCGGCGGACGGCGAGACGGCCGAGGAGACGACTGACGGCACCATTGTCACCGCCTCCGCCTTCACGGACGTGGCCGAGAGCGATTACTTCTTTGCACCCGTGGAGTGGGCGGTTGCCAACGGCGTCACGGTCGGCACCTCGGCGTCCGAGTTTTCGCCTGACGAGACCTGCACCCGCGCGCAGATTATCACGTTCCTCTGGCGCGCGGTCGGCGCACCCGAGCCTGCCACGGCCAGCAGCTTTACGGACGTGGACAGCGAGCAATACTACTACAAGGCGGTGCAGTGGGCGCACGAGACCGGCGTTGACAAGAGCGTGGAGACGTTCTCTCCCGACGACCCGTGTACGCGCGCGGCGGTGGTCGAGTTCCTCTGGCTGCTCGCAGGCTCCCCTGCGGCGGCAGTCGAGACGGCCTTCACGGACGTGACCGCCGAGAGCAGCTACGCCTTGGCAGTGGCGTGGGCGGTAGAGCAGGGCATCACCACCGGCGTTACGGAAACAACCTTCGCCCCCGACGACACCTGCACCCGCGCCCAGATAGTGACATTCCTCTACAGAGCGTTTGCGTAAGAGAAAACTAAAGCTCGGTCAGCAGCAAGAAAAGGCTGCTGACCGAGTTTTTTGCGCGGAAAAATAGCGCGCTGACAATGGCGCTTTCACCGCTCTTGTCACATTACCCAATTTCCCAGCCTCTGCTTTATGCGTTCTGCTGAATCTGAAAATTGCGGGAACTTTTTGCGTTTTGTTTCGTCTTAATATATGCTACAATCGAAAAAAAGAAATTCCGTGATGATGGACAACATGAATGGAGGTTTTAGGATGAAAAAGAAACTTTTGGCGCTCGCGCTGGCGCTTGCTCTTGTCTGCGGGCTGGCTGTGCCGGGGCTTGCCGAGGGCGAGGACGAGCTGACGCGGCTGACGCTCTCGGTCAAGGAACGGCTTGAAATCGGCGACGACTTCAGCGGCTTCACCAGCAGCTCCAGCGACTTCGGCGTCTACCGCTACTGGGACCTGAACTGGAGCCGCGACGACGGCGAGTATGTCAGCGCCACGGTCAGCTCCGACGGCACGATTACAAGCTGCTACTTCGGCTATAATTCCGTGACCGACGGCGCGCACGTCTACGCCGACTATGACCCCGCGCTGCCCTCAGCGAGCCGCGAGGAGCTGGAAAACGCGGCGAGCGAGATGATTGGCCGCGTCCTTGTCGAGCCGGAGACGGCGGAGCTTAGCTCCGTCAGCGTCAGCGGCTCGGGGCGCTACGCCTACGCCTATTATAACGTGCTCCTGAACGGCGTTGCTACCGAGACAACGCTCACCGTGCGCATTGATGTGGCCTCGCTGCGGGTTGTGTCCCTCTATCGCTCCGACGAGTGGGACCGCGCCGTAATCGGCGAGACGCCCTCCGCCACGCCCGCCGTGACTGCCGAGGTCGCCGCGCCGCTGCTAACCTCCACGCTGGAGATGGAGCTGCGTTATGTAAACACAGGCGACGGCATAACCCTGCGCTACGTCCCTGAGAGCGGCGGCAGCTGGTACGTGGACGCGCAGACAGGCGAGCTTGTTGACCTCTCCGCGGTCTATGAGGCGCTGGGCTCCGGCAGTGTGAGCAACGCCTCCGGCAGCTCAATGAGCACCGCTGCCGACACCGCGGCCGCCGAAACGGCGGAGGACGAAGGGGGAGTTTACCTGACGGAGGTTGAGCTGGCGACGGTTGAGCAGATGGCCTCCGTTCTGAGCGCCGACGAGCTGGACGCGCTGCTGCGCGCCGTGCCGGCGCTGGGTCTGGACGGCATGACGCAGGCGGGCGCGAGCTACACCATGCACTCCGACACGGGCGAAATCTCCTGCGCCCTCACCTACACCCGCGCGCTGGCCGCCGACGAGGTCGCGGACTGGTACGCCGAGGACTACGGCGAGGGCGCGGACGCTTGGCTGCAGCGGGTGATAACCGTCAACGCCGCCGACGGCACGCTGGAGTATATGTACACCAACGACTACATGGCAAAGACAAATTACGACACCGTCAACGAGACTGCCGCCGCTCAGCTGCTGAGCGAGCTGTTCCCCGATGAGTACGCCTCCGCGGTGACGGAAAACGGCGCGCGCTTTGTGCGCACGGTCAACGGCTGCAAATACTACGCCAACTACATCAACGTGCGCTTCAGCGAGTTCGACGGAGCGCTTGCGAGCTTCAGCATGAGCTGGGACTATGACGCCGAGTTCCCCTCGACCGACGACGTTATCGGCATGTCCGCCGCGCTGGACGCCTACGACGCGACGTTTGCCGTAACGCTCGGCTACGTCAACTACCCCGTGGCGGTGGACACCTCCGACCCGCAGTGGCTGACCTACTGCCAAGCTATGGACGACATCGCCTACGAGCGCGTGCTGGGCTACACGCTGAAAAGCACCGTCAGCGTTTACGCCATAGACGCCTTCACCGGCGAGGCGCTGAGCTATTCCTCCTCGACTGCGCAGGAGCAGACCTACACCGACTGCGCCGACAGCTATGCGCGCAGCGAGATTGAAGCGCTTGCGGCCTACGGCATAGGCTTCGGCAGCGCGGAGCAGTTCCGCCCGACGGCGGAGGTCACGCAGTGCGAAATGCTGGCGCTGCTGATGAACGCCTGTTCAAGCTACTACAACTTCGACACGGACAGCATGACGGCGAGCGACCTCGAAAGCCTCTACTCCGCCGCGTACTCCTACGGTCTGACGGACAGCGCGGACACGAGCGGAGCCGACACCGCCGCTACGCGGCTGGACTTTGTGAAAACGCTGCTGCGCGCCTCCGTCTACGGCGAGGCGGCCAAGGTCACGGGCGTTTACACCGCCTCGTTTGCCGACGCGGGCGAGCTGGGCGACGACGACATCGGCTACATAGCGCTGGCCGAGGGTCTGGGCATAATCCAAGGTGACGAAGCCCACCTCTTCCGCCCCTCCGCGCCGGTGACCCGCGAGGCCGCGGCGAAGATGCTGTATAACTTTATGACGCTGTGACAAGTCCCCAATAACGAACGCAGCCTCCCGCGTTTTGACCGCGGGAGGCTGTTTTTGCGCTTTGGTTTTATTGTATCAGCATAGAGAGCATGGGCATGGTGACTATGGAGAACAGCGTGGAGACGAACACGACCTCGGAGGCGAAGGCGGCGTCGCAGTCGTACTGCTCGGCCATTATCGAGGTGGTGGCCGCGGCGGGCATTCCGCACATTATCACCGTCAGCCCTTTGATGAGGCTGTCGATTGGCAGCGGCAGGAGCAGGACGTAGATGAAAAGCGGGTAGAGCACCAGCCGCAGGGCGGTGAAGTAGAGCGTGGAGCGGGAAAAGACGCTCTTGATGTCCGCGTCGGAGAGCGAGGCGCCGATGAAAATCATCGAAACCGGCAGCGTGCAGCGGCTGAGGCTCGTGACTGTGCTGCTCAAAAATTCCGGCAGCGTCACGCCCAAGAGCATGATGACGAAGCCCACGAACACGGCGATGACGCACGGGTGCGTCAGGGTCTTGATAATGGCGTGCTTTTTGTCCAACTTCGTGAACAGCGAAAGTCCCGCCGTCCACATGAAAAAGCGCATGGGAATCTGGTAGACCGACGTGTACATCACGCCCAGCGTGCCGTAGAGCGCCTCCGCCATTGGCATACCGACAAAGCTGGAGTTCGACACCAGCATACCGAAGCTGAGCACGCTCTTTTGCTCCGGCGGATAGCGGCGGAACAGCAGCTTGTTGAGAAACAGCGAAATTATCAGCGTCGCCAGCGACAGCGCCACCGCCGCCGCGCAGTTAGTGAGCAGGGAAGCGTCCACGTCCAGCCCGCCGAGAAACGAGTTGACAATGTTGCACGGCAGGATTACGTATATCAGCAGCGACGACAGCGACTTGCGCGTTGCGGGTGTGAGAATATTTATTTTGCTTGCCAGCACTCCTACGCCTATCAGCAGGAAAAGCTGGAGCTGCAGGCTCAGCATTTTCAGGACAAGGCTCAAAGCGGTTCTGCCTCCTTAGAACTCCCGTTATGTATTCCGCGCCGCCTCGAGGCGGCGCGGTGGTGAAATAATTAGCTTAATTATTGCTCCGTTTTCTTTTCGCCGTCTCCGTTCCGGCGCGGCGGGCGGCGGCGGGGCTGCCTGCGCCTTTCCGGCTTCGGGCCCGGGGCTCCCTCGCCGCTCGGCTGCGGCTGGGCGCTGCGGGGCTTGGGCGGCCTCTCGCCCTGCTGACGGCTCTTGGGCTTATCGCCGTACTGCGGTTTGGGCTGCTTGGGGCGCTGCGCGGCGTCGGGCGCGGCGGCGGTGCGCGGCCTGTCGCCGCCGGACTTTTTGCGGCGGCGCTTGTTGGCGTTTGTGCGCGGGCGCTGCGGCTCCGCGGGTGCGGCAGGCGCGGCGGGGGAGGGGGCGGAGGAGCTTGGCTCGCTCTCCACAAGCAGCTGGGGCATTGCCCAAGCGTCCTCTTCCTCCGGCTGCTCTTCTTCCTTCGGCTTCTTTTCGTGCGGCTGGAGCACATGCGGCAGCGGCTGGCCGGGCTGGGGACGCCCTCCCGGCACGGCGGCCACGTCCTCCGCGTCGAACACCTTGAAAACCGGCTCACCCGTGGGCGTGTCCAGCTTGACCTTGACCTTGCCGCGCAGCAGATTGACCTGCGTCACATTGCCGTAGCCCGCGGTTGTTTCCACAAACGCGCCCGTCTTGGGCACGGTTTTTATCAGCTCGTCGTAGGCCTCCTGCTCATAGCGCAGGCAGCACATGAGCCGCCCGCAGCAGCCGGAGATTTTGCCCGGGTTCATGGACAGCGACTGCGTCTTTGCCATTTTCGTGGAGACGGTGCGGAAATCGTCCAAGAACTGGCTGCAGCAGTACGGCCTGCCGCATATGCCTATGCCGCCGAGCATTTTGGCCTCGTCGCGCACGCCTATCTGGCGCAGCTCAATGCGCGTGCGGAATATGCCGGCAAGGTCCTTCACTAACTCGCGGAAGTCCACGCGCCCTTCCGAGGTGAAGAAGAATATCATCTTCGTGCCCTCAAAGTTGCACTCCACGTCCACGAGCTTCATTTCCAGCCCGTGGGCGGCTATGCGGCCCGCGCAGATGGGGAAGGCCTCCTTTTCGCGGCGGCGGCACTCGGATTCCACGCGCAGGTCGTCCTCCGTGGCTACGCGCACCACGGGGCGCAGCGGGGGAATTATGCGGCTGTCGTCCACATAGTGGTTGCCGTGGACGCAGTCCACCAGCTCCAGACCCTTGCTCGTCTGCACAACAAGCCGCTGCCCCGCCGAGGCGGTCACGCCGCCGGGGTCGAAAAAGTAGGTCTTGCCGCGATTTTTGAATTTTACGCTTATAATTTCGGTCATGTCTTGTATCCTTTTATGGGAAAGAAATTGTTTCCGCGCTCAGCATACCGCCGAGGTGCTTCGGGCTGACGTTAAAGCGCAGGTAGAGCGCGCACTTTTCCGCCAGACGCTCAAGGCGCATTATCTCCGCACGGGGCAGCCCGAAGCTGTCCTCGCGCCGGCAGAGCATATCCGCCGCCAGCCTCCGCGCGGCCTCGGCGAAGTCGCCCAGCGCGCGCACGTCCAGCGCGCCCATTTCGTTTGTCAGCGCCACCAGCGCCAGCCTGTCGCCGGCCGCGGCGCACTCTATCCACCGCCGAGCGAGCTGCCGCGCGCTCTCGTCCGGCTCGCTCTCGTCGCCGCCCAGCGCAATTTCCACGCAGCGCGAGCGCACGGTTTCCAGCAGCTGACCCGCGGCCTCGGCCACGAGTATTATGCTCAAAAAGTCCGGCGGCTCCTCCAGCAGCTTGAGCAGCGCGTTCTGCGCGCTGTAGTTCATGGTGCCCGCATCGGTGATGATATAAACCTTAGCCGGAGCGTCTATGGGCAGCACGGGCGAGTCGGCCACGAGCGCGCGTATTTGCTCAATGTAAATTTCCCGCTTGGGGCGGCCCTTGTCGTCGGTTTGGCGGCGGACTATAGTCACGTCGGGGTGCTGCGCCGCCTTGATGCGGCGGCAGCTGCGGCACACGCCGCAGGGTCTGCCCTCCGCGTCCGGCGACGTGCAGAGCATGGCCGCGGAGAGCGTGAGCGCTTTTTCCAGTCCGCGCTCGGGGACGGGGGAGGATATTAAATAGGCGTGGGAGAGCTTGACGTCGGGCATGGCTTGGCCTCCTTGCGCCGCTCAGCCGATGCCGAGCAGGGACTTGGCAAAGGCGAAGTACACCAGCAGCGAGAGCGCATCGACGATTGTTGTGATAAACGGCGAGGCCATAACCGCGGGGTCAAAGCCGCACTTTTTTGCCAGCATAGGCAGCGAGCAGCCCACGACCTTGGCCAGCAGTATTGTCACCGCCAGCGAGACGCAGACCACGAAGTCCACGAGAATTGTTATGTCGGTGTTGTGCAGCAGCATCCTGTCAACAAGCCATATTTTGACGAAGTTCACGCAGGCCAGAGAGACGGCGCAGAGCGCTGCCACGCGGCACTCCTTCCAGATTACGCGGAAAATATCTTTGAATTCCACCTCGCCGAGGCTCATGGCGCGGATGAGCGTGACGCTGGCCTGACTGCCGGAGTTGCCGGCGGTGTCCATGAGCATCGGTATGAAGCCCGTCAGCGCAATGCAGGCGGCGAGCGCGGACTCGAAGTTGTTGATTATAACGCCCGTGAACGTGGCGCTGACCATGAGCAGCATGAGCCACGGTATGCGGGACTTCCATGTGGTGATGACGCTGTTTTCAAAGTACGGCGCCTCGGTCGGACTGATAGCGGCCATGATGGAGATGTCCTCCGTGGCCTCGTCCACGACGACGTCGATAGCGTCGTCAACCGTGACAATGCCGACCATGCGCTCCTCGGCGTCCAGCACGGGCACGGCGAGCAGGTCGTACTTGGAGAACAGCCGCGCAACCTCCTCTTGGTCGGTGTGGGTGCTGACGGAGATTATCTCCGTCTCCATAAGCTCCTCAATGGGTACGTCGTCGTCGGTTGTCATCAAGTCCTTGGCGCTGACAATGCCGACGAGCCTGCGCGCCTCCAAGACGTAGCAGGTGTAAATTGTTTCCTTGTGTATGCCTGTCCGCTTTATGTGGGACATGGCCTGCGCCACGGTGCTGTCGCGCCGCAGGTCCACATACTCCGTCGTCATTATGCTGCCCGCGCTGTCCTCGGGGTAGTTGAGGAGTATGTTGATTTGGTCGCGCTTTTCGCGGCTGACGTTTTCCAGTATTCTTGTTACAAGGTTCGCGGGCATATCCTCCAGCAGGTCAACGGTGTCGTCCATGTAGAGGTCGTCAAGAATGTCGCGCAGCTCTCTCTCGGTGAAAACGGCCACCAGCTGCGCCTGCATCTGGCCGCTCATTTCCGCGAACACGTCCGCCGCCTTGTCCTTGGGTATGAGGCGGAAGGCGAGGACAAGCTCCTTATCCTCCAACTCCGCAAGCAGCGAGGCAATGTCCACGGCGTTCATTACTTCCAAAATGCTCCGCACGGCCTTGTATTTCTTCGCGCGCAGCAGCTCCTGAAAAATCTCTGTATTCATAGCTATACCTCCGATATTCAATTTTTGCTCTTTTCGTGAATAATCGTGTACTGCCATTATCCGCTTCCATTTTCCTCACCTGCCTTTATTAGTGTAATTGTTTAACCAATCTATTTTAACTCCGCCCGCCCTGATTAGTCAAGACTTTAAAATGCGGCTTCCTGCTTGCTTTTTGCGGTGCGATATGGTAAAATTGCCAAAACGGAGCGTTTTAATCAAAATTAAAGTAAAACAAAGTAAAGCTGAAGAAAAAAGGGGGACTGCCCGTGAGCAGGAAGAGAGAGCACCGGGGCGACAGGCCGGACGGGGTGCTGTTGCGCGACATGGACGCGCTGCACACCATAACCGCCATAATCTATCCCAACCGCTGCGACAACGAGGGCTACATACACGAGCGCCTTGACCTCACGGCGGTGAACGAGTATTTGGCGGCCAAGAACGCCGGAGAACCGGAGTATAAATATAATTTATTCCAAGTCATAGTCGCGGCGCTGGCGAAAATTATAACGCTGCGGCCCGTGCTCAACCGCTTCATCGTCAACGGCGACTTTTACCAGCGCAAGGAGCTGACGCTGGCGTTTGTGGTCAAGCGGCGCTTTGCCGACGGCGCGGAGGAGGGGCTGGCCGTGCTGCACATATCCCCCGACGACACAATAGACACCATACACGAGATGATACGCCGCGAAATTTTTTCCGCGCGCTCGAGTACTGTCACGGACTCCACCGAGTCCACGCTCAACGGCTTCAACCGTCTGCCGCGCTGGATTATGAAGGCGGGAGTGCGCTTTGTCATGATGCTCGATAAGCACGGGCGCGTGCCGCCGTCGTTCATCGACCACGACCCCTACTACTGCTCCGCCGTGCTCTCGAACGTCGGCTCAATCGGCATGAAAAGCGGCTACCACCACCTGACGAACTGGGGCACCTGCTCGCTGTTCTGCCTTATCGGCGAGGCGAAAATGCTGCCCGTGACCGCGCCCGACGGTACATCCGTCCCGCGCATGGCCGTGGACATCGGTCTGACGATTGACGAGCGGCTGGCGGACGGGTACTACTACTCCAAGACCCTGCGCCTGCTCCGCCACCTGATAGAGCACCCCGAGCTTTTAGAGCAGCCCATGACAACAGAGGAGGCAGAATACTATGACGACTGAAAACGCGCCTGAACAGAAAATTACGGCCAAGGCCCCGTGGCGCGAGCACCTTGGTGACGTGCCGTTCACGCTCGACTACTTCCAAGGCTCCGTGTACGAGGCTGTGGAGGAGAGCGCGAAAAAATATCCCGCCGGCATTGCCTTTGACTTCATGGGCCGCCACACCACTTACCGCGAGCTTATCCGCGGCATCGAGCGCTGCGCCAAGAGCCTGCGCACCATAGGCGTGCGCGAGGGCGACCGCGTGACCATAGCCATGCCCAACTGCCCGCAGGCCATAGAGGTTTTCTACGCCGTGAATTTGATAGGCGGCGTGGCGAACATGGTTCACCCGCTCTCAAGTGAGCAGGAATTGGAGTTTTACATCAACGAGTCCGAGTCCGTCACTGTTGTCACGCTCGACCAGTTCTACCACAAGTTCGAGGCCATACGCCAGCGCACCAACGTTGTCAACATCGTGCTCGCCAGCATCAGGGACGCGCTCTCGCCGCCGGTGCGCGCGGGCTATATGCTCACCGAGGGGCGCAAGATGAAGAAAATCCCCGCCGACGCGCCCGTTATCCGCTGGGACGACTTCATGCGCCTCGGCAAGTCCTGCTTTTGGAACTACAGGGTCAAGCGCGGAGCCGACGACCCCGCGGGCATACTCTACTCCGGCGGCACAACCGGCACGACAAAGGGTATCCTGCTGACAAACCTCAACTTCAACGCCCTTGCCCAGCAGGTGCTGGCCGCCAATCCCATGTACCGCCCGGGCGACAAGATGCTCTCCGCCATGCCGCTTTTCCACGGCTTCGGTCTGGGCGTCTGCATACACACCATTTTGGCGGGCGGCGGGCGCTGCGTGCTGGTACCGCGCTTCACGGCGGACAGCTACGCCAAGCTGATTACAAAATACCGCTGCAACTACATCGCCGGCGTGCCGACGCTGTTTGAGGCGCTGCTGCGCATAAAGAGCATGGACGGCGCCGACCTCAGCTGCCTCAAGGGAGTATTCTCCGGCGGCGACTCGCTCTCCGTGGAGCTGAAAAAGAAGTTCGACAAATTCCTCTATGACCACCACTCCTCCGTGCAGATACGCGAGGGCTACGGCACGACGGAGACAGTCACCGCCTGCTGTCTCACGCCGCCGCATATGTTCAAGGAGGGCAGCATCGGCCTGCCGTTCCCCGACACCTACATCAAGATTGTGCGCCCGGGCACGGACGAGGAGCTGCCCTACGGCGAGGAGGGCGAAATACTGCTTGCCGGTCCCACGGTCATGCGCGAGTACATCCGCCACCCCGAGGAGACCGCCCAGACGCTCCGCCGCCACGCCGATGGCCTCACTTGGGTCTACACCGGCGACCTCGGCAGCATGGACAGCGAGGGCTTCATCTACTTCCGCGGACGCATAAAGCGCATGATAATAACCTCCGGCTACAACGTCTACCCCGCGCAGCTGGAAAACATAATAGACGCGCACGAAAAGGTGCAGATGAGCTGCGTCATCGGCGTGCCGGACGAGTACAAAATGCAGCGCGTCAAGGCGTTCGTGATGCTCAAGCCCGGCGTTGTCGCCTCCGAGCAGGTGAAAAAGGAGATTTTGGACTACTGCTCCAAGCGCATAGCCCGCTATGCCATGCCCCGCGACATCGAGTTCCGCACCGAGCTGCCGAAAACCCTCGTCGGCAAGGTGGCCTACCGCCAGTTAGAGGAGGAAGAGCTGGCAAAGCGGGAGAAAAAGAGCGCAAAATGACAAAAATCTTACAGAACGCAGGGCCAGATGAAACGCCGAACAGCGCCACGCTGGAAGCCTTTGACGAGCTGGCTGGCGGCGGCGGCTGCAAATTCAGCGATTCTACCGAGCTTTTGTTTGCCGAACTGACACAAGAAAGGAGCTAAGAACCATGAAAATGGCTGCAATTCAGCCCTTTGTCACCGCTGACAAGGAGCGGAATATTGAAACGGCGCTGCGGCTTATTGCCGAGAGCGCGCGCGGCGGCGCGCAGATGGCGGTGCTGCCGGAGATGTTCTTCTGTCCCATTGACTTCGACCTTTTTCCCAAGTACGCCGAGCCCGCGGGCGGGGCGGCTTGGCAGGCGATGTCCGACGCGGCGAAGCAAAACGGCCTTTGGCTCGTCGCGGGCAGTATGCCGGAAACAGGCGAGGGCGGGGAGATTTATAACTCCTGCTTCGTCTTTGCGCCCGACGGCTCCTGCGCCGCGCGCCACCGCAAAATGCACCTCTACGACGTGGACATAGAGGGCGGAACGCGCTTCATGGAGAGCGAGTCCGTCACGCCCGGCAGCGAGGTTACGGTGTTCGACACGCCGTTCGGGCGCTTCGGCGTTGTCGTCTGCTTCGACATTCGCTACCCCGAGCTTTTCCGCCTGACGGTGGACGCCGGAGCCGAGGCCATAATTATCCCCGCCGTGTTCAATATGTCCACAGGGCCGCTGCACTGGGAGCTTACCTGCCGCGCCCGCGCCGTGGACAACCAAGTCTACACCGTCGGCTGCGCCCCCGCGCGCAACGAGGCGCTGAGCTACGTCCCCTACGCCAACTCCCTCGTCTGCTCCCCATGGGGCGAGGTCACCGCCCGCCTCGGCACGGAGGAGGGCATACTGTATACGGACATAGACTTCGCCGAGGTGAAAAAAGTCCGCGAGCAGCTCCCGCTATTAAAGCTGCGCCGACAGGACGTGTATACGCTGCGGCTGAACTGAATTTTTGCCAAAAACCAAGGAGCCTCCAAACAGGGAGGCTCCTTTGTCATTTTTATTCTTGTTTTTACAGCTGCGGGTTGGCCTCGCGTGGGATTTTTATCAGCGAGAAGCGCTTTTTGGCGGGGAGGTAGTAGGGCAAATCCTTGTGGCCGGTCTCTACGACGCGGGTGTTCAGGCGGTCGTAGAGCTGGGCGTCGTTTGCGCCGTCGGAGTAGGCGCGCAGGAAGTTCATGCCGTCCACCAGCGAGCGCAGGGGCTGGCCGTACTCCAGCGAGTGCTTGGCGGCGGTGTAGTTTATCTTCGCGTCGTTCAGCGCCGCCGTGACCGTGTCCGCGGTGCAGGGCTTTTGCACCTTGCGGCCCGTTATGCTTTGGCCGTCCTTGCTGCCCTCATGTACGGCGGCGACGAACGTGCCGCGCGCAAGGCGGGGGTAGCGCCCCGTGAAGTCGCGCTCCGTGCCGTGGAACAGCGTTATCACCGCGTCCCACTGACCTTCAAGCTCTCTGCCGTCGGCCTTTATGACCTCGATGTTGCTAAGACCCGACTTCTCCACGCAGCGGCTCGCTAACTCCACGGCCTCGGCGCTTTTGTCAACGCACGTCACGCGCTCGAAGTGCTGCGCCAGTTCTATGTCTGTCAGCGCTAAGCCGCAGCCTATGTCGCAGAGCGTGCCGCGCTCGGGTATCAGCTCCAGCAGGAGGGAGGCGAGCTTTTTATTGAATTGAGTGTACTCTGCCGCGTCCCGAAACCAGCGCGCGGCAGTCTCGTTCCACACTATTTTTGACACTTTTCACACTCCAATGCTTATGGCCAGTATCTTGGCCATCTCCGCGCGCGTCAGACCGCTCTGCGGGGAGAGCGTCTCGCCGTCGCCGCTCACGGCGCCCAGCGTGATAAGTCCCGCCACGGCCTCGCGCGCATATTCGGATACGTCTGCGCCGTCGGCAAAGCCGTCCAGCGCGGCGGTGTCGCCCGCCTCGGCTTCAACGCCGAGAGCGCCCAGCGCGCGCCAGAGCAGAGTGAACGCCTGCTCGCGAGTCAGCGCGTCCTGCGGGCCGAAGGTATATTCGTCATAGCCGCTGGCAATGCCCATGCTCTGCGCCCAAGCAATGGCCTTGGCGTAGTAAGCGTCCTCGGGGACGTCCGCGAAGGCGGAGAGGGAGTCAACCTCCGGCTCGCCCGCCGCGCGGTAGAGCATGAGCGCAAAGTCGCCGCGGATTATGCCGGAGTCGGGGCTGAATACGTCCTCCTCCGTTCCCGCGACAATGCCGCTCTGGTACAGCGCCTCGACATAGCGGCGTGCCCAGTGCTCGGTGATGTCACCGAAGCTCTTAATTATGTAAACCGTGTACTCGGTAGTGATGCCCGCAATCTCAACGCTTACGGTGCCCTCCGCGCCGTACTCGCCGGAGGCGGTGAACACGCCGTCCTCGTTCATCTCACCAATGTCGCCGCTGACGGTGTAGCTCACGCCGCTGCCGTCCATGACGAAGCTGCGGGAGAGGTAGCTTGCCGAGTAGCCGAATGTCAGTTCCGCGCCCTTGTCGAGCGCGATGTCATAGCCGTAGCCGCCGCTGCCGTCGTGGGTGAGCGTCAGGCTGTCGGCCTCGGTTATGATGTGCAGCGTCGCCGTGCCCGTCACGCCTCCGGCGGAGAGCGTCAGCGTGTCCGTTCCCGCGGTGTCGGGCGCGGTGTAGACGCTGCCGCTGACCGTGCCGCGCTCGGCAGTCACTGTCAGACCCGACGGCACCGAGGCGGGGGAGAGCGCCGCGTCCGTGGCGAGCGCCGATATATCCAGTGAGGAGCCGGCGAAAACTATGGCTCCGTCCTGCTCAAGGAACAGGTTTTCCGCCGCGCCGCCGGCCGTCTCGTCCGTCACGAACAGAATGTAGCAGGCGCACTTGCGCTCCGAGCCGTCCGAGGGGACGTTTATCACGGTGTTTGTGCTGCTGCCGGGCAGCCGGAGGCTGAGCGCGCTCGAGCCGCCGCCGTCCAAGTTCACGGCGTACTCGCATTCCATGCTTTTCAGGTCCTCGGCCAGCTGCGTCAGGCTCGCGCCGCTCGACAGGCTGCTGCGCCCGTCCACAACGTAGAGCACCGTGGAGCCGTCCGCCCTGATGCCGAGCGCGGTGCGCGGGTTGGCGGAGGCAATGGTGGAGTTCCAGCCGGAGCTTTCCGTCAGCTCGCCGTCCGAGAGCAGCAAATCTCCGCAGCCGCAGACGTTCTCCGCCTCCGCCAGACGCTCGTCTGTGCAGGTTGTGGTGAGCGTCACGATGTCGCCCGCGGCAAAGCAGTCCGCCGCCCAGTCCAGCCCCGCGGCGGTCTGGGCGGTGAGGATAAGATAACCCTCGCCGATAGTGTCGCTCGTGGCGCTGTAGTTCACGTCCTCGACCTCCAGCGTCATTTCGCCGCTGACGGTCATTTCGCCCTCCAAAATGCGGAAGCGCACCATCCAGCCCTCCGCCGTCGTGCGCGTGGAGACAGTGGAAAAATATTCACTGTACAGCACCATGTCGGTAGCGCTGCGCACCTTGTTGTAGTCCGTCAGGCTGACGCTCGCGCCCTCGCGCTCGCCGTCCTGTCCGGCGTTGGTGAGCGTTATCGTCACCACGGGCGTTTGGGAGATAAAAGCGCCCTCGGAGGTGAAGGCCACGGCGTTTTCAAGGTCGTTGGAGGACTTGTAAATGCCGTTTTCCACAACCATGCCGCAGGGCACGCCGCTGCTGTAGAAAAAGTCCGAGTTCACGGCGCCGACTACGTTCAGTCCCAGCGTGTTTTCCGCGTAGCTTACGGCGTCGGAGATGGTCAGCGAGCCGTAAATTGTGTCGCAGGCCAGCACGATGGGGTAAACGCTGCCGCCGGGCGTCCAGTCCAGCGCGAAGGTCTCCACGCGCGAGCCGGAGGCGTTGAAGCTGATGGCGTTTGTGTATGTAAAGCCGTCTGTGAGCGTCACGGTGTTTTCGTAGGCCGCGCCGCCCGTGCCGTCTCCCGCCGCCAGCGCGGGGGTGAAGAGCAGGGCTGCCGCAAGCAGCAGGGAAAGTATTCTTCTTGGGGTATTTTTCACGTTTTTGCTCCTTGTTCCTTGGCGCTTTCCGCGCCGTGATGGTCTTAGCTTACACCGCAAATGCATCAGCTTTGTATCATAATTGCCGTATTCCTGAATTTGGCCTTTTACTTGTCGATATGTACGTTCAGGTGCGGGTAGGTCATCTCCACGCCGTGGGCGGCGAACGCCTCGCGCACCTGCTCGTTGAGGCTGAAGTAAACGTCCCAGTAGTCGGTACCGTTGCACCATACGCGGGCTTCGTAGGAGATGTTGGATTCGTTGTAGCTCTTGAGGTAGACAACCGGCGCGGGGTCGGTCTTAATGCGCTCGTCCTGCGCGGCGGCGTCCATAATGGCGGCGCGCACCTCGGCGGTCGGCACGCTGTAGGCGGCGCCGAAGGTGAGGTCAACTCTGCGCAGCGGCTCGGCGCTGTAGTTGGTGATGGCGGCGGCGGTGACGTCGGCGTTGGGTATGCTGACAACGGTGTTGTCAATGGTGTCGAGCACGGTGTAGAACAGTCCCACGTTCTTGACCGTGCCGCTCTTGCCGGAAATTTCCACGAAGTCGCCCACGGAGAGCGGCTTTGTCATCAGCAGCGTTATGCCGGAGAACAGGTTGGACATGAGGCTCTGCACGGACAGCGACAGAGCTAAGCCGGCTATGCTCAGCAGCGCTACCAGCGAGGCGGTGGGTATTCCGAGGGAGCCTGCGATGATGACGATGGCTATCGCCCACATAACTATTTTTGCGCCCGTGCGCACGAAGCCGCACAGCGTGGGGTCGAGCCGCGTCGCCTTGTCCAGCATACGCCCCAAAATGGTGTTGACAATGCGTATGACTATCACGCAAACCAAGAATATCACGATTGCGTAGAGCAGCATACCCAGCGTCAGCGAGCCGATGCCGAAGTTTAAGATTCCTGATAAGTCCATAGTTTTTTTACCTCTTTCCTGCGCATACTGTATTGTATAGTGTATTGCGCATAAAAATTATACGTTTATTATAAATTCAACAGCCGTTTTTGTAAAGCATCAATGACAAATTTAAAAACATTTCCGCGTTTGTTCATGTTTTGGCAACAAAAATGTAATACTATATAGCGTACCATATACAGCGCAGGTGAAAAATGCTATGTACGACCCCTTTGACAACAGCACGAACGACGATATTCCCGGTCTGGAAAAGCCCGAGGGCGATGCCTACACCGTGGGCTCCGACTCGCTCGGCTCGCAGCAGCGTTCCGAGCCGGAGTACACCGAGGGCGAATACCGCTACGTGAACCCCAACAGGCGGCGCGCATACTCCGACGCGGGCTATGTCTCCTCCGATGACGCGCCCTCCGAGCCGTTCCGCTACTACGTGCCGCCGACGGAGAGCGGGAAAAAGCCGCGCCGCGTGCGCACCCCCTCGCGGGCGGCGCTCATTGTGCTGCTCTGCTTGGCGTGCGCCCTCGGCGGCGGCGCGCTGGGCGGCGTGTGCGTCTGGAGCGCGGTTTCGGAGCGGCTTGAGCAGCTGGAGCAGACGGTTGCGGTTTCGCAGTCCGAGGAGCAGTCCGCGTCCGCCGAGGCTGAGGACACGTCCTCCGAGCCCGTCGCGGTGGGACATGCGCCGGTGCGTGAGGCTGACGGCAGCGCGCTCTCCGGCGCGGAGGTCTACGAGCTGGCCTGCTCGCAGGCCGTGGCCGTCACGACCGAGGTGACCTACACCAACATCTTCGGCTACACCACCTCCAGCGCCGTCTCCGGCTCCGGCTTTATGATTGACTCTGACGGATACATCCTCACGAATTACCACGTCATCGAGTATGCGGCCGAGGGCGGGTACGAGATAACCGTGCTCACCTACGACGGCACGGAGCACGCCGCGGAGATTGTCGGCTACGAGGAGGACAACGACATCGCGGTGCTCAAGGTCGAGGACGCAAGCCTCACCGCCGCCGCGCTGGGCGACAGCGACGCCATAAGCGTGGGCGACACCGTGTACGCCGTTGGCAACCCGCTGGGCGAGCTAGCGTTTTCCATGACAACCGGCTCCGTCTCCGCGCTCAACCGCGAGATGACGACCTCGAGCAGCAGCGGCGACGAGACGACCACCATAAATATGTTCCAGATTGACGCCGCGGTCAACAGCGGCAATTCCGGCGGGCCTGTCTACAACAGCTCCGGCGAGGTTATTGGCGTTGTCACCGCCAAGTACGCCTCCTCCGGCGTGGAGGGGCTGGGCTTCGCCATTCCCATAAACGACGCCATGCGCATAGCCGACGAGCTGATAACGAACGGCTACGTCACGGGCAAGGCGTACGCGGGGCTGGAGACGCAGACCGTCAGCTCCAGCGTGGCGCAGTTCTACGGTATGCCGACGGGCGCGTTTGTGTTCGGCGTGGAGCGCGGCAGCGCGGCGGACGCGGCAGGGCTGGCGCAGGGCGACATCATAACCGCCGTGGACAGCGCCCCCGTAGCCTCCCGCAGCGACCTGTCCTCCGCCATCAAGGGCTACAGCGCCGGCGACAGCGCCGTCATAACCTTCTACCGCGCGGGCAGCTATTGCCAGACGACCATAACCTTCGGCGAGGCGACCCCCACAACCTCCTCGTCAATGGACTGAAGAAATTAAAAATACCCGAATATGCGCCAAAATCCCGCCTCCGATACACAGGAGACGGGATTTTGACGTTTAATCTTATTATTTCCGCGCCAAATAGCCCTCCAGCATCAGCGTGGCGGCTACGGCGTCAACGGTTTTGCGGTGGTTTTTCATGCGGCGGCCGTTGGCGTGGAGAATGGCGTGGGCTTCTATGCTGCTGCGGCGCTCGTCCCACAGCACGGGGTCGAGGCCGGTGGCCTCGCGCAGAAGCGCGGCGAACTCGCGGCTGAGCGCGGCGCGGGGACCCTCCGTGCCGTCCATGTTCAGCGGCAGTCCCAGCACTATTGTGCCCACCTCGCGCGCGGCGCACTCCTCGGCAATGCGCTCGGCGGCGCGGTGCATATCCCACTCATTGAGCGTGAAGGCGTCGCCCGCGATGGAGCCGGTCAGGTCGCTGAACGCCAGCCCTATGCGCCGGTCGCCGTAGTCTATGGCAAGAACTCTCAAGGCGCTTGTCACTCGGCGGACTTGGCGACGGTCTGCACAACGCCCTCAGCCAGACCCGCAAGACCCTGAATCTCGCTGGGAATTATAATCTTCGTGGCCTTGCCGTCGGCGGCAGCGGCGAACGCCTCCAGCGCCTTGATGCGGATAACGCCGTCGGTGGGCGCGGCCTCGTTGATGAGGCGTATGCCCTCGGCGGTGGCGGTCTGCACCTTGATTATAGCCTCGGCGCGGCCCTCGGCCTCCAAAATCTGCTGCTGCTTTTTCGCGTCGGCACGCAGTATGGCCGATTCGCGCTCGCCCTCGGCGGTGAGTATGGCGCTGCGCTTTTCGCCCTCGGCGCGCAGTATGGCCTCGCGGCGCTCGCGCTCCGCCTTCATCTGCTTTTCCATCGCGTTCTGGATTTCCTTGGGCGGCAGAATGTTCTTCAGCTCCACGCGGTTGACCTTGATGCCCCAAGGGTCGGTGGCCTCGTCGAGTATGGAGCGCATTTTTGTGTTGATAACGTCGCGGCTCGTCAGGCACTGGTCAAGCTCCAAGTCGCCTATGATGTTGCGCAGCGTGGTCGCGGAGAGGTTTTCAATGGCGACCATCGGGTGCTCGATGCCGTAGGTGTAGAGCTTGGGGTCGGTTATCTGGAAATAAACGACGGTGTCAATCTGCATGGTGACGTTGTCCTTGGTGATAACCGGCTGCGGCGGGAAGTCCGCGACCTGCTCCTTGAGCGAGACAATTTTGGCGACACGCTCGATGAACGGGATTTTTATGTGCAGGCCGACGTTCCAAGTGGTGCTGTAAGCGCCGAGCCGCTCGATGACATAAGCCCGCGCCTGCTGGACTATGCGGATATTCTTGACAAGTATGGCGACAATGATGACGACCAGCGCCACCGCCAAAACGCCGCCGAGGTTGATGTTGATATAATGCTCCATGTTTACGTCCCCTTTTTGATTAAATGGTTTTAAGCGTTTAAAGCCTCCATGAGGGCTGAAATGCTGTCAAACGGCCCATATATAGCCTCGCCGTTTTCCGCCGCTTCTATTGCCGCGCGTGTGACTTCGTTCGGAGTTTCGTCTTTTTCTGCCGTAAAAATCTCTCCTGTCATTCCCGCTCCGGCGGGCTTACCATCAGCTTGACGCCCTCTATGGCGTCTATTTTTACCACCGTGCCGGCGGTTATCGGGGCGCCGGTGGTGGAGCGGGCCGTCCATGTCTTGCCGTCGGCGAACACGGAGCCGGTGCCGCGAATGTTGTCTATGCCCTCGCTGACGGAGCACAGCGTACCTATGAGACGGTCGGCGTTCGTCGGCTGTGCCTTGCCGTTGACATATTTTTTCGCCAGCGGCCGCGTGAGCGCGAGCGTGACGAGCGAGACGGCGGCGAACCACACCGCCTGCAGCCATATGGGTGCGCCCAGACGCTCCGAGACAAGCGCCGCTATTGCGCCGAGCGCGAACCAAATAGCCGCAAGCCCGGGCGTAACCGCCTCTATTATAATGAACACAATGGCCGCAAGAGCCCAAAAGAGCGTCAAAGCATATCCCTCCGTTTACTATGATATTTGCGCTTTCATTATATAGTATTCAGGTAAGTTTTGCAACGGTTAAATTATTTGCTTATTTTGCACAAAAGCCCGACCCCGTATAAGGAGTCGGGCTTTGCCGGCAGGCGCGGTTTTATTTCCACAAATCGGCTAACTTGTAGATGCGCAGGGACAGGGCTATGGCCTGCTCTCTTGTGGCGGTGGCATAGCCGGTCGCCTCCTGCTCGTCGGTTGTGTTCTGGGGAGCGAAATGGGTGTCGTCAACGCCGTTGATAATGCCCATCTTTGCCATATAGTACACGGACTGTCTCGCATAGTCGGAGATTTGGTCGTCGTCTTCAAACAGCTTCACTCCGCTGGTGTCGAGATAGTAGTCCCCGTCTGTCGCCAGCGTCCAGTCCGCAAAGCTGTACTTTTTAATTGTGCGGCACAGCATTGTGGCCAGCTGTTCGCGGTTTATTTCCGCGTTGGGGTCAAAGGTCGTGGCGGAGGTTCCCACGGCTATGTCGAGCGCGTACACCTTTTGGATATCGCTGTAGTTGTCAAGGCCGGCAACGTCCGTGAAGGGCAGGCTTGCCGAAGCGGTGACTGTCTCGCCCGTCAGCGCCTCGTAGAGCTTGAGGGAGACGGAGGCGAACTCGGCGCGGGAAATTCTCTCGGTCAAATCTTCGTCAACCAAAAACTCGGGAATAAGTCCGCTTTCGTAAGCCTCCTCAATTTCAGAGGTGGACCAGTCGGAGGTCGTCTCCGTAAAGTCTTTATCATATTCGCAGATAAAGCCCTTGTACGCAAGGCTCGTTGTGCCGCTGGAGTCGCCCTCGTTTTCCATGTCGTTCCACGTTCCGAACTCAAGAGCGTCGAAGGGAACCTTTACAATCTCGACGCAGGCTTCGTTGCCGCCGTCGTTGTTCGGCTCGCCCTCGCCCCAGTTTTCGTAGTCAAACTCCTCGCCGGAGACCCACAGCCAGCTGCCTTCGCTGTCCCCTTTCAGGCCTATCCAGTATGTGCGCTTTTCGCCCTCGTTTATGAGGCTTTCGACGCACTCCTGCTCCTCCGCAGAGGTGATTGTGGCCAGATATCCGCCGGTGCTCTCGCAGAACTCCTCGGCGTCGGTCCACGCCAAGGACTCGTCATACAGCACATATGTATGGCCGTTGCCCGGGGACGTAATCGAAGCGCACGGCGTCGGGTCGTCCGAGTCGGCGCACACCGCCGCGGGAATCAGCATTAACGTTAATGCCATGGTTAAGAAAACGGACAATAGTTTTTTCATACCGAAATCTCCTGCTCTTTATTAAATTAGTATATAAAATACCGAAATTATTATACCCTTCCGCAGGACGCGCTGTCAACACATGAATTACAGACGCTTCTGATAATGCGAAATGTACATTCTCTTGTCCCGCCGCAAAATTTGCTTTACTTTTATACTTTATCAGTGTAAAATACGACTATAACAAACCGCACAGGGGGCGAAGCATGAACAAGCACAGCAAGAAAAAGCGCAGCACCGATATGTACACGGCCATTCTCCAGCTCAAGACCGAGGAGGAGTGCATGAAGTTTTTCGACGACCTCTGCACCGTCACCGAGCTTCAGGCTATGGAGCAGCGCTATCAGGTGGCTGTCCTGCTGGAGCAGGGGCTGATATATAACGACATTTTGGAGCAGACGGGGGCTTCCAGCGCCACGATAAGCCGCGTCAACCGCTCATTGCAGTACGGCGCGGACGGCTACTCCATCGCGTTCGAGCGGCTGGGGATTAAAAAGCCCGCCGAAAAGCTGTGAGCGCTTACGGTTCTCTGGCGCGCTGGTACGACGCGCTGACGGGCGACGTGCCGTATGAGGAGCTGGCCGACGCCTACGAGGCGCTGCTGCACAGAGACGGGCGGGAGAAGCTGACGCTGCTCGACCTCGCCTGCGGCACCGGCACGCTCAGCTGCATAATGGCGCAGCGCGGGCATGAGATGATTTGCGCCGACGTCTCGCCGGATATGCTGGCCGTGGCGCGGGAGAAGGCGGAGAGCGCCGCGCCGCAGACCGCGCCGATATTCCTGTGTCAGGAGGCCGCGGAGCTTGACCTCTACGGCACGGTGGAGGGCGCTTACTGCTCGCTGGACGCCATGAACTACATACCGCCCGAGGAGCTGGCAGAGGTCTTTCACCGCCTGCACCTGTTCATCGAGCCGGAGGGCGTTTTCGCCTTCGACTTCCAGTCGCCGGAGCGCCTGCGCGCGCTGGACGGCGGCAGCTTTTCCGACGAGGAGGACGGCGTCGTCTGCCTCTGGCGCGGGGAGTTCGACGAGGAAGAGGGCGCGCTTTACTACAGCATGGACATATTCTCCTCCCGCCCCGACTCGCTCTGGGAGCGCCGGACGGAGGAGCACATAGAGTACGCCCACACGCCGGAGGCTCTGACCGCGGCGCTGCGCTCGGCGGGCTTTCACGATGTCCGCGTGATAACGGACGGCGTGCAGAGCGACATGGGCAGGCTGTTCATCAGCGCCGTGAACGGGACGCATTGAGTTTTGATACAAAAACCGCTCGGGCAGAAAATTTTAAAATAAAATAAAATCTGCGAAAAAAATTCTTGACAAGAGCGGGGAGGGTTGCTATAATAATCAAGCGCCGTTTGTCAGGGCGCTCTTGCAATGGGGGCATAGCTCAGCTGGTTAGAGCACCTGCCTTACAAGCAGGGGGTCACTGGTTCGAGTCCAGTTGTCCCCACCATATAAATGGATTTACATATATGCCTCGGTAGCTCAGTTGGTAGAGCAGCGGACTGAAAATCCGCGTGTCGTTGGTTCAATTCCGACCCGAGGCACCACTCTTGCGGCTGTAGCTCATCCGGTAGAGCGCCACCTTGCCAAGGTGGAGGTAGCGAGTTCGAGCCTCGTCAGCCGCTCCATTTTTTAGTCCGCCCTCTTTTCGCGCGGCGCCATAGCCAAGTGGTAAGGCAGGGGACTGCAAATCCCCGATTCCCCGGTCCGAATCCGGGTGGCGCCTCCAGCGGGCGAACGCCCGACGCCGCAGAAGCCCAAAGCTCTGCGGCGCTTTTTTATGCCCGCGTTTTGCATAGGCTCTGAATAATATTCACGCATTTATGAATATTTACTTATTTTTAGACAAAAGCCGCGTGAAGATTTATCGAAAATTGAGCTTAAAATACGGCTTGCATATTTATTCAGGCAGTGGTAAAATCTAATACGTTGAAAAAATTTATGACAAAGGAGAAGTCATTATGGATAAATCAAAGATTAAAAAGGTAGTTCTCGCTTATTCCGGCGGACTGGACACCTCCATCATCATTCCTTGGCTCAAGGAGAACTACAACAACTGCGAAGTCATCGCCGTCTCCGGCAACGTGGGACAGGGCGACGAGCTGGACGGCTTGGAGGAAAAGGCGCTCAAGACCGGCGCCAGCAAGCTCTACGTCCTTGACCTCACCGACGAGTACGTTGACGACTACGTAATCCCCTGCGTCAAGGCCGGAGCGCTCTACGAGGAGTATCTTCTCGGCACGAGCCACGCCCGCCCCTGCATCGCCAAGGGGCTGGTGGAGATTGCACTCAAGGAGGGCGCGGACGCCATTGCCCACGGCTGCACCGGCAAGGGCAACGACCAAGTGCGCTTTGAGTTGGCTGTAAAGCACTTCGCGCCGAAAATGCCCATAATCGCCCCGTGGCGCGAGTGGGACATAAAAAGCCGCGACGAGGAAATCGACTACGCCGAGGCGCACAACGTGCCCTTGCGCATAAACCGCGAGACTAACTATTCCAAGGACAAGAACCTCTGGCACCTCAGCCACGAGGGTCTGGACTTGGAGGACCCGGGCAACGAGCCGCAGTACGAAAAAGAGGGCTTTTTGGAAATGGGCGTCTCCCCGCTGCAGGCTCCCGACGAGCCGACCTACGTCACGCTGGACTTCGAGCAGGGCGTGCCCGTGGCGCTGGACGGCAAGAGCATGAGCGCCAAGGAGATAGTGCTGGCGCTGAACAAGATAGGCGGCGAAAACGGCATCGGCCTGCTGGACATTGTGGAGAACCGCCTTGTCGGCATGAAGTGCCGCGGCGTTTACGAGACTCCGGGCGGCACGATTCTCTACAAGGCGCACAGCGTTCTGGAAACGCTCTGCCTTGACAAGATGACCATGCACGAAAAGCAGAAAATGGCCATCACCTTCGCCGAGCTTGTCTATAACGGCCAGTGGTTCACGCCGCTGCGCGAGGCCATGAGCGCCTTCGTGGACAAGACGCAGGAGCACGTCACCGGCACGGTGCGGCTCAAGCTCTACAAGGGCAACATGATAAACGCCGGAGTTTGGAGCCCCTACAGCCTCTATTCGGAGAAGATTGCCACCTTCGGCGAGTCCGACTACAACCAGAAGGACGCGGAGGGCTTCATAAACCTCTACGGTATGCCGATTCAGGTTCAGGCTCTGGTAGAACAGGGTCTGCTCTGATACCCGCGGGAGGCGCACGCAGATGGACAAGATGTGGGCAGGCCGCTTCACCGGCGAGCTGGACAGCAAGGCCAACGACTTCAACTCCTCCATTCGCTTTGACAGCCGAATGTACTTTCAGGACATCGAGGGCAGCATGGCGCACGCCGCCATGCTGGGAGCAAAGCGCATAATAACCCAAGAGGAGTCCGACGCCATAATAAGCGGCCTTGCGGGAATATTGGACGACCTTGACGCGGGCAGGCTGCAATTCGACCCCGAGGCCGAGGACATACATATGTTCGTGGAAAAGGTGCTGACCGAGCGTATAGGCGAGCCGGGCAAGAAGCTGCACACCGCGCGCAGCCGCAACGACCAGGTTGCGCTGGACACAAGGCTGTACCTGCGCGACGAGTGCACGGAGCTCTCCCAGCTCATCTTCTCGCTCATGGACACGATATGCGTTCAGGCGGAGAAGTACGCCGCGACGATAATGCCGGGCTACACCCATATGCAGCGCGCCCAGCCCGTCACGTTCGGACACCACCTGCTGGCCTACGCCATGATGTTCAAGCGCGACGCGGAGCGGATTGAGGACGCCGTAAAGCGCATGAACTACTCGCCCATAGGCTGCTGCGCGCTGGCGGGCACGACCTACGACACCGACCGCGACATGGAGGCCTACTCGCTGGGCTTTGCGGGCATATGCATGAACTCGCTGGACGGCGTTTCCGACCGCGACTTCTGCGTGGAGCTGTGCTCGGCGCTGGCGACGCTGATGATGCACCTCAGCCGTTTTTCGGAGGAAATCATCATGTGGGCGAGCTGGGAGTTCAAGTTCATCGAGCTGGACGACGCTTACTCCACGGGCTCTTCCATAATGCCGCAGAAGAAAAACCCCGACATGGCGGAGCTGTGCCGCGGCAAGACGGGGCGCGTTTACGGCGACCTCATAACGCTTTTGACCGTGCTCAAGGGTCTGCCCCTTGCCTACAACAAGGATATGCAGGAGGACAAGGAGGCCATATTCGACGCCTGCGACACCGTAAAGCAGTGCCTTGAGATATTCACGCCCATGCTCGCCACGCTCACCGTGCGCGCGGACAATATGCGCGCGGCGGCGGCGGGAGGCTTCATCAACGCCACGGACTTGGCCGACTACCTGACGAGGAAGGGTCTGCCGTTCCGCTCGGCATATAAAATTACGGGTCAGATTGTCGCCCGCTGCATCGCCGAGGGGCAGACGCTGGAGACGCTGCCGCTGGAAACCTACAGGGAGTTCTCGGATAAGTTCGACGACGACCTCTACGACGCTATCAACATTGAAAACTGCGTGGCGCGGCGCACCTCCGCCGGAGGGCCGAGCGCGGGCTGGATAGCGAGACAGATAGACTATATACGCACGTTTCTGACAACGAAAAAACGGGAAATGGAGGCAAAATACAGTGTTTGAGGGCAGGAGCTTTCTTAAATTGCTGGACTTTACGCCCGACGAGATAACCCAGCTGCTGGAGCTGGCGGCGGACCTGAAGAAGAAAAAGCGCACCGGCACGCCGCACGCCTATCATCAGGGCAAGAACATAGCGCTCATATTTGAAAAGACGAGCACGCGCACGCGCTGCAGCTTTGAGGTGGCGGCGCACGACCTCGGCATTGGCGTCACCTACCTTGACCCCAGCGGCTCGCAGATGGGTCACAAGGAGAGCATTGCGGACACCGCCCGCGTGCTGGGACGTATGTTCGACGGCATAGAGTACCGCGGCTACGGTCAGGACATTGTGGAGGAGCTGGCGCGCTATGCGGGAGTTCCCGTGTGGAACGGCTTGACGAACGAGTTCCACCCGACGCAGATTTTGGCCGACTTTTTGACGATTATCGAGCACTTCGGCTCTCTTAGGGGCAGGAAGCTCGTCTACATGGGCGACGCGCGCTACAACATGGGCAACAGCCTCATGGTCGGCTGCGCGAAGATGGGTATGCACTTCGTGGCCTGCGCGCCGGAAAAGTACTTCCCCAACGCCGAGTTAATCAAGACCTGCCAAGGCATTGCCGCCGAGACGGGCGCTGTGCTGGAGTTCATCACCGACCCCAAGACCGCCGTCAAGGGCGCGGACGTCATCTACACGGACATCTGGGTGTCCATGGGCGAGCCGGTGGAGGTCTGGGAAGAGCGCATTGCGGAGCTGGGACCTTATCAGGTCAACCGCGAGCTTATGGACGCGGCGGGCGAGCAGGTGCGCTTCATGCACTGCCTGCCCAGCTACCACGACCTCAAGACCAAAATAGGCCGCGAGATGGGCGAGCGCTTCGGACGCGACTGCATGGAGGTCACGGACGAGGTTTTCGAGAGCGAGCAGTCCATAGTCTTTGACGAGGCCGAAAACCGTATGCACACAATAAAAGCCGTTATAGCTGCCACCCTTTGATGTGTAGCGCGGGCGGCGCCCGCGGGCAATGCGTTACGGACAGCAGCTTGTCCAACTCCCTTGTGCTCGACTTGTATTGCGCGGGCAGCGCCCGCCGGCAATGCGTTACCGACAGCAGCTTGTTTGAGTTCTCTTTTGCTCGACTTGTATTGCGGAGGGAGACGGGACGTTTCATGTGCAGCGGTGACTACGCGGTGACTGCTGAATAGGCAATAATATCAACAACTTACGGGCGGCGCAGTTTTCGGCGCTGCCCGCTACGGCATATACACAAGGAAAGGACAGGGAAATGTCAAGGATATATCTTGCGCTGGCCAACGGCATGGTTTTCCCCGGCGAGAGCTTCGGCGCGGAGTGCGAGAGCGTGGGCGAGCTGGTGTTCACCACCGGCATGTGCGGCTATCTGGAAACGCTGACCGACCCCAGCTATGCGGGACAGATTGTTATGCAGACCTTCCCGCTCATAGGCAACTACGGCGTTATTGAGAGCGACTTCGAGGGCGAGTGCCTTGTGCGCGGCTACGTTGTGCGCGAGTGGTGCCGCGAGCCGAGCAACTTCCGCTGTCAGTACGCACTAAATAAGTTTCTCAAAGACCGCGGCATACCGGCAATATGCGGCGTGGACACGCGCTGCCTTACGCGCATAATCCGCGAGCACGGCGTTATGAACGCCAAGCTCTGTGCCGAGCCGCCGGAGAGCTTTGACGACATTGCGGCCTACACCGTGAGCGGCGTTGTGCCGCTCGCCTCCTGCGCCGCGCCGGAGGTGTACCCCGCCGAGGGGGAGCAGAAATATTCCGTGGCGCTCATAGACTACGGCGCCAAGCGCAACATTGTGCGCTCGCTGACCCGCCGCGGCTGCCGCGTTACGGTCATGCCCGCCGCGTCCTCGGCGGAGCAGGTGCTCTCGCTCGCGCCCGACGGCATAATGCTCTCCAACGGCCCGGGCGACCCTGAGGAGAACGTGTTTCAGGTGGAGCAGATTAAAAAGCTGCTGGGCAAGGTGCCGCTTTTCGGCATATGCCTCGGCCACCAGCTGACGGCTCTGGCCGCGGGCGGCAGCACGTTCAAGCTCAAGTACGGTCACCGCGGCGTGAACCAGCCCGTTCGCGAGGCCGGCGGCGCGCGCACCTACATCACCAGCCAGAACCACGGCTACGCTGTGGACGGCGCGAGCATAAAGCGCGGGCGCGTCAGCTTTGTCAACGCCAACGACGGCACCTGCGAGGGCGTGGACTACCCCGACGACAATGCCTTCACCGTGCAGTTCCACCCCGAGGCCTGCTCGGGACCGCTGGACACGGGCTTTCTCTTTGACCGCTTCATGGACATGATGGGAGGTAACGGCTGATGCCTCTGGATACTGCTATTAAAAAGACAATGGTGATAGGCTCAGGGCCTATCGTTATAGGTCAGGCGGCGGAGTTCGACTACGCCGGAGCGCAGGCCTGCCGCGTGCTGCGCGCCGCGGGGGTCAACGTGGTGCTCGTCAACTCCAACCCCGCGACGATAATGACGGACAAGGCGCTGGCGGACGAAATCTATCTCGAGCCGCTGACCGCGGAGACCGTCAAGCGCATAATAGACGCCGAGCGCCCCGACAGCTTACTTGCCGGACTCGGCGGCCAGACGGGGCTGACGATAGCCATGCAGCTGGACAAGGAGGGCTTCCTGCAAAGCCGCGGCGTGCGGCTCATCGGAGCGAACGCCGAGGCCATAGACAAGGCCGAGGACCGCGAGATGTTCAAGGAGACCATGCTCTCCATAGGCGAGCCGGTCATACCCTCGGACATTGCCAACGACGTGGACGGGGCCTTGGCCGTGGCTGAGCGCATCGGCTACCCCGTAATTGTGCGCCCCGCGTTCACGCTGGGCGGCGGAGGCGGCGGCGTGGCCTACTCGGCGGAGGAGCTGCGCACGGTCGCGCGCGTGGGTCTGGACGCCTCGCCAATAACGCAGATTTTGGTCGAGCGCTACATCTACGGCTGGAAAGAGATTGAGTTCGAGACCATGCGCGACGCGGCGGGCAACGTCATCGCCGTCTGCTCAATGGAGAACTTGGACCCCGTGGGCGTACACACCGGCGACAGCATTGTCGTCGCGCCCGCGCTCACGCTCTCCGACAAGGAATACCAGATGCTGCGCTCCGCCTCGCTGAACATCATCACGGCGCTCGGCATTATCGGCGGCTGCAACTGCCAGTTCGCGCTGAACCCTGACAGCTTCGAGTACGCCGTCATCGAGGTCAACCCCCGCGTCTCGCGCTCCTCGGCGCTGGCGAGCAAGGCCACGGGCTACCCCATAGCCAAGATAACCACCAAGGTCGCCTTGGGTTACATCTTGGACGAGATACAAAACGAGATTACCGGCAAGACCTGCGCCTGCTTCGAGCCCGCGCTGGACTATGTTGTGGTCAAGGTGCCCAAGTGGCCGTTTGATAAGTTCGCCGGCTCGCCCCGCCGCCTCGGCACCGCCATGAAGGCCACGGGCGAGGTCATGAGCATTGCCCCCACGTTTGAAATGGCGCTGATGAAGGCCGTGCGCGGCGCGGAAATTTCGCTGGACACCCTGAACGCCGCGCCCTTGGACGCCTCGCGCGACGTGCGCTCCCGCCTTGCCGACTGCGACGACCGCCGCCTTTTCACGGTGTTCGAGGCGCTGAAGAGCGGCGTCTCCGTTGATGAGATATATGATATAACCAAAATCGACCGTTGGTTTTTGCACAAGATAAACAATTTAGCGCTCTTTGAGCAGTCGCTTGCAGAGCGCGGGCTGACGGAAGAGAACTACGAGCGCGGCAAGCGCCTTGGCTACACGGACACGGCGCTCATGCGTCTCAGCGGCGCGCCGAGCGTGCCCGGCACGGACTTCTGCTACAAGATGGTGGACACCTGCGGCGCGGAGTTCGCCGCCGAAACACCGTACTTCTACTCCGCCGTCGGCGGGGAGTGCGAGTCGCGCGAGTTCGCGCGCAGCGGCAGACCCGTCATCATGGTTCTCGGCTCCGGCCCCATACGCATAGGGCAGGGCATTGAGTTCGACTACTCCTCCGTTCACTGCGTCTGGACGCTCAAGGAGCTGGGCTACGAGGTCGTGATTGTCAACAACAACCCCGAAACCGTCTCCACCGACTACGACACCGCCGACAGGCTCTACTTCGAGCCGCTGACGCCGGAGGACGTGATGAACATAATCAAGGTGGAGCAGCCGGTGGGCGTCGTTGTGGCGTTCGGCGGCCAGACGGCTATCAAGCTGACGGAGTTCTTGGACAAAAACGGCATAAAGATTCTCGGCACCTCCGCCGAGGGCATCGACACCGCCGAGGACAGAGAGAAGTTTGACGAGCTGCTGGGCACTCTCGGCATAAGCCGCCCGCGCGGCTGCGGCGTTATGACGATGGAGGAGGCTCTCGCCGCGGCGGAGAACCTCGGCTACCCCGTGCTGCTGCGCCCCAGCTACGTCATAGGCGGCCAGAACATGAAGATTGTCCACTCCGCGGCGGAGGTGCGGCTTTATATGCAGCGCATACTCTCCGGCGGCGTGGAAAACCCCGTGCTGGTGGATAAATACATGGAGGGCATAGAGCTGGAGGTTGACGTTATCTCCGACGGCACCGACGTGCTCATCCCCGGCGTCATGGAGCACATAGAGCGCACCGGCGTACACTCCGGCGACTCCATTGCCGTCTACCCGCCGTACAACATCGACGACCGCATGATGCAGACCATTGTGGACTGCTCCGTGCGCCTGACTCTGGCGCTCGGCACGCGGGGACTCGTGAACATTCAATACTTGGTCTGGCACAACGAGCTGTACGTCATCGAGGTCAACCCGCGCGCCAGCCGCACCGTGCCGTACATCAGCAAGGTGACGAATATACCGATGGTGGACATCGCCTCCCGCGTTATGGTGGGCGCTTCGCTGCGCGAGCTGGGCTGCCCGACGGGGCTGAACCCCTCGCCGCCCTACTTCGCGGTGAAGGTGCCGGTGTTCTCGTTTGAAAAGCTGACGGACGTAAACTCCTACCTCGGCCCCGAGATGAAGTCCACGGGCGAGGTGCTCGGCCTCGGGCGCACGTTCAGCGAGGCGCTGTTCAAGGGCCTTACGAGCGCGGGCATAAACGTCAAAAGCCCGTTCACCGGCCGCGCTACCGCCTTCCTCAGCGTGGAGAACCGCGATTTGCAGGAGATAGTCGGCCTCGCCAAAAAGCTCAGCGACCTCGGCTACGCCATCTGCGCCACGCCCGACACGGCGGAGCGCGTCTCGCACCTCGGCATTGACGTGGACGTTGTGCCGAGCATACGCGACTTCGGCGTGCTGGAGGAGAAGAACGTGGCCTTCGTCGTCTACACCGGCGCGCTTATGGACGAGACGCTGGACGACTACATCGCCCTGCACCGCCGCTGTATACAGCTGGGAATTCCCTGCTTCACCTCGCTGGACACGGCCAACGCCCTCGCGGACACCGTCGCCAGCCGCTACTCGCAGAAGAACACCGAGCTGGTGGACATAAACCATATGCGCACCGAGCCGACGCTGCTGCGCTTCGCCAAAATGCAGGGCACCGGCGACGACTATATATTCATCGAGAACTTCGACGGCGGCATAAACTGCCCTGAGTCGCTGTGCATCAGCCTGTGCGACCGCAGCTACGGCGTGGGCGCGGACGGCATTGTGCTCATTGAGCGCTCCGACTGCGCGGACGTGAAAATGCGTATGTTCAACCGCGACGGCAGCGAGGGGCGCATGGCCGGCAACTGCATCCGCTGCGTCGGCAAATACGTGCGCGACAACGGCATTGTCGGCGGCGACGAGATAACCGTGGAGACCGCCAGCGGCGTCAAGCGGCTCAAGCTCTGGCTGCGCAAGGGGCGCGTGACGCTGGTGAGCGTGGACATGGGACGCGCGGAGCTCGCCCCCGCCTCGCTGCCCTGCACGGTGAACGCCCCGCGCGTTGTAGGCCGCCCGACGCGCATAGGCGGCAAGACCTACGACATAACCTGCGTCAGCATGGGCAACCCCCACTGCGTGCTGTTCACCGACCGCGTGGACGACGTGGACATCTCCCGCGTGGGGCCGATATTTGAAAACGCCGACATCTTCCCCGAGCGCACGAACACGGAATTTGTGCGCGTTGTGGACTCCAACACCCTGCGTATGCGCGTCTGGGAGCGCGGCAACGGCGAAACGATGGCCTGCGGCACCGGCGCCTGCGCCGCCGCGGTGGCCGCGGTGGAAAACGGCTTCTGCAAAAAGGGCGAGGACGTGACGGTAAAGGTCCGCGGCGGCGACCTGACCGTGCGCTACACCGACGAAACCGTAACCCTCACCGGCGACGCCCGCTTGGTGTACACCGGCGAGCTGGAATACTGAGCGTGAAATTAAATATCCCCTCACATCGCTGTGAGGGGATGACATCATAAAAGCTCTTTTGTTTTTCGCGCGAGGTACGGCGGCAGGTTGGTAATATATCCATCCTTCCGATACCCCCGCTTTGAGAAGCGCAAAGCGTGTTCGGGCTGATGGTCGGCAATGTATTTCTTGAAGGACGGCGCAGACTTGTTTTCGCCCCCTTTGGCTTCAACAGGAATGATTTCAGTTCCATATTGAATAACAAAGTCAATCTCGCTGTTCTTGTCGGAATAATACCGCGGTTCCACATCAAACTGACCGCGCAGCTGCTGCAAGACAAAGTTCTCTGTCAGCGGCCCCTTGAATTGGTAGTCTGCTTTCAAAAGAATTGCACTGTTATCAATGCCGGCCATGTGCTTGAGAAGTCCGGTGTCAAAGACGAACAGCTTGAACTGGCCCAGCTTGTCAAACGCAGACAGAGGATGCTCCATCTTTGAAACATTGCAGACACGGTTCAGCATACCGGCTGAGACAAGCCATTCGATTGCCTCTTCAAAGTCACGCGCCCTGCCGCCTTCACGGACTGCTCCGTACATAAACTTCTCGTTAGGCTTTGCAAGCTGAGAGGTGATGCTGCGAAAAACCATGAGTATGCGTCCGCTGTTGACCTTTCCGTTATGCTTGGAAAAGTCATTCTCGTATACTTCAATAAGCTCTCGCTGAATCTGGCTGACTTTCGCAGGGTCTTTGTACTTGACCCATGAAGCAACACATTCGGGCATACCGCCGATTATGAGATAGTTATTGTACGCTTCGAGCAGACGGTTATGGAAAATCTCTTCGATTTGCTGTTCTTTCTGAATGCTCTCGTAATAAGCGTAAAGTGCCGGTTCTACCGCCTCAAGAAACTCGTCAAAGGTAAGAGGATAAATGTCGAGCAGATTCACCATGCCGACGGGATAGGACTTTGGCTTTGCAAGAAGCGTACCGAGCAAGCTGCCGGCCGCAATCACATGATAGCCGTTTGCCTTTTCCTTGAAATATTTGAGAGAGTTCAGCGCTTCGGGACATTCCTGAATCTCATCAAATATGAGCAGCGTCTCGCCGGGAAGGATTTTCTCACCGGCAATCATAGAAAGCAGCTCGATAATGCGCTGCGGATTTTTGTTTGCTTCAAAGATGGATTTGAGTTCATCTTCTTCGTCAAAGTTAAAATAAACATAGCTTTTGTAGTAATTCTGCCCGAACTCCTTCATAAGCCAAGTCTTGCCGACCTGCCGTGCGCCCTTGAGTACCAACGGCTTGCGTTCCTCGCTGGATTTCCAATTTATCAAATCTTGGATTGCATTGCGTTTCAAGCATATCACTATCCTTCCTGAGCGGTCGATAGCAGTATAACACATTTTTCTGCGATTATCAATGCAATTCTCGCACGTTTTTCCGACTAAATCAAGCCGTAAAACACACATTTAACGGCATGAAATAATCAAAGGGTGATTCGCGGCGCTTCGTGAATCACCTTTATTTTACTCCGCGCTGGCTATTGTCCCGCCGCCGACTACCGTGTCGCCGTCGTACAGAACCACGGCCTGACCTTTCGTTACCGCGCGCTGGGGAGTGTCGAACACAAGGTGCAGCTCGTCTCGCGCGGTCTGCTCGGCCGTCGCCCACTGCTCCGGCTGGCGGTAGCGGATTTTGGCCTTGACACGCATTTTGCCCTCAATTTTGGGGACGGAGATAAGATTTATGCCGCTGGCCGTGAGCGCGCTTGAGTATAAATCCTTTTCCGCGCCCAGAATGACGGTGTTTCTCTCCGGACGTATTTCGCAGACGTACATCGGCACGGGCAGCGACAGCCCCAGCCCGCGGTGCTGGCCGACGGTGTAGTGTATAATCCCTTTGTGCCGCCCGATTACCGCGCCGCTGCGGTCCGTGAAATCCCCCTCGGGGTACTTCTTGCCGACATATTCCTCAATGAAATCCGCGTAGCTCCCGTGCTGCACGAAGCAAATGTCCTGACTGTCATGCTTGGCGGCGTTGATGAAGCCGTGACGCGCGGCAATATCGCGCACCTCGGCCTTGCTCATGCTCCCCAGCGGGAAAGCCGTGTGCGCCAGCTGCTCCTGCGTCAGGGAGTAGAGGACGTAGCTCTGGTCCTTCGCGGCGTCCAGACCCTTTTTCAGAATATATCTGCCGCTTTTGCCGTCGCGGTCAATCCGCGCGTAATGCCCCGTGGCCACGCAGTCATATCCCAGCTGCCGCGCGCGCTCGAACAGCTTGTCGAACTTGAGGAACCTGTTGCAGTCTATGCAGGGGTTCGGCGTCGCGCCGTTTTCGTAGGCCGCGATGAAGCGCGCAATCACAGTCTCCCTGAATCTGTCAGAGAAGTTAAAAACATAATATGGGATACCGAGGGAGTAAGCCACGCTCCGCGCGTCCTCCACGTCGTCCAGCGAGCAGCAGGAGTGCTCGCGGCTGAGCCCGATGTCCTCATTGCGGAACAGCTTCATGGTGACGCCCATGCAGTCATAGCCCCGCTCCCGCATCACAAGCGCCGCCACACTCGAATCCACCCCGCCGCTCATAGCAATAATGGCCTTGCCGTTCAAATGAAATCACCTCTCGAAACACTGTCTGGCTGAAACAGGGCATAAACATACTCCATGAGTAGTATACTTACACAAATTACATGAAAGCACGGCATTTGTCAATAGTTTTTTCTCGCTGTCCCTATACAAGCACCGACGGCGCGTAGGGCGTGTAGTTTTATTCGTGAGACTGATTTACTTATAGACCCGCCGTTGTTTTATTTTTATCTTTAGTTTTATCTTTGCTATAGTTTTAGTTATAGCTTTAGGTTTATAAGGTTAGGTTTAGGTTTTTTTCGGGCGGCCTCCCTTGCGGCCATTTTTTACCGACGACAGATAGCGCGAACGCTGCCGTGTGACGTTTTCCATTATTCCCACAAAAACGGCTGTACCCCCTCGTGACAGGCCGCTCGGAGCTTCTCCCGAAAAAACGCATTTCATGACCGCGTCGTACACCGCGCCCCGCTGATAGGCCGGAAGATGAGATACCATTTTGTAGTAACTCGGCAGAAAAACGAAGCCGAAATCTTCAGATTCCTCCGCGGTTTTTTCATTTTCAAACTGATTTTGTTCCATAATTGAAAGTTTCCTCCTTGTTTTTTTCCGCCCGCGTTCGACTTTGCGGACGGTTTTTTTCGTCGTACCCTCAATTACGTGAAAACGCGCGATTTGTCAATAGCCTTTTTTCCGCCGCCGAATAAAAAAAGAATCTCCCGCCGCCGCACCGATTGCGGGACGAGAGTTATCCACAAGTTATCAACAGCATTTCAACAAGTTATAAACAAGTTTTCCACAAGCATTCCGACAGCCTACTCGCCCTTATATTTCCTTCGCGTAGCGATACCGCCGCGAATATGCCGCTCGGCCTTGTTGCGCTCCAGCACCTCCTTGACCTCCAAATAAAGCCCCCGATTGACCCGCTCCAAACGCTCTGTTAGGTCTTTATGTGCGGGGGTGTTGAATGAGGACTGTTTCGCTCAGACCCAATTCTCCGAACAAACGAAGGAAAATCTCCACGTTTCCGGCTTTATCGACCTCGATTTTCTGGACAATGCGCTTGAGCTGGGTGTTTGTCATCTCCCGCACGTCGGTGACGCTCTCAATCTCCTTAAAGGTCTGATTCAGTATTTTTTCCAGCTGCGCGCCCTTTGTCAGGTGGTAGGACACCATTTCCAGCTCGTTTTGCAGCCGTTCAAGTTCCTGCCGCGTGCCGCCCAGCTTGTCGTTAAGCGCCTCGCGGCTGATGAGGTCGTCGGTGTACATATCCATGTATTTCTGCCGCATCTTTTGCAGTCTGGTGATTTGCGCGTTAAGCTCCTTTTCGTAGCTGAGGTTTTCGTCCTTGGCCTTGTAGACGCGCTGAAATTCGCCCACAACATGGTTTATAACGTCTTTCTTGGAGCTTGAGATTTCGGCAAAGTATTTTTGCAGGGTGTCCATAAGCTCGTCCTCGTCAACCGTGACGGCGTTGGGGCAGTTGTTGGCTCCCCTTCCGTTGTGGCACGAGCAGACCCAGCGCACATAGGTGTTCTTGTAGGTGCGCTCGCTCCTGCGGAACGACCAGCCGCACTCCTTGCACTTGATGATTGTGGAAAACAGGTGCTTGTTGCTGTGGCGCTCCTTGTTCAGATTGAAGGCGTCGTTGCGCTCCTTTCTTACCCGCTGCGCCTCTTCGTAAACCTCTGGCTCTATAATGCGCAAATCCGGCCTTTCGACGACATACCACTCGGAGGCGTCCTTGTCCTCGCGCCTGCCGGTGAGAAAGTCTGTGACCTCCTGCTTGCCGTTGATGATTTTGCCGGTGTAAATCTCGTTGCTGAGTATGCGGCAGACCGCGTTCTGGCTCCACTGGCTGCCACGCTTTGTGCGCACGCCGCGTTCGTTGAGGAAAATGGATATTTTCGCCGCGCCGTAGCCGCCGTTGATGTACCACTCGAATATCTGGCGCACTATCTCCGCTTCCTCTTGGTTTATCGTCATGTTGAAGTAGTCGCCCGCGACTTTGTCGTAGCCGAAGACGATATTGGGGACGCGGCCTTTTTCGGCGTTCAGCTTCTTGCCGAACTTCACGCGCTTGGAGGTGTTGGCGCTCTCCTCCTGCGCCAGCGCGCCGAAGAGGGTAAGCACAAACTCGCTGTCGCCCATGCTTGTCATGTTGGCGTTTAGGAAGTCGGTTTCTATGCCCAAAGCCTTGAGCTTGCGGACATTCTGCAAGAGGTCAACGGTGTTTCTGGCAAAGCGCGAAATGTCCTTGACGACTACCATTTCAAAAAGCCCGTGTTCGGCGTCATCCATCATGCGCAAAAACTCCGTGCGGTTCTTGGTCTTAGTGCCGGAAATGCCCTCGTCAGCGTAAAGCCGCACGAGGTTATGGCCGGTGCGCTTGGTATAAGCGGCAAAAAACTCCTTCTGCGCCTCCAAGCTGTTGAGTTGGTCTTCCTTGTTGGTGGAAACACGGCAGTAAGCGGCGATATTCATAAGTGTAAGCCTCCCTGTTGGTTTTATATCTGCTCGTTACGACGGATTATATCATGGAACGCCGGAAAATGCAACAAGAAAATAGATGTTTCAGCTTTGCTCTGTTAGCAATGAGCGCGGAAAACATCTTACAATAAAAAATCGCCGTCCCCATTTGACCTGCATAGGTCTGTAACGGGAACGGCGGTTTAATTTTGTGGCGGGATAATTCAGGGCGCGGCGTTGTCCTTGCTGCTCAGAATAATATCCAGCATCTGCCGAGGCGTGACAACGAACGGCTTGACGGGGAAATGGCGTATATTGCCGGTGACGAGATAGGCGTCAGTCTCCTTGCGCCCCTCCATAACGACCTCATAGAACACTAAGTCCTTGGGGTCGGGCAAATCTATTGTCAAAGGCTCGGCGTCGATGAAAATGCCCGCGTTTTTGAGACTTTCCAGCAAATCATTGACAATTTCGTCCGTCAGCTTAAACTTCGGGCGCAGCAGAACATCGTGATATTCTTGGAAAATTTCCGCGTTCATAAGCGGCACAATAGCCCCGTCAAATGTCAGCGCCAAGATAGTGCCGGGGACGGAGTTCCATTTCAGCATTGCGGAAACCAGCACATTCGTGTCTATAACAGCGTAATACTTTGCCATTATGCCCTCGCCGCGGCAATCTCGGCGTTTATCTCGTCAAGCGTCATGTCGGAAATGCCGTTTTCCTCGGCAATCCGGCTGGCGGCCTTCATAGCTTTCAGCCCCTTGCTTTCGCCGGTGTCGCCGAGCTTCATGCTGAACGGAATACCGTTTTCCTGAATCAGACGGGATATGCACATACGCATATAGGTCGGCAAATCAATTCCCAGCTGCTCGCAGATGTCGGCAGCCTTGATTTTGCTGGCTTCCTCCGTGCGGAATTGAACCAGTGAACTTGCCATAAGGAACACCTCCAATAGTTTTTTGTGTTTTCATTATAGCATGGTTTGTCATCAAATGCAATCAAATGTTTATGAAAATTGCTCTTCAAACCATAGATGACTTTGAAGAGCGCAATAATATTTCATTGACATTTAGTGTCGAGCTTTGTATAATCATAGCGTGGAACCCACAGTTATACGCCTGTCATTGACGGCGTGCGGTTAAAAGACGGTTGCCTGACTGCCCGCGAGAGCGGAAAGGAGGGCGAAGTATCGAGCCTCGCGGGAATATTTCGGATTTTCAATCAGATATATTTCAGGAGGTGGCCGATATGGACATTTTACATATTATTGGCAGCATCTGTAGCATAGGTGGCTTAGTATTTGCCGTTATTGTCTACACGAAGTCCAAGAATATAAAAAGTGAGCCGTCTGCTGGAACAGAACGGCTCATTGTTTTCGGGGTAATCCCCTTAGACGTGACCTGTCCGATTGCGGCAACCGTCTTGGGTTTCGCCGCAGGGTGATGCTTGTTCGCGCAGGCATCTCTCTGTGTTTATTATAGCATACGATTGGGAAATGTCAAACTGTCTTTCGGGAAAATTCCGAAAGGTCAAAATATTTGCGCGGAAGCAGGCGCTTTTCAGCTCTTGTTCCCGTCCTCGTCGCTGCGCTCCGCTTCGGCGAGGCGTTCGGCCTCTTTGCTGCGCTCGGCAGCGGCGGCGGCTTTTATTGCCGCTTCAACCTTGGGCATATTGGCCTCAATGAAAACTTTAAGTATGAAGTCGGCGGTTGCCTCCGGAGTGTTGGGGTTGTGGAAGTGATAGTTCAGCTTTTGCCTTTTCATGGTCGTACATCTCCTTTGCTTAAGACCATTTTTATGCTTGTCCGGCGGCATTTAGTACCGCGTCTTTCAGCGCTTTTCGCGCATTACCTCAGTGTCCGAGAAGTTATACGGCTGGAACACCGTTCCGTCGTACAGCATAAATCTGTGGCTGTCCTTGGGAATTACCTTGTCGGCGTCGGCTGAATCCAAGATTATCTGCGAGAGCACAATGCCCGCGCGGCCGCAGATACGGCAGTCCATGTTGTTTTTAATCTGTCCGTTCAGTATGTTCGCGTCGGGGCGCTGGGTCGCTAAAATCAGGTGAATGCCGAATGCTCTGCCTTGCCGAGCTATTGTTGAAAGCGCACTTTCAATCGCTTGAAATCGCTCTTTGCGCTCCTTGTCGGTAATGCCCTTGGGCGACAGTTCCGCTACCTCGTCGCAGGCGATTATTATTCGCTGCATTTGCAGTCCCGTCAGCTCATTGTAGTCGTCGATGTTCGCGGCTCCCGCCTCGCGCAGCAGAGCTTTGCGCTGCTCAAGTGTGGCGATTACCTCCTCTAACTTAGCCAGAAAATCCACATCGTTGTCAATCAGCGTGCATTTGCTCCGCCAGACGGGCGGGAAGTCCACGCCACCCTTAAAATCGGCAATAATTACCTGCGCGCCCTTTTTCCAGCATTGATAGAGCAGGCTCTTGAGCAGAACCGTCTTGCCGGAGCCGGTTGCGCCGCCGATTAAAATGTGCGGGATTACAGCCAAGTTTATCGTGATTGTTCCCAGCAGCCCCTCGCCCAGCACGAGGAAGAATGTGTCGTGGCAGATGTATTTGTCGTCCCATTTCAGGTTCTCGTCAAAGGCGAACTCCGGCGAACAGGCGTACACCAATATTGTCTGCCTGTCGCGCCCCTCCTCGATTTTTGCTATGTACACGTTGAGCGCGCTTTCAATCTCCGCCTGCTTGTCCTCCCATACCGAGCGCGGTATGGCGATAGACAAGAACTCCAAAATAAGCGCATTCCGATACTGCTCGCACCGATAAATCCCCGTCAGTATCGGCGGCTCCTCTGCCTCGTCAAATATCCCCGCGCGCTGCATGGCGTAATAAACGGGATATGTGTTAATGGTGATGCCGAAAAGCACGAGGATAATGCAGGTGGAAAGCGCGGCATAAAGCGGAATTGCTACGGAAAACAGTCCCGTGTACATCTCGCAGAGAGTCTCCGAGGGCGTGAGCGCAGCGGCCATGTCCGCCCTGAAAATCCAGAAGAAAATCAGGAGCGCGAGGTGTACGGCCAAAATGATTTTGCGGACGGCCGAGCTCTCCAGATTTCCGATTCCCAGCCGCAAAATCCGAAGATTGCGGTTTCTCCGAGCGTGTGTGCTCAGAGAAGATGAGTTTTTGTGAGTCATTGGAATATCTCCCTTCTGTTTGTGGTGGGTTAGCTAACTTTTTGAATTGCGCGCAGCTATATCCGACATTATTTCTTGGAACAGAGCCAAGCTGTTCTGCCCCATATCAAACGCAGGCACCAGACCGTGAGCCTGCATTTGCTGCGTCAGGGCTTGTGCTTTGCTTATGTCGATTTTTTCGCAGCCGTATCCCAGAAGGCTGTCCAAATACTCCGACCCTATAAGGCTGATAACCATAGCCAGCGTAGGCGCAACCTGAATGCGCAGCCACTCAGTCATACTATCGAGCTGCGGAATGCCCTTTCCGCCTTCGGTAAGGTGAATGGGAATGCAGTCGCGCAAGAAGTCTGCCCACCAACCGCACAAAGGCCAGCGGTTGATATTATCGTCGTTGATGCGCTCCACGAACGCCAGCTTATCCGCCAGCACTCTCTTCCCAAGCATCGCCAGCTGGCAGTCCAAGTTTCCGCTTGCGGGGTCTAACCTTTGGTACACGAGCGTTTGAAAAAGCTCAGCCTGTCTGCCGCGCAGGACAATCTCTGCGCGCACCCAATGGAAATCCGCCTGCTGTTCTGCACGCTTGTCATAAATTCGTATCATGCAGTCGCTTTTGCGGGAACCAAAATATATCGTGTGCCCTTCCTGTCCGGCAAGACCTTTAAGCTCCGTTTTGGACTGCAACCGTGTCCGCACTTCTTTGTTATCAGTCTTGTCGTGAATGGTCTGCATCGAGAGATAGCCTATAAAGTCATCACACGCTATATCAATTCTCGTCAGGTGCGTTTTGTAATTGGTGTTCGTCAGAATATCGTAAATAATCGACGGGTTATGCGTCAGGTTCACGAGTTCCGCAAGGCCATGCCCCAGCACTTCAAGGCACACACCCATATCGGGGTTGTGACCCTCGCTCAGGATTGATATTGACCCGAACTGCAAGGTTTTCTGATAGCCATAGCGCCCGTAATTCAGCTGAGTCCACTCCAAGTGCTGCAAGCCAAGCATTGCAATGACATTGCCTGCGGAGCAGCCGTGGAAAGTTGCAGTCAACGCATCGGGCTGACAAGTGTTAATTATCGTATTGATTTTGTTGTTAATCATTTTTTACACCAGCTTTAGAATAATGTAATGAGCACCCCCCTCTTTTAGCTACTGGGGGTGCGGCTGCCAATGGAGCAGTGTTCCTGTCCGTACAGCAGCGGGATACTGGACTGCCGAGCAGAGGCTTAATGCCTCCGCCCGCCAGTCCTGCGGCAAGGGCTCAGCCCTTTGCCGCCCTAATGGATGTTGCGGTGCAACTGAGTCCTGCGCCGCCGCGGTCGCGTCCGTAGATGCGCATGGCAAAATCAGGAAAGTCCACGGGCTTGCCAATAAGCTGCTCGTCGATTTCTGTGCCAATCGGCAGCTTGATTTCCAGCCTACCATAGCCCATCTCAGGGAGCACCACGCTGGCGCGGACGTGACTGACAGTGTCGGTGCGCACGTTGTTCTCATAGGCATAGCCCACAGACGTGCCAACAAGTATCATCGCTCCGCGAAACGCCGACCGGCCAAACTGGAAATTTCTTGCGTCGTTCATTTTCGATTTCCTCCTTATCAAGAATAGATTCATGAGGTATCTCCTCATGCTATCATCTTAGCATACATAAAGAGGTAGCAAAATGCACAAGATGTGCAGAAAATCTGCACATCTTGTTACTGGACATTCGGCGCGTACAGCTAAAAAGCGCACGGAATCCCCAAATAGTCGATAATCTTGAGAAACATCTCAAGAGAGCCGCCGTGGCCGCTTTCGTACCTTGTTATGGCTGTGGGGGTATAGTTCAGGTCCTCGGCCATTTTTTCCTGAGTTATCCCCATAGCCCGACGCTTGTTGCGGATTATCGCGCGCGTCTCTTCGGAGTTTCTGGACTCGCAAAACTGCCAAATTTTCTCCCCGCTAACAGAGTCAGCGGACGGCGCGCGGTTAATGCTGTCAGCATTATCCTTAAAAAGCATATATAAACCTCCATAATAATAACAAACGAACGCATTGTTATAAACAATGCGGGGATGGATGCTGCGCGTCTTAGCAAAGAATTTAATTTTACAATATAATAGTCAGCAATAAATTTCTGACAATTTAACTCTAATAATATGTCTTACGGCGAAACTTGGTCGCTACGTAATTTTTTGGCTTCATTGCGCGCAGCACCGGCGGAAGCAAACCCACATTCACCTTTGCCCTGTCAAAAGGATTTCAAAAGTAGGCGGCGGTAAATAGGATAGTAATTTTCTTTGTTAATCGTTGAAAATTTGAATTTAGGAGGTTTTTAGTCAAAGGCAAAAGATTGTTTGCCTTTATCAACTTTGAATTGTGAATTTTTTTAATAAAATAGCCGACAGCATAATACTGGCGACCAAAATTTTGCAATATTTCGCGGCAAGCCACGGCTCATCGTGTAGCATTTCAATATGCGAGGCTCTTGCCGAAACGATTTTTTGCGGTAGTTTCATGTGATACTACTTTTTAATCAAAACATTTAGCAAACCGCTTGCGTCGGTTATATTTTTACAATATCCGTCGAAAACGAACAAATCGTGTCACATAGGCATTCAACAGTCTTTTCCAACGATGAAAAGACCCTATTACGGAAGCTGCGTTTGTGCAGCTCTTTTCAAATCTGTTCTATCGGATTTATTTCAGGTGTGTATGGTAGTAAAAACTACTTCAGTATTGTATTGTATTGACAAATGTTCCAAGAAAATGTTCATACAAACCGTGTTGCAGGTATGGCAGTATGTAAAAAACGCTGTCTCTCATCAGAGGTTTTATTGCCCCGAATGTTTATCTGTACTCTCGAATATGCTGGCAAAGCACGCTTGGGCGGCTCTCATTGCATTGGGACACCAGCAGTCTTTAGGCATGGATAAAACCGGCCTCATTTTGGAGCATAAGATGCACATTTTTGCTTGTGGATAACCTTAGCTTTTTCACTTCGGCGTTATTTTTTTGAGGCTTCTGCCGCCTCGGAGCTTGCGCTCTTTGGATGTTTGTTTCGCGGCATAACCTTCCGCCAGCCGTGACGATGCAGAACGCAGTATATTTGAGTATCACTGACCTCGTGGTCAACTTTCGCTTGGTATGCCTCGGCTATTTCCTCGACATCCGCGCTCAGCTTTCTCCAGAAGCGGTTGAGGAATGGCTGTTTCTTCCTCTCGGGTCATATTTTATGGTTACCGCCGTAGTGGTCGCTTGTTATGCTTTCAAGACCGTTATGTACATAACCTTGAAACGAGAACGCTTACATATGCAAAATGGAATCCCGTTGCTGTCGCTATCTATTTTGCAGTTGTGCCCTTTGCCCGTCGCTTTTATCTCTGCTGCCTGTTCCTCGGCCATTTCATATTTTGGCTGTTTTGCCATGTTGCATCACCTGTGTGCATTACAGCACACATTGCGGCTGTTTGATTGTATAGTATTTTGTACTTTAAATTCGAGAACTTTAAAATTCTTTCTTAAAACAAAAAGAGACAGCTCGCCCAAAATAGGCAGACTGTCTCAGTTTTTAATAAGGTATCTTAAGGTAATTTTAAAAATGCTTCATACAACTATAGAGTAAACTCTATAGTTGTATTATACACTTTCAAAAGACTTTGTCAAGAGGTTTTAAAAATTTTTTTGACTGAGCCCAAGAACTTTTTGCATCATGCCAGACCGCACAAATATTTCAAGGCCGCAAATAATTTCGAGGGAAATTTTTTGCGCGAGAAGCCCGTTTAGGGCTTGCCTTGACATATTTCTGCGGTCTGCCGTTTTGTTCGCCAAGCGAAATCGACGACGCCGATTTCGATGAATCGACAAATTCGACTAAGGAGACGAACGAAATGAAGCAGACCACAAAAATGAGCAGAGCCATCAGTCAGCTGGAACACATTTATAATTCACTCAATACGGACTTTTACGCCGGTGCGTTGCCCGTGCCCGTAATCACGGTGCAGAGCAAGCCCGGGAGCTACGGTCACTGCACCACGTCAAAAATCTGGCGCAGGAAGGACGGCGGAGCTTATGAGCTGAACATTGCCGCCGAAGTCCTCGACAAACCCATAGAGGAAACTTTGGATACCATTCTGCACGAAATGGTGCATCTGTACTGCCGCGAGAACGGCATCAAGGAGACAAGCCGCGGAGGAACGTACCACAACGCGAAATTCAAGAGCATTGCCGAAACTCACGGCCTGCAATGCGTACCCTGCGGCAAATATGGCTGGAACACAGCGCCGACCGATACGCTCGTTGAATATGCACTTTCAAAGGGCTGGAACGAGATAACATTAGGCCGCAGCACAATAACGCTCACCGTTACTGCCGCCCAGACCAACAACGGCACAAGGACAAGGACAAGCAGTACACGCAAGGTTGTTTGTCCCGCCTGCGGTCAGAGCGTGAGAGCGACTAAGCACGTCAACATCATCTGCGGCGATTGTCTGCTGCCAATGGTGGAGGCGGGATAAAGAAAAACAGGCCAGCACAAGGGTTTTTCCCAAGTGCTGGCCTTATCATGCAATTTAGCTGATTATTGAATATGCACATTCAAAAGTAAATGTTTTTGCCGTGGGTACTTCGTCAAATCGAATTGACTATTTGCACATATTGACGTATAATAATTAAAAATGCCTAAAGGAGCGTAAAACATGGGATTCTTAGATATATTTAATACACAACCATCTACTCCTACAGTTCCCAGTGTTTTACCTGATATTGCAAAGCAACAAATTCTTCGAGGGCGGCTTCCCACTCTCCAGCCAAACAACCTGCTTTTAAGAAACGGAGAACTTTGCCACTATGCTGATAGGGCGATTTACGAAAAGCGGACTGTCAGCAAACGCCGTGTTCGTAAGAATCGCGGCTATAGTATGCCAGGTTTACTCAATGGAACGAGTATGCATTTTGGTGGCGGAGAATCAGAGTTTATAGAAGATGAAAAGTTCTCTACAATCAAAGGAGTCCTTTATGTAACAAATGAGAGAATTATCTTTGTTGCCGAACACGATGGCTTCGATAGAAAAACTGATGATTTAATAGCTGTTACACCCTATGTAAATTGCATTGAGCTTCAGTTTAGCAAAGAAACCTTGAAGTTGTTTGTGCCGGATGGCAACTTGCTACACAATGTACTTCGCTTGATATGATACAAAATAGGGTTAGGTGAGAAGAAAATGCTCGACTTAAAAACAATTATGAAGCAATATCCAAACTGCTTGAGCAGCAGGACGTCTTTCAAATCTATTTTGATGGATACATATCCTTCAGAGAAAAGAACAGTGAATATTCTCACAATTCTGTTTGAATGCGGCATTGCAAATAAAATCAAGGCAAAGAAGTCAATTGACACAAACGAGATGCATGGGCTGATTACTCAAATTGAAAATGAATTTGGTATTTCAGGGCAATATTCTCAGGATGCCATAATGATATGGGCTGCGGCCTTTGATGTGACCGTATCTGCCGTAAACGTGAATACGGCAGAAGCTGCTGCTCGAGAAGCATTAAAACCGGCTGAAAATAAACCCGTTGTTTATGTGCAGGGCAATGTTGATGATTACGAAGTTGTTCAAAAATCGGACGGCTATTATATAACACGTTTCAATGGCTTTGAAGAAGAAGAGATGACTATTCCAAGCATGATTGATGGCAAGGAAATTAAGGGAATTGCAGAAAATGCATTTCTGGGTTGTGTAACGGTGAAAACAGTACACATCAGTGAAGGCATTGAAGTAATTGAAAATTGTGCGTTCAAGAAGTGTAAATCTCTTGAGAATGTGACGTTACCCGATACCCTTCGGCGAATTGGCAGCATATCTGCAAAATATGGCGACGGGGCATTTCACTTTACAAATTTAAAGGCAATAACGGTTCCTCAAAATGTTGAGTTCCTCGGTCCGTATAGCTTTGGCTTTTGCACCCATTTAAAAAAAATAGAATTATCAAATCAGATAACTACCATCCACAAAGGTACATTTACTTACTGTGACAACCTTTCAGAAATCAAATTGCCAGACAAACTGGAAACAATAGAGGAAAATGCATTTGGAAACTGTCGTTCGCTGCGTGAGATACATATACCTATTGGAACGCAGAAAATTGGAGAAGGCGCGTTCGAGGGGGCAAATATTACGACAATTTATATTCCGCCGACAGTTACAGCGATTGGTGATGGCTCAACGAGTTCTTTTAATGATACGATATTTGGACACTTTATAGGGAACATAACAATCTATTGTGCAGCCGGCTCTGCGGCTATGGATTATGCACGAAAACATAATATCAGATGTGCGAGAGCACAGTTCTAAAGAGAAGAAGGGGTAAAAAACTTATGGGGGTAATCAAAATTGGCGACACCGTAAAAATGAAAAATGGCGGTGACGCAAAAATTCTGGCAGAGTTTGGCGCCGGCGGGCAGGGAACTGTTTACAAAGTTTCCTATAATGGAAAAGAATATGCTCTAAAGTGGTATCACATTGGGGCATTTAAGGGCAAGGAAAAAGAGTTCTATGCGAACCTTGAAAACAATATTGCAAAAGGCGCGCCCACTGCTGCTTTTTTGTGGCCGCTCGGAATCACTGAAGTGCAGAATGGCTCTTTCGGATACATCATGGAAATTCGCCCTGCCGGATATGAGGAGTTAACTAACTTCTTTGTCGGTTTTAAGAAAAAGCAACAGGTAAGGTTTAAGTCTTTCACGGCAATCTCCACCGCAGCAATCAACATTATTCAGGCTTTCCGAGAACTCCATAACAGAGGTTATAGTTATCAGGACATCAACAATGGCAACTTCTTTATCAATCCCACAACAGGTAATGTGTTGATTTGTGATAACGACAATGTTTCTCCTTTCGGCACCAACCTTGGTATTATGGGTAAGCAGCGTTGGATGGCACCCGAGATTGTCACCCTTCAGTCTGACCCTGACAAGCAGTCTGACCGTTTCTCTCTTGCAGTAGTTCTTTTCCGGCTCCTATTCATTAACCATCCGTTGGAGGGCAAATATTCCACTCCTCCCTGCATGACAAAGGAACTGGAGAAGAAGTATTACGGAAGTGAACCCATTTTCGTGTATGACCCAAAAGATATGCGAAACCGACCCATCCCTGGCACGGACAGGAATCTGAAGCTGTTCTGGAACATTTATCCTCAATATATCCGCAACCTGTTTGTTAGAGCGTTTAGCCAGGAAGTCATGCGCAAGCAGAAACCCCGCATACTTGAAAAGGAATGGTTGGATGCCTTTTTCCGTTTAAGAGCGGAAATCGGTAAGTGCCCGTACTGCAAAAACGAAATGTTTTATACAGCCGAGGGCGTAAATGAGTGTTTCGAGTGCAAGAAAAAAATTGCAAAACCCGCAGTGCTTTTGCTCAAGAACTATCAATTGCCGGTATATAATGGCCTGAAAGTCTACCTGTGGCACATAGATTCTACGCTGGAGGATATTGAAAGTGTCGTAGGTGAGATTGTAGCTAATCCTCAAAATCCGAAAATACTCGGATTAAGAAACGTTTCCAATTATATTTGGAAGATTAATTTGCCTGACGGAAGACAAAAGCCGTTGGCTAACGGAAGTGTTGTTCCAATTAAGGATGGCTTTATAATTGATTTCTTTGGTAATAATCAGTCTACTGCAACAATGAAAATATAAATAAAAAGAGAGGTAAAAGTTATGTCACTGTTAGATCAAGTTACTCCTTCCCCTCGCAAAATTATGACCCTTTTCTATGTTGTTGATACTTCCGGCAGTATGACCGGAGACAAAATCGGTTCTGTAAACTCTGCAATGGAAGAAGCTATCACTGTCGATTTGCCCGACATTTCTACTGCAAATGACGATGCAGAAATTCGCGTTGCAATTATGCAGTTCTCCAGCGGGTGTTCTTGGATTACTCCTTCTTCAGGCCCGATTGGTATCGGTGATGTTATCTGGAATGACCTTAACCCAAGCGGGTTGACCGATTTGGGAGCTGCTTGCATTGAACTGGATAAGAAACTGTCAAGAAATGAGTTCTTGGAATCTCAGACCGGCGCATATGCCCCCGTCATTCTACTCTTTAGCGATGGCGGCCCCACTGATAATTGGGAAAAAGGGCTGGAGCAGTTGAAGAAGAACAACTGGTTCAAGCACGCTGTCAAAATTGCCATTGCCATCGGTGAAGATGCAGACAAAAATGTTCTCGCCACATTTACCGGTACCCCTGAATCTGTTATTGCTGTTAATGACAAGCACACCTTGAAAGCGCTTATCCGTAAGGTTAGCGTTCGCGCATCCGAGTTCCAGAGCCATAGCAAACAGACATCCGATGTAGACACCACTCCTGAACAAGATTCTGCAAATATTGTTCAGGAAGTTAAGAATGAGATTGCCCAGGAAGCAGGCGGAAGCGGAGTTCCAATTGCAGTTGATGATAGCGGCTGGGGAGATTGGTAAACCCGATTTCGGAGGAAAGCAATGAATACAACGTATGATTTCGCATTTTCCGAACAAGGATATAATCACATCAAATCGAACAAGGTGTGCCAGGATTCTTCTGGGCACTATTCTGACGATTCAATGGCTGTCGTTGTTGTTGCGGATGGACACGGAAGCGACAATTATCCGAGAACGGATAGAGGCTCGAGTTTCGCTGTTGAGGCTACGATTACCGCTATTAGAGAGTTTGTCAAAACCGCAGAAGATAGTGCTATTGATATATCTTTGGATAGCGACTCCTATTTGGAGCAATTGGCAAAAAATATTCTGGCAAACTGGCATACAGCGGTTGAAGTCGATTTAGAGAAATATCCTTTTTCGGAAGAAGAACTGTCTAAAGTTCCTGAGAAATACAAGAAACGATACATATCTGGGCAACGGCAGGAAAAAGCCTACGGCACGACCCTGATTGCCGCTTGCCAGACGAAAAAATATTGGTTTGGGTTGCAAATAGGGGACGGTAAATGTGTTTGCATTTCCCAAGATGGTTCTATGTACGAACCCATTCCATGGGATGAAAATTGCCAGGCAAATATCACTACCTCTATTTGCGACTCTGAGGCAATAGATGAATTCCGCTATTGCTTTATGAATGAGTGCCCAGTTGCAACACTCATGGGTACTGATGGAATTGATGACTCCTATGCCAACTCTGAGGAGATGTATGTTCTCTATCGTTCCATTCTCGCTATCTTTGCAGAGCATGGGCGTAAAACGGGAGAGACTGAAATTCAATCATTTCTACCTGGCCTATCTCGCAAAGGTAGTGGTGATGATGTATCTATCGCAGGCATTGTGTCTGCAACACTTTCAACCGCTTTTATTGAAGTATTAAAGGCTCAATGCGAATACTCCAATGCCAAAGCCCAGAAGGAGCGGGCAGAGCGAGAGGTCACACAAGCCGTTGAAAAACAGGAATATGTCCTATCCGCAATGAAAAAAGCAAAAATGAATTATGAGCTTTGTGTCCAAAAGGCAACCGAGGCCAAAGAAGCCATTGAGGTTGCACAGCGTACTCAGGATAATGCAGTTAAGCGTTTAGAAACCGCTGAAATTGCTCTGTCGACTGCCGTTACAACATACCAAAGCAGCACTACTCCAGAGGGCCTATACGCAGCGCTGTCTGTTGATGGAGAAACAGCAGACGATTGGCTGTTTCCATCGGAACGATTACCTGCAATTAAAAGTGGCACAGAGAGTATGCCATCACAAGATATGGAATCCATTCAAAGTGAGTAGAGTTTTTTTACAATCTGCATGGCAGGATTAACAAACAAACTTAACAACAATACATAGTGAGATGAACCGATGAACCTTAACCAGATTTTTCGTGGTCATGCCATCACTCTTTTGGAAAGAAAGTCCATAAAAGCAATTTTGAGTGATGCATTTAATAACGATATTCCTAAAATTAATGCGCTTATGAGCGCATATGATATTGGTATCGTTACGATAATTCAAAATCATTTTCCGCTTGGAAGTCTGGGGCGAAGCAATGTAATCAACAAGCTGATTAAGCAACACTCGATGCTTGAAGATAAAGCGTCCTGGGCAGTTGACCAATGGATTGAGGCCATTGATAGTGCTGTTATCAGAGAAATGCAGGCAGCTCAGGAGCAACTTGAAAAAGAAAAGAAGGAAAGAACGTATACTCTGTGGGCGGAACTTGGACTTCCGAGTTCCAATGATGAACTTTCTGAACCGACACCAATAGATTTTGCAGATAAGTCCGCTCAAGTGGATTATTGCACAAATGTCCATTTGGATAAAAAGCAGGGAAAAATCTACATCCCGTGCGGTGTTGGTAATACCGACAATGGATTTTACATTTGTGGTATTGCCGAAAAAGAGTGTAGTGATGCACCAACTGTGTTTGCATTAGTTTATAACTACCTGACAAGGAACAGTTGCATTACGCCTGAAGACTATCCACACTACTTAAATAGTGTTACTACGACCTTTCAGTTAAACTATCAACACGTTTTCCGTCTGATGATGATAATTCTTCAGATGATAAAAAACGGTGTTGTTGGGAGAAGGCTTGCCTTAGCATACAATGGAAAAGATGAGGAACTGGTCATTGCCATTGCTATTATCAACAACTATGTTGCTCTCTTTTCAAGGTTAATGAGAGTTAAGCCGATTGTCCTTGAAAGGATTTCTCAGAGCAAGAATCCTATAAAGATTTCCATAGGTGAAAAAATCAACGACATAGACATATATATTGAAGAAAACAAAACGCCTTGTAATGCAAGAGAACTGTGGTATGGTGAGAAGGTTAATTATCAGCTTAATACTGACAACTTGCCAGACCTTGAGTATCTTCTGGGGGAGATTTCTCCGTTCGACACGTTCAAAGAAGGACAGTTTACTGCGCTGAAAAATATGCTGGGGACAAATGGGCACTCGGTTTGTATTATGCCTACCGGTAGCGGAAAGTCTTTAATTTTCTATTTTGCATCGCTGTTACAGCCGTTACCGATGCTTGTTTTAGCTCCGACAGACATTCTGATTGATGACCAGATTAGAAACTTAAAGAAATTCCATCGCATAGACAATGTTTCCCATCTGAAGTTGACAGCCGAAAACGACTTCAGCAACTTTGAGATGAGAAATAGCCTTTTATACCTTACATCGGCAACATTTCAAAATAGACACCTTTTGGCTAAATGCCGTGATATCAATAACGGCAATACTTTCGTGATGGATGAAAAGACTCGCCTATTGCAGAAAATTAAAGTAGCTCCTGGGCCTTCAATTTCTTATGTAGTTTTGGATGAAATTCATTGCCTGTCTAATTGGGGGCACGACTTCCGACCAGAATATTTGATGTTATCCAAGTTCCTAAATACATACTTGGATCGCGTCACTTTTCTTGGATTTACAGCAACCGCTAACTACACTGTGGTAGAAGATATTCAGCAGCAACTGAAGATTCCGCAGCAGAACATCTTCTCTCCTATTGCCTTTGAGAAGTATAATGTTTCTTACCATTTTCAAGGAGTTCAGAGCTTTGATGAAATGATTGAAAAGGCTTGCGCAATCGTGAGTGAGCAGATTAGCCGAGACGAAAGAACCCTTGTGTTTACAAAAAACGATGAAATTTCGTACAAGGTTGCTGAAGCAATCGGTTATGAAGCTGATGTATTTCAGAAAGACAACACATACGCATATCACCTGTTTGCTGATGAGAAATGCAAGGTTCTGGTAGCAAGTGAAGAACTTGGTGTTGGTATCAATTTACCTAATATTCAAAATATTATCCATTTTGGGTTGCCAGTGTCAAAGGACGAGTTCGTACAGGAAATTGGCCGTGCCGGACGAGCGAGTGAAGTTGTAAATTCGTATTTGTTCTATCTTAATCCAGTGCCGAATAATGTTCCTCCTATCCTTCTGAAGCGTGAATTAGAAATACCTAATATTTCTCGAATACTCATTGAAATTGATAACGACTACTCGGACTGCTACCGCAAGCTAAATAGTAATATAGATTCTAAGGAAGATTTGCTGGAGCAGATTATGCAAATCTATAATAAGTTTGAGCAAAAGGGTCAGGGGCTGTATGTCGAGAAGTATCCTTTAGCTACTGTTGAAATGACAAAAAAATATATTTATATGCTTTATACTATCGGCTATGTAAATAACTGGTATTCTTATTCCGGTAACGAGCATGATGGCACGATTGAGATAATGATTGATGTCAGTAGCACGAACCACGATTTCTACAAAATACCTGCCAATATGCTAACCAGGGTTAAACAGAGAGCTGTTGCATATTACGAAGCGCTGGGTTCCAACCGAGAACAAATTGTAAAAACGCAACGGGCAACGGATGTACCTGGTGTAATTAAGGTTTATGTAGATTGGTACTATTCAAAATTCCTCTATCACTATAAGGAAATGTTCTTAGATTTCCTTGGCTTTGTGGAAGCGAACAAGGAGAGCGACAGTGAGAAAATCACTGAGGACATCGGAGAGTATTTCACATTACCTTTCATTGAGATTAAAAACGATGAACTGTATTATTCCTCACTTTCGCTCAAGGAAATTGCAGGCAAGGTTGCCCAAGGAATTGGCCGCAACACCCTGGCTAATGTGGAACGAATCAACAGCAACAGATATATGTATAACCTTGACTGCTTCCTGTTCCTTGGAAATCTGAAGTTATATGCTCGTTTCGATAAGAGCAGATTTGAGAGAATTATTAGAAACACGCCAGTCAAGCAAAGCCAGGAGTTGATGGACTCTATCCGCATAGTATTTGCGAAACTGAACACTGCCGGTCGTTTTGAGACTATTCGCTGTTTAAGTGAAGTGGCTGTCCTGTATGATGGAAATCTCGTTAAAATATGTGATAACCTTTATCAAAATGCAGATAAAGATACTGTGTATTATGGGATATTAGCAAGTCGGCTGAATAGGCAATTCGGCTAACAGAGAGGAGAGCATAAATGCTTACAACAATTCAAGAATTGGAATGTGAAATAGAACAGTTCCACAAAAATATAAAGGATTCTAACGAATTGATGAAGATTTTGATGTCAATAGCATCCTTATGCAAGGCGCAAACAGAATCTTTTGAGGTTCGCACAATAGCCTTGCAGGACGAGTTGGCAAAACTACCGCCAGAACTGAGCGATTTGCTTCAAGAGAAGATTGAGGAATTTGGGCGGGAAGTTCATAATGAGCATCAGGCATATCAAACAGCGGTTGCTGAACTTATGGAGGATTTCAATAAAGAGGTAGCGTCCGCGGAAACTACCATTTCAAACTTACCACTTGAATTAGATGCTCAACTCCAGAAGGGGTGTGCTGAGAATGCAGCAAGCTTAAAACAAATTCAAGAGCAGTATGCTGCGGATTTAGCAAAAGCAAATGAAGCCTTTTCTAAGCAACTTCAGGGCACAGTTGAAAACATTCAAGCTGTTCCAGGGCAGATGAAAGATTGCTCCGAACAGCAGTACAGAATTTTTCTAACCGAACTCGAAAAAACAATGACTGCGCGTATGACACAACTTTCTGATACAGAGAAGCGTGTTATTGATTTGGGCCAGCAGCTTGAAACAAAGTACGATGCTTTCGTTGCCAAACTGGATGCCACAAATATGGAACAGTTGTATAGATATTGTCAGGACATGAATAAGTCCATCAATACAAAGCTGACCATTGCCCTATGCGGGATTGTTGCAGCTGTTGTTATTTCTATTGTTTCCTTGTTTGTTGTTTAAGAGGGTAAGATAATGACTACCGTTATTGCCTTGAGCAAATGCTCTCAGACTAAAAAAATGTATGGCATTCGTTTTGAACGTACTGGCCGTGACTGGAAATACACTTGGGCATTTCCTATTCAGGCAAAGACGGCGCTTAACGAAGATTACGATAAAACTAAAATTACTGGGGTGTTGATTCAGGGAGAAGAATATCCTGGCTGTCCCCATTGTGGTGCGAAAGGATTCTTCTATTGTAGTTGTGGCAAGTTGAATTGTTGGGATGGAGAATCTCGTATTGCTACTTGCAACTGGTGCCATGCTACAGGCGAATTGAGTGAAGGCGTTGATAGCATCAATATAACAGGAGATATTTGAAAGTGTACATTCAAGCAATTTGCCGTTGCAAATATCAAAAGGATGTATTCTCTTTCTTTTCCGCTTTCGATTCCTCATACTCCCTCCGGCCTTCCTCACTTTCAGAATGTGCGGGAGCAGGACACGTGCGAGGGCGTCAACCTTGTGCTGAGGTATTCCGGTGCCGTAATCGTTGGGCTTTGTTTTGCGCGACATGGAAAAGACCCCTTTACCGTTTTCCCTCGTCCAGATAAAACGCCTGAAACATCGCGCTGTTATGCGAATTGCAGATGAAGCGTCCATGCAAATGCTTGGGAATGTCTGCGGCAGAGCCAAAAACAAAAACTCGCCGTTCCCCGTTCAGCCGACAAGGCTGCAAAAGGGAGCGGCGAATATTTTGCGTTAGGGGGGTTCAGCTCACAATATAGCTAAACCGTTCAGTACATCTACGTCCGTATGCACCGTTGACTTACTGATTCCGAATTTTCCCGCGGCGGCGCGGACTGTGGATTTGGTCTCAACGATGTACTCCGCCAGCTCGACCGCCCGACCTTCGATGTCGGTTTTCAAACACATCACTCCCGACCTTCACTATGGTCAATGATATGCGCGGACGGAGGGGATTATGAGAAAGGGGCGGCTGCCTTGCCGGGAGGCATGTCGGAAATGCCTTTTGGCGCGCTTCCTCCGCCGTGTTTAATTTTTGAAGTGCGTATTTCAAGAAATTATCGTTTTATTGTCAAAAAGCTCTTGAAAAGGGAGAAGGGTGTGTAGTATACTTATAAAGTCGGGCGGAATGTCCGACGCGAATGGCGAATGAAACATTATTTTAAGGGGAAATGCAAAACATGGAACACAAAAGCAAGCTACTGACGCGCTTCGGTGCAACGGCGCTCGCGCTGGTCATGACGTTTACTCTTATGCTTGCGGCGGCGTTTGCTGCGAGCGGGAGCTATACCAAAGTCAGCCTGACCAACGCGGAGGCCGCCAACTATGGAAGCCAGCTTTATACACTGGTGAACGGCAGCTATGAGGAGGTTACAGTCTCCACAGACGGGGGGGTGAAAGCCTACGTCGGCAATGACGGGAACACCTACAGCGCCGACCAAGTTTCCGACACTTGGACCGACGACGGCGGGAACACATGGAGCTGCGTTGCCTACAGCACCAGCACCGCTTATGACTACTATGTCACGTCCACGCTGCATACCTATACACGCGCAAAGAGAAACTATATCTATTGGTACTATGTGGATGATAGTGACTCCAGCAGTTATTCTTCCGGAAGCACCACAAGTGCATCTACTGCAAGAGACAATTTCTGCTCTTGGGTAACAAGCACCTACGGCGACAGCTACGTTGGCGACTGCCGCAACAACGGCGACAACTACTACGCCGCCGCCTATATCCCCATTATCGAAGTTACCACCGCCATCGAGTATACATACACCTACGACAGCGGCAGCGTGACCTCCACCGGCGCAGACAACACCGCCGATATTGCCCTTTACACCTATGAGGCGGACGCGGAGGCCAAGTCCGGCACCTTCACCGTGGCTACCATCAACGTGGACGGCCTGCCCGAGACTATCCTTGGCATTACGGTAAACTCCGACGGCCCCGGCTCTGAGGGAACGGAGTGGATTAGCTCCTATATTAACGACTGCGGCTATGACATTGTGGCTGTGGAGGAGGACTTTGAGTACAACGAAGAGCTGCTGTCCAAACTGACGGATTATTCCTCCGGCACATGGAGAGGCAACATATCTGACAACATTACGCTGTCCCTGCTCACCAGCGGCTGCATCGACACCGACGGCCTGAACCTGCTGTACAAGAGCGCTTACACGGCCTCCGGCGAGACGTGGGTCTCATGGACAACGAAAAACGGCCGTCTGGACAACGGCAACGACGAGCTTATTGACAAGGGCTACCGCTTCTATCAGGTAACCATCGCCGACGGCGTGACCATAGATGTATACACAATGCACATGGACGCCGACTCCGAAGCCGAGGACATTGCCGCGCGCGAGGCGCAGTGGACCCAGCTTGTCAAGGCAATCAAGGCGTCCAACACCACCAACCCCATAATCGTCATGGGCGACACCAACTCCCGCTACACCCGCGAGGATTTGCAGACGCTGGTGATTGACGCGCTTGACGCCGACTCGCGTTTCACCGTCGCCGATGCGTGGATAGAAGTGATTCGTAACGGCGACTATCCCGAATACGGCTCCGATGCCCTGACCGTCACGGCTGGCGATTACGATAGCTATCAGGTCAACGAGGTCGTTGATAAGGTTCTATACATTAATAATGCCAACAGCAACATCCAGCTGACAGCCACCAGCTACGAGGTGGATGAAGATGATTATAAGTACGACGACGGCTCCCTGCCCGGCGACCACCCGCCTGTGGTAGTCGAGTTCTCCTACACCGAGAAAGAGATTGAGACGCCCGAATGTGAGCACAGCTATGTAGAGAGCAGCCGCGTTGAGCCCACCTGCACCGAAAACGGCAGCGTGACCTACACCTGCTCCAGCTGCGGCGAGAGCTATACCGAGGTCGTGCCGTATACGGGACACAGCTATGGTGACCCAACTTTCACATGGGCAGAAGACAACGGCACTTGCACTGCTGCGTTTAGCTGCAAGAATTGCAGTGATACGCAAACTGTGAGTTGCACCGTGACCAGCGAAACGACAGCAGCCACCTGCACAGAGGATGGCGAGGCGGTTTACACTGCAACGTGCACATTCAATAGCAAGACATACACTGATACAAAAACGGTGACCATCGAGGCTACCGGTCACACAGCGGGCGAGGCTGTAAAAGAAAACGAAGTTGCGGCGACCTGCACCGAGGACGGTTCTTACGACAGCGTGGTTTACTGCTCTGTTTGCGGTGAGGAGCTTAGCCGCGAGACAGTGACAGTTCCGGCAACGGGACACTCCTATGAAGCTGTAGTGACAGAACCTACTTGCACAGAGGGCGGTTACACAACTTACACTTGTTCGGTCTGCGGAGACAGCTATGTTGCTGACGAGACCGAAGCTACCGGCCACACTTGGGACGAAGGCGTTGTAACCAAAGAGGCCACCTGCACCGAAGATGGTGTTATGACCTATACCTGCACGGTTTGCGGAGAGACAAAGACAGAAGCTATTGAAGCAACCGGCCACTCTTATGAAGCAGTTGTGACAGCACCTACTTGCACAGAGAAAGGTTACACAACTTATACCTGTACAGTCTGCGGAGACAGCTATACTACCGACGAGACTGAAGCTACCGGACACACTGCGGGCGAGACAGTGACTGAAAACGAAGTTGCGGCGACCTGCACTGAGGACGGTTCTTATGACAGTGTAGTTTACTGCACAGTCTGCGAGGCTGAGCTTAGCCGTGAGACGGTAACGGTTCCGGCAACGGGACACAGTTATGGAGAGCCGAGCTTCACATGGGCAGAGGATAACAGCACTTGCGCTGCTAAGTTTACCTGTGCAACCTGTGGTGATGTGCAAACGGTAGACTGCACTGTGACCAGCGAAACGACAGCTGCTACCTGCACAGAGGCAGGCGAGACGGTTTATACTGCAACGTGCACATTCAATAGCAAGACATACACTAATACAAAGACGGTGACTATCGAGGCTACCGGTCACACTGCGGGAGAAGCAGTGAAGGAAAACGAAGTTGCGGCAACCTGCACCGAGGATGGCTCTTATGATAGCGTAGTTTACTGCACGGTTTGCGGGGCTGAGATTAGCCGCGAGACCATCACGGTTTCTGCTACAGGCCACACAGCGGGCGAGGCTGTGAAGGAAAACGAAGTTGCGGCAACCTGCACTGAGGACGGTTCTTACGACAAAGTGGTTTATTGCACGGTTTGCAATGAGGAGATTAGCCGCGAGACTGTGACAGTTCCGGCAACGGGACACTCCTATGAAGCAGTTGTGACAGCACCTACTTGCACAGAGGGCGGTTATACCACCTACACCTGCTCGGTCTGCGGAGACAGCTATACTGCTGACGAGACAGAAGCTATCGGACACAGTTACACCAGCAAAGTGACCAAAGAGGCAACTTGTACCGAAAGCGGGGAAATAACCTACACTTGCTCGGCCTGCGGCGACACTTACACAGAGACAATTTCCGCTAAGGGACACAGCTATGAAAGCGTAGTCACTGCACCGACTTGCACGGAACAGGGCTACACAACCTACACCTGCTCTGCCTGCGGTGACAGCTATGTGAGCAACTATGTGGAAGCGCTGGGTCATTCCTATGACGAAGGCGTTGTCACAAAGGCCGCGACCTGCACCGAAGATGGTGTTATGACCTATACCTGCACGGTTTGCGGCGAAACAAAGACCGAAGCTATTGCAGCAACCGGTCATACTGCGGGTGAAGCAGTGGTAGAAAACGAAGTTGCGGCGACCTGCACCGAGGACGGTTCTTACGACAGTGTGGTTTACTGCACAGTCTGCGGTGAGGAGATTAGCCGCGAGACGGTGACGGTAGAAGCCACCGGACATACTTATGTAGCAGTTGTGACAGCACCTACTTGCACAGAGAAAGGTTACACAACTTACACCTGCTCGGTATGTGGAGACAGCTATACTGCCGACGAGACTGCTGCAACAGGACATACTACTGAGATTCAAAACGCGAAAGATGCCACCTGCACCGAAGACGGCTACACGGGCGACGAGGTCTGCACGGTTTGCGGCGAGACTGTAAGCAC
>JAJQCF010000037.1 GCA_021202845.1 Oscillospiraceae bacterium
GGCACAGCCCCCTCTAGCGTGCCCGTAGAGGCCCCTAACTTGTTCGACAGGTATGTTCAACCCTTTCCTAGAGAGGTATCGCTTCTAGAGGCCTCTACGCGAGCATTCAAAAAAACAGAAAAAGCGGCGGATTTTTTTTGATTCGCCGCTTGATTTTAGCGGACGTGTGTTGTATAATAAGAATGCAAAAAAAAATACATGGAGGTGAGCTTATGAGCGAGCTTACAGATGCAGGACGTGAGGCGCGCAGGATATATATGCGTGAATGGCAAAGAAAGCATAGGGCGGTGTTGCGCGAAAAGCAAAATAACTACTGGAACAAGATCGGCGCACAGATGGAGGCCGAGAACGCCGAAAGAAAGGAACAAGCGCAAGAATGAAAATGACGTTATATCGCGCCGACTCGCGCGGAGAAAAGACAAACACGGTATACCCAATCCGAGTAGAGGTTACTAACGCCGAGGAAATGCGGCAAGTTGCGGAGTATGACCACGTGTGCGCCGAATACCGCGACGGCTACCGAAGCAAGAACAATTTTATCCGTTCGGACTGCCTACCGATGGACTGCGATAACGACCACTCCGAAGACCCGCGCGACTGGAAAAATGTCCTGGACGTAACGAAGGCCTTCCCCGGTGTTGAGTTTCTCGTCGTGAATAGTCGAAACCACTGGAAAGAAAAGCACGAGAAACCGCCGCGCCCACGGTTTCACGTTTATTTCCCGTGCCGTGAATTCGCGAACGCGGATGAATATGAGCTGCTTAAAAAGCAGGTTCAGGCGGCATTCCCCGAGTTCGATCCCCACGGGTTGGGCGCCGCACGGTTCTTCTTCGGGGTGGAAAACGCGGAGGCGTTTGTGGTTGAGGGGGATAAGATGATCAACGAAATACTGACCGCTACCACCACCGTCTCCTCAAAAACTGCTGCTGCGCCGCAGCAGACAAAGAGCAAGCACCGGGAAAAAATGCGGGTTCCGTCAGTAATTAAAGCAAACGAAAGGAACGCCACTATAACGAGCCTAGTAGGATCCCTACATCGGCAGGGGTTTCCCCCCGAAGCAATAGAAGCCGCCGTCCTCAAGTTGGCCAGTGAGCGCTGTGTGGACTATGGGGTTAAAAGACCCGGCGAAGATAAGGCTTTTGACGACGAGGAAGTGAGAGGCATCGTGGCGAGTATCGTGCAAAGAGACGGAGGAGAACTGCGCATCCTCAAAGACGGCGACGACGAAATACTCGGAGCCTTTAACATAACACAGGCCTGTAGAGATCTGTACAATCTCGACCCGAAATCTGCACAATTTGAATTATTGTGGGAGCGTTACGCGGCGAAGTCGAAGGAGGCAGGGCTTAAAAACTTCGGGAAAGTCTATAAGAACTACCTTCACGAACAAGCCAAGGTCGTGCAAGCCGAAATTCAGGCCGAACGAGAGAACCCCCCTGCGAAAACGACTCGCTTTACCGGCCAGTGGGCGCCCCTCCTCTGTGGAGAGTGGGACGCCACTGACGATGGCATATGTCGCGATGCAACATTCAACGATAAGAGCCAGCGCGACGGGAAAGTGATGGCTTGTAACCATCCGATACTGCCCACAGAGCGGATTTTCGACGTGGAGACGGGCGACAAACAAGTGACGCTCGCCTTTTCCCACGTAGGAAAGTGGCAGAGCGTCACCGTGCCGCAGAAAACGATTGCAACAAGAAACTCAATCGTTTCTCTCGCTGACAAGGGGATCGCTATAAGCGATGTCAAATCGCGAGGGCGAATCGCCGACCTTTCCGTTATTGTTCAACTAAATTATTGGACAATCCCCGTAATAAGGGGGGTACCCCACCTCGGTTGGGTTAAAGACTGCGGCTTCGCCCCGTACGTTAGAAATATCCGCGTCCTCACAAGGGGAAAAACAGAAAAAAGCGTGCATGAAAGCCTACTCGCAACCGGCAACGCACAAGCGTGGCTAGAAGAAGCGCTATCAGCGCGCCGGAGATCTCCCGCGAACAAGGCTTTGCTGGCCGCCAGCTTTGCCAGCGTTCTACTAGAGCCGCTGTCAATCCCGTCGTTTTTTGTCCACGTTTACGGCAGCAGCGGCACGGGGAAGTCCGTAGGCCAGATGCTGGCGGCGAGTGTATGGGGCAACCCCGTAAAAGGCGAACTCTTCCAGACGCTGAACAGTACGGTGGTGGGGATTGAGTTGTTCAGCGCATTCCTGCGCAATTTGCCAGTCATCTTGGACGAGGCACAGACAGAACGCGACGCACGCGAAGGCCGCGTCTTGGTGCAGATTTACAAGATCGTGGCAGAGGCCGGACGGTTGCGCGGGACGCAGGCTGTGACGCTGGCAGACAAGCATAGGTGGCATAACCTGTTCATCACCAGCGGCGAACATCCCATCCTAAGCAACAACGATGGCGGCGGAGCATACAACCGCGCGATAGAAATCCAGCTCGAGGGGCGCGAAATTAACGGGCGTGCCTGTGCCATGTGCGCCGCGGCCAACTATGGACACGCCGGACAAAAATTTTTGGCCGCGCTGAAAATGGACGAGGCGCGGGAACTCTATGAATACACGCTGAAAAACTTGCCCGCCAACACCAGCGGTAAGCAGGCTACGTGTGTGGCGATTCTGCTCGCCGCCGATCAACTCGCCTGTAAATACGTATATGGTACCAACGACGCGCTAACGCTGAACGACATCCTGAGCCTCGGCGCGGTTAAAGACGAGAACACGGTCATCTCAACTGAGGCGCGCATCATCGAGTTTATCGACGAGTGGATCGCGGTGAACAGCCTGAAGTTTCTGAAGGGCGATGGCGAGTTCATGACGCGGGATGAACGGCCTGTGGGCGAGATCTACGGAAAGATTAAGGACGGGTACGTCTACATCGTGCCATCGATCTTGCGTAAGGCGGTTGCCGCGGCGGGGTTCCCCGACGTCACCACCACGCTCACGAAGCTGAAAAAGGATGGGCGGCTGAGAACGAAATCGGGCGAAAAAAAGTTTACGTGCCTAACTCGCCTCCTGGGGCAAACGACACGCTGTATATGCCTCAAGCAGGCCGAGGACGACCCCGCGCCCACTCCGCCAGAGACCGCCACACACGCCAGAGCCGCAGCCCGACCTTATACATGGCAACGGTTCGGAGCCGTTTCTGGGCACGGTGCTGTACACGACACCTACTAGGAGACCGTAGCTGTTGCCACTGTAACCACTAAAGAGCGCTAGTGGTTACAGCAGTGGTTACGGGAAAAAGTGTGTAATACCAACGGATTATGGGCTATGTAACCCCTGTAACCCCTGTAACCCCTAAAAATAGAGAGCCATATAGGGGGGAGAAAAAACACACACACGTGCACACAAAAAAAAATTATCTCCCCAAATAATAGCTCTCTATTACGGAAATGGGGGTTACGGGGGTTACGGGACAAAAAAGCCGGTGATACCAACGATTTTTTGGCCAGAAAGTGTAACCCCTGGTGGGGGTTACAGGCAAAAGGAGGAGGACAGACAGTATACAATTACAACTACGTGATTACCAGCAGGAATGTATAGAGACCGTGAAAAACAAGGGCGCGGGGAGGTGGATGGTGCAGATGGCGACGGGGCTTGGCAAGACGGTGACCTTCGCGGCTTTGCCACGGGATGGCAGGACGCTGATCTTGAGCCACCGCGAGGAGCTCGTGAACCAACCGCGCCGGTATTTCGACTGTAGCT
>JAJQCF010000022.1:0-119096 GCA_021202845.1 Oscillospiraceae bacterium
TTGAACTAAAGCCACGTTTGCTTGCTCTAAAGTCATTTAATCATTGTATCCTTAATTATGTGATAGCGTAGCCGAGCGCCGTCAGAGGATTAAATACTCCAAAATCAGCAGAATTATCACGCCCGGCACTCCGCAGACGCCGACAACCGCCGCGTTGAACCAGTTCAGACTGAGCCCCAGGCCGAACCACGCGCCGATAAAATTGAACACGAACAGGAATATGTAGCCCAAAAGGGCATGGAGCAGGAACTTGATTAGCCACATGAGCGGGCGCTTCAGCAGCTTGAACAGCAGCCAAAGGAACCCCAATGTGACGGCAAGCATTATAAGCGCGGCAATAATCGTCATGTTTCCTCCGAGCATATGCTCTTGCAGCTCAGAAGCTGGCTGTCGTAGCGGCTCCTGAGGGCGTTTATTTCATAAATGGCGGCCTCAACCATGCGCTCGTCGGCCGCGGTGTTAAAGGCGTCGTATGCGGCTCTCAGACAGTTTCGCAGCCCGTTCAGCTCCTCGCCCGCCGAGGCAAGTCTGCGGGCAAGCGCCCTTTTAGCGCGTCTTCTGCTCACTATTATACCCCCTATTGCTGTATTTCGCAAATATTGTGTTCCGTTATTGGCACTTTTAAACATGGAAGAGCGCAAAAGCTGCGTTCCCGTCAACATTATCTTGCAAAAAGTCAGCTTCGATATTATAATAGCTGCATTGAACGGCACCGAAATTTACACCTGCCCACCGCCTTTGCATAATCGTAATGAGTAAAGGAGAAAGAAATGGCTTTGAATCCTGTATTGATGAATACGCTGTCTATGGACAGCGATATACCGCTTTATTTGCAGCTCGTAGGTATAGTGAAGCGCAATATCTCCGCGGGAATGCTCACCACCGGTGACCTTCTGCCCTCGGAGGCAGAAATGTGCCGGACGTTTGAAATATCCCGCTCAACCGTGCGCCAAGCCATAGGTGCACTGGAGGCCGAGGGCTTGGTTGTCCGCAAGCAGGGGAGAGGCACCTACGTCGCGGAGCCCAAGGTGCGGCGCAAGACTGAAATGGTGTACTCTTTCACCAGCGAGATAAGCTCCATGGGGCTTACTCCGTCGTCCAAGCTCATCGAGTTTGACGTAATAACCCCGACGCCGGACATTGTTAAAATGCTGGAGCTGAGCTCCGAGGACACCGCTGTCTACCGTTTCACGCGCATACGCAACGTCAACGATGAGCCGCTGATAATCGAAACAAGCTACTATCCGCAGTACATATACCCCAACCTGACGCGCCAGCTGCTGGAAACGCACAGCTTTTACAGCCTGCTCTATGAGGTGGGCATAGTTCCCGCCAACGCCGTGGACTCCTATGAGGCGGTCATACTGGGCAGGCAGGAGGCCGAGCTGCTGCACTGCAAGCCCGGCAACAGCGCTTTCTGCGTCCAGCGGCGCACAAGAACGGACTCCGGCATGGTGTACGAGTATACCCAGAGCACCATACGCGGAGACAGGGTAAAGTTAGACGTATTTCTCCACCGCGACGGCGTAATGTTCAGCCGCAGCGTGGACAAGAACGACGAATGAGACTGCAAAGCGGCGCTAAAAGGAGGCTTCCATGAACAGAATTTACAGCCGCGGCAGGCTGGCGACGCTGGCCGCTGTCATTGCGCTGCTCGCAGTTATTTACGGCATTTTTCTGTATAAGCTGCAAATCATAGAGGGCGACGCCTACTATGAGGCCAGCATGAACAACATTGTCTCCACAGAAACCGTATCGGGCGCGCGCGGCAGCATTATGGACCGCTACGGCCGTGTGCTGGTAACGAACCGCTCGTGCAGCAACCTTGTCATTGACGAGACCGAGCTTTTCTACACCGATGGCGTGGACGCGAACGCCTCAATTTTGCAGATGTGCGCTCTTATAAGCGAACACGGCGACACTTGGAACGATGAGCTGCCCGTCACCATGACGACGCCCTTTGAGTACACGGACATGACCGACGCGCAGGCCGAGCTGCTGCACGCTTGGATGGACACAAACGGCCTCGACTACGACGCGGACGCGGTGGAGCTGATGGCCGCCATGCGCTCGCGCTACGGCGTGGACGCCAGCTGCACAGCGGAGGAGGCGCGCATTATAGTCGGCGTACGCTACGCCGTGAACGTGCGCTACCTGATAAACACGTCTGACTATATTTTTGCCGAGGACGTGAGCATGGAGCTTATCGCCGCGATGCTGGAGAAGGGTATGACCGGCTTCAATGTGCAAACGAGTTACGTCCGCGAGTACAATACCTACTATGCCGCGCACCTGCTGGGATATATACGCCAGATGGACGCCGAGCAGCTGGAGACCTACACGGCCCTTGGCTACTCCGCCGACGCAAAGGTGGGGCAGGAGGGCGCGGAGTACGCCTTTGAGAGCTATCTTCACGGTTCTGACGGCGTTCTGCGCACAGTCAGCACCGCCGACGGGGTTGTTACAGACACATCTTACCTCACCGAGCCGGAGCCGGGCAACCATGTATATCTGACAATAGACATAGGGCTGCAGGAGGTCGCGGAAAATTCCCTCAACAGCTATATTACCTCCGTCAATGCCGAGCGCGAGGAGAACAACCTCAATGTTGAGCTCTACGGCGGCACGGAGGACGACATAGAGCAGCTGATAAAGGGCGGCGCAGTGGTGGCGGTGGATGTCGCAACGGGTGAGCCGCTGGCCATTGCGAGCTGGCCGACCTACGACATCAGCTCGCTGCTGGAAAATTATACAGACATTTTGGAGGCCGAAAACGAACCTCTTTTCAACCGCGCGCTCAACGGCACCTACGCTCCCGGTTCCACGTTCAAACCGGTCACGGCCATAGCCGCCTGCGCTTCTGGTATCATAACCCCCAACACGACCATTGAATGTACCGGAATTTACGACAAATACGAGTACGCGGGCTACGCGCCTGCCTGCTGGATTTATACCAGCACGGGAAACACCCACGGCGTACTGAACCTGACACAGGCTATAACGCACAGCTGCAACATTTATTTCTACACAATCTCCGACTACATGGGCATAGACATAATGAGCGAATACGCCGCCATGTTCGGCCTCGGCGAGAGCACCGGCATAGAGCTGACGGAGTCGCTGGGGCATATGTCCACGCCGGAATACAAATACGAGCTGTACGGCGACAGCGGCGAGGACGCCGAGTGGCACATAGGCGACACGCTCCAGTCCGGCATAGGTCAGATGTACACCGAGTTCACGCCGCTGCAAATGGCTGAGTACTGCGCAGCGCTTGCAAACAACGGCACGCGCCACTCCGCATCTATACTGAAATCCGTCCGCAGCTATGACTACTCCGAGTCGCTCTATGAGCGCGAGGCGGAGGTTATGTCAACCGTGGAGACAGAACAGGAGTACTACGACGCCGTGCATCTCGGTATGCGCGAGGTCGTGACGGACAAGGCGACTAATCCCACCGTTTACAACGCTTTCTACGGTGCCGACTACACCGTGGCCGCCAAGACCGGCACGGCGCAGATGGGCGAGAGCGAGACGAACAACGCCGTTTTCATGTGCTATGCGCCCTATGAAGACCCCGAAATCGCCGTAGCCGTAGTTGTAGAACGCGGCTCCGCCGGCGCCTCCGCCGCTGTAATAGCACGCGACGTGCTGGACTACTATTTCAACTTCAAAGACTCCGCTGTAGCGCTGGAAGGCGAAAACGAGCTGCTGAAGTAAAAAACGCAGCGTATCAAAACGAGAATGTCGGCTAAGCCGGCAGGGTTCTATTATGAAGTTGGGGTAACCCTTAGCCACAGGCGAAGGGTTACCCCAACATTTTCTTGGGTATGAAAAAAGAGCAGAGCATGGCGCTGTGCTATTTTATAAATCCCAGCTATTGCCATAGAGCCGTTTTATCTCACCCGAAATACCTGACGACCAATTCCTCCAGCCGGTCGGCCTTGGCTGCTTCGGCTGTATCAGCCTCGACAAAGTGCGGCATACTGCTCTCAAGGATTTCTTTTTTCAGACTTTCATCGAAGCCCAAGATGTAGTTTGTGGCAATGAGATAGATAATCCTCGTCGGCGCCATGCCGTAGACTTGCTTTGTCAGTATGTGCCGAATACGCTCGCCGTCGTCGGGGTAGAGCTCTTTCATGCGTTCGCTGCGGAAAAGGCGCTTGACGATTTCCGTGATGTAGAGGCCGGACTTCATGTAGAGGTCGGCAAACGTATGGTTCGGGTTATCGAAACAGTGCGGGTTATTGGCTTCAAGCTCATCCACCATTTTTGCCACGACCCACTTGGGCGTGAAAATCTGATTGGTTTTCTGCGGCGGTATGTAGTCGAAGATATCCTCATCGTGGGTTTCATCGAAATAGTCCGCCAATTCCTGCTTTTTGTTCCAGAACTCCTCAACAGAGTCGTCGAACACAACCTCGTCGAACAGCTGCCCGTCGAAGTGCCTTGTCTCGCCTGTTTCCGCGTCCTGATAGTCTCCGCCGTCGCGCAGGAAGCGGAACTCGGCCTCGGTAATGCCGGTCACTTCCAAAAATACATCGTCTTCGGTGTAGTCGTCGAAGTTGGCAAGAGTTAAATGCCCGTCGCCGTAGGCCATAATGAAGCTGGGTATGGTACGGGAGAAGCCGCGCAAATGCGCGCGAATGTCGTCCTCTATGCTGTGCTTTTCCTGTTCTGCCTTATGCCGCTCCAGTGTTTCTATAATTTCTTTCGGCTTTTCCTGCAATGTTTGCGCAACCGCCTGCTGTGTGGATTCAACGAATGCTTTCATTGCGGTTTCAATGGTGGCTTGATAGTCTGTTTCGGCCGCTGCGACCTGTTCTTCCGTTTCCGCTTCACGGCAGCGGCGGTCGAGCTCGGTTTTGGCAATCTGCGTTTTTTGGGTGAAGTCGCCCTTGAGAACATCAAACGTGCGGTCAATATCCTGTTCGACCTTGCGCTCCATTTGAGACTGCGTACTCTTTTTCACGGAATAGTCGTTCATCGCCGGAGCCATAATATCCCGCTTAACCGTTTCCTTGACAGTACTGACGAGGGTATCCACATTCTGCGTAATCTGCTGCGCGGTGCTGCTTTCGCGCACCGCGTCCATGGGCGGCGCAACTGCTGCGTCCATGCTTTCGTATATCTTGTCGCCGAAAATGCCTTGGGCTTTCCCGATGACAATCGCTTGCGGAACCTCCACCTCGCCGGCGCTGTTCACCGTAATCTCGTCTATATGGTTCAGAGCATCGCTGCTTTTTACTCTGGGCGCCTCCTCTTGAGCGGGAGCGAGCTTTTCCATAATCTGCTTCACTATGCTCGGTGCGCCGAACACGTTGGAGATGTTCTGGAAGAGGAAGTTGGACATGAAGCCGCGCCGCACTACCTCTTGGCTCTTGAGTTTCCTCGGTATGGACAGCACCTGCGCTGCGTCCAGCTCAACCATTTTCCCGTCGCTGTCCTCGCCCAGCACGGGGAAGAAATTCAGCAGTCTGCGGATATTCTCTTTCCTGTCCTCGCCGGTTCCGTGTCCGCTTGCGGTATCTGCAAGAAGGTTGTTGGCGAATTCATCGAAAATTATAAGGGTGCGCGCGGGGTCGAAGTCGAACACATAGGCTGTCTCTTTGCGCAGCCGCTGCCCGTCCACGGTAAGAACACAGGGGTTCTGCGCGCGGAAAGCGGCCTGCATATAGGATGACGGGCTTTGCATGTTGCAGAGCATAAGCACGCCGCTCCATTCGGGTATGGTTACGCCGACAGTGAGCTGCCCCACGCTGAGGGTTATGGTTTTTTCATGGTTTGCGATTGCCGTCTTAACTTTGTCGAAAGACTTCTGTGCCGCCTCGTCCTCGTTCAGCCTGCCGTCGCCGGCGGCAAGGATAATTTCGTACTCGGAGAAAATTTCGTCGTTTTTCAGCAGCTTTGCCAGAGCTTTGCAGCTGTCCACACGATTCAGCAGCCAAAGCGTGTGCGAAAGCTCTTTCCGCAGCTGCGGCGTGGAAAACGGGTACTTCTCCTGTGTTGCCAGCGCGTGCAGAAATTTCTTGATTTCTGCCTCGTGTACTAATTTCCCGCTCTCGTTGGCGGCAAAGAACTCGTTCAGGTCAAAGGCATAGTCCACCGTTCCGTCCTCGCCGGAGAGGTCAAGCCCCTTCTGCACCTTGTCGTAAATCATGTTGGAGAGCTGATAGGTGTACATCGCCAGCTGCGGCAGAGCTTCATAGGGGTTGTACTCCTCGCCGTGCCACTGTTGTTTCTGCTCCTGCTCGTCCGCGTAAGACCAGTTAAAAATCTGCTTCTCGCTGAACTGCCCGCTCGCCAGCGCCTTGAACGGTGTGCCGGAGAGATAGAGCGTATACTTGCGGCTGATGTTGCTGAAAGCCCTATCTGTGCGTATGGTGTCTACGCCCTCCTGCGCCTCGTCGATTATGAGAAGGTCGAACTCCATGCCGTGCTGCTTGGCGCCGTAGCCGTCGGTGTACTCCTTTGCCAGCCATCGCAGCTTATCGTGCTGCCCGCCGAAGTAGACGGAGCCTTTCAGCCCCTGCAAAGACTCAAAGGCCACCATTCCGCGGAAATCTTCCTCTGCCGCTCCGCGCATGGACGCCACGTACTCATCGCGGCTCAAAACGCCCGCCTTGCCGCGCAGCGCGTCGGTGTCGGATACAAAGCACAGCTCCCCGCGCCAGCCGATGAATTTGTTGAAGTCCTCGCTCCATGAGTTGGCTATGCTGGGGCGGTTGGTGACGATGAGCACCTTAGTCAGCCCCATCTGCCGAATGAGGTCGTAGCTCGTCAGAGTTTTGCCGAAGCGGGGCTTGGCGTTCCAGAGGAATTCCGTGCCGCCGCTTTCAAAGTACTCTTTTGTCATCTGCACAGCTTGCTGCTGCTCTGCGCGCAGGGTGTAGTCCGCGCCGCTCTCGGGCAGCACGGCTTCTCTGCCGGCAAAGGAATAGAAGTATTCCTTGGACAGAGGAATGTCTATATGGAACCACTCGGTATTGGGCGTGCGCTCCACCTGCCGCTGAACGGTCAGGTAGCGGTGAAAGTCACGGTCGGTGAAATACTCGCCGGAGCCGTCGGTGTACATGGCGTTGTTCTTCCACGCTAATTTCCAGCGCACATCGGCGGTGTGGGTCTGCTCGGCAATGCGCTCCTCCACCGTCTGCCTCTCGGTGTAGCCTATTTTCAGCCACCCGTCGTGGTAGGCGATGTCCGGCGTGGTGTAAGCGTAAATCATGGGAATGACACGATGAAAGGACTTGATGTTGACGGCTTGCATCAGCTCATCTCCTTTACGTGCGATTCGATGAACTCAATTTCTTTCTCGTCCAGACCGTACTTGGCGTAGAGCTGCTGGTCTATCTCGGGTATTGATTTTGACCAGTCAATGTCGGAGTCGGGGGGGGGTAAAGTTTTGGAGGGGAACGTATTGCCAAACATTGGGCGAGTTGTGTTGAGTGACTTTCTTGATTGAGTGCAACGCCCGTAAAAATTTTGTCTTAATGTATTTGATTATAGCTTCCGCTTCTAAAGCACTACGCAGGTTTCCGATGTTAATAAACGTGTCTGTAGTCCCTTCACATGGATTTAGTAAAATCGGTGTCCCCAGTGCTTCACCATATGCCCCTGAACCGCTCGCTTCGGGAATTGCAACATTGTATGTATCAATATATGGATTATCTTGAACATATACCCTTTTTATATAACGAACCACGCGCACGTTACGGCTTCGCCCTACCAGACTTATGTATTCTTCGCCCAGTGGCTTTTCGATAAGGAATGCATCCGATACCTTGTCTAACATATTTGATACAATTTTATTTCCTGTTCCAGCTCCAAACTTTCCTGAAACGTCAGGGAAATCCTCAAAGAATTTGTCTGTATAACGATACAGGCCTTGTGAAGCCATTATTGTATTTATGGAAAGTTCCTTTCGGCTACCAACTCTATCCTTTATGCCTCGCAAAGTATCATCCGTAACAAAAGTGCCGATTGCACCATATCGTTGATTGTTGTTATGAATAGTGATTGCAACGCCACCTTTAATTTCGGTGTTAGGGAATATTTTGCTTGCATCTGGCTCGTAGTAAAGAACCGATAAATGTTCATCATTTAGCATTTTGGTGTTCCACAATTTAGGCGCTTGGCCTGCGTTAAAAAGAAATCGAGCCGGAGTGATTAGCTCAACAACATCTGCAATTTTATATGAAGCATCCATGAAATGGTTGTAAACAGGATTGTTTCTATCCCCTTTATTTTCGACATCATCCTGATACGGCGGATTGCCGATTACAAAGTCAAACTTCATCTTCCGTCCGCTCCCTTCGTATGCCTTCAAAAACTCAAAGCTCTTAATTGTTCTCCAGTTAAATATCCTGCAATATGGCTGTGCGCCTTGCTTCGGCTCCTGCGGGCAGTCGAATATGGACATCTGCATATCTTCCTCCGGCGCTTTGCAGTAAGGGATGGTGCCGGTCAGCCCGTCCATTTGCCAGATGTTCCACGCAATAATGTTGGCCGCTTTGCGGTACAGCTCGTCGGCGGGCCTGCGTTTCCAACGCCCGCGGTAATGCTCCTCGAACGTCATCAGGAGATTGACCCGCGCAATCAGCACATTGTCGCCTTGGAACTCGTACCCGTAGACGGACTGGAAAGCGCGGAGCGTCCACTTCAGCCACTCTTTCTCGTCCGCGGCGTTCTCGTTCACTACACGCAGCTTGCGGTCAAGAAGCCCTATGCGCTCGCCAATCGGGATGTTCTCACCGCTGGAGACATCATAGCGGCTCACCAAGTAGGGCGCCTCGCCGCAGGTAATCTCCAGCCGCCGCGCGTCCACGTAGTCCTGCCACTTTTTCGAGGGCAGGAAGCATACTTCCTCCTCGCTGTCGAACGGGTGGGGATTATCCGCGGAAAACCACCCTTCGTCGGCGGCGTCGTTCATGCGCTTGCAAATCCACAGCGGGGTAAAAACCTCCGCGTGCCGGCGCGTGCGCTCCGTCTGCTGTTCCAGTGCCTTGCGCGCGCGGTTTTTGATAACGCCGGAGTTTTCTCCCGTGATGAGCTCGGGCTTAATCTCCTTGTCCCGCTCGTATTCCGCGCCCAAGCCCTGATAAGCGTCCGTAGCCCAGATAATATTCTGCTTTGTGGTCTTGTCCAGCAAAAGCAGCTTCAGCAGCCCCATAGCGTGCAGCCGCAGTATTTCGTCTTGTATGCCTATTATCCTCGCCTCGCCCTTTTGAACCGGGTGTTCCCAAGAAGCGGGGATTGGTTTGCAGGATTGTGTACGTTCCTGCAAAATGCCCGCTTCATGTATTTAACGCTTATTTTAGCATATTACTTTTCAAATTTCAACAAAACATAACGCATTTTTTGCTTTCCATTTGTCTTTTTGCAAAAAGAAATACGTGAAATGCCATTGCCCTGAAAAGTACAACACTTCGCGGCGGCAGCCGGCGTCCGCCTAAAGATGCATTAAAATTTGTCGGCTTTTAAATTTTCGCGCTGTTGACTAAAACGGACAGGTGTGACATAATATATTTTGCACTGATAATACGCAGCAGGAGGAAAATGAACATGATAAAGACTACGGTTGAAGTAAAAGGCATGATGTGCGGTATGTGCGAGGCGCACGTGAACGACGCGGTGCGCAAGGCCTTTCCCAACATTAAAAAAGTGACGTCCAGCCACAGCAAAAACGAGACGGTTATAACAAGCGAAACGCAGCCCGACGCCGCCGAGCTCAAGAGCGTTATCGAGGCCACCGGCTACGAGGTGGGCGCGATTACAAGCGGGGAGGCGAAGAGAGGAATTTTCGGTAAATGAGCCTGAAATTTTCCGAAATGCCCTACGAGCGGCCGGACGCGGAGGCGGCCAAACAGCGCCTATCCTCGCTGACGGAAGCGCTGAAGAGCGCCGAGAGCTACGAGGCGGCGCGCGAGGTGTTTCTGCAATGCGAAAAGGAGATGCGGCACATCTCCACCGCCTCCACGCTGGCCAGCATACGCCACAGCATAGACACGCGCGACGAGTTCTACGACGGCGAGGAAAAGTTCTGGAACGCCGCGTGGCCGGAGTTGGAGGAGTACGTGCAGGAGTGGACGGCGGCCATGCTCGCCTCGCCATTCCGCGCGGACTTTGCCCAAGAGTACGGCGGGCTGATGTTCACGAACGCGGAAATCGCGCTGAAAACATTCTCGCCGGAGATAATTCCTGAATTGCAGCGCGAGAGCGACCTGACGCAGGAGTACGAAAAGCTCATCGCCTCGGCAAAAATACCGTTTGAGGGCGGGGAGTACACCATTTCCCAGCTCGCGCCGATGAAAAAGGACGCGGACGACGCGCGCCGTCTGGCGGCGTGGAAGGCCGAGGGGCAGTGGTACAAGCAGAATCAGCCGGCGCTGGACGGCATATACGACGAGCTGGTACATTTGCGGGACAAAATGGGCCGCGCGCTGGGTTTTGACGGCTATACGCAGCTCGGCTACTACAGAATGTGCCGCAACTGCTACACGAAGTCCGACGTTGAGCGCTTCCGCGCCGCGGTGGTGAAGTACCTTGTGCCGCTGGCGGAGGGAATATACCGCGCGCAGGCGGAGCGGCTGGGCAAGAGCTGCCCCATGAGCTTTGCCGACTGCGCGCTGGAGTTCCGCTCCGGCAACCCCAAGCCCGCGGCCGACGCCGAGGGCATATTGAAGCACGCGCAGACGTTTTACAACGAGCTTTCCTACGAGACGGGCGAGTTTTTTGACACCATGCTTGACCGCGGGCTGATGGACGTGCTGTCCACCGAGGGCAAGGCCGCGGGCGGCTACTGCACGAGCCTCGGGGATTACAGCGTACCGTTCATATTTGCCAACTTCAACGGCACGCAGGACGACGTTGAGGTCGTAACGCACGAGGCGGGGCACGCCTTTGCCAGCTGGATGAACCGCGGGCGCGTTCCCGCGGAGTACGAGTGGCCGACCTCCGAGGCCTGCGAGGTACACTCCATGTCTATGGAGTTTTTAAGCTGGCCGTGGGCGGAGGGCTTCTTCGGCGCGGACACGCGCAAGTTTTACTACAGCCACCTCGCCGGTGCGCTGACGTTCATTCCCTACGGCACAATGGTTGACCACTTCCAGCACGAGGTTTACGCGCACCCCGACTATACGCCGCGCCGCCGCCACGAGCTTTGGCGGGAGCTGCTGGGCGTTTATATGCCGTGGCTGAAATTAGACGGGGACATACCGTTTTACGCCGAGGGCGAGGGCTGGCAGCGCCAGCTGCATATTTACTGCAACCCGTTTTACTACATTGACTACTGCCTTGCGCAGACGGTGTCGTTGCAATTCTGGGCTATAAGCCAGAGCGACTTCGCCGCCGCGTGGCAAAAGTATATGGCGTACACGGCCCCCGGCGGCAGCATGACGTTCACCGAGCTTCTGCAAAACGCCGGACTGGACAGCCCCTTTGACGAAAAGTGCCTGCGCACGGTCTGCGAGGCCGCGGAAAAGTGGCTGCGCGAGTTTGACATGAGCGGCATAAGCTGACTTTCGACCGAGGCAGCCGCCGCGTAAGGCGAACGAGCCGGATAAGATTTTTGTCTTATCCGGCTCGTAATTTTATTTTGATGCAGATGAAAATTTGCGCAAAGCCGCACGGGGGCAGAGTTTACGGGCGCGCGGCTACCGCACGTTTTTCAGCGGAGAAAACAGCGCGTACGCTGCGGCAAACACTGCTAAAATCACCGCGCCTATGTAGAGCGGCATATAGAGCGAGTCGCCCGTAACCGCGCCGACCGCCTCCTCGAATATGCTGCTCAGGAACACTCCGAGGTTGAAAAGCGCCATCATAATCGCCGATACCATTGCTATGCGCTTTGGCGATATGGCAAGCCCTAAAATCATCATGCCGCTTGCCTGCGTCATGGAAAAGCCCACGCCGCCGACGAGGATTGCGGCGCACAGCAGCGGTATGTTCCGCGCAAGCCCGCAGCCGACGAGCCCCACGGCCATCAGCAGCAGGAAAACAGGCAGCGCCATATTGTTCAGCTTTGCGAAAAGCCGCGGGTAAATGAGCCCGCCGACCATGCAGCCGACGGAAAAGAACACTGCCACCGTGCCGGCAACGGCGGCGGAGTCGTTTATCTGCGAGCTGAGGAACGAACAGCCGATGAGCAGCGGCGCAATGAAAACGCCGGTGAACAGCATCATTATCCACATTTGATATATGGGAGCGGAGAGCTTTTCGCTCTTGTCGGAGGGGCGGCAGTCGGCTTCCGGCTTGGTGTCCTGCTCCGCGGGCTTGAAGTTCAGCCTTGCGCAGCCCGCCAGCACTATCACAAAGGGAATTATCAGCAGCAGGTGGTTGAGGAAAACATAGTTCCAGCCGATGTCGGCCAAAAATCCGCCGATGAATTGCAGCACGCAGTTCATGCCGAAGCCGAAGAACATACCCATGCCGAGAATGCGGGCGCGCCTTTCGGCGGGAATGAGCGCTGTCACCACGGTGTTTTCAAGGCTCTGCATACCGCCGAAGCCTATGCCAAACAAGCCGCGCAGGACTAAAAGCAGCGCGAAGCCGGTTGTGAAAAACGGTGCGACAGCCGAGAAAAGCTCCACAACCGCGCAGAACAGGATAAGCGGCTTATAACCGATTTTCCGCCCCGCGATAAAGCTCAGAAGTATGCTGAAGGCGACGCTTGTGATGCAGGACACGGTTGCGACGTACATACCCGAAGTGGACGTGAGAGCAAACGCGGAGGTTATTTTGGAAATCGCCGCGTCTATTGAACCGGGTATCTGACCCATGCAGAACACGGCGACGGCGGTCGCGGCCGCCAAACCGTAATCATTTTTTCGTTTCTGTGCCTTTGACATTGTTTTTGTTCCTTTCCTTGTTAAAAAGCCGTGCCACGCACTCAAAAAAGCACGACCAAAGCCGCATAAGCTGTTTCGTAACGAGCTGCATTGCGAGCCTTGTATCGTGCCTGACGCTTTTCAATTTTATTGTTTTATATCACTTAAATTTCAAATTGTCAAGTAAAAGATTGCATAAAACAATGATAATATGATATTGGCGGCTCCATGCGTGAAAGAGCATAATTTACATAATTATAAACTATAAATACAGCAAAGCCTCCGAACGGGCGCGCAGGTAGGCGCGGGTTCGGAGGCTTTTGCGGCTGTGCTACGCCGCCTTGCCGCTCTCGTCCACGGCTGAGAGCATTTTGCCTATGGTTATGCCATAGCCGCGCGTGGGGTCGCTGACGAGCACGTGGGTCACGGCGCCGATGAGCTTGCCGCCCTGAATTATCGGGCTGCCGCTCATGCCCTGCACTATGCCGCCGGTGACGGCGAGCAGCGAGGGGTCGGTGACGTGCAGCATAAGTCCGCGCTCGCCGTTATCGTGGTAGATGCGCGTTATCTCCACCTCGAACTCCTCCACCTCGCCGCCGCGTACGTTTGCCAGCACCGTGGCGCTGCCGAGGGCGATTTCCTCGTCCGCGGCCACGGGCAGCGCGCCGCCGGTGAAGTCCTGCTCGGCAATGCCGAATATGCCGCAGAGGGTGTTGCTCTCCACGCTGGCTATGCTCTCGCCGTCAGGCGCGTGGCCGCAAAGCTCGCCCGGGGAATTTTTCGCGCCCGGTATGACGGCCTCTATGCTGGTGGCGGACAGCGTGCCCGCGTCGAAGGCTATCAGCTCGTTTTCCTCGCTCACGCCGTGTCCCAGCGCGCCGTATACGCCGCTGTCGGGGTCGTAAAACGTGACGGTGCCGATGCCGTTCACGCCGTCGCGCAGCCAGAGGCCGAGACGGTAAGCGCCGTCGGCGCTGAGCGCGGGCGTCACGCTGAACAGTATGTCCTGCCCCTCGCGCGTTGCCAGAATTTCTACGCTCTCCCCGTCAAGCCCCGAAGCCGCCGTCAAAAAGTCCTCCGCCGTGGATATTGTCCTGCCGCCCAGCGAGCGTATCACGTCGCCTGCCTGCATACCCGCCGCCGCTGCGGGCGCCGCCGTGCCGTCCGCGCACTCGACCTCGCCCACCTTGGCCACCGCCACGCCCTCGGTTGTCAGCCGGATACCCACGGCTCGGCCTACGGGCACCAGATAGTCCGCCTCCAGCGCAAGCGCACCCGTGCCGAGGCACAGCGCCGACGCCGCGCACGCCAGCCACACTCCGGCGCGCAGCAAAAATTTTGTTTTCTTCATTCTCCGCTCTCCTGATGTTTTCTCTAAGGCTCCGCCGCCTCACTTTTTCATTATGTCTTTGCAGAGCCGAAAAACACCTTGCAAATGTTCTCTCAGCTGCCTGAAGCAAAAATTTTTTCGCCGCGGCGCGCTTTTTTAGCATTATGAAAATTTTTTCGAGCCGATGTACATATAATTTAAGGCAGTACCCGCGCCGCAGCGCGCCGTGCTGCTCATATCAAAAGCGCGGCTGAAGATAGGCGAGATAGGCGCAGCGCTTTTAACGCTTAAAAGGGTGGTAAATTTGGCGATGAAAATTCTCAAAACAGGCAGCCGCGGGCCGCTGGTGCAGTTTTTGCAGCTTGCGCTGGAGCGCGCGGGCTATTACGGCGGCGGCACGGACGGCATCTTCGGCCCCGCTACGGCTCAGGCGGTGCGCGAGTTCCAAGGCGCGCAGGGACTGACCGCGGACGGCATAGCGGGCAGCGCGACGAACGCCGCGCTTTTTCCGTGGTACGCGGGATACTCCGCGCACACGGTAGAGGAGGGCGACACGTTCCACGCTTTGGCGCTAAGCGGCGGCACAACCGTGAGGGCGATAGAGACGGCGAACCCAGACATCGACCCGCTTAACCTGCAAATAGGCCAGACGGTTATTGTCCCGTTCGGCTTCGACGTTGTACCCACGACTATAGAATATTCCTCAACGCTCATAGCCTGCTGCTGCCGCGGTCTGGCGGCGAGGTACCCGTTCATCACGCTGGGCGAGGCGGGGCGCAGCGTCATGGGCAAGCCGCTCTGGACGCTGGAAATGGGCAGCGGCGCGACGCGCGTGCTCTACAACGCCTCCCACCACGCCGACGAGTGGATAACAACGCCGGTGCTGCTGCGCTTTGCCGAGGAGCTGGCGCGCGCCTATGCTTTCGGCGACAAAATTTACGGCAAGAGCGCCGAGGCGCTGCTGGAGCGCTCTTCGCTCTGCCTTGTCCCCGCGGTTGACCCCGACGGCATAGACCTCGTGACCGGCGCGCTCGTCTCGGGCGCTTACTACCAGCGCGCGCAGAGCATTGCCGCGGCCTACCCCGCAGTCTCGTTCCCCTCCGGCTGGAAGGCGAACATAGTCGGCACGGATTTGAATTTGCAGTACCCCGCGGGCTGGGAAGAGGCGCGGGGCATAAAGTTCGCGCAGGGCTATGTCTCGCCCGCGCCGCGCGACTATGTGGGCTCGGAGCCGCTGTCCGCGCCGGAGAGCCGCGCCATGTACGAGCTGACACTATCTTATTCTCCCGCGCTGACGCTCAGTTATCACACGCAAGGGCGGGTTATTTATTGGAAATATCTCGACCGCGAGCCGCAGGGCGCGAAGGCGATAGCGGAGCTATTTTCCCGCGTGAGCGGCTACGCGGTCGAGGATACGCCTTATTCCTCCGGCTTCGCGGGCTACAAGGACTGGTTCATAGACCGCTTCGACCGCCCGGGTTATACGATAGAGGCCGGCTTGGGCGAAAATCCGCTGCCGCTCAGCGACTTCGACGCCATATACGCGGACAATCTGGGCATACTCACGCTCGGCCTGACCGCCGCCGCGGATGAAGCCGGCGAGTGAGATATATGCAGGAATTGATGCGCAAAGTTGCAAAGCATGAATAAATAATCCATAATTCTCGCGGTAACAGCGCTGAATATTTTACAACATGAATAAAAAATTGAATTATTAAAATTTAGACTTGCATTTTGAAGCGGTATATATTATAATGTAGACAATGTAACAGGAGCAATGGAGCTCTGAATAGGGCTGCCATTGCTTTTTTTATACAGGCTGGAGCCTCCGGGTGCATATGTGTCAAATGTGCGCGGAGCCTCTAAAACGCGGAAACCGCAGGGAAAATGAGGTGCCCCGTATGATAAAAATGGTAAATGTAAACAAATCCTTCGGCGATTTGCACGTACTGAAAAACGTGAACCTTCAGGTGGCTGAGGGCGAGAAGCTCGTCATAATCGGGCCGTCCGGCTCCGGCAAGTCCACAACCGTGCGCTGCATGAACTTCTTGGAGGAGCCGACAAGCGGCGAGGTCTATATCGACGGCAAACAGCTCACGCACAAGAACAAGATTAAGTTGGTGCGCGAGTCCATGAGCATGGTTTTCCAGTCCTTCAACCTCTACCCGCACATGACGGTTATGAAAAACCTCACGCTCGCCCCGATAAAGCTCCACGGCAAGAGCAAGGCGGAGGCGGAGGAGCTGGCCTACCACTACCTTGACGTCGTGGGACTGAGCGAAAAGGCCTTTGCCTACCCGACAACGCTCTCCGGCGGCCAGCAGCAGCGCATTGCCATAGCGCGCGCTCTCTGCTCGCAGACGAAGATAATTCTTTTCGACGAGCCCACCAGCGCCCTTGACCCCGAGACGATTCAGGAGGTTCTGGACGTTATGATAAAGCTGGCGTCCGAGGCCAACATAACAATGGTCGTCGTGACGCACGAAATGGGCTTTGCCCGTCAGGTGGCCGACCGCGTTGTGTTCATGGACGGCGGCCGCATTATAGAGGAGGGCACGCCGGAGCACTTCTTCACCAACCCCGAAAATGAGCGTGTCAAGCTCTTCCTGAGCAAAATCATACGCTAACCTACGTTCACATTTTTTGTGTTTACATAGGCGGTCTGAGGGCAGACCGTAATACTTACGTTATGGAGGTAACAAACAATGAAAAGCATGAAGAAAACAATAGCCCTGCTGCTCGCGCTCGTAATGGTGTTCGCGCTGGCGGGCTGCGGCTCCAGCAGCAGCACGACCACGACGGACAGCACCGCGTCCGCCGCTACCGAGGCTCCCGCTGCCGACGACGCCGCGGCTGACGACACCGCCGCCGACACGTCCGCCGACGCTTCCGCGGAAGAGGGCTTTAACGCTGCCGACTGGGGCAGCGACGTTCAGGCCATTGTAGATTCCGGCGTGCTCAAGGTTGGCTGCAAGTCCGATGTTATAGGCTTCGGCTACATGGACGTTCTGACTAACGAGTATGAGGGTCTGGAAATCGACATCGCCTACCTCATTGCCGACTACATGGGCATCGACGACGTGGAGTTCACCACCGTCACCGCCGCCACCCGCGGCGAGCTGCTGGATTCCGGCGCTCTGGACTGCGTTATCGCCACCTTCACCATCACCGACGAGCGCCGCGAGAGCTGGGACTTCACCACCGCTTACTACACCGACTACGTCAGCCTGCTTGTTGAAAACGAGAGCGGCATCACCACTCTGGCCGACCTCGTAGGCACCACCATCGGCGTCTCCTCCGGCTCCACCTCCGCGAAGAAGCTCGTTGAGGAAATGATTGACCAAGGCATCATCGACGGCAGCTCTTACGACAGCGACACGTTTGACCCCGCCACTTGGACCGAGGGCGTCTCCTTCCAGCAGTATGACGACTATCCCGCAATCTCCACCGGCCTTGCCGCGGGCGAAGTCAGCGCGTTCTGCGTGGACCGCTCCATTCTGGCCGCTTACCTCACCAGCAGCCGTTCCTACATGGACGCTGAGTTCGCTCCGCAGGAGTACGGCATTGCGACGCGCCTTGACTCCGACTTCTCCGACCTCGTTGAGTACCTCATCACCACTTGGCTCGATGACGGCACCATCGACGGCCTGATTGACAAGTGGGGTCTGTAAGCTAAAATTACAGCAAAATGAAGTCCATGTCCGCTTTTGCGGCGGGCATGGACTCCCTGCCTGAGCGCGGAGGGGCGACGCCTCCGCTTTGAGGCAGAGAGATTGCGTTTGCCGCACCACACACAAAAGGCCGTTTGACGGCCGCAACCAACAAAAGCAATCGGGCGGGGCAAAAACAGCGCAGCGCTGCTTTTTCCGCTCCTTGCGCGTGAAAGGGGAAATGACAAATGGGAGGACTGTTTTCGGCCAAGGCTTGGGCTACGGTCTGGGCTTACAAGGGGACATTTCTCTTGGGCCTCTACAACTCCGCCAGATGCGCGGTGTTCGGCCTGCTGCTGGCGCTGTGCCTCGGCATACTGTTCGGCCTGCTGGCAACAAGTGGCAAAACTCCGCTGCGCGCCATTGCGCGGGTCTATGTTGAGGTAATACAAAACACCCCGCTGCTGGTGCAGATATGTCTGCTGTACTACGCGCTGGCTTTCTCCGGCCACGGTATCGGCATTATCCCGACCGGCATAGTCTCGCTGGGCGTTTACCACGGAGCCTACGTCTCCGAGGTCGTGCGCGCGGGCATTGAGTCCATACCGAAGGGACAGTTCGAGGCCGCGCAGTCGCAGGGCTTCGGCTATATCGGCAAGATGTACTACATAATCCTGCCGCAGTCCATAAAAATAATCCTGCCCCCGCTGGTCAATCAGGTTGTGAACCTCATCAAGAACACCTCCTGCCTGTACATAATCGGCGGCGCGGACCTGATAAGCCTGACTTACAGCTTTGTCACCGGCGCGAACACCGGCGGAGCTTACGGACCTGCGTACCTTGTCAGCGGACTGATATTCTTCATTATCTGCTTCCCGCTCTCCACCTTGGCCAGCGCTTGGGAAATCTCCCTCAAGCAGCGCGACGCCCGCACAGTTGACGGAAAGGCGGTGTAACCCATGACAGATTTACAAGGCAGTCTGCAAATAATAACTACACCCTCGGTGCTTATTTACATCTTCAAGGGCGTGGCCTTTACGCTGGTTATTTCCGTGCTGGCCGTTGTAATCGGCCTCGTTTTCGGCTCGCTGCTGGCAATGCTCCGCAACTACTGCACAAGCCCCAAAACGCGCATATTCAAGTGGCTCTCCACCGCGTATATAGAAATTTTCCGCAACACGCCGCTGCTGCTGTGGATATTCATCGGCGTTGTGTTCATACCGACCCCCGGCATATTCAACTCCAAGATGTTCGGCCTGTCCTCCGTTGAAGTGGGGCTGATGTTCAAGGCCTGCGTTGCGCTGGTGCTGTTCACGTCCTCCGTTGTGGCGGAGATAGTGCGCGGCGGTCTGAACTCCGTGGCGCAGGGTCAGTTCGAGGCCGGTCACAGCCAAGGCTTCAGCATTGTGCAGGTGATGATTTACATCGTCCTGCCGCAGGCTTACCGCGCCATTATCCCCACGCTGCTCAGTCAGGTTATCACCACAATAAAGGACTCGTCGTACCTTGCAAACGTGGCAGTTATCGAGCTTATGAGCCGCGTCCGCCGCATAATGAACGCCGCGGGCAACTATAACGGCCTCGGTACCGTGAACGTGAGCGACGTTTTCATACTGTTCGGCCTTGCTGCGCTGATATACTTTATAATTAACTTTGCCCTGAGCTGCGTTGTCCGCTATATGCAAAAGCGCACGCGCCAGTCCAACAGACCCGTTGTGCAGACGGAAATGACGGAAGCGGTCGAGTCCGCCTGAAATACGCTCAGCCGAGAGCGACCTATCTTGAGGAAGGAGTTCCCAATGAAGCAGTTTGTTATCACAATAAACCGCCAGTTCGCCTCGCTTGGCCGCACCATTGCCGTCGGCCTTGCGGAAAAGCTCGGCGTACCGTTCTACGACCGCGATGTTGTAGAGCAGACGGCCAAGAGCATGGGTCTGCCCATTTCGTACATCAGCGAAAAGGAGGAGGCCTCCGGCTCAGTCTACTTCCGCCGCCAGTACCCTCTGGGCATGGGCGTGCCCAGTCTGCTGGACGAAATTTACGCTGTGCAGCAGAACATTATACTTGACTTTGCGAAAAAAGGCTCGTGCATCATAGTCGGCCGCAACGCCGAGCATATACTGCGCGACGCGCCCAACCACATGAGCGTGTTTGTCTACGCGCCCTACGCCGCCCGCCTTGCCAACTGCACGGAGGAGCTGGGGCTGGACGAGGAGGAGGCCAAGCACCTAATCCACACCGTTGACCGCGCCCGCGAGCTCTACCGCCGCCGCTACGCGCCAGAGGAAAAGAGCGACTTCGACGGCCGCGACATAATGCTGGACTCCAGCCGCGTGGGCGTGGACGGCGCGATAACCATTCTCGAAGCCGCCACGCGCCATATGTTCGCCGACGAGAACGAATAATAATTGCATAATTCAATGCAAAGCGCAGAGCGCAGCCGCGGCGAAAGCCCATAAGCTGCGCTTTGCGCTTTTCCGTGCTTGCAATATGGCCGCAAATGCTGTATGCTATTATGGAAGTTAAAACGGAAAAGAGAATATCGAGCTTTGCAGCTTTGCGGTGTCGCCTGTGCGCGCAGGAAATGTGCGGGCAGGCGGTGAAAAGGGAATTTGGTGAGAATCCGAAACGCTGGCGGCACTGTGTACCCGAGCTCGGCGCATAAATCACTGACCTCACAGGTTGGGAAGAGCGCAGGAGCGATGAAGGAAGTCAGGAGACCTGCCGCAAAGTATGCCGTTATAGATTTGCGAACCACGAATCTGTGCTATGCATGGCGATTTTCCGCGAGGGAAAAACAGCCTTTTTTCATTGCGGGACACTTATCGCGCACTTTGCAGGTACCTTGTTGACCGGTTTGCCGAGCGCGTATTCCGTGTTCCGAAAACGAAAAGAGGTTTTGCTTTATGAAAATTTAGCCGCAGCAAATAAATATTTTTCAAGAAATTAAACGGAAAAGGAGATTGCAAACGAATGAAAAAAAGAATTTGCTGCCTGCTGATGGCATTCGCTCTCACGCTCGGCCTGCTGCCCGCGGCGCTGGCGGAGGAGAGCGGGGACGACGCGATAACCGTGTACGTGACAATAAGTCAGTACGGCGAAATAGTGAACGACAAAAACGGCGACCCCGTGGCGCTGGCTCCCGTGGAACTCAGCGGCGCGGACGCATATACCATAGACGACGCCCTCAGCGCGGCGCACGAGCTTTATTATGACGGCGATGACGGCTACGCTTCAAGCGAGGGCTACTATGGTCTCAGCCTAGACAAGCTCTGGGGCGACACCAGCGGGCTATTTGGCTATCAGGTCAACCACGGAACGGTCAGCATTTGGGATTTGAGCACAGCCGTTTCCGACGGCGACTGCCTTGACGCCTACATAAATAAAAACGTATACCCGGACAACGAAGCCTACAGCACCTTTGACAAGTACACCGCCGATGTCAAAGCGGGGGAGAGCGTCACCCTCACACTGACCGAGGCCGGTTATGACGAAAACTGGAGCACGGTTTTCTCAGCGTGCGAGGGCGCTGCCGTTACCATAGACGGCGAGACGGCGGGCTATACCACCGACGAAAACGGCGGGGTGACAATAACCTTTGACGCCGCGGGAACATATGTAGTTTCGGCGCAGAAGTCAAAGACTGTGGACAGCGAGACAGTCACCGCCATAACCGCGCCCGTGTGCGTGGTGACGGTCAACCCTTGGGAGGGCTCCGGCACGGAGAGTGACCCCTATCAGCTGGCGACGGCTGCGGACTTTGACACGCTGGACGAGCTTGTAACTGCGGGAAATGCCTTTGCGGGAACATATTTTCTGGTCACTGATGATGTTACCCTGAATGATGGCTGGGACGGAATAGGCCGCGGCGAAGTCGGCACAACCGAATCTTGGGGCTACACCGTGCCGTACACCGCGGAGTTTATCCCCTTTTCCGGCATATTCGACGGCGGCGGCCACACTCTGACCTTCCCCGAGGGCAGCCAGCCGCTCTTTGACTGCGTGAGCGGCGCCGAAATCCGCAATTTCAGCATTTACGGCGAATACATCGCCGACGACGGCCTGATTGCCAATTATACCATTGACAGCAGCTATTCCGCCACTGCTGACATTGAGAACGTCACAATCAAGTCCGGCACAAAAATTGCCGGAAGCGGCTTCTTGGGCGGCTACGCCAGCGGGAGCAACACCGTGAGCATAGACAGCTGCACCGTAGAGGACGGCGTTATCATAGGCTGCGACGAGAACGGAGAACCGCTCGGCGCTTCCAACATCGGCGGCTTTGCCGGCGACTTCAACGGCACCATATCCAACAGCACATGCGCGGCCACCGTTTACGGCGACAGCTTCGTCGGCGGCATAGTGGGCGGCCAAGGGCAGTCCATGTCGGAAACCTCTGTCAATGACTGCACCTTTACAGGCTCGGTGATTGCCACAGGCAGCTATGTCGGCGGCATCTCCGGCTGCGGATATACGGGCACGGGCTGGGGATTTTCCTCCAACGCGGCCTGCATTTCCATTCAAAACTGCTGCGTAACCGGCTCCGTCAGCGGCGGGAACTATGTCGGCGGCATTTTGGGCGCGGAGCCTGCCGTTACCCAGTGCTGGGCAAACGGCATAGGCACTGTGTCCGACAACGTGTTCTACGGTACGCTCTCCGCCGCGGAGACAGACGCATACATCGGCGGCATAATCGGCTACATGAAGTCGCTCGACCGCTACAACATAATCTACAACAACTACTATCTGGACACCTCCGCGTCGGCAGGCATAGGCTGCGTGGAGAGCGTGGATACGAGCGACAATTACGGGCGCGACGACGAGCCGACGGGCGCTGACGCGGATGCGCTCACCTGCGCCAAGAGCGCGGAGGAGATGACGGATGTCAGCGTAGTGAAACTGCTCAACGCCTCCGAAACCGGCAGCGGGCACTGGGTGCAGGGCGCAAGCGGCCCCGAGCTGGGCGGAGAGGCGACACTCTACGCGCTGGAGGTCGCAGGAGAATACAATACGCAGTACTATATCGGCGATGAACTCAACCTTGACGGCATTGCCTTGACCGCCGTTTGGAGCGACGGCACAGAGGACGTGCTCTCGCTGTCCGACGTTACCGTAACGGGATTCGACAGCAGCGCCAGAGCTGTGCTGACGCTGACGATTACATATCAGTCCGTCAGCACGGAGATAACGGTCGCCGTTTTGCAGTCCTCGTCCTCCGACAGCGGCGACGACGACACGATAACCGTCTCCTTCACGCTCTTGGGCGACGACAAGCACGGCGAACCGACAACGGAAAGCGGCACGCACACCTTAGCGGGCGGCGGGCTGACGACGTGGATAGCCAAGACCCGCTACACCGTGGACGTGAACGCCACCGTGGCCGACGTGCTGTTCAAGGCGCTGGACGGCGCGGGGCTCGGCTGGCAGGGCAGCGAGTATGTGCAGTACGATTCCGTCTACATTTCCGGCATACAGATTCCCGAAACTGACGACTACCTCTGCGAGATGGACAACGGCTCGCTGTCGGGCTGGATGGCGACTGTAAACGGCGAGTATCTCGACACGGGCATCAGCCGCCAGTTCCTGAATGACGGCGACGTCATAGTGTTCCACTACACCGACGACTACAACGCCGAATTTGCCGCTGACGATGACGATAACACCGGCAGCAGCGGCTCTTCCGGCAGCGGCAGCAGCGGCAGCTCGTCCGCCAATACAACCACAACAACCACGACGACCACCGACAGCGCCGCCGAGCTGCCCTTTGCCGACGTGGAGGACCACTGGGCTTTGGAGGCGATTGAATACGTCTACGCCAACGGACTTTTCAACGGCACAAGTGAGGACGAGTTTTCGCCGGAGCTGGCCACGACCCGAGGTATGGTTATAACCGTTCTCTACCGCTTGGCGAGCGCGCCGGAGACGGCGGCGGAAAACGCCTTTGCCGACATCGCCGAGGGCGCATGGTACTATGACGCGGTGCTCTGGGGCACGGAGAACGGCATTATACAGGGCTACGGCGACGGACTGTTCGGTCCTGACGACACCGTGAGCCGCGAACAGCTGGTGACGCTGCTCTACCGCTACGCGCAGAGCGTCGGTCTGGCTGCCTCTGTCAGCGGCAGCCTTGACGGCTACACGGACAGCAGCGAGGTCTCCGACTGGGCGGAGGAGGCCATGCTCTGGGCGGTGAGCGTCGGCGTTATAAACGGCCGCGAGGACGGCACGCTTGCTCCGGCGGACACCGCCACCAGAGCCGAGGTCGCCGCGGTTATCATGCGCCTTGCCGCGCTGAACGAGGCGTAACGAAAAAACTTAGCATAGGAGGCGGAACATGAAAAGACTGCTTACCCGAGGGCTGGCGTTTTTGCTGGCGCTGTCGCTGCTGCTCGGCTGCGGCTTGACCGCGCTGGCGGCGTCGGACGACGAGCTGCAAGACCTGATAACGGAGAGCGCCGAGTTTTTGCTCGGCAGCGTTGACAGCCCTCAGGTGGGCAGCGTCGGCGGCGAGTGGCTGACGCTTGGCTTGGCGCGCAGCGGCGCAGCGGTGCCGCAGGACTACTGGGACGGCTACTATGCCGCCGCGGAGGACTATGTTGCGGCGTGCGGCGGTGTGCTGCACGAGCGCAAGTACACCGAGTACAGCCGCCTTATCCTCGCGCTCACGGCCATTGGCGCAAGCCCCGAGGACGTGGCGGGCTATAACCTTCTGACGCCGCTCGGCGACTACGACAAAACGGTGTGGCAGGGGATAAACGGCGCTGTCTGGGCGCTGCTGGCGCTGGACAGCCGCGACTACCCCATGCCGCAGAACGCGGAGGCGGAGACACAGGCGACGCGGCAAATGTATGTGGACTACATTTTGTCCCGTTGCCTCCCCGACGGCGGCTGGAGCCTGACGGGGTCGGACGCCGACCCCGACGTTACGGCAATGGCGCTGCAGGCGCTGGCTAAATATACGCAGCAGGATGCGGCGGCGCAGGCTGTGGAAGCGGGGCTGGAGTGCCTTTCCGCCATGCAGAACGCCGACGGCGGATTTTCCTCAATGGGCAGCGCCAACGCCGAGAGCTGCGCGCAGGTGATAGTTGCGCTGTGCGAGCTGGGAATTTCGCTTGACGACGAGCGGTTCGTCAAAAACGGCTGCACGCTGCTTGATAATCTGCTGACCTATCGCTTGGAAAACGGCGGGTTCAAGCACACGGCGGGGGAGAGCGAGGCCAACATGATAGCGAGCGAACAGGCGTTTTACGCTCTTGCCGCCGCCGAGCGCGCGCTTGAGGGCAAGAACAGCCTCTACCGCATGAGCGACGCGCTGCCTCTTATTTCCAACACGGTCTTTGCCGATGTGCAGAACCATGAAAAGCAAACGGCGATAGAGGCTCTTGCCGCGCGCGGGATACTGAACGGCAGGGACGACGGGCTTTTCCACCCCGACGACAGCATTACAAGAGCGGAGTTCGCGGCCGTTATGGTGCGCGGACTGGACTTAGAGACGCGCGAGGGCAGCACATTCAGCGACGTGAACAGCGGCGACTGGTTCGCCTCCGCAGTCGGCACGGCCTCCGCCTACGGAATAGTCAACGGCGTGGGCGGCGGCGCTTTTGCCCCCGAGGGTACGCTGACCGTGCAGGCCGCGGCGGTGATGCTCGCCCGCGCAGCCGAGCTATGCGGCATGGACACGCAGACGGACGGGAGCGCGGACGGTTTGCAGTCGGCGGACTGGGCGCGCTCCGGCCTCGCCTTTTGCCTCAGCGCCGGTATATTAGACGCCGACATTGACCCGACGGCGGCGGCCACACGCTGCGAGGTAGCGCAGATGCTGTATAATCTGCTCCAAGCCGCCGAAAAGCTGTAAGGCGCGGACAAAGCTATGTGGTGGAAGAATAATAAATGGAAGATAATAGTCCCCCTGCTCATTGCGGCAATTCTGGCTGCGGCGTTCTGGTACGGCGGCGACGCGCCGAGCCTGCGCGGCTGGACGGCGGAGAGCGCCGCTGCCGAAGCGCAGCCGACGGAGAGTGCCGCGGTGGCTGCGGAAGAGCCGGAGGACATAGCCGCCTCCGAGGTGCCTGCGGCAGCGCAGCCCACCGCCGCGCCGCAGGAGGACAGCTCCGCCACGACGCCCGCGCCCTCCGCGGAGCCGGAGCCGACGCCGACGCCCGCGCCGGAGCCGACAGAGACAGCGGCGGACAGCGGAACATACACCTGTACGTTCTCCATTTCCTGCGCCGCGCTCTTGCAGCACATGGACTGGATGGACAGCGAAAAAGCGGAGCTTGTGCCGTCCGACGGCTGGATTTTGCCGCCCACCGAGGTCACCTTTTACGAGGGTGAAAGCGTTTTCGACGTTCTGCTGCGCACCTGCACGGAGAATAAAATTCACCTCGAGTTCAGCGAAACGCCCCTGTACGCCTCCGCCTATATAGAGGGCATAGCCAATTTGTATGAATTTGACTGCGGCGAGCTGTCCGGCTGGATGTACAAGGTGAACGAGACATTTCCCAACTTCGGCTGCTCACGCTACGCGCTCAGCGACGGCGACACAGTCAGCTGGCTCTACACCTGCGACCTCGGCGCCGACATAGGCGGCAGCAACTTCGCGGGCGGCGAGTGACAAGGGAGGCGAGGAGCTATAAAAAACCGCGACACATTTTCAGGGTTTCATCCGCTGGTTAATTTTCTTTATTTCGGCTTGGTGCTGGCGTTTACTATGGTTTTTATGAACCCTGTCAGCCTTGTTATTTCGTTTGCGGGCGCTGTTTCTTACAATGTATACCTGAACGGGCGGCGGGCTGTGCGGTTCCAGCTCGTTTATATGCTGCCGATGTTCCTGCTGACGGCGGTGCTGAACCCCGCTTTTAACCACGAGGGCGCGACGACGCTTGCCTACCTGCCGTCGGGCAACCCGCTGACGGCGGAGAGCATTGCCTTCGGCATGACCGCCGCCGTAATGCTGGCCGCGGTCATCACGTGGTTTTCGTGCTACACCGCCGTGATGACCTCGGATAAATTTGTCTATATGTTCGGCAGAGTGATACCCGCGCTGTCGCTGGTGCTGTCCATGACGCTGCGCTTTGCGCCCAAGTTCGCCGCCGAGTTCCGCAAAATTGTCGCCGCACAGCGCTGCATAGGGCGGGATATATCAAGCGGAAGCGTTTTTCATCGGGCGAGAACTTTGGTCACAGTAGTCTCCATTCTGCTGACATGGTCGCTGGAAAACGCCATTGAGACTGCGGACAGCATGAAAAGCCGCGGCTACGGGCTGCGCGGCAGGACGGCGTTTTCCGTTTACCGTTTTGACGACAGGGACAAGTGCGCCCTTGCGTGGCTGGGCGGCTGCGGATTTTTTATCCTTTGCGGCGGCTTGGCGGGCGGCTTTTACTGGCGCTTTTACCCGACCATAGCGGGCGCGCCGCTGACCGCGCTCACCGTGACGCTGCGGGCGGCGTACCTCGCGCTGTGCCTGACACCGCTATTTTTAGATTTGCGCGAGGACAGACTTTGGCGGCGGCGGAATGCGCTCTGACGCGGAGGGGGGAGAAAACAGACAGTGAACAGCATATTTTCCGTGCGCAATTTCACATTTTTCTACCCCGAGCAGGAGCACGCGGCGCTGAACGGGCTGGATTTGGAGCTGAAACAGGGCGAGTTCCTTGTGTTGTGCGGCGCTTCCGGCTGCGGCAAAACTACGCTCCTGCGCAGCCTGAAAACAGCGCTCGCGCCCCACGGGCGGCGAACGGGAGAAATACTGTTCGCGGGCAGGCCGCTGGAAGAAATCCCGCACCGCGAGCAGAGCCAAAAAATAGGCTTCGTGCAGCAGAGCCCAGATAACCAGATTGTCACCGACAAGGTTTGGCACGAACTGGCCTTCGGGCTGGAGAGCTTGGGGCTGGACACTCCCGCAATCCGCAGGCGCGTGGCGGAGATGGCCGCGTTTTTCGGCATCGAGGCGTGGTTTTACAAAAACGTGAACGAGCTTTCGGGCGGGCAGAAGCAGCTGCTCAACTTGGCCTCGGTTATGGTGATGCAGCCCTCGGTGCTCATTTTGGACGAGCCCACCGGCCAGCTCGACCCCATTGCCGCCTCGGACTTCCTGACAACGCTGGGGCGGATAAACAGGGAGCTGGGCACGACAATAATTTTGACCGAGCACCGCCTTGAGGACGCCTTTGCCTTGGCGTCGCGCGCGGCGGTCATGGACGGCGGCAGGCTGCTGTGCAGCGGCGCTCCGCGCGAGGTAGGCGCAGCGCTGAAGCAGCGCGGACACGCTATGTTTCTCTCCATGCCGACGGCAATGCGCGTCTGGGCGGCGGTGGAAAACGAGGAGCCCTGCCCCGTGACCGTGGGCGAGGGCAGAGCGTGGCTGGCGCGGCAGGCGGAGCGCCGTCCGCTGCTGCCGCTGCCGCCGGAGAGGCGGTATGCGCACTCCTCGGAAAAGGTGCTTGAAGCGGACGAAGTGTGGTTCAGGTACGAAAAGGACTTGCCGGACGCGCTGCGGGGGCTGACGCTCTCGGTGTACGGCGGCGAGCTGCTGGCGCTGCTGGGCGGCAACGGCACGGGCAAGACCACGTCGCTGAAAATCCTTGCCGGTCTTTTGCGGCCTTACCGCGGCGAGGTGCGCTCACGGGGCAAAATTGCTCTGCTGCCGCAGGAGCCGCAGACGCTGTTTGTGAAAAAAACCGTGCGCGAGGACTTGTACGAGACGCTGCGCGGCAGAAAGCTCAGCCAAGTGCGGCAGGACGAGGGCGTGGCGTATGTCACAGCGGTCTGCCGCCTGACGGATTTGCTGGACAGGCACCCCTATGACCTCTCCGGCGGGGAGCAGCAGCGGGCGGCGCTGGCAAAGGTGCTGCTGACCGAGCCGGATATACTGCTCATGGACGAGCCGACAAAGGGCTTGGATGCGGAGTTCAAGCAGAGCTTCGGCGAAATACTGCGCACGCTGCTGGCAAGGGGCGTTACTATTGTCATGGTGAGCCACGACATTGAGTTTTGCGCCCGTTACGCCCACCGCTGCGCGCTGCTGTTTGACGGCGGCATTACGGCGGAGGGAACGCCGCGGGAATTTTTCTCCGGCAACAGCTTTTACACCACCTCGGCCAACCGCATGGCACGCCCGCTGCTGCCGGAGGCGGTCACGGCGGAGGATGTTATCGCCGCCTGCGGGGGAGAAGCGCCGAAGAGCGCGGAGCTGCCGCAGGACATTCCGCCCGTGCCGCAGCCGCAGGAAAGCTCGCCGGACAGCGAGCCGCGTAGGCTTCCATGGTGGCGCAGGCTGGGCGCCGCGGTTTCAGGCGCCGCCGCAGTCGCGCTCTTCCTCAGCTTTTTGGGCGAGAGCGACCTCTCGGCGCTGCTCTACTCCGAGGATTTCACCGCGCTGGGTGCGAGGCAGATTGCGTATTACGCGGTCTTTATAGCCGCGCTGCTCGTCTTTGCCGCCTGCATCAGCCGACGGCAGCGCGTGCCGGACTTCATGGCGCAGACGCCGCGGGAGAAGCGCCGACTGACGCGGCGCACGCTGGCGGCCTGCGTGCTGATAGTGCTGCTCATTCCGCTGACGCTTTTTGCGGGGGTGTACTGGCTCGGCGGGAAAAAGTACTATTTCATCTCCCTGCTGATACTGCTGGAGGCCATGCTGCCGTTTTTCCTCATATTTGAGGACAGGAGGCCGCAGAGCCGCGAGCTGGTTGTCATAGCCGTGCTGTGCGCCGTGGGCGTGGCGGGGCGGACAGTGTTCTTCATGCTGCCGCAGTTCAAGCCGGTCATGGCGCTGACGATTATTGCCGGCATCGCCTTTGGCGGGGAGACGGGCTTTCTTGTGGGCGCGCTGACTATGCTGGCGTCCAATATGCTCTTTTCCCAAGGGCCGTGGATGCCGTGGCAGATGTTCGCCATGGGCGTCGTCGGCTTTTTGGCCGGTCTGCTGTTCCGCAAGGGGCTGCTCCGGCGCAGCAGGGTGTCGCTCTGCGTTTTCGGTGCGCTGTCGGCATTCGTCTACGGCGGCATAATGAACCCCGCGGCGGCGCTGATGTGGCCGCAGGACGTGAGCGGCAGCGTCATCATGGCCTACTACATCACCGGCTTTCCCATAGACTGCGTTCAGGCCGCGGCGACGTGGCTGTTCCTCTGGCTCGGCGCAGAGCCTATGCTGGAGAAGCTGGACAGAATAAAGGTCAAGTACGGACTATTATAAATAATGTATGGCATAATTCCGTGAAAACCGTGACGGCTGATTTTTTGAGGCCGGAACGGTTTTCCTATTTTGTGAATGTTGTGTTAAATCGCATTTTGCAAATGTGTAATTTCCACGAAATTTGGTTTTTTACGGCTCGCAAGCATAATTTTTTAAGTTAAATTTAAGATTATAATTGCATTATATAGGCGTAAAAAATCGGCGGCTCGTATACCGCGGGGAGCCGAGCAAACGCAGAACTTGGCAAAATATGCACCAAAAGCGCATCAAGACTGCGGGAAATTCAATTTTTCAGGAAAGGACTAAGTGCAATGAAACTTCCGTTTGGCAAAAACAAGAGCGGCGAAGAACAGTCCGCCGCGGGCGATACCCCCGTCGCCGTTAAGCCAAAAAAGAAAAGAAAGCTGAAAAAGTGGATAATAATTTTGGTGATAGTCGTCATAATTATCGCCGCAGCTGTCGGCTTCTTCCTCATGCGGCGCGGCAGCAATGCGGAGGTCACAACCGCTTATACCGAGTCCGCGGTTGAGTACCGCGACATTACGTCGGAGATAACAGGCAGCGGAACCCTGCAGGCAGCGAACAGCTACACCGTCACCACCCTTGTCGAGGGCGAAATTCTCACTGCCGACTTTGAGGAGGGCGACGAGGTGGAGGAAGGCCAGCTGCTTTACACCATAGATTCCTCGGATACCGAGAGCTCCATTGAGCGCGCCGAGATAAGCCTCAGTCAGGCGCAGCGCAACTACAGCGACGCAGTGGAGAACGTCAGCGACCTCACCGTCAAGTCAACCATTTCCGGTCAGGTCGTTGAACTCTACGTTGATGTCGGCGACGATGTGAACAACGGCCAGACCATTGCTGTCGTCCGCGACACCTCCGTTATGACGCTCAAGGTCAACTTCCCCGCCGACGATTGCGAGAGCTTTTACGTGGGGCAGTCCGCCACCGTGACGCTGGACAGCACGTTTGAGACCCTGACCGGCACGGTCACAAAAATTTCCGGCGTTGACACTGTGCTCTCAGGCAACAGGATAGTACATACCGTGACCATAGAGGTCTATAACCCCGGCGGAATTTCCACCACCCAGAGCGCCACCGCCACCATAAACGGCGTGGGCAGCAGCGACAGCGGCACGTTTGAATATGGCGACGAGGCCACGATAACCGCCAAGGTCTCCGGCACCGTGTCCTCCATAGTGGCCGATGAGGGCGACAGCGTCAGCAGCGGCGGCACAATAATCGTTATGACGAGCACCGACCTCAGCGAGCAAGTGACAAGCGCTTCGGAGAGCGTCCGCACCGCGCAGCTCTCGCTGGATTCGGCCAACGACTCTCTTGACAACTACAGCTTTACGGCTCCCATTTCGGGCACGATTATAGACAAAAACTACGAGGCCGGTGAAAATGTTGAGTCCGGCGACACGCTCTGCATAATTTACGACCTGAGCTATCTGACAATGACGCTGAGCGTCGATGAGCTGGACGTTTCCAGCATAGAAGTCGGCCAGAGCGTGGAGATAACCGCGGACGCCGTGGAGGGAGTGACCTACAGCGGCGTTGTGACCAAGGTCAGCGTGGCGGGAACCTCCTCCGGCGGCGTTGCTACCTACCCCGTGACAATACGCATTGACGAGACGGACGGTCTGCTCCCCGGCATGACTGTGGACGCCACCATAACGCTTGAGAGCGCGGAAAACGTGCTTGCCGTACCCGCTTCCGCCCTGCAGCGCGGCAACACCGTGCTCCTGACCGCGGACTCACCCAGCGCTGCCGGAGGAGAGGCCAACGAGAGCGGCTATGTCACCGTTGAAGTCACCACCGGCGTCAGCAGCGACGACTACATCGAAATAACCTCCGGACTTCAGGAGGGCGACGTTGTTGTTTACATACCCACCAGCAGTTCCTCTACCGACGCCTTCGGCATGATGGGCGGCGGTATGATGGGCGGAGGTATGGACATGGGCGGCGGCGGAGGCGGTATGCCCGGCGGCGGAGGAATGGGAGGAGGCTTCTGATATGAGCGCACTGATAGAATTTCAGTCGGTGTGCAAGTATTATCAGATGGGCGACACCACTGTTGTTGCCGCCGACCATATCTCTTTCACTGTGAACGACGGCGAGTTTTTAGCCATTGTCGGACACTCCGGCTCCGGCAAGTCCACCTGCATGAACATAATAGGCTGCCTCGACGTCCCCTCCGAGGGCACTTACCTGCTGGATGGCAGGGACGTGGGGCAGATGGACAAAAACGAGCTGGCCGAGATACGCAACGAAAAGTTAGGCTTTATATTCCAGCAATATAACCTGCTGCCAAAGCTGAATTTGGTAGAAAATGTGGAGATTCCGCTGATGTACGCCGGAGTGGGACGCTCCGAAAGGCGCGAGAGAGCCAAGATTGCTCTGGAAATGGTCGGCCTCGGCAATAAGCTGAAGCACAAGCCCAACGAGCTCTCCGGCGGCCAGCAGCAGCGCGTTTCCATAGCCCGCGCGCTGGTGGGCGAGCCCTCGGTCATACTGGCCGACGAGCCGACCGGCGCTCTGGACTCCAAAACCGGCCGCGAGGTGCTGGAGCTGCTGCAGCAGCTCCACGCCGCGGGCAACACCGTTGTTCTGATAACGCACGACAACTCCATTGCGGTGCAGGCGGAGAGAATAATCCGCCTCGCAGACGGGCGCGTTATCTATGACGGTCCGGCTGACGCGCCGGAGGCGGTGGTTACGCCCAACCTCGCGGGCAAAAAGGGAGGCGTTCCCGCGTGAGTATTTTGGAATCCTTCTCCCTCGCGTTCAAAAACATTGTTTCCAGCAAAATGCGCACGTTCCTGACTATGCTCGGCATAATCATCGGCGTGGCGGCGGTGACGGTTATAGTCGGCCTCGGCAACGGCCTTGAGGGCTACGTGACCGACAGCTTTGCCGACATGGGCACGGACACGCTGACCGTCTCCGTGCAGGAGCGCGGCTCTACCCGCACGCTCGAGGTCGAGGATATGTACGAGATTGTGGAGGAAAACAGCGATTATCTCAATAAATGCTCCCCCACGGCCACCATGTCGGGCTACGTGAAAATTGGCACGGAGACCACCAGCTCCTCCGTCACCGGCGTCAGCGAGGACTACTTCGACATGATGCACTACACTGTCACCACAGGGCGCGGCATACTCTACAGCGACATAGCCTCGCGCAGCAAAATATGCGTTGTGGGGGCTTACGTCAACTTAGCGTACTACGGAGGCAGCGCGGTGGGGGACAGCCTGCGAATTAATGGCACAAGCTACACTATTGTGGGCGTTCTTGAACAGCAGCTTGACGACGACGACCTCGAAGAGGGCTGTTCGGACGACTGCATATACCTGCCCTACTCCACGGCCTCCCGCGTGACGGGGCGCATATCGAGCTACGTCATAACGGTTTACGATGAAAACTACGTGGACGAGGGCAAGGAGGTCGTCGAGGCCGCGCTTTATGAGTTCTTCGAGGACGACGACTTCTACACCGTCACCAGCATGAGTGAATTGGTGGAGACAATGACGAGCATGATTGACCTCATCGTGGGCATACTCTCCGCCATCGCCGCCATATCGCTGGTCGTCGGCGGCATCGGAATTATGAACATAATGCTGGTCTCCGTCACCGAGCGCACGCGCGAGATTGGCATACGCAAGTCCCTCGGCGCGAAGGAGCGCTACATTATGCAGCAGTTCGTCATCGAGGCGGCCTGCACGAGCGCGCTGGGCGGCGTTGTGGGCATACTGCTGGGCTACCTGCTCTCCTCTGTGGCGAGCGTTGTGGTGGCGTCACTGCTGGGCGAGTCGCTGACAATAGCGCCGACAAGCGCCTCCGTTGCCTTGGCCTTCGGCATATCCGTGGGTATCGGCATCGTGTTTGGCTACCTGCCCGCGAAGAAGGCCGCGCGCCTCAACCCGATAGACGCGCTGCACTATGACTAATAAATCAGCGCTCGAAGCGCAGGATAAATCGGAAAGGAATTGATTGAAAATGAAGAAAAAAAGACTGGCCGCAACAGCCTTGGCGCTCGTTTTTGCCCTGCTTATGGGAACGTGCGGAGCTTTCGCGGCGGGGACAGACACAGACACGCAGCTGGAGACCGTGCGCGCCGTGGGCATCATCGTCGGCGACGAGAACGGCAACATGAACCTCAGCTCCTACACCACCCGCGCGCAGTTCGTGAAGATGATGACCGCCGCCTCCACTTATAAGGACAGCGTCACCTCAGGCACGGGCACAGGCTCCTCGCTCTTCACGGACGTCAAGAGCACGCACTGGGCAACGGAGTACATCAAGCTCGCGGTCGAGCAGGAGTGGGTCACGGGCTATGTTGACGGCTCGTTCCGCCCCGACAACACCATAACCTTAGAGGAAGCCTGCACCGCGCTGCTGCGTCTGCTGGGCTACACCTCGGACACGCTCACCGGCTCTTACCCCACTGCGCAGCTTAGCAAGGCGCGCTCCGTGGGTCTGCTGGATGACGTCACAGCATCGCAGGGAGAGCTGCTGACCCGTCAGGACTGCGTCACGATTTTCTACAACCTCCTGACCTCGGACACCAGCTCCGGCGCGGTCTACGGCACAACGCTGGGCTACACCATCACGAACGGCGAGGTGGACTACTCCGCGCTCGTTGCCACTGATACAAAAGGCCCCTATGTTGCCTCGGCGAACGACACCTTGACCCTGCCGTTCAGCGAAAGCGGCATAACTGTTTACAAAAATGGTACAATTTCTTCTGTTTCAGATGTTGAAAAATACGACGTTTACTATTATAATGAAAATATAAGGACGGTTTGGGTCTACAACGACCGCGTCACCGGCACCCTCACCGCCGTTTCCCCCAGCGCCGCCGCGCCGACTGCGGTGACCGTTGCGGGTACAGCCTACAGCCTTGAGACTACCACGGCAACCTACAAGGTGTCCAGCCAAGGCAGCTTCACCACCGGCGACATCGTCACGCTGCTGCTGGGCATGAACGGCGAGGTCGCGGACATCGTCAGCGCGGAGGAGAGCAGCACCACCTACTACGGTGTCGTCATCTCCAGCGAGAAGTCTGCCAGCTCCTCCGACACCTCCAGCTCCTCCGCCAGCGTGCAGATTGTCACGCAGCTGGCCTGCACGGACGGCGTACTGCGCACGTTCTACCACACCGGCACAACCTACTCCCTCAACCGCCTGCTCTCCGTCACCTACAGCGACTCGGAGACGGTTGTCAAGGGCCTTTCGGAAAAATCCCTCTCCGGCAAGGTGAACTCCAGCGGCACAACCTTTGCGGGCTACAACCTTGCCTCCGACGTTAAGATTGTGGACACCGACAGCGGCGGCGGCTACACCCGCGTTTACACCTCCCGCCTCGCGGGCTCCACGCTCCAGTCCAGCAACGTCCGCTACTACACGCTCAACAGCGCGGGCGAGATTGACCAGCTCATTCTCTACGAAGCGACGGGCGACACCTTCTCCTACGTCTACATGACCGCCGCCAACACCGGCAGCAGCACAACGAACAGCTATCAGTATTTGCTCAACGGCGTTTCCCAGAGCCTCACCAGCTCCGCGAGCTACAACGTCAGCGTGGGCGGAGCGGCGCTCATCTATGACAGCAACGGCCTCAAGAGCATACGCCAGCTCACGAGCGTCAAGCTCAGCAGCGTCGGCGACCTCACCGCCACCGCCAGCTCCGGCGTCAGCTACACGCTGGACGAAAATGTGCAGGTCGTGCTCAAGCAGAGCACCAAGTTCTACGCGGCCGACATCTCCGACATCGAGGGCGGCGACTACACGCTCACGGGTTGGTACGATAACTTCAGCTTCTCCGCCGGAGGCCGCATCCGCATTATTGTGGCGGAGGAGAAATAACATTGTTAATCCATTTTTCCGCGCAGCATAAATAAAAAAAGAAATAGGGGGTTACACACATGACAGACCAACGCAACGCGGAACCCATGTCAGAGCAGCCCGACGAGGGTCAGGAGGTCACTCAAGCGGCAATGCGCGCCTTCTTCGAGGACCTGCGCCGCCGCAACCGCACGCCGGAAACGGTGAAAACCTACAAGCAGAAGCTCAACCAGCTCGTTGAGATGCTGCCGCCCGACGACAAACGTGTCCGCCGCGGTACGCTTGCCGAGATGCGCGACAGGCTTCTGGAGGAGGGCTACGCCCCCTGCACAGTCAACCTCTTTGTCTCCGCCTGCAACAGCTTCTTGGAGTTCTGCGGCCACCGCGAATTTCAGCTCGGCCGCCCGCTCCCGCCGCAGAAGGGACACCAGCCCACGCTCACGCGCACGGAATATCTACGTATTTTAGGTGCGGCCAAGGCGCAGGGACGCGAGCGCTCCTATCTGCTCATAAAGGCGTTCACCACCGCGGGACTTTGCTTCCCCGACCTTGTTCACCTCACGCGCGAGGCGGCGGAGGCCGGAGAGGTGGAGAACGAGGACGGCGTTATGATGCACCTGCCCGCCTCCTACCGCGCGGAGCTACTGGACTACGCCGAGCGCAGGGAAATTGCCGCAGGGCCGCTGCTCATCACCCGCAGCGGAACCCCGCTCAGCCGCACCGCGGTCACGGCGGAGATTCAGCGCTTTGCCGAAATTGCTGACGTTCCGGCGGAGAAGTGCAACCCGCGCTGTCTGCACCGGCTCTACGTGGACACGATGAACGAGATTGCCGACCGCATGGCGGTGTTTGTCCGTCAGGCTCACGACCAGATGCTTGAGACGGAACAGCTCTCCATAGGCTGGAAGAACGGCAAGTAAAAAGCAAAACGAAAACCGACAAAGCAAAGCCTCCGACGTTACATTTCGTCGGAGGCTTTGATAATTTTCACGTAATAAGAGCGTAAAAAGCGGTCGGTATTGTAGAATTTACAGTTTGTTTAAGAAAAATTCATCTTTTATTGATAGGTTAAATCGCTTTAAGGCGTTAAAATAAGTCTATGCGACACTGACATCGGACATTGTTGAACCACTTATCTTTTCGGCGAACCCGAGAAATTCCCACGAATTGCAAAAGCAGTCGCAAATCCCGTGATTTGCGACAACCGCCGCACGATTCCAAGGTTTTTAACCCTGAGTTTTTTCGGTTTTACCAAGCCTCATCTTTGCAGAGGCGAAGCATTATGTCCCGCATTGCGGACATTGATGGGTGTACATACGTATTCAATGTTACGGCTACGTCGGCGTGTCCCAACATCTGGCTGAGAGTTTTGGGGTCGCACCCGACCTGAACACAGTTCGTCGCAAAGGTGTGGCGCAGCGCGTGAAAATTCACGTCGCGCACACCGGCTTGCTGCAATACGCGCTTGAAATACCGCTGCACTACCCGCGGCTCCTCGAACAAATCGGGGTCGCCGGTGAGCACAAAGCAGTCGGGAGCGCGCCGCAGCCGGTCAACCTTATCCAGAAGCACAGGCGGCACAGGAATGGAGCGCTGAGAGCACCGACTTTTCGGCACATCGAACACCACAACGGTGTGCCGTTCGTCGCCCTCGCCGTAGTTGGGATTCTGGATGCGCTGGGCAGTTCTGCGAACCGTGAGAACACCTGTGTCTGAAATGTCTCCCCATTTCAGACCGCAAAGCTCTCCGATTCGCAGCCCAGTGTACATACACAGCAAAATCCCAAAGTTATTCGGCCTCAAATCCTGAAACAATGTGCTTTTCAAGGCATCCTGCTCCGCCTGCGTGAGCGTCTGCGTTTCGCAGACCGTCTTGCGCGGGCGGCTTAATGCGTCCCAAGCGTAAAAACGCACCCCGCGGCACTCCGCGTAGCCGACCGCCCCGCTGAGCACGGTGACGATACTGCTGACCGTGGAGGAAGCGAGCGGCGGTGCGTCGCGCGCGCCGTAGATTTTGTGCTGCAAAAACTCGGAAATTTCCCCGTTAGTCAGCTCACTCACGGGAATATCTCCGAGCTCACCGAGTACATGCTTTTCCGCCACGCGGCGGTAAGTGGAGCAAGTGGAACGCTTATAGCGCCCCGCGCACCGTTCCAGCCAGCCCTCCACCGCCTCGCTGACCGTCATGTCGGGCGGCTTGGCCTCCGGCGGAGGCTTTTCCGTGGCGGGATAATACGCGGTTGCGTTCTTTATGCGAATACTTTCCCTGCCGCATCGGACGACGGCATTGCGGCTGCTTAAAGAGTTCAATGCTCTCCCTTCTTTCGTTTGTGGGTTTGGCGAGCTTTGTTACATTTTGATTACGACCCGAAAGCTCCCTTGACAAACGCAATTTCTATGCTAAAATACAATTAAGCAGTCGCAAATCACGGGATTTGCGACAGCAGGCCGCTTTTTACGCGACAATTTTAGCATATTTGTTGCGTAAACAACAATGTGGCCTTGAAATGTTGCATTAAGCCCAAATGAAAAGAGAGGCTTGTGCATAATAAACATTCCGCATAGTATGCGGAAAAACATTTTAAGGAGGAAACACCCACCATGAAGAAGAACTTCAAACGCCTTCTCTGCCTCGTGCTGGTAGTGTCCCTCGTCTGCACGCTCGGCGTGACTGCTTTCGCAAGCAGCAGCCTGACTGCTTACACAGACGTGGATGACATTACTTATACCGAGGCTGTCGATGTCCTCACCGGCGTCGGCATTCTGGAAGGCAGCGACGGCACATTCAAGCCGAATGACACCATGACCCGCGCAGAGGCGGCGAAGATAATCGCTTACCTCGCACTCGGCGCGGAGACCGCGTCTTCCCTCTCCGCCACCAGCGCTCCGTTTGATGACGTGCCCCTGACCCACTGGGCTGTCGGCTACATAGCCTACTGCGCCAGCGCAGGCATCATCGACGGCGACGGCACCGGCAACTTCAACCCCGAAGATGAGGTTACTGCTTATCAGTTCGGCAAGATGCTGCTCTGCACTGCCGGCTACGGCGTGAACGGCGAGTACACCGGCGCAAGCTGGGCTGTCAACGTGGCTGCCACCGCAGGCTCTCTCGGAATTTATTCCGGTAAGAGCGGCTCTCTCAGCGGCAACACCGCCATCACCCGCGACGAAATGGCTCTGTACACCTTCAACACCCTGACCGGCGTTGCTCAGGTGAACTACAACTCCAACTTCGGCGAGTATTATGTCGGAACTTCCGCTCTGAACTCCCTCAGCTCTACCATCAAGGACAAGTATAAGTATGAGGACTACATCGACAGTGATGACTACGATGAGACCGCCTACGAGTACACCATAGGCTACCTGACCTACGACCTCACCAAGAGCGGTGAAAAGAGCGGAAACACTCAGGATACCGACGCCTTTGGCCGTCCTTGCTACACTTGGCTGTCCGATGACGTCGAAATCAGCGACAGCTATGTTGACGACAGCGCCGATTACACCATTGCCAACAACAAGGAATCTCAGGACATCTACAGCGAAATAGGCAGCACCATCGCAGGTTATACTTTCTACCTCTATGTAGATGATGATTCCGAAATCGACAGCGACGATGCCTATGGCAGCACCTATGCCAAGTACACCGGCGAGGTCGGCAAAGACAGCGGCTTCGCTACAAAGAACAGCGATACCAAGATAGTCCAGAGAGGCTCTACTCTTGAGCTTTATGTTGATGACGCAAACAACGAAGTCCAGGCCGTTATTATCAACCAGTACCTTGGACAGGTTACTGATGTTGACGCCGACGGCGATGACATCGAAATCACTCTTGATGTTTACGGCAATCCTGAAGCAAGTGAACTGACCATCGACAGCGACAGCGCTTCCAACCTTGCAGGCTTTGAAGAGGACGACTGGGTCATAGTTACTTGGAGCGCCGCAGAGGATGATGTTGCTCAGTCCATCACCGCTGCCACCGTTGTTGAGGGCGAGGCTACCTCTTGGGGAACCAGCAAGGTCACCATTGACGGTACAACGTACAACTGCTCCTACACTTTCAACAGTGACCACGACCAGTACAGCAACTTCACCAGCGCAAGAGATGACAAGGACTATGACACGACTTATATCCTTTACCTCGACACCTACGGCAACATGATAGGCTTCGAGGAAGCTGATGAGTCCAGCTCTGGCACCGTGAGCACTAAGAACTATCTGTATGTTGAGTCCGCAAAGGCCACCGGCTATGACGGATTTGACGATGCAGAGGTCAAGGTAAAGGCCACCTTCACCGATGGCACAACCCAGACCATCTACCTCAAGGTAAATGACGCTGATGAGGACGATGCCTATGTGAAGATTGCGGGCGAAACAGTCTATATCGACAGCAGCTATGACGATGACCCGCTTTACGATAACGATGGCGACCTCGTTGCCGGCCACATCTACTCCTACACCGAGAACAGCAGCGGCTACTACACACTGAACAAGCTGGGCAGCACTGCGGCCGAGTACTATGGTGTTATAGTTGATGACGTAAGCGCTGTTAAGCTCTACACCAACAGCAGCTGCACCTCCACTACCACTCTGTATGCCAACAGCACCACCAAGCTCGTTCTTGTTGACGACCAGAAGGTCTACACTGGTTACTCTAACTTCCCCGATGAGGATTACGACAATACCGACAGAGTTCTTGTTATCAAGTCCTCCAGCGGCAGCACCCGCCTTACCTACATCTACGTATTCGGCGATGACGTAAGCGCTACGGAAGACCTTATCTACGCGGTCTACACCGGCAGCGGCGATGTTGTCAGCACCAGCAACGACACCGAGACAGCTCAGTTCTGGGTTGACGGTTCTAAGGTAACTTACGAGTTTGACGAGGGCGACATAGACGGCGATTGGTACAAGTTCCAGGCCGGCTGGATTGAGATAGGCAGCGACGGACTTGCAACCTTCACTCCGTATGACGGAAATGAAGGCGGCGTGTCTCAGTTCGAGAATGACGATTACTACCTGTACTTCGGCCTTGTCACCGATAAGGACAGCGATAGTATCGACGTTACCATCAACGGCGAAACCTATGTCTTCTCCTTCGCTGATGACTACCAGAAGACCCGCATTAAGACTGGCGGTTCCGGCAGCTCCAGCGCTCCGAGTGAAGGCGACTATGTCTGGGTCTTCACCGAGGATTACGCAGAGGAGAACGACAACACTGCCGAGGCAGTCTCCATCTGGGCCATAGCCGATGGCAACAGCAATGTGAGCTCTCTTATCAGCCATGTTGGTTATCCTGAGGACTAACGCTGACCAATAACCATAGCATTTAATCGCATAGATTAACCTGCTTGGGGGGAGACAGAACCTTAACCCGTTCTGTCTCCCTGTTTCTTAAACCCGCATGGACAAAGGAGAAATATATGCCGGTAAATCAACAGGAAGCGCGTCCGGCGGACGTTTATGTGCGCCTTTTAGGCCCCGTGGAGCTGCGCTGCGGCGATAAGCTCATCTGCGAGAGCCGCGGCCGCGAGTCCCTGCCGTGGATGCTTTTGAAATATCTGCTCGTCAACCGCGACCGCGAGGTGGACATGGCAGAGCTGGACGCCGTGCTCTGGACAACCCGCGGCGGCGAGAGCACCAGCGAGGGCAACGCCCGCGTCCGCCTCAGCCGCCTGCGCAAAACCCTCGAGCCGCTTAACCTCGACCGCCGCGGCGGCCAGTCGCTCATCATTTATTATTCGGGGCGCTTTTCCATAAACCGCTCCTATGACCTCGCTTTCGACACGGACGAGCTGCTGTCGCTTGTGCGCTCCGAGCGCGATTTGCCGCTTGACGACGCTGACGCAATGCCCAAGTGCGCCCGCGCGCTGGAGCTGTACCGCGGAGAGTTTTTGTCGTGCAGCGCCCCCGCGCCGTGGCTGGACGTCTACCGCGAGCAGTACGCCGAGCTCTTCCGCGCCCTCGCCGCCAGAACGCTGGAGCGCATAAAGGCAACGGGCGACGAAACCGCCCTCGACCTCCTCTGCTCCCGCTCCGCGGAGCTCGCCCCCGAGGACACGGAGCTGAACGACGCCATAGTGGCCTCCCTCAGGGAGCGCAAGCGGCAGATAGCGCGCGGGCGCCACGTCGCCCGCCGCTCCGCCCACCGCCGCCCCGCCTGCCCCGCCCAGTGAACGAATAACAAAAAACGGAGCGCCCAAGGCAAACATACCCTTGGCGCTCCGGTTTTTATTCCGTTGAGGCCGCCTGCGCGCAGCGCAAAAAACATTTGACTTTTCCCCGCCGTATGCTATAATAAACACAGAGAGATGCCTGCTGCTAACAAGCACCTCCCTGCGGCGAAACCTAAGACGGTTGCCGCAATCGGATAGAACTCTATAAACTTAGGGTCTTAAGCCCCCAAGAAAAGTGAGCCATCTGGTGCTGACAGACGGTTCACTTTTTCTTGTTCTTGGACTTTATGTAGACGATAATGGCAAATACTAAGCCTATAACGCTGCAAATGTTTCCAAAAACATTAAAAATGTCCATATCGGCCACCCCCTGAATATATCAGATTAAAAAATCAGAAATATTCCCGCGAGGCTCGATATTTCGCCTTCCTCTCCGCTCTCGCGGGCAGTCAGGCAACCGTCTTTTTAACCGTACACCGTCAATGACAGGCATATAACGGGGTTCCACGGCTTGATTATACAAAGTTCGATAGGAAATGTCAATTAAATGTTGTGCGGCGATATGCTGAAAAATAATAAGGACAAATCTCTGCCCGCTGCTTCGGGCTTCGATTTGTCCCTGATATGGAGCGGCTGACGAGGCTCGAACTCGCTACCTCCACCTTGGCAAGGTGGCGCTCTACCGGATGAGCTACAGCCGCAGGAAAATTACTCGATTATTATAGCACAATCCGCGGATTTGTCAACAAAAACTTTTGCTGTAAAAATTCTACTCTGCAAAAATACCTCACACCTTCTTGACAAAATTCTTTCCTGTGGTATCATATATGGGATATAGGCATAATTATGAGGTGGAGCATGGATTTGTTGCTGCGCGGCGGGCTTGTGGCCTGCGGAAGTGAGTTCAAAAGGAAAGACATACTCATTGCCGACGGCGTTGTGTCGCTCGTCGGGGAGGCGCTTTTTTCCCCCGATGCCGAGGTAATCGACATTACAGACAAATATATTTTCCCCGGTTTTGCGGACGTGCACGTGCATTTCCGCGAACCGGGTTTTTCTTACAAGGAAACTATTGCCTCGGGCGCCAAGGCCGCGGCGCGAGGCGGCTACACGGCGGTCTGCACCATGCCGAACCTTGACCCCGTCCCCGACTGCGCGGAGAATTTGCGTCCCCAGCTGGAAAAGGCGGCGGAGGCGGCGGTCAGCGTTCTGCCCTACGGCGCGATTACCGTCGGCGAAAAGGGCAAGGAGCTGGCGGACTTGGATGCGCTCGCGCCGCTGGTGTGCGCCTTCTCCGACGACGGCAAGGGCGTGCAGAGCGCGGAGATGATGGAGCGCGCCATGCGCAAGGCGCACTCGCTGGACAAAATAATCGCCGCCCACTGTGAGGACGAGACGCTTCTGCACGGCGGCGTGGTGCATGACGGCGGCTGGGCGCGGACGCACGGCTACGCGGGGATTTGCTCCGAGAGCGAGTGGCGGCCTATTGCGCGCGACGTGGAGCTTGCCAAAAAAACCGGCTGTGCCTACCACGTCTGCCACGTCTCGACCAAGGAGAGCGTGGAGATTATCCGCCGCGCCAAGGCTGAGGGCGCGGACGTGACCTGCGAGACCGCGCCGCACTACCTCACGCTCTGCGACGAGGATATGCGCGAGGAGGGTCGGTTCAAGATGAACCCGCCCCTGCGCTCCGCCGCCGACCGCGAGGCGCTGCTGCGAGGTCTGCTGGACGGCACTATCGACATGATAGCCACCGACCACGCGCCGCACTCCGCGGAGGAGAAGTCGCGGGGACTGAACGGCAGCCCCATGGGCGTCGTCGGGCTGGAAACGGCCTTTGCAGTGCTGTATACGCGCCTTGTGCTGACGGGCAAGGTGAGCCTTGCGCTGCTGGTGCAAAAGCTCTGCGCCGCGCCCAGAGCGCGCTTCAATTTGGGCGGCGGCGCGATAGAGGTCGGCGCTCGGGCGGACTTGACGGTGTTTGACTTGGATAAGGAATACGAAATAAACCCCGACGACTTTCTCAGCAAGGGGCGCGCCACGCCCTTTGCCGGCGAGCGCGTTCGCGGGGAGTGCATACTAACGATTGCGGGAGGAAAAACGGCATGGCGGAAATAAGAGACAGAAAAATTGTTCTCTCCGACGGCGCGGAGTATTACGGCGCCGGTTTCGGGGACAGGGGCGACAGGGTCTGCGAAATAGTTTTCAACACCTCAATGGTGGGCTATCAGGAAATTGTCTCCGACCCCAGCTACACTTATCAAATGGTTGTGATGACCTACCCCGTCATCGGCAACTACGGCATTGCGGACGAGGACTTTGAAACGCGCAATCCCAGCCTCGGCGCGCTGGTGGTGCGCGACTACAACGACCAGCCTTCCAACTTCCGCTACACCAAAACGCTCTCGGAAATTTTGGAGGAGAACCACATCCCCGGCATATCCGGCGTGGACACGCGCAAAATTACCCGTTCAATACGCGACTTGGGCTCGCGCATGGCGCTGATAACGGACGCCGACACCCCGCGGGAGGAGTGCTTGGCGCGCCTTGCCGCGGAGCCGCCGCGCGACGCCGTGGCGAAAGTGAGCTGCGCCAAGCGCTGGTACTCCCGCACCGCCGACCCGCGCTTCAACGTCGTGGCGGTGGACTGCGGAATAAAGCTGAACATTATCCGCTCGCTCAACGCGCGCGGGTGCAACGTGACGGTGGTGCCGTGGAACACGGACGCGGAGACCGTGCGCTCCATGAAGCCCGACGGCGTGTTCCTCTCCAACGGCCCCGGCAACCCCGAGGACGCCGCGCCGGTCATCGAGCTTGTGCGCGCCCTGCGCGGCAGCGTGCCCATATTCGGCATATGCCTCGGCCACCAGATAATCTCGCTGGCCTGCGGCGCGGAGACCTACAAGCTCAAGTTCGGCCACCGCGGCGGCAACCACCCCGTGAAGAACCTGCTGACAGGAAAAATTGAGATAACATCGCAGAACCACAGCTACGCCGTGCGCCCCGAAACGCTCGCGGGCACGGGTCTGGAGCTGACGCATATAAATTTGCTGGACAACACCGTGGAGGGCGTGAGGAACACGGCGGAGCGCATATTCAGCGTGCAGTACCACCCCGAGAGCGCCCCCGGCCCGCAGGACAGCGCTTACCTGTTCGATGAATTTCTGCGCAACATGGCCGAGGCGAAAGGAGGCAGGGCAGATGCCTAAGAGAACCGACTTAAAGAAAATTTTAGTAATAGGCTCCGGCCCCATAGTCATAGGGCAGGCCGCCGAGTTCGACTACGCGGGCACACAAGCCTGCCTTGCGCTGCGTGAGGAGGGCTACGAGGTCATTCTCGCCAACTCCAACCCCGCGACGATTATGACCGACAGCACCATTGCCGACAAGGTCTACATGGAGCCGCTGACGCTGGAGTACGTGGCGAAGATAATCCGCTACGAGCGCCCCGACGCGGTTATCCCCGGCCTCGGCGGCCAGACGGCGCTGAACCTCGCCATGCAGCTGGCGAAAAAGGGCGTGCTGGCGGAGTGTCAGGTCGAGCTGCTGGGCTCCTCCGTGGACAGCATAGAGCGCGCGGAGGACCGCGAGCGCTTCAAGGAGCTGTGCATGGAGATTGGCGAGCCGGTGCTGCCGTCCATGATTGCCAACTCCTTAGAGGAGGGGCTTGCCGCGGCGCGGGAGATTGGCTACCCCGTCGTGCTGCGCCCTGCGTTCACCCTCGGAGGCACGGGCGGCGGCTTCGCGGACGACGAGGAGGAAATGCTTCCGCTGCTGAAAAACGCGCTGTTCCTCTCGCCCGTGCATCAGGTGCTGGTGGAAAAGAGCATCAAGGGCTACAAGGAAATAGAATACGAGGTCATGCGCGACGCCAACGACACGGCGATAACGATATGCAACATGGAAAACGTAGACCCCGTGGGCATACACACCGGCGACAGCATTGTCGTCTGCCCCAGCCAGACGCTGACAAACAAGGAGTACCACATGCTCCGCGACAGCGCGCTGAAGATTATCCGCGCGCTGAAAATCGAGGGCGGCTGCAACGTGCAGTTCGCGCTTGACCCGCACTCGTTCCGCTACTATTTAATCGAGGTCAACCCGCGCGTATCGCGCTCCTCCGCTCTGGCGAGCAAGGCCAGCGGCTACCCGATAGCGCGCGTCTCCGCCAAGATTGCCGTCGGCATGACGCTGGACGAAATTCAAATTGCCAACACCCCCGCCGCCTTCGAGCCGACGCTGGACTACGTGGTGACGAAAATGCCGCGCTTCCCGTTCGACAAGTTCGCAGACGCGAACAACAGCCTTTCCACGCAGATGAAGGCCACGGGCGAGGTAATGAGCATCGGCCGCACTATCGAGGAGAGCCTGCTCAAGGCCGTGCGCTGTCTGGAAATCGGCGTCTGCCACATACACATGAAGAAGTTCGACGCTTGGACGGACGCCGATATGCTCGACTATATCCGCCGCGGCACTGACGACCGCATTTACGCAATGGCCGAGCTGCTGCGGCGCGACACAGACCCCGGACTTATATGCGACGCCACGCAGATTGATATGCTGTTTGTGGAAAAGCTGCGCTCCATCGTGCAGACAGAGCGTGAGCTTGCCGCCGCGCCGGGCGACATTGAAGCGCTCCGCTGCGCCAAGCGCATGGGCTTTTCCGATAAATATGTCGCCAAGCTCTGGGGCGTGAGCGAGCTGGACGTCTGGAACACCCGCCGCGAGGCCGGAATGTTCCCCGTTTACAAGATGATAGACACCTGCGCCAGCGAGTTCGAGAGCTATATACCGTACTTTTACTCCACCTACGAGGAGGAAAACGAGTCCGTTGTCTCCGATAAGCGCAAAATCATAGTGCTCGGCTCCGGCCCCATACGCATAGGTCAGGGCGTGGAGTTCGACTACTCCACCGTCCACGCGGTAAAGACAATAAAGGCCAGCGGCTACGAGGCCATAATAATAAACAATAACCCCGAAACCGTCTCCACCGACTACACCTGCTCCGACAAGCTCTACTTTGAGCCGCTGACGGCGGAGGACGTCTGCAACATAGTGGAGTTGGAAAAGCCGGAGGGCGTAATCGCCATACTGGGCGGGCAGACCGCGATAAATTTGGCGCAGCCGCTCCACGACCGCGGCGTGCGGCTCATTGGCACGAACTGCGACGCCATAGACCGCGCGGAAAACCGCGACGCTTTTGAAAAGGTGCTCATTGAGCTGAACATTCCCCAGCCGCGCGGCGGCGCGGTGACGAACATTGACGACGGCGTTTCCGTGGCGGCGGCCATCGGCTACCCCGTGCTCGTGCGCCCGTCGTTCGTGCTGGGAGGGCGCGCCATGCAGATTGTCCCCAACGAGGCCGCGCTGCGCCACTACCTGAAAACCGCCGTCGAGGTGGACGAGGATAAGCCCGTGCTGGTGGACAAGTATATCGCCGGACGCGAGGTCGAGGTGGACGCCGTGTGCGACGGGCGCGACGTGTTCGTCCCCGGCATCATGGAGCTTGTGGAGCGCACGGGCATACACTCCGGCGACTCCATCAGCGTCTACCCGCCGCGCACGCTCTCGCAGCGGGTGCGGGAGACAATTTTGGATTACACAAAGCGCCTCGGCCTCGGCATTGGCATTGTCGGGCTCTACAACATTCAGTTCATTGTCGATGAGCGCGACGACGTGTATATCATTGAGGTCAACCCGCGCTCATCGCGCACCGTGCCCTTTCTCTCCAAGTCCACGGGCTACTCGCTGGCGGACATCGGTACGCTCGTCATACTCGGCAAGAGCCTGCGCGAGCAGGGGATAACGGAGATTTATCCGCCGGAGAAAGAGCGCTGGTACGTCAAGGTTCCCGCCTTCTCGTTCTCCAAGCTCACCGGCATGGACGCCTATCTCTCGCCGGAGATGAAGTCCACCGGCGAGGCCATAGGCTACGACAAAAAGCTCTACCGCGCGCTCTACAAGGCGCTGCAGGCCAGCGGCATGAAAATACGCTCCTACGGCACGGTGTTCGCCACCATTGCCGACAGCGACAAGGAGGAGGCTCTGCCGCTCATCCGCCGCTTCTACGACCTCGGCTTCAACATCGAGGCCACGGAGGGCACGGCGCGCTTCCTGCGCGGCCACGGCATACGCACCCGCGTGCGCGGCAAGATAAGCGAGGGCAGCGAGGACATTTTGAACTCCATACGCCTCGGCTACGTGACATACGTCATAAATACGCGCGATATGTCCGCCTCCGGCAGCGGGGTGCTCTCCGACGGCTACGAGATACGCAAGGCCGCCGTGGAAAACAACGTGACCATATTCACGGCGCTCGACACCGTGGAGGTGCTGCTGGACGTGCTGGAGGAGACGACGCTCGGCATTTCCACAATAGACTGATTTAGATTACACTGAAAAAAGAGGGAGAGGAACACATTGCAAGACGTTTCAATGACGCTGGAGAGCAATACTCCGCTCGCCCGCGATATTTGGAAGATGACCCTGCGCGGCGACTGCTCGGACATAAAGCGCCCGGGGCAGTTTGTGAACCTGAAGTTGGACGGCTTTTTCCTGCGCCGCCCCATTTCCGTGTGCGACGTGCGCGGCGACGAAATGACGCTTATCTACAAAACCGTCGGCGGCGGCACGGAGCAGATGTCGCGTCTGCCGGCGGGGACGGAGCTTTCCGTGCTCTCCGGCCTCGGCAACGGCTATGACACCGAAAAAAGCGGCCCCCGCCCGCTGCTAATCGGCGGCGGGGTGGGCGTGCCGCCGCTCTATATGCTCTGCCGCGTGCTGCGGCAGCAGGGAAAGGACGTGACGGTGCTGCTGGGCTTCAACAGCCGCGAGGACGTTTTTTACGAGGCCGAGTTCGCGGCGCTGGGCGCGCGCGTGCTGACGGCCACGGCGGACGGCACATACGGCAAACGGGGCTTTGTCACCGAGCTTTTGCCGGGGCTTGACTGCACCTACTTCTACGCCTGCGGCCCCATGCCCATGTTCCGCGCGGTGGAGAGCGTTATCACCATAGACGGGCAGTACAGCTTTGAAGAGCGCATGGGCTGCGGCTTCGGCGCCTGCATGGGCTGCTCCTGCCAGACGAAAAACGGCACAAAGCGCATCTGCCGCGAGGGGCCCGTGCTGGAAAGGAGCGAGATAATATGGTAAATACTAAAGTGTCGCTGTCCGGCATCGAGCTGGATAACCCCGTCATTCCCGCCAGCGGAACATTCGGCTTCGGCTACGAGTTCGCGGAGCTGTACGACATAAACTGCCTCGGAACGCTCTCGTTCAAGGGCACAACGCTCTCTCCCCGCTTCGGCAACCCCACGCCGCGCATCGCCGAGTGCGAGGCGGGCATGATAAACGCTGTCGGCCTGCAAAACCCCGGCGTGGCGGCGGTCAAGAGCACAGAGCTGCCCAAGTTAGCGCAGTGCTTTCATAAGCCGGTTATGGCCAACGTCAGCGGCTTTTCCGTTGACGACTATGTGCAGACCTGCCGCGAGCTGGACAGCGAGGCGCAGATAGGCTGGTTCGAGGTCAACATCTCCTGCCCCAACGTCCACGGCGGCGGCATGGCCTTCGGCACAAGCCCCGAGGCCGTGGCGGAGATAACGGCGGCGGTCAAGAGCGTTGTTACGAAGCCCGTTTACATCAAGCTCAGCCCCAACGTCACGGACATTGTCCCCATAGCGCGCGCGTGCGAGGCGGCGGGCGCGGACGGACTGAGCCTTATAAACACGCTGCTCGGTATGCGCATAGATTTGCGCACGAAAAAGCCCGTTATCGCGAGCAAAATGGGCGGCTTCTCCGGCCCCGCGATAAAGCCCGTGGCGCTGAGAATGGTCTATCAGGTCTACGAGGCCGTCAGCATACCGATAATCGGCATGGGCGGCGTCTGCTCCGCGGAGGACGTGATAGAATTCATGCTGGCGGGGGCTTCGGCGGTGGAGGTCGGCGCGGCCAATCTTGTTGACCCTCTGGCCTGCAAGAAAATCATCGAGGCGCTGCCGGCGGCAATGGAGAAATACGGAATTACAAATCTTAATGATATAATAGGAGGCGCACACTGATGGGAAAAGACGTTATAGTGGCCTGCGACTTCGCGTCCGCGGCCGAGACAATGGCTTTTTTGGACAAGTTCACGGACTGCAAGCCCTTTGTTAAAATCGGCATGGAGCTGTTTTATGCCGAGGGGCCGCAGATTGTGCGGCAGATTAAAGCGCGCGGACACAAAATATTCCTCGACCTCAAGCTGCACGACATCCCCAACACGGTAAAAAAGGCAATGGCTGTACTCTCCGGCCTCGACGTGGACATGGTCAACCTCCACGCCGCCGGAACAAAGGCCATGATGACTGCCGCGCTGGAGGGGCTGACAAGAGCCGACGGCACGCGCCCGCTGCTCATTGCCGTGACGCAGCTCACCTCCACGGACGAGGAGAGTATGCGCTCCGAGCTCTGGATTGACCGCCCGCTGGACGAGACTGTCATGCACTACGCCCGCAACGCGATGGAGGCGGGGCTGGACGGCGTTGTCTGCTCGCCGCTGGAGTCGGGCAAGGTACACGAAGCCTGCGGCGCGGGCTTTGTCACCGTGACCCCCGGCGTGCGCTTTGCCGACGGCGACAAGGGCGACCAGAAGCGCGTCGCCACGCCCGCAATGGCTAAGGAGATAGGCTCCGACTACATAGTCGTGGGCCGCCCGATAACTAAGGCGGAGGACCCCGTGGCCGCCTACCGGCGCTGCATCGCGGAGTTTGTCGGCTGAATATGACTTGGAACACCGTACTTTTTGACCTTGACGGCACGCTCACGAACTCCGGCCCCGGCATTTTCAACGCCGTGGAGTACGCCGTAAGCAAGCTGGGGCTTGAGCCGCACGAGCGGGATTTTTACCGCGGCTTCATCGGCCCGCCGCTGCCGTGGTCGTTTGAAAATCTGCTGGGTCTGCCGCCGGAGGAGGCCGCGCGCGCCGTGGAGGTTTTCCGCGAATATTATAACGACTGCGGAATCTGGGAAAACTCGCCCTACGATGGCATACCCGAAATGCTGGCGCAGCTGCGTGGGAGCGGAAAAACGCTCATGGTAGCCTCGTCCAAGCCGCAGAAGCAGGCGGAACAGGTGCTGGCAAAGTTTGGCCTTGCGCAGTACATGGACTATATCTCCGCCGCCGACCCCACGGACAGCCGCGACCAGAAAGCCGCCGCCATAGCCCGCTGCCTTGAGCGCGCGGCAGGCCCCGCCGTAATGGTGGGCGACCGCCGCCACGACATTCAGGGCGCCAAGGCCAACGCCATTCCCGCGGTCGGCGTGCTCTACGGCTACGGAGCGCGCGATGAGCTGGAGGCCGCCGGCGCGGATTACATTGCGGAAACTGTTGAGCAGCTGAAAAATTTATTGATTAAAGGAGACGCACAGGCATGACTGAAACCGAAATTCTTATTGCGAAGGACTTACTGAGCATATGCGCGGTATTTTTCCGCCCCGAGGAGCCGTTCATCTGGGCGAGCGGCATCAAAAGCCCCGTCTACTGCGACAACCGCCTGACCCTCACCGCGCCTCAGGTGCGCTCGGACGTGGAAAACGCCCTCGCCGCCGTAGTGCGCGAGCAGTACCCGACAGCTGACGCGCTGTTCGGCACCTCCACCGCGGGCATTGCCCACGCCGCCATTACCGCGCACATTCTGGGTCTGCCGATGGGCTACGTGCGCTCCGGCGCCAAGGACCACGGCCGCCAGAACCGCATAGAGGGCAAGCTGGAAAAGGGCTGGAAGGTCGTCGTCATCGAGGACTTAATCTCCACCGCCGGCAGCGTGCTGGAGGTTGTGGAGGCTCTGCGCGAGGAGGGCGCGGAGGTGCTGGGCGTGGCGTCCATATTCACCTACGGTATGCAGAAGGGTCTTGACCGCCTCGCCGCCGCGAACGTGAAAAACGTCAGCCTGACCAACTTCGACGTGATAGCGCAGGTGGCCGCCGACTGCGGCTACATCGCCCCCGACGACGTGCGCAGGCTCATTGCCTTCCGCAGCAACCCCTCCGACGAGAGCTGGATAGGCGCGGCGAAATGAGAAGCGTAATAGATATTCTCGACCTCTCCGTGGACGAGCTCGACGGCCTCGTGGCCACGGCGAACGACATTATAGCCAACCCGAAAAAATACGCCCACGTCTGCGACGGCAAAAAGCTCGCCACGCTCTTTTACGAGCCGTCAACCCGCACGCGCCTGAGCTTTGAGGCGGCGATGTACGAGCTGGGCGGCCACGTTCTGAGCATGGCGGACGCGGGCTCCTCCTCGGCTGCCAAGGGCGAGAGCGTTGCCGACACCGCGCGCGTTGTGAGCTGCTACGCGGACATAATCGCCATGCGCCACCCCAAGGAGGGCGCGCCGATGATAGCGGCAATGAACGCCGCCGTGCCGGTCATCAACGCGGGCGACGGCGGCCACAACCACCCCACGCAGACATTGGCCGACTTGCTGACGATAAGCCGCGAAAAGGGACGGTTTGACAGCATGACGATAGGCGTGTGCGGCGACCTCAAGTTTGGGCGCACGGTTCACAGCCTCATTGCCGCCATGAGCCGCTACGCCAACGTGCGCTTTGTGCTCATCTCGCCGGAGGAGCTGCGCGTTCCCGCCTACGTCACCGCCGACTACATCGTCGGGCGCGGGCTGGAGTATAAGGAGGTGGCCGACCTCGAGTCCGTCATGCCGGAGCTGGACGTGCTCTACATGACCCGCGTGCAGCGCGAGCGCTTTTTCAACGAGGAGGACTATCTGCGCTTAAAGGACAGCTATATTCTCACGCCGGATAAGCTGAGAACGGCCAAAGAGGACCTGTGCATAATGCACCCGCTGCCGCGCGTGAACGAAATCAGCGTCGCGGTGGACGCGGATAAGCGCGCCTGCTACTTCAAGCAGGTGCTCTACGGAAAATATATGCGCATGGCGCTTATACTCAAGCTGTTGGAGGTCGAGGTATGAACATTGATTCCATAAGAAACGGCTATGTTATAGACCACATCACCGCCGGACGCGGCATGGAGATATACAATCTGCTCAAGCTCAACCGCTTGGACTGTCAGGTGGCGATAATCAACAACGCCGTCAGCGGCAAGCTTGGGCGCAAGGACATCATCAAGGTGGACGGCGAGTTCGAGCTGGACATGGCCGTGCTGGGCTACGTTGACCCCGGCGTGACGATTGACGTAATACGCAACGGCGTTTTGGTGGAGAAGAAAAAGGCCGCGCTGCCGGAAAAGCTGACAAACGTCCTGTTCTGCCGCAACCCGCGCTGCATCACGACCGTGGAGCAGGAAATACCCCACATCTTCCGCCTCGCCAACGCCGAAAAACGCATCTACCGCTGCATCTACTGCGACGCCGAGGCGTGAGCTATAAGCCAAGCGCGCACCCGCCCGATGAAAGGGAGAGTGCGCGCTTATTTTATTCAATATCAATCTCCAATGGCTTATCTATGTCCTCGCCGACGTATTTGCCGTTTTTCTTCCGCTGGCGGACGCACTCGGTCAGCAGATATTCAATCTGGCCGTTGACGGAGCGGAAGTCATCCTCTGCCCAAGACGCTATGGCGGCGTAGAGCTTGGGACTGAGGCGCAGCGGTACCTGCTTTTTCGCGGAGTCGCTCATCAGTACAGACTGCCGGAGTTGACTATGGGCTGGGCGTCGCGGTTGCCGCAGAGCACAACCAGCAGATTGGAGGCCATTGCCGCCTTGCGCTCCTCATCCAGCTCAACGGTGTGGTTCTCGCCAAGCCGCTCGAGCGCCATTTCCACCATGCCGACCGCACCGTCAACAATCATTTTGCGCGCAGCGATTATTGCGCTGGCCTGCTGGCGCTGGAGCATCACCGCGGCAATCTCCGGCGCGTAGGCGAGGTGGGTTATGCGCGCTTCTATAATCTCCAAGCCCGCGTTGGCAACCTTTGACTGTATCTCGTCGCGTATGCGGCGGCCCACAATATCGCTGGAGCCGCGCAGGCTGCCCTCGTCCGCCACGCCGTCGCCGGTGGTGTCCACGTTGGGAGCCGTGTCGTAGGGGTAGAGGCGCACGATGCCGCGCAGGGCGCTGTCGCATTGCAGCGAGAGGTATTCCTTGTAGTTATCCACGTTGAACACCGCCGCCGCTGTGTCCTCCACGCGCCAAGTGACGGCTATGGCAATCTCCACAGGGTTGCCGAGGCAGTCGTTGATTTTCTGCCGCGAGTTGTTCAGCGTCATAATTTTCAGCGATACGCGCTTGTTGGTGACGACCTCGGGGCGGACAATGCCGGAGGTCATGGCCTGCAGAACAGCGGAGCTTTGGGACTGACGCGAGTCAACGTCGCCGCTCTGTCCCAGCCGCGTTCCCGCCGCGGGGTTGACGGAGACGCAGAAGGGATTGACAAAGTAAAAGCCCTCGCCCCTGAGCGTGCCTATGTATTTGCCGAACAGCGTCAGCACCAGCGCCTCCTGCGGCTTGAGAATTTTCAGACCGGCATAGAGGAAAATTGAAACTATCAGCAGCGCCGAGCCGACTATGCAGAAGCAGAGCGCCGCTGCAAAGGCGTCTTCGTAGTCAAACGTCAGGCAAGCCGCCACGATGGCCGCAATGCCCGCAATATCCATAACGATAGCCCCCACGAGCACGGCAAGGCCGTTTTTATTTGTTTGCAAGACATTCTCTTTCATATCTACGCATCTCCTTTCGTGATATCAAAATGATATCATATCAATATTGATATGTCAATAGAGAAAACATAAAAGCCGCAGCGTTTTTTACGCTGCGGCTTGGAGTTATGCAACTTGAACGGATATATCAGTCGATGTCTGCGGCGGAGATGAGGCCGTAGCCGCCGTTGTTGCGGCGGTAGACGACGGAAAAGCTGTCGTCGTCATCGACGTTGATGAAGGCGTAGAACTCATGTTCCAGCAGGTTCATCTGCAAAATGGCCTCCTGAGCGGACATAGGTTTGAGGGAGAAGCGCTTTGTGCGTACGATTTTGAACTCGCCCTCGTCCTCGCTGTCGTCATCTTCTGCGGAGGGCACATATTCCTCCTTGACCTCGCGCTCGAACGCACCTTCGCGCAGGCGCTTTTCAAGGCGGGTCTTGTTCTTGCGCACCTGACGCTCAATGGCGGCGCAGCAGGCGTCAATGCTGGCGTAAACGTCGGTGCCGTAGTCAGTGGCGCGGTAGAACATACCGTTGTTGTTGAGGGTTATTTCAACGCGGGTGCGGCCGCGCTCGGAGGAAAAGACAATTCCGGCGTCGGATTCCGTGCGGAAGAACTTGTCCAGCTTGCCGACCTTCTTTTCGGCGTAGGCGCGCTCCTCACCGCTGACCTGTATTTTTTTTTCTATAAAGTTGAATCTCATATAATATCAGCTCCTTTTACTGAAGGCGGTCAGGCCGCCGAAACGGCCTCCGCCAATGCTATTGTACCATATTTCCCCCACCCGTGCAACTCTTTTAAACGCCGAATGGGCGGAAAAGTGGGTGCGTTTTAATCCTCAACCGGCTCCTCATCGACGCTTTCCAGCACGCTGAGGTCGATGTCCGTGACTATTGTGCAGCTCGGCAGCGCGTCCTGCAGTTCGGCTATGTCCTCGGCGGTCAGCGCGGAGTTGCCGCTTATATAGAGCGTTTGCAGGCTCTTGAGCGAGTAGAGCGGGCTCAGGTCGGAAATGGAGTTATCCTCCAAGCTCAGCGTGCGCAGGCTCGTGAGAGAGCTGAGAGCGGAGATGTCGCTTATGCGGCAGTCGTTCAGCTCCAGTGTGCGCAGCGCGGTCAGGCTGCGCAGCGCGCTTACGCTGCCGATGGGGTTCGAGCTGAGGTAGAGCGAGGTTATGCCTGTGCAGCCGCTCAGCGCAGATATGTCGCTTATGGAGTTGGAGAGCAAATTCAGCGCTTTCAGCGACGTGTGGTTTGCCAGGGGCGAGATGTCGCTTATGCTGTTGCTGCCAAGCTCCAGCGTCTCCAGCTCGGTCAGGTCCGCGAGCGGCGAGAGGTCGCTGATGCTGTTCCCCGTGAGGCTCAGCGCCTTGAGCTCCGTGAAGTATTCCAGCCCCGTCAGGTCGCTTATGCCGGCGGAAACCGCGCTGAGCGCCGTGGCGTCGGAAGTGTACACTATGCCGCCCAATTCAACGGTGTAGCACAAATCGTCGTCGTGAATAATTTCACAGTCCGGCAGCGCCTCGCTAAGCTCCTGCACAGCGTTGAGCGTGAGGTCGTCGTTATTTTCAATGGTGAGCTTTTCAAGGCTTGTGAGCGAGTACAGCTCCTGCAAGTCCTCGTCCGTGAGGTCCGTGCCGCTCAAGTCAAGCTCGGTGAGCTGCGTCAGAATGTGCAGCGGCGAAAAGCTCTTAATGTCGTTGCCCGCCAGCGAGAGCGTTGTCAGGCTCGTCAGGTAGCTGAGAGCCGTCAGGTCGGTCACGGAGTTGTTGCTTATGTCCAGCGCCGTGAGCGTTGTCATGGACATGAGCGGGCGAATGTCGCTTATGTCGTTGCCGCTGAGGTTCAGCTCCTCCAGCGCCGTCAGCTCCATGAGCGGGGAGATGTCGCTTATCTCGTTGTCGCTGAGGTCAAGCTGCGTCAAGAGCGTACACTGGCTGAGGTCGGAAATGTCGTCAATCTTCAGTCCGCTCAAGTCCAGCTCCTCCGCCTCGGTGGTGAACGTCACATTGCCGTAGGTTATTTCCAAAATGTCCACGCTCACATCGCCGGTGTATATGGAGCAGTCCGGCAGCGCCTCGGCCAGCTCGTCAAGTTGGGACTGGGTCATCTCGATGTCCCTCAGGCTGAGTGTGCGCAGTCCCGTGAGAGCGCAGAGCGGCGTGAAGTCGTCTATCGGGTTGCCGTCCAAGTACAGGCTGCGCAGGGAGGAGAGGCCGCTGAGTGCGCTGAGGTCGGAAATTCGGTTGGAGGAGAGGTTCAGGTACTCAAGCGCCGTCAGAGCTGCCAGCGGGGAGATATCCGACAGCGAGTTGGAGGAAAGGCTCAAATTCGTCAGGCTCGTCAGCGAGGATAGGGACGCGATGTCGCTGTCGTTCAGGCCGGAGGAGTTCAGCACAAGGCTTGTTACGTCTGTCTCCACCATGCTGTCGCCGACCTCGACGTACTCCGTCTCGTCGCCCTCGGAGCCGGACTTCTGCGCTTTCAGCTCGTCCAAATAGGCGGCCAGCTCGTCGCCGCCGACCTTGGAGTAGCCGAGGTAGAGCACCTGTATGGCCATGTCAAGGTCGTCCTGCGCGAGATATATGTCCGCCATGAGGCTGTAGCACTCGGCGGTGGACTTTTCGCCCAGCGCCTGTTCCAGCCAGCCCAGCGCGCCGTCGTAGTCCTTTGTCAGATATGCCAGCTGCGCGTTTTCGTAGTATTCGGAATACTTTTTGCTGCTGCCCGTCAGGGAGCCGATAAGTATGCAGATGACGACGATAATAATAACCAGCACGGCGGTTGCTCCGCCAAAGAGCAGCAGTCTGCTGCGTTTGTCATCGAGATTGAAAAGTTTCATGCTTTCAAGCGCCTCCTTTAGGAAGGATAGGTGTCCTCTATAAGGCTCTTACCACAAAAATGCATACTTATTGCATACTTTTTGTGAACTTTTTATTTCTTTTTCTTCTTTTTTTCAAAAATATTTTTAACGCCGGGCTTGATTCCCTCGGCCTCGCCGACAGCCTCGGCGTAGCTGCGCAGCAGCTCCTTTTGCTCGTGCGTGAGGTTTTTCGGCGTGACAATGGTCACGGTGACGTACTGGTCGCCGCGCCCCGAGCTGTTGAGGTAGGGGATTCCCTTGCCGCGCAGACGGAACACGGAGCCGGTCTGCGTGCCCTCAGGCAGAGTGTACTTCACCTTGCCGTCCAACGTCGGGACCTCTAACTCCGCGCCGAGGGCGGCCTGAGCGAAGGAGATAGGCATTTCAAACAGCACGCTGGCGCCGTCGCGCTCGAATAGGGGGTGAGCTTTTACCGACACGGTTATAAGCAAATCGCCCTTGCCGCCGCCGTTTGTGCCCGCGTGACCCTGACCGCGCAGGGAGATTGTCTGCCCGTCGTCTATACCGGCGGGAATGTTGACGTTCAGCTTGCGCTGGCGGCGCACCTTGCCCTTGCCGCTGCACTTGGAGCAGGGGTGGCTGATTATTTTGCCCGTGCCGTTGCAGCGGCGGCAGGGGCTCGTGGCGGCCATAACGCCGAACGGTGTGCGCTGCTGTGTGCGCACGGAGCCTGTGCCGCTGCAGTCGGGGCAGGTTTCGGGGCTGTAGCCGCTTTCGCAGCCGGTACCGGTGCAGTCGTCGCAGTCTTCAATGCGCGCCACGCTTATCTCCTTGGAGCAGCCGAATGCCGCCTCCTCAAACGAAATGGAAATGCCGACGCGCGCGTTCTCGCCGGTCATAGGCCCGTTTCTGCGCCCGCTGCTGCCGCCGAAGCCGAAGCCGCCGCCGAATATATTGCCCAGTATGTCGCCCAAGTCGTCAAAGCCGAAGCCGCCCGCGCCGCCGCCGAAGCCGGACTCGGGGTCAAAGGCCGCGTGACCGTACTGGTCGTAGCGGGCGCGCTTGTCGCTGTCGGACAGCACCTCGTAGGCCTCGCTGAGCTCCTTGAAGCGCTCCTCGCACTCCTTGTCGCCGGGGTGCAGGTCGGGGTGGTACTGCTTTGCCAGCTTGCGGTATGCTTTTTTTATCTCATCGTCGCCCGCGCCCTTGCTCAGGCCGAGGACTTCGTAATAATCTCTTTTATCTGCCATGCTCTCACCTCAATAACGGGTCAATGCGGGCGCGCAAAATTATATACGCGCCCGCAGAGAATATATGCCTAATCGCGGCTAAAGTCAAGCCTATTTTCTCAATTTTTCTTGTCGTCGTCAACGACCTCGTAATCGGCGTCGTAGTAGTCCTGTCCGCCCGCGCCATTGCCTGCGCCCGCGTTGGGGTCAGCGCCGGCGCCGGGAGCCGCACCGCCCTGCGGAGCCTGCTGCTGGTAGAGCGTCTCGCTAAGCTTGTAGAATGTCTGCGTGAGGTCCTCGGTTGCGGACTTTATAGCGGCGGTGTCGGTGCCGGAAAGCGCGCTCTTGAGGGCAGCTAACTTGCTTTCCACCTCGCTCTTATCGCTTGCGGAGACCTTGTCGCCCAGCTCTGAGAGCGTCTTTTCCGTCTGGTAAACCATTTGGTCGCCCTGATTGCGCACGTCAACCTCTTCCTTGCGCTTTGCGTCCTCGGCGGCGTACTGCTCCGCCTCGCGCACGGCCTTGTCGATGTCCTCCTTGGACATATTGGTGGAGGAGGTGATGGTGATGTGCTGCTCGCGGCCTGTGCCGAGGTCCTTGGCGGAGACGTTGACAATGCCGTTGGCGTCTATATCGAACGTGACCTCAATCTGCGGCACGCCGCGGCGCGCGGGAGCGATGCCGTCAAGGTGGAAGCGTCCGAGAGACTTGTTGTACTGCGCCATTTCGCGCTCGCCCTGCAGCACGTTGACCTCAACGCTGGTCTGGTTGTCCGCGGCGGTGGAGAACACTTGGCTCTTCTTGGTGGGTATGGTGGTGTTGCGCTCAATGAGCTTTGTGAACACGCCGCCGAGGGTCTCGATGCCGAGGGACAGCGGGGTGACGTCCAGCAGCAGTATGCCCTCAACGTCGCCGCCGAGAACGCCGCCCTGAATGGCCGCGCCGACTGCAACGCACTCGTCGGGGTTGATGCCCTTGAAGCCCTCCTTGCCGGTGAGCTTTTTCACCTCGTCCTGCACGGCGGGGATACGGGTGGAGCCGCCGACCAGCAGAACCTTGCTCAGCTCGCTGGCGGAAACGCCGGCGTCGCTCATGGCCTGACGCACGGGGCCGGAGGTCTTTTCCACCAGATGCGCGGTCAGCTCGTTGAACTTGGCGCGGGTCAGCGTCACGTCCATGTGCTTCGGGCCGGTGGCGTCGGCGGTGATATAGGGCAGGTTGATGGAGCTGGAGGTCACGCCGGAGAGCTCAATCTTGGCCTTCTCCGCGGCCTCCTTCAGGCGCTGCATAGCCATTTTGTCGCTCGTCAAGTCTATGCCCTCGGTCTTTTTGAACTCGTCAAGCAGATACTTGACAATGCACTGGTCAAAGTCGTCGCCGCCAAGACGGTTGTTGCCCGCGGTGGCCAGAACCTCGATAACGCCGTCGCCAATCTCCAGTATGGAGACGTCGAAAGTGCCGCCGCCGAGGTCGTAGACCATGATTTTCTGGTCGGATTCCTTATCGACGCCGTAGGCCAGCGCCGCCGCGGTCGGCTCGTTGATAATGCGCTTTACGTCAAGACCGGCAATGCGTCCCGCGTCCTTAGTGGCCTGACGCTGGGAGTCGGTGAAGTAGGCGGGGACGGTGATGACAGCCTCGGAAACGCTCTGGCCCAGATAGGCCTCGGCGTCAGCCTTGAGCTTTTGCAGTATCATTGCGGAAATTTCCTGCGGGGTGTAGCTCTTGCTGTCCACGGTCACGCGGTAGTCGGTGCCCATTTCGCGCTTGATGGAAGAAATGGTGCGGTCAGGGTTCGTGACTGCCTGACGCTTTGCCACCTGACCCACCATGCGCTCGCCGGTCTTGGAGAAGGCGACAACGGACGGAGTGGTGCGGCTGCCCTCCGCGTTTGCTATAACTACAGGCTCGCCGCCCTCCATAACGGAAACGCAGGAGTTGGTTGTTCCAAGGTCTATTCCTATGATTTTACCCATGATATTAGTCCTCCATATCGAAATATTTGAAAATTTTGATATACTGTTTTAAGTGGATGCTTATATATTTTCAGCGTAAGCTGTTGTTTTCAGTTGGCTACCTTGACCATGCTGAAGCGTATGACCTTGTCGGCAATCTTGAAGCCCTTTTGGAATTCCTCGACTATCTCGCCTTCGCCGTAGCTCTCGTCCTCGATGTGCATAACGGCGTTGTGGAGATTGGGGTCGAACGTATGGCCCTTGGCCTCTATTGCTTCAACGCCTAATTTCTGCATAACGTCAGTGAGCTGCGTCATCGTCATCTCAATGCCCTTTTTCAGAGCCTCGTCCGCCGACTCAACGGCCAGCGCGCGTTCCAAATTGTCATAGACGGGCAGGAACTTGGTGATTGTCTCCACACGTATGTCTGTGTAAAGGTTCTCCTTTTCCTTGGCTGTGCGCTTGCGGAAGTTGTCGTACTCGGCCATCAGGCGGAGGTATTTTTCCTTTTCCAGCTTCAGCAGCTCACCCGCGTCGGGAGCAACCTCGCTCGCTTGTTCAGTACTCTCCTCCTGCGGCGCGCTCTCGGCGGTCTCCGCCGCCTCTGCTTCGGTTTCCTCGGCGTCCTGAGCTTTTTCCTCCTCAGCCGCCGCCGTGTCTTTCTTGTTCTTCACCATTTAATTCACCTCTCAGGTTTTTCTGCTTTATCAGTAATCATCAGCTTGCCGAAGCCGGGGAGCGTTGTGTCCTTTCCGGCTGAAAGCAGCCTGCTCAGCGCGTCGGCAATGGTTTTCAGCTTGGAGGCGACGTCGGAGTAGTCCATGCGCGTGGGTCCCACGACGCCTATCAGTCCCTGCGTTCCGTCGCCCGCGTCGAACTTTGCCAGCACAACGCTGGAGTCGGCCAGCTCCTCGGCCACGTTTTCGGGGCCTATCAGCACCTTTACGCCCTCGCCCACGTCCAGCGGGGACAGGGAGGAGAGGTGGCCGGTGTCGGAGAGATAAGCCATGAGCTGCTGCGCCTTGTCGGGGTCGCGGTACTCGGGCAGCTGCAGCAGCTTGGACTCTCCCGAGAGCACCGCGCGCGAGGCTCCCGCCTCCGCCAGTATCTGCATTGTGAAAGCGCTTATCGCCGCCACAAGACCCATAGTGTCGCCCGCGGCGGACTCCGTTACGGAGATGAGCAGCGGCGTTATCTGCTCGCGCGTCAGGCCGGTGAAGCCGGAGTTGAACATGGTGGAGAGCTTTTTTATCATGCCCTCGTCAACGGAAAAGGGAAGATGTATGAGCTTGTTTTTCACCGTGTTGTCGCTGAGCATGACCACAATAATAAAGGTATTGGGGTCAACATAGATGAGGTCAAAGCGCTTGGCCGTGGCCGGTCCGCTGGCCGCAATGGCCATTGCCGGATAGTTTGTCAACTCCGCGGCAATTTTGCCCACGTCGTCCATCAGCTTGTCCAGCTGCTCAATCTTTGCGTCAAGGCGCTTGCTTATTTCGTCGGTCTCGGCGTCCGTGGGGGCGCGGCGGCTCATAAGCTCGTTGACGTAAACGCGGTAGCCCGCGGGCGTCGGCACACGTCCGGCGGAGGTGTGCGGCTGTTCGAGATAGCCCATGCTGGTGAGCTCGGCAAGCTCGTTGCGTATCGTGGCGGAGCTGACGCTGAGTCCGGCCTTCTCGGCGATGAGCTTGCTGCCCACCGGCTCGGCGGAGGCGATGTACTCGTCCACGACCGCGGCAAGTATTTTCTTTTTTCTCTCGCTGATGTCCATTTTCGTTCTACCGTTAGCAGTCCGGCCAGCTGATTGCTGGCACTCTTACCTTTCGAGTGCTAATTTAACACCAACGCATATATTTGTCAAGTACTTTTCTGAAGATTTGCGCGTAATTCACAAAAATATAATAATTGAGGCGCCAAAGCTGTGTACAGCGCTATGACAAAACGGTTGACATCAGCCTTGGCGCGTGGTATAGTAATTTGCGAATGAATCGCAAATTTCACCGTAGGAGGGAAATATCCCTTGCATGAGTACAACACAAAGCAGCGGCAAAAGCTGCTGACATACCTCTCCCGCCACGCGGACGAGCAGCTTACGGCCAAGGAAATGGCGGCGGCGCTGGAGAGCGACGGCGTCAGCCTGAGCGCGGTCTACCGCAATCTCTCGGCGCTGGAGACGGCGGGCAAGGTTCGCCGCAGCAGCAAGAGCGGCAGCCGCGAGGTTTTTTACCAATACACCGCCGCCGAGGAGTGCCGCGAGCACCTGCACCTATCCTGCAAAAAGTGCGGGCGCACGTTCCACATGGCCTCCGAGGACACCGACGCGCTCATCGACGCCGTGGCGGAGCGCCAGCTTTTCACCATCGACCGCGGTGACACCGTGCTCTACGGCCTGTGCCGCGACTGCCGAAAGTGAGCGGCACATGACGAAGCTGAAAAAAATCACCGCCGCTGTCATAGCCGCGGCGCTGCTGCTCGCCTTGACCGCCTGTGGTGCGGCTGCGGAAACCGAAGCCGACCGTTCCCTGAAAATTGTGACGACGATATTTCCCGAGTACGACTGGACGCGGGAGCTCTTGGGCGAGAACCCAGCCGGAGCTGAGCTGACGCTTCTGCTGCAAAACGGCGTGGATATGCACAGCTATCAGGCTACGGTGGACGACATTGTAACAATATCCTCCTGTGACCTCTTTATATATGTAGGCGGCGAGTCGGACGCTTGGGTCGATGACGCGCTGCGCGAGGCTACCAACGCCGACATGAAGGTGCTGAACCTCCTCGACATTTTAGGCGACGCCGCTGTGGACGAGGAGCTTGTGGAGGGCATGGAGGGCGACGCCGACACCGGCGAGGCCGAAACCGATGAGCACGTCTGGCTCTCTCTGCGCAGCGCGCAGCTTTTCTGCCGCGAGATAGCCGCGGCGCTGGCCGAGCTTGACCCCGCCAACGCCGACGTGTACTCCGCGAATTTAGAAGCCTATGCCGCTGACCTCGCGCAGCTGGACGGCGAGTACAGCGAGGCGGTGGCTGCGGCGGGAGGCGGCACACTGCTCTTTGCCGACCGTTTCCCGTTCCGCTATCTCACGGACGACTATGATTTAGAGTATTTCGCGGCCTTTGCCGGCTGCTCTGCGGAAACTCAGGCCAGCTTTGAAACCGTGGTTTTTCTCGCTGACAAGGCGGACGAGCTGGACTTGCCCTGCGTGCTGATAATAGACGGCTCGGACGGCAAGCTGGCGGAAACTGTGATTGCCAATACTCAAAGCGGCGGAAAGCAAATTCTCACGCTGAACTCCATGCAGTCCGTGACCGCCGAGGACATAGCGGGCGGCGCGACCTATCTCTCGATAATGACCGATAACTTAGAAGTGCTCAAGACCGCGCTGGCGTGAGCAGCTGATTATAATAGGAGACGCATTATGGCTCAACTCATCTGCCGCAGCCTGTCGCTGGGGTACGATTCACATGAAATAGTAAACGACCTGAGCTTCTCGGTGGGGGCGGGGGACTACCTCTGCGTCGTCGGCGAGAACGGCTCCGGCAAAACGACGCTGATGAAGACCATTCTCGGCCTGCGCCAGCCGCTGGGCGGGGAAATACTGCTGGGCGACGGGCTGACGCGCTCGCAGATTGGCTACCTGCCGCAGCAGACGGAGGTGCAGCGGGACTTTCCCGCCTCCGTGCGCGAGATAGTTCTCTCCGGCTGCCAGAGCCGGAGCGGTCTGCGCCCGTTTTACTCCGCCGCGGAAAAGCGCTTGGCCGAGGCCAACATGAAGAAAATGGACATAGACGCGCTCTCGCGCAGATGTTACCGTGAGCTCTCCGGCGGCCAGCAGCAGCGCGTGCTCTTGGCGCGTGCGCTCTGCGCGGCGGAGAGTATGCTGCTGCTTGATGAACCTATATCCGGCCTCGACCCCAAGGCCGCGGCGGAGATGTACCGCATTATTGAGCAGCTGAACGCCGAGGACGGACTGACCGTCATTATGATTTCCCACGACATCGAAGCGGCGCTCAAGTACGCCACGCGCATACTGCACATAGGCAAAACCACATTTTTCGGCACTAAGGAGGAATATCTGCGCAGCGAGCACTGCCGCGGCTTCCTCGCGCCGGAGGAGGGAGAGGGCAATGGCTGATATTCTTGCAAAATTCGCGCTCTACGCGCAGTACCCCTTTGTCCGCTACGCCTTCATTGTGGGCATACTCATCGCGCTTTGCTCCTCGCTGCTGGGCGTCACGCTGGTGCTCAAGCGCTTTTCGTTCATCGGCGACGGTCTCTCCCATGTGGCGTTCGGCGCGCTGGCCGTCTCCGCCGTGCTGGGCATAAGCAGCAGCATGATAGTCGTGCTGCCCGTGACTGTGCTGTGCGCCGTGCTGCTGCTGCGCACGGGGCAGAACACGAAGATAAAGGGCGACGCGGCCATTGCCATGATTTCCGTCGGCTCGCTGGCCGTGGGCTACCTGCTTATGAACCTGTTTTCTACCTCCACGAACCTCTCCGGCGACGTTTGCAGCACGCTTTTCGGCTCCACGTCCATTCTGACGCTGAGCCGCGCGGAGGTTTGGCTGTGCGCCGTGCTCTCCGTGGCGGTTGTCGCCGTGTTCGTGCTGTTTTACAACAAAATTTTTGCCGTCACCTTTGACGAGGACTTCGCGCGCGCCGCGGGCATAAGGGCAGGGGAGTGCAACCTGCTCATTGCCGTAATCACGGCGGTCATAATTGTCCTTGCGATGAACCTTGTCGGCTCGCTTCTCATCTCCGCGCTCGTCATCTTTCCCGCGCTGTCCGCCATGCGCGTTTTCAAGAGCTTTCGCTCGGTCACGGTCTGCTCGGCGGTGCTGTCCGTGGTGTGCGCCGCGCTCGGGCTTTTGATTTCTCTCCCCGCGGGGACGCCGGTCGGCGCGACCATTGTGGCGGTGGATATTGCCGCCTTCGCCGTGTTCTGGGTGATAGGCGCGGTGCGGGCATGAGGATATTTGTCTCGCCTACCGGCACGGAAAAGCTCAGCCACGCCGAGCAGTCCGCGCTCGCCTACCTGCTTTTGGACTATGCTGTGGGGCAGGTGTGGGGAGAAAAGTGCGGCGAAATTGCGCATACCGAGGCCGGAAAGCCCTTTTTCGTGGGGCGCGGCGACCGTTTTTTCTCCATAAGCCACACCGAGGGCTATGTGCTGGCGGCAGTGTCCCCGCACCCCGTCGGCGCGGATATTCAGGCGTACAGAACAGTGAGTGCGGCGCTGGAAACACGCCTGCTGCACACGGACTTTGAGCGCGAGCTGGGGCTTTTCGAGACGTTTTCCGCCCGCGAGAGCATATTCAAGCTGACCGGCCGCGGCAGCCTGCGCCGTATGCGTCTCATGCCGCAGGGCGAGAATATCACCGCCGCCGAGCAGCAGGAAGTAAAGTGCCGCCTCTACCCCGCGCTGCCCCGCTGCCCCGTCACCGCCGCCTGCACCGAAGGCGCTTTCCCGCCCGAAATAGAAATTGTGCCGCAAGCGGAGCTTTTGTGCGTAACGGGAACACAGCGTGATATTAAGACAATACCGCACAAAACTAAAACGTGTATAGAGGCCCAAAAGTGGTAAAATAGATTCATGGATAAACAAATAAGCCTGTCTGCACTAAACGATGAATTATCTCAGGTGCGGACGAAAAAGAAAAAATTTCTCGAGCAAATTGAGCGCATTGTTCCCTGGGGAGAATGGATTTCCATGATTCGGCCGTACTATTATAAAGGAGAGCGCGGCAACAAACCCTATGACTTGGAACTGATGCTGCGGCTGTATTTGCTGTAAAATCTCTATAACTTGTCCGATGAGGCATTCGGTAAAGAAGGGAAACAATGGCACTTTGGATACAAAGCCCATGTGGGAGCGGACAAGGACAGCAGGCTGGTGCATACAGTTGAAGTGACTGCCGTCAACCGCCGCTACGGGCGCAGCGACTACCTGCCGTGCATCGCGTGGGGCATGAAAGCGCGCGAGGCCTCCTGCTGGCCGGTTGGCGCGGTGGTGGACATATCCGGCCGCATACAAAGCCGCAAATATACCAAGCTCTTAGCCGGCCAGCCCACGGAAAAAACCGCCTTCGAGGTCTCGGTAATAAACATCACCCGCGTAAAGTAGCGCAGGTACATAAAAATTTTCGGGAGCCGAACGCTTTTGCGCGGCTCCCGCGGTCATTTCACCGAGACGAAAAGTTTCGACAAAACTCTTTGTAATTATAATCCCTGTCTGGGCGGCAGAGAACGGCAAATTGTATAGTGCTGAAACATTCGCTGTAGCTCCTTCCGCCATAGGTAAAATCTCGAATCGCGCAGCTGAACAAATCAGAGACTATTGCCGCGTCATTGCCGTAAACGCCGCAGCCGAAAGCGCCTAAAATCAGGTGGCGGTAATTATGCGCCGCCGCGGTCAAAAGAATACCCTGAATACGTCGATAGAGCATATTTCCGTATTCCTGCCGCGACATTCCTTCCAGCCCCAGACGCACCATTGGCGCGGCGCAGCTTATTACGGAAACGGGAAACGGCTGCGAAAGCGTCTCCGCTGCCGTGTCCTTTATCACCTCAACGCAGGGCGAGAGCACAACGGCGTCAGAGCCCATGCGGGTTCCCAGCGCATTATTATAGTCATAATACCGTTTCGCGTCGCCGCTCTCCAAGGACAGCAGCAGGGACGAGCGGCGGCAGAGGTCTTCCTCCTGCGCGTCGGCTCCTTTTCGGGTGTGACCGCCCGCCTGCGCAGCGCTTGCCATATTATGCACGAGGATTTTCGGCGCGCTCTCCCCGCCGCTTTTTAGCCTTTGATACAATCTTTGCGCAAGCGCAAGAGCGTCCTCATTCTCGCAGGAAAAACTGCACGGGGCGCTCGGCGTATGCGCTTTTTCCGTCTCCGAGACAGAGAGCGCGGCCAATTCATCCGGCAGGAAAACCATAGCTTGCCGCATTTGCTCCGGCGGGAAGTGCAGCCGCACATTTTGCCCGCCCTTTTGGTAACTGCCCTTTTCCAGAATATTAAGCGTATCCTCCAATACCTCAATATTCCTTTTCCTGCGCAGCTCCTTTTGATGTTCTTTTTCCTGAATTTCTTCTTCGGAAAGGCCGCCGTACTCCGCCGCGCGCATCTGTGCGGCCAGCTGCTTTAACTGTTCGTTTTCAGGTATTTCATTAGCCATTTCCGCCGCGCCTGCCTTTCAGCTTTTTGAATACAGCGTCGCATTCCTCACGAATATTCAAGTCCGCGGCTGCGTCAAAGCCGGTATGCCCCGGATTTATTTGCACAATCGCTGCGTTTCTGCTGCGGCAGCTCCAGTAAACATTTCCGTAGTTGCCGTGGGTGCCGATAACGAGAATCAAGTCGGCAGCGGCAATCCACTCGCGGGCTTTTTTAACATCGTCGTCCCAAAGTCCGATATGGCTGTAAAGCGGCCAAGGGAGAATCTCTCCGCCGCACGCTTCGCACCTCGGCAGCTCGCTGTGGTTCCAGATTTCGCAGCCGTCATAATGCCGACCGCAGTCGGCGCAGCGGTTGACCTGCAGGCTGCCCTGAATCTCCGCCACGTTTTTTGAACCGGCAATAGTGTGCATACAGTCCACATTGGTTGTGATAATCCCCAGCATCTTGCCCTCCGCCTCCAAGTCGCGCAGGGCGTAGTGGCTGTAGCTCGGATTATAACTGAACATGGACTCCAAATAAGTATGCAGAAACGAGTTGCCGTCGCCGCCTCGGCGGGAAAAACGCAGCTGCCCGTAGGTTAAGCCTCCGCCGCCGACGGAAATGCCCGCGCCGGTTGTGGCAACAATATGGTCGCTGCCGTCGATATAATCGGCGAGCTGCTGTATTTTGTCTGCGCTCTGACTGCTCTTGAAAATGCCCATAAGCGTATTCCCTTACCCGTTTAATACCGCGTCAAAGACCTCGGCGGCGTCTGCGCGGATATTCAAATCCGCAATCGCGTCAAATTCTGTTACGGACGGATTGACCTGCACCAGCCTTGCATCCGGCTTCATTCGGCTCAAATATTCGTCGCTGCGAAAACCTGTAGTGCCGATAACAATTACCAAGTCCGCCTCGGAAATCATGTCGGCAGCTCGTTCCATATTCTCTTTGCAAACACTGTCACGGACTTTGCAGTCCATGCAAAAGCTCGTCGGCATCAGCGGAGCGCCGCACTTTTCGCAGCGGGGCATATGTCCTTGATTCCACACGCGGTAGTCATAGCAACGGCTGCCGCAGTCAACGCAGACGTTGTCACGAAAACTGCCTTGAAATTCCACCACGTTTTCAGAACCGGCGACAGTGTGCAGGCAATCCAAGTTCTGGGTAACAATGCCGTAAATCCTGCCCTGCTTTTCCAGCTGCGCAAGCTGCTTATGGACGGCGCTCGGACCCTTGACAAACGTCGCGTCCAAGAAGGCGTCTCTCATAACGTCGTAGAATTTTTCGGGATTTTTTCGGACATAAGAGGCGGTGAAAATTCTGCCGGCGTTCATTCTGCCGACGCTCTGTTTCAGCCTGCGCATACCGTAAAGATACGAAACCCCCGCGCCCGTGACGGCAACGGTTTTCCCGCTCTGCGCCATAAGCTGCCTTAGCTGCCTGTATTCGGTCCCCATTTCTTTCCTTTCAAAAACTCATTAACGCGCGGCACCCATCGGAGAGCTTCTTCGGTGGGTGCCGGCGACTTTTTAATCAGACGTAGTTAATGCTGAGCGAAACCGATAATTCCCTTGGCTGCGCGCCTGCGCTGAGGCTGTAGCCGATTGCCGCGGCGGAAACGGGTTTAAAGCCTTCGGGAATGCCCATTTTTGCGCACAGCTCACTATTGCGGGCAAGAGCCTGCGCGGCGCCCCAGAGATAGATGTTGTCCAATCCGGCGTCCGTTGCCGCAATCAGCATATTTTCAATCACGCAGGCAGCGTTTGCATATTCAATGGACGGCGCCATTTGCTCCTGCGAAGCGGAGACAAAGATAACAACGGGCGCGCCGTAGAAGAAGTCCCGCGCGTCAATTTTCATCGCCGCGGCGGTAAAGCTGTTGATTTCGTCAAGAATTTCTCTGCTGCGGCACACGGTCAGGTGAAGAGAAGCCCTCTGGTTGCCGCCGATAGGAGCCTGACATCCGGCTTTGACGACCATATCTGCAATTTCCTCCGGCACAGCCTTATTGGGGTCGAAGTCTCTTGTTGATTTTCTTCTGGCAATAGCCTCCAATGTTTGCATTGTAAAGCGCCTCCTTAATGTAAATGTAATTTGAACATTTACATTATAATGCGTATTAAAAGTAATGTCAAGAGCGGCAATTTGATTTTTAGCAGAAAACCTGCTATACTCTTTTCATCAGCATTATGCTGCAGAAAGAAGGCATTTTTATGCGCGTCAGCAAACAGTTTCCGATGGCAGTTCATTCGCTGCTGTTCGTTGCGGTTTTGTCGCCGGAAAGACGTGTGACGAGCGCACTTGTTGCCGAGAGCACACAGTCAAATCCCGTCACAGTGAGGAATATGTTTATCAAGCTGTCCGAAAGCGGCCTGCTTGTGGCCTCAACAGGAAAAAAGGGCGGCGTGCGCCTTGCAAGAGAGCCGCGGGAGATTACGCTGTGGGATATTTATCAGGCGGTGGAGACAAACGACGTTGAAGAAATTTTCAAGCTCCACGAAGCAACCAGCGACTGCCCAGTAGCCAAAAACTTCTATACCATACTGTACCCCCACATGGCCTCCGCCGTAAACGCCATGAAAGAGGACATGGAGAAGGTAACGCTGGAAACGCTCATCGAAGAGCTGAAAGGCCTGCTCGGCTGCGATGCCCCGCAAAGTCCTTATTGACAAAACCATGATAGAATTGTATAATGTTAAGGCTAAAGAAGCATTAAACCTCGTATGCCGTGGGGCATATTTGGAGGGAGGGAATACAAGTGTCTGAAATTTATGTAAAGGAAAATGAGTCTCTGGACAACGCTCTTAAGCGTTTTAAGCGCAGCTGTGCGAAATCCGGTGTGATGGCTGACCTTCGCCGTAAGGAATATTACCAGAGCCCCAGCGTCAAGCGCCGCAAGAAAAGCGAGGCCGCACGCAAGAACAAGAACAAGCGTTACAACTAAATCTTGTTAATGTTTGACAAAAAAGTTAAGGCCGCATTCAGCCTTAACTTTTTTGTATACCCCTTTCCGTAAAAATATGCTGAACGGGAGAGCAAAAATGCCGGAAATGCTTTTGAACAGGACTTACCTTTGTTCCGCGGCCGAGCTGGACGCAAAAAAGACATTTGAATGCGGTCAGTGCTTCCGCTGGAACGCCGAGGAGGACGGGACGTATGTCGGCGTGGCCTTCGGGCAGGCGGGCAGGGTTGTCACCGAGGGCGATTCGGTTTACATAATCACTGACGGCGGTGCAGACCCCGACGTCTGGCGCGGCTACTTTGACCTTGACACGGACTATGAGACCGTGCGCGCCGGTTTCGCGGCGGGCGGGGATTACCTCGCCATGTGCGCCGAATTTGGCGCGGGCATACGCATACTGCGGCAGGAGAGCTGGGAAGCGCTCTGCTCTTTTATAATCAGCCAGTGCAACAATATTCCGCGCATAAAGGGCATTGTGGACAGGCTGTGTCGGCTGTTCGGCGATGAAATTTGCTTCGACGGGCAAATTTTTTATACGTTCCCGCCGGCGGAGCGTCTTGCCGCGCTGACGCCGGAGGACTTGGCGCCGCTGAGGTGCGGCTACCGCGCCGAGTACATAATTTCCGCGGCGCGGGCGGTCTCGTGCGGTGAGATAGACCTTGAGGCGCTGAAAACGTGCAGCGCGGAGGCGGCGCGCGGGGAGCTGCTGAAGCTGCGCGGCGTGGGCAAAAAGGTGGCCGACTGCACGGTGCTGTTCGGGCTGGGTCACATGGAGGCGTTCCCCATAGACGTCTGGATGAAGCGCGCGCTGAAGCAGCACTTCCCCAAGGACTTCGCCCCCGCGTCGCTCGGCGAGTACGCGGGACTGGCGCAGCAGTACATATTTTATTATGCTCGCAGCGAGGGCACAGGCAAGACGTGACAAGGAAAATAATAAAAATATCCGCCAAACGCGAAAAAACTGGCGAAACATTGAATATTTCTCTTGACGCACCCGAATTAAATGGTATAATAACCGAAAAGCACGATTTTTGCCGCGCAAATACAGGTATTAAATAAGATAATAGGCCGTAAGGTCTGAAAATTTATATTGCTAAAGAAAGAGGTGCTGCAATTATGTCTTACAAATCATATCAAGAGCGGTTCGTGGGTGAGGGACTGACGTTTGACGATGTGCTGCTCGTGCCTGCGGAGAGCTGCGTCCTGCCCGCCGACGTCAGCTTGGAAACGCATCTGACAAAGTCGCTCAAGCTCAATATCCCCATTATGAGCGCCGCAATGGACACGGTTACAGAGAGCCGTATGGCTATCGCTATGGCGCGCGAGGGCGGAATCGGCGTTATCCACAAGAACATGAGCATAGACGCTCAGGCCGAGCAGGTGGACGTGGTGAAGCGCAGCGAAAACGGCGTCATCACGAACCCCATTTACCTCTCCGCCGGTCATACGCTGGCCGACGCCGACGCGCTCATGGGCAAGTTCCGCATCTCCGGCGTGCCGATAGTTGAGCCCGACGGCACGCTCATCGGCATCATCACCAACCGCGATATGAAGTTTGAGGAGGACATGACCCGTCCTATCTCGGACGTTATGACAAAGGACAACCTCATAACAGGCCGCGAGGGCACCACGCTGCGCGAGGCCAAGGCAATTTTGCAGAAGCACAAGATAGAGAAGCTCCCCATTGTTGACGCCAACAACAAGCTCAAGGGACTCATCACCATTAAGGACATCGAAAAGGCGCTGACCTACCCCAACGCCGCCAAGGACAGCAAGGGCCGTCTGCTCTGCGCCGCCGCCCTCGGCGTGACGAAGGACGTGCTCGAACGCGGCCGCGCGCTGGCCGAATCGGGCGTTGACGTGTTCGTGCTCGACTCCGCGCACGGTCACAGCGCCAACATTTTGCGCAACGTCACGCGCGTCAAGGAGGCCTTCCCCGACGTTCAGCTCATCGCGGGCAACGTCGCCACGGCGGAGGGCACGGAGGCGCTGATAAAGGCCGGCGCGGACTGCGTCAAGGTCGGCATAGGCCCCGGCAGCATTTGCACCACGCGCGTCGTCGCGGGCATAGGCGTGCCGCAGATAACGGCTGTTTTGGAGGCTGCCGAGGCTGCCGACAAGTACGGCGTGCCTATAATCGCCGATGGCGGCATAAAATACTCCGGCGACATGGTCAAGGCGCTGGCCGCGGGCGGCAGCGTTGTCATGCTCGGCTCGCTGCTCGCGGGCTGCGAGGAGAGCCCGGGAGAAAACGAGGTTTACCAAGGCCGCCAGTTCAAGGTGTACCGCGGCATGGGCTCGCTGGGCGCTATGGCCAACGGCAGCAAGGACCGTTACTTCCAAGAGGACAACAAAAAGCTCGTCCCCGAGGGCGTGGAGGGCCGTGTGCCTTACCGCGGCTCCGTTTCCGAAAATGTATACCAGATGCTGGGCGGCATACGCTCCGGCATGGGCTACTGCGGCGCGCCGGACATCCCCTCGCTGCGCAAGGCCAAGTTTGTGCGCATCACGAGCGCCGGACTCAGGGAGAGCCACCCGCACGACATCTACATCACCCGCGAGGCTCCCAACTACACAATGAGCCCGCAGAGCTGAAAGAAACATCTAAAACCCAAAGCCGGACTTCACGTTTACGCGAAGTCCGGCTTTATGTATGCCGGTAATCTTATTCGCTTTCGGCGGGGCAGCCGCACAAATTCAGCAGCAGCTGCATAAGCGGGCTGAGCCACTTGTTTTTGTGGTGGGCGCAGACGGCGGCTATTGTCGTGTTCTCCAGCTCCGTGGGGATTTCCGCGAGTGCGCCGCTTGCCAGCTCCTGCTCCACGGTGAAGCGCGGCAAAAACGTCACGCCCATGTTGTTTATTACCAAATTTTTTATCGTCGGTACGCTCCAAAGCTCTATCGTGTGGTCGAGCAGTATGGACTTTTCACGCAGGTAGCGCTCAAAAATCAAACGAAATACGCAGTTCGGCTCGTTGATGATGAACGGCACCGCCATTTTGCACTCGGGGGTTATGAAGTCGGGGAACTGCGCTTTTGTCTCCGGCGAGGCCACAAGCGCCAGCGGACATTCGCCTAAGGGGTACGCCGTCAGGCCGGAGCCGACGCCGCCGATGTCTTTGTAAAATATGCCGACGTCCAGAGAGCCGTTAATCAGCTCGTTTCTGATGTCGCAGCAGCTCATGGAGCGCAGCAGCAGCCGCGCGTTCGGCGCTTGGCGGTGAAACTCGCGGAGAATGGGCGGCAGGCGGTAGCACAGCTGCGTCTCCGCAACGCCCACGCGCACCTCGCCGCGGCACTGGGAAATGTCCCCCGCGCCGAAGCGCAGACGGTCAACGGAGTTCAGAACGTCGTCCACGTAGGGCAGCAGCTGCTCGCCCGCCTTTGTCAGCGCCATTCTGCGGCCTATTTTCTCAAAAAGCTCCGTGTTAAGCTCGCGTTCCAGCTGGCCTATTTGAAATGTAATCGTGGACTGCGTGTAATTGAGCTTCTCCGCGGCGCGGGAGAAGCTGCCCTCGTCCACGATGACCCTGAACGTGTGCAAATATTTTAAGTCCATGCCGTCCCCTCCGCGAATGTTCAGAAATTTTGAATATTGAGTTCAAAACTTCTGATTTGATTTAATCATTATCCGCGCGTATTATATACGCTAAGGAGGGAATATGCAAGTGTTTTTTTCAGTCATGGTTTCTTATTTGCCCTACAGCTTTGTCACCGCCTTCACTCCGGGGCCGAACAATGTTGTTGCGCTTCATTCGGCGAGTCAGAAGGGTTGGTGCGGGAGCAGGTCGGTTCTCTTGGGCATGGTTAGCGGCTTTTGGTGCGTTGCGGCCATAACCGCCGTGCTCTGCTATGCGCTGGCGCAGCTGCTTCCGGCAGTAACAGCCGCGCTGAAATACATCGGCGCGGCGTACATAGTTTATTTGGCTGTGCATATTGCTCTGAGCAGGCCGGACAGCGGCGCGGGCGGGCAGATAACATTTTTCAAGGGCTTTCTGCTGCAATTTGTGAATGTGAAAATCATTTTGTACGACGTAACCGTCTACACGGGCTATCTGCTGCCGTGCGGCACAGGCTTGGCGGCGCTGATGCTCCACGCGGTTATTATGACCGCCGTTTCCGCAATGGGCAACCTGACGTGGGCGGCGGCTGGCGGCGCGCTGCGGAGATTGCTCGAGAGGCATTACAGACCCATTAACATAGCAATGGCGCTCGTGCTGCTGTGGAGCGCCGCGGCAATGGTGCTCGATATATGAGCGGGCGCGTCACAAATCCACCGCTATCTCCACAATCTCCAGCCCCTGACGTATGGCGTAGAGCAGGGTGTTCATCGTGCCGCCGCTTCTGCCGTCGTAGGCGGCGATGAGGGCGGAGGCGCAGTCCACCATGTAGCGGTTGCGGCGCATATAGCAGTCGGGGGTGTAGTTCATCTGCACAACGGTCTGGTAGTCGCACTCCGCGGCCACGCGGGCGTAGCGCCGCCGCAGGGCGGGTGCCCAGTGCTGGGACTGTTTTTCGTAAGGAATGGCGGCCTCCAGCGTTATTTCGGGATAATAGGTGCGCAGGGCGATGACCGCCTCGGCAAAGTAGAGGTCGCAGCCCGTTGCCATGCCGCAGATGAAGTGCGTCCTGCCCGCCGCGTACATCGCCTCCGCCGCGTCGTAGAGCGCGGTTTTCAGCTTCTTGCAGCGCGGGTCATTTTCGTTCGTACCCCACGGCAGCTTGCTGTCCCTGTGGCCGGTGAACGCGCAGACAAGCTCTCTTTCCAAGTGCAGCACCCTCAATCCTTAGCAAAGCGTTACTCGGATTGTAGCATCTTCGGTCAAAAATGTCAAAAGTTAAACCCTGTAAGCGGCCTCACGCGCAGAAGCGGTGCTTGCCGATAGTGACGAGCAGCGGGCGCGACCATATCCACGAGCTGGTGGCGGTCGAGGGGTTGAAGTAGTAAATAGCGCCGCCGGAGGGGTCCCAGCCGTTTATGGCGTCGCGCGCGGCCTGATAGCAGGTTGAGGACACCGGCTCGTTGAACTGGCCGTCGTAAATGCAGGAGAACGCGCCGGACTGATAGATGACGCCCGACATCGTGTTGGGGAAGGAAGGGTGCTTCATACGGTTGAGCACAACGGCGCCGACGGCCACCTGCCCCTCATATGGCTCGCCTCTGGCTTCGGCGGATATGAGCCGCGCCAGCAGGTAAACGTCCGCGGAGGAGCTTGACGAGGCGGTGGAGACGCTGATGCCGAGCGCCGCCAGCGTCGCGGGGCCGCAGAGCCCGTCCGCGGTCAGTCCGTTTTTGCTCTGGAACAGCTTGACGGCGGACTCCGTGGCCGAGCCGTAAACGCCGTCCACCTCTCCCGAATAATATCCCCAGCTTTTCAGCTTGGTCTGTATCTGCGTGACCGTGGTGCCGGTGCTGCCCTTCTGGTAGGTGACGGCCGCGGAGCTTTGAGCCAGCAGAATTATCATTATATTTACGGCAAAAATAATTGCCAGCGCAAGGCACAGTTTCTTTTTGTTTATCATAAGAAAACACTCCTTTTCACCGTTATTGTTTGAAAAAGCATTTTCTTATATGCGGCTTAAAAAATTACAGTTCAAGAGGATTTTGCAAGCGGCGTGACGAAAGTGTTAAATTTTCCGCTTTTTCCGTGTGAGGTCTTGACAAAGCACCCGATTTTCGTGTAAATTGATAATATGATTTTATTTTTTAATAAAGGAGCTTAAACAATGGAAAGAGTGTGTCAATTTTTGAAGGACGCGCAGGTATATTACCTCGCCACCGTTGAGGGCGACCAGCCGCGCGTCAGGCCGTTCGGCACAGCCCACATTTTTGAGGGCAAGCTGTACATTCAAACCGGCAGAACCAAGGACTGCGCCAAGCAGATTGCCGCCAACCCCAAGGTCGAGGTCTGCGCCTTCAAGGACGGCGTGTGGCTGCGCCTTGCGGGTACGCTTGTGGACGACGACCGCGTAGAGGCCAAGAAGTCCCTGCTGGACGCCTACCCCAGTCTTCAGGACAGATATTCCGCCGAGGACCACAATACGCAGGTTCTCTACTTCAAGGACGCCACCGCCACCTTCTCGTCCTTCACCGCCCCGCCGGAGACGGTTAAGTTTTAAGTTTAATACCGACAAAAAGCGCGCTGCGAGGCCAAAAACCCTGCAGCGCGCTCTGCATTTTTATCTGATTATTATTTCCGCCCCTTGAACACCCACTCGCGCTGAATGACGAAGCTGGCGAAGAAAAGGGCGGTGTCCACGGCCATTTTCAGGACTGTCAGCAGAAGCGGCATGGTTTTGGCGAGCAGGGCGGAGAGCGCTGTCACACAGGCGGCGGAGACAAGCATCTGCGGAATACACAGGGCATAGTAGCGCGCGAGGGTGCGGCGGTAGCTGCCCTTGCTGGCGAATACGCCCCTTTTGTTGATGTTGAAGTTGAAAAACGAGGAGACCGCCCGCGCCGTCGCCGTGCTGACGAGGACGCTCCACGCGCCGAGGGCGGAGCCGAAGAGCTTGTTGATGAGGTAGAACACCAGCAAGTCCACCAGCGTGGAGGCCGCCGAGGAGAGCATGAAGCCGATGATGAGGCGGTATATGCGCAGCGAGTCGCGGAAGGGGTGGAAGTGCGTGCCGGAGTTGCTGTCCTCGTACACGGTTTGTATCGGCACCTCGCGTATCGGCAGGCCGCAGCGCTTTGTCTCCAAGAGCATATTCGTCTCGTACTCGTAGCAGTCGCCCTTTATTTGCAGCAGCAGCGGCAGCACGTCACGCGGCACGGCGCGCAGGCCGGTCTGCGTGTCGGAGATGCGTATGCCGCAGCCGAAGCGAAAGACGGCGCGCGTAATGCGGTTGCCGAAGCGGCTCTTTGGCGGCACGTCGGGCAAATTGAAGTCGCGCACGCCAAGCACAAGCCCCTCGTAGCCGCCCGCGGTTACGGCGGCGCAGCGCAGAACATCCTCCGGCAAGTGCTGGCCGTCGCCGTCGGCGGTCACGGCGCCCGCTATGTCGGGGCGGTTTTGCAGCAGCCAAGCGAAGGCCGTGCGCAGCGCCGCGCCCTTGCCGCGGTTGACGGGGTGGACGAGCACCGCGCAGCGGGGGAGAGCGCGGACTTCGTCAAATATCGGCTCGCAGTCGGCGCTGCTGCCGTCGTTGACGACAACAATTTGCTCAAAGCCGAGCGCGCAAAGCCCCTTGACAACGCTGAGGAGCTTTGCGGTCGGCTGCAGGGAGGGGATAACGGCGGCAATCGGCAGTGCGGCGTTGCCTTCGCTCATTTTCTACACACCTCTTAATTTTCGGTTGAGTTGCTTCCTCTTGCGGCGGCGCGGTGCAGAATGAATATATCCGCAGCGGCCGCAAGCATACCGACGGACATTATGCTGTAGCTGAAAACATACAAATCGCTGTGGCGCTGTACGTAGTATTCCATGTAGCCCGCGTCGCTGAGGGCGGCGAGCAGCAGCAGCCAGAGCAGGAAGTACCAAGGCCGCAGACCGCGGCGGCGTATGCCGCGCACGCTGAACAGCACGGCGGCAATGACGATAGTGACGGCGGAAATAATCTGCACCAGACTGACAAAGCCGTTGGAGCGCAGGAAACTGGAGTCGTAACGCGTGGAGTCCAGCACAATTTCCGCCGCGCCGTAGAGCGCGAGGAAGAGCCAGAATATATCTCCCTCGCGGAAATCAGCTTTCAGTTTTCGCAGCGACAGCAGGAACAGGACGGTCAGAATGATGAAAATTATAAACGTGACGCCGGATTCCCAGAAAAACGTGGCAAAGCGCCACTCCACGCCGCCGGAGGAGCTCTCCACGGCGGTTGACCACGGCAGACCCTGATAGGACTCCGAGGTGAAAACCATTTTGCCGCGGTCGTAGGCGTTGAAATAGGCGCTGAGACGCCCGACGGCGATGCCCAGCGCTCCGGCGGGAGCGGCGCAGTCCAGCAGCGCGCCCAAGTGCCGCGTGACGCGCACCCCGCGCAGCAGCAGCGCCGCCAAAATGACGCCGACGAAAACGCCCGTCAGCGAGAACGCGCCCACCGAGTAGTCCGTCAGCGCGGTGTGCAGGCTGTCGTAGAGGCGGTAGTGGCAGTACCAGTGTATTATGCGCGCGGCGAAAAACGAGAATATAATGGCGACAGGGGCCAGCAGCGCGGGCGCGGCGAGGCTCCTGCCCTGCGCCAAGCGCAGAGAGAGCGTCATCAGTATGGCCGCAAGGACGCCCAGCGCGATGATTATGCCGCTCCAATATATGTTTGTATTTTCCCAGATGAAAGCGATTTGCTGCATTGTTCTCACTCTCCCCCGTCAGGAATGGCCGTGGCAAAATAAATTATGTCGCTCGTGTAGCGCTCGGAGTCGAAAACTATGCGATTGCGAATTTTGTTGTTGATGACAATTTCCGCAGTTTGCCCGCCGTCGAGGGCGTAGGCGCTCACGCAGCCCTTTTCGGCCATCACCGCGGCGGCCTGCACTATCGTCGCGCCGTTGCGGTAGCCGCCGTCGGCGCCGCAGGTCATTATCATGTAGTGCAGCTCGCCCAGCTGTCCGAGGCTGGCGCGGGAGTAATTGTCGTTGACCTCGCCAATGGAGTAGCTGGAGCTTGTTATCGCCTCGCCGTTTTCCACCTCAATGGGGCCGAAGGAGAGGCTGAAGTCCACGTCGTACTCCTCGATAATGGCCTCGGCGTCGGCCTCGGAGGTGATTTCACCGGCGTGAACCATGTGCAAATCGCCGTTGCCGCAGATGAAGCAGGTGTCCAGCGTCTTGCCGAGGCAGCGGTAGAGCGTGCCTTGGTAGACGTTGACGCCGCTGGTGCGGAAAGCGTAAAAGTCCGCGTTGGCCGCGACCACGGCGTTGGCGTCCGTCGCCATGCCCTTGGCCGAGCGCTGTATGCTGTCGCCGTAGCTGTCTCCGGCCAGCATACGCCGGAACTGCGAGGGGTGGGCGATTTTGACCTCGACAAAGTTATAGACGGAGCTGTTGCGCACCTCCTGCCAGCTTATCATAAGGATTGTCTCGTCGGCGTACCAGATGATAGAGGAGTCCGGCCGCAGCTCTATGTCCTCGTTCCAGCTCAGCTCCTGACCGTCCAGCAGCTCGCCGCACTCGGCGACGACGGCGGCAACCTCGGCGGGGTCGGTCGTCGAGCCGTAGCAGTCGGGGTTGGGCACGTAGCCTTTGGTTGCACTGTCGTCTATGGTGTAAATTTTGCGGATATACGTCAGGCCGCTCAGGGCTTCGCTGGCGACGTTGTTGGCGTAGAGGTCGAGCTTGTCCGCGGAGGCAATGCTCGTGCTGCCCGCGCCGAGCGAGGCCGAGCTGCTGGGGTGAACCGTGAGCGCCAGCGCGGGGAGCATGGCCAGCGAGAGCAGGAGGCAGAGCAGTGTTAAAATAGTCACGGCGGGGCGGGCCTTTGCGCGTCCCCGCGGCTTTTCCGCTAAATGTTTTCCCGGCATAATCTGTCCCCCTTAACCCGCTATGCTGCCGAAGAGCGCGTTGACTAAGGCTTCATCGGCAACAACCCGCCACGCGCCGTCAGTGTATGTGAGCGTGAGAGTTAAATCGCGCGTGACGCAGCTGCCCTCCGCCGCGGCGCAGCGGGCAGCCAGCGCCTCGGAGTAGACCTGCATGACTACCTCCTCGCGGTAGTCGCCGTTTTCGTCGTAGATGTCGCTGGAGAGCGCGGCGTTTTCCACCCTCTCGGCGAGGGCGGCGGTTATGTCCTCGTCCAGCCCCTCCAGCATGGCGGATAAGTCCAGCGAGGTGAACTCCACCTCCTGCGTGGCTGTGGTGCCGTCCTGCTCGCAGTCGCCGCAGAGCGTGTAGCTCCAGCTCTCCGTGAGCAGGCTCCATAGCGCCGCGCCCTCGTCGCTGTCCGGCGTGGTCTGCAATCCGAGGGTGCTGTCTCCCGCCAGCAGCGCGTCCGCCGCGTCGTAGTCCCCGCCGCAGAGCGCGTCAAGGAAGCTCACCGCCGTCTCCGCGCTCTCTCCGCTCTGGCGCAGGAGCACCGGCGCGCCGCCGCCGAAGCGGCAGAGCAGGACTGCGGTCAGCGCGGCCAGCAGCGCCAAGGCGCAGAGCACGGCTGCGGGAATAGGGTGTTTGCAGCGCATAATATCCCCCTGACTTTCGGCAAGATGTTTCGTAGGTTTATTCACGGTACGCTTTTTGCCGCGCAAAGCGAGCAGGACGGCGAGAATGACGACGACGCCCAGCGCGGCTAAAATTATTAAAATACGCGGCGCGGAGCTTGGCTCCTCACCCGTATCTTCAGTTTCTTCGACTTCCTCAACAGCCTCAGTCGGGCTGACCTCCTCGGCTGCCGCGGGCTGCGGCGCTGCGGTGCGCTCAGGCTCGGCGGTGACCTCCGCCGCGGCGCTCACCGTCTCTGTGGCTACAGGCTCCGCCGCCGCGGCAGGCTCTTCCTCGGCTCGGTGCTCCGTTTGGTACTGCGTATACTCGGTCATCAGCGCGCAGTACTTGCCCAGCGTCCCCTCGGAGACGCGGCCGTTATCGGAGAGGAACACGAGCGCGAAGGGCTCGTCCGTGAAAATTATGCCCGCGTCGTTGACGTAGGAGTGGCCGGTTTCTTCAATATATAAATAGCCGAACTTGTGGGCGATGTCGTAGGGTATTTCGCTCTTGGCCGTGCAGAAGCTGCGCGTGGGCGAGGCGATTAGCATATAGTCCAGCACGTTGGGGAAGATGTCCGGCTCATTGTAGAGCAGCGTCAGGCAGAATATGAGCTGACGGGGCGTGAAGATGTTGGACTCAAAGTACTCGCTCTCCACAGTTTCCGTGTCCACGCCCAGCATGGGCGCTATGTCGGCGCGGTATTCCTCGTATGTCCCCAACGCCTTTTGCAGCGCCTCGGAGACCTCGTTGTTGGAGCTGACGATGCTGGATTTTTCGATAATCTGGTACTGGTAGCCGCCGATGAGCGTGTCCCACTCCATTTCGCCTTGATAAACCAAGTTTGAGCAGTACATATTCAGCGGCAGCTTGTAGACGCTCGCGCCGGTGATGTAGTTGTCGCCGTTGAGAAAATATGTCTCGCCGCTCACGAGGTTGCGGTAGCCGATGGCGATATTTTCTGTGCGAATATCATAATCTTCAATAAATGCGTAAGTAACCTGCGCCCACGACTTGCCCGCAAAGCGCTCGTCGTCCGCCGTCTCATCATCGGCGAGAGACGGCACGAAAAGCGAGAGCGCCAGAGCGAGAGCAAGACAGAGCGCCGCCGGATGAACGCGATGCATGGCAAAGCCTCTCTCAAACAGTCGAACTTGGTCGAAAACCTAAAAAAGTATATCATACTCCACAGCGTTTGTGAAGTATGATATACCATAAAATCATAAAATTTTCTAAGTTAAAATTGTGCAGAAATATTATTTATTTATCATAAGTTATCATAAGGCTCGACGCAGCCGTAGCCGCGGTTGTATTTGTTGTAGAAGTTGTTGTCGTAGTCGAACACCGTGCGCACGAACTTGTACATATCGCAGTAGGTGTAGCCCGCGTCGTCGTAGCGCCAGCCCTCGCCGTAGGGCTGGGTGCCTGTGGTGGTCGTCCAGCAGTCGGGGTGCGCGGCTTTGAAGTCCGCAATTTCATCACTGGAAAGAATGTTGTCCAGATAGCAGAAGCGCTCCAGCGGCAGCTCGGCCAGCGCGGAAATGTCGCTTACCGCGCAGTAGGAGATGTTCAGATATTTCAGATTTGTACACGCGCTGAGAGTGGAAATGTCGCTGACGCCGCACCAGACTATCTCCAAAAACTCCAAATTCGGGCAGTTAGCGAAGGGCGAGAGGTCGGTGAACGGGCTGCCGGAGACTATGACGTATTCCAGCTCCGGCATATAGGCCACGAAGTCCACATTGTGCAGGTCCGTGTTGTGGCCGATGTCCATGTACTTGACCTCGGTGCAGTATTTCAGCGCCTCGCAGTTGGCGTCCGTCAGCTTGAATATGGCGCGGATTGTCACCTCGTCCGTCAGGCAGTTCATGTACTCGCCGAAGAATACGCGCCAGACAATTTTCGTGTCGGGGTAGTCGTCGCGCAGCTCGGCCATGACCTCGTTGTCTATGCCGCACTCGTCAAGTTTGAAATAAGTGCAGCAGCACAGCACGTCCAGCGCCTGCCGAATTTGCTCCACGCCCTCGTTGCCGATGTCCGCGCCCGTGAACTCTATAACCTTGTCGTCGGTGGATACGCTCTGGCCGAAAAGCTCGAAGGTGTAGTGGAACACCGCCTGCGGCGCGGCGTCCTCCAGCGTCTTAACGTCGCTGAGAGTGAGCGCGCTCGCGCCCTCCGCGTCCATAAGCTCCACGCTCTCCAGCGCCGTCAGCTTGGCGAGCGCCGCCGCGGTCTCTTCCGTGTCCTCCGGCGTCAGCGCGGACAAATCGAGCTCCGTGGTGTCGATGTCATATTCCGCGCCGCAGATAACCACGGTGTCGTCAACGTCCTCCGTCGGCTCCGGCGTCTCCGCGGTTTCCGGCTCCGCTGCGGCCTCGGCCGTGTCAGCGGCGCTCTCAGTCGGTGCGGCGGCAGCCTCCGCCTCGGCCGCCTCGCTGTTCCTGCTGGTGCAGCCCGCCAGCATCAGCGCCGCCGCCAGCGCCGCGGCAAGAAAAATAACCCCTCTGCGCATTTTGTCGAACCTCCTCGAATTTTTATTCTTTTTGGATTATAGCGCCCGCGGACAGAAATTGCAAGGGAAATTTTATATACTTTACATATTTATCGCGCCGCGCCGAAAAATTCATCAAATTACCTTGAAAAACAAAACCTGTTGTAGTAGAATGACTAAGATTATATTGAGCATCGAGTTCCTGTTTTTCAGATAGGGGAGAGTAAATGTATCTTAAAGCGCTCGAAATACAGGGGTTTAAATCCTTTCCCGAGAGGACGCGGCTCACGTTTGAGAAGGACATAACGGCCATTGTCGGGCCTAACGGGAGCGGGAAATCCAACATTGCGGACGCGCTGATGTGGGTCATGGGCGAGCAGCGCTCGAAAACCCTGCGCGGCGGCAAAATGGAGGACGTCATATTCGGCGGCACCGAAAAGCGCAGTCCTATGGGCTTTGCGCAGGTCAGCCTTATTTTGGATAACACCGGCGGTCTTTTCGACCTCGACGCGGCGGAGGTGACGCTCACCCGCCGCTATTACCGCACGGGCGAGAGCGAATATTTCATCAACCGCGAGCAGGTGCGGCTGCGCGACATCACGAGTCTGCTGATGGACACCGGCTTGGGCCGCGACGGCTATTCCGTAATCGGTCAGGGGCGCATAGACGAAATCGTCTCCGCCCGCAGCACCGACAGGCGCGAGATATTCGAGGGCGCGGCGGGCATATCCCGCTACCGCTGGCGCAAGGAGGAGGCCGAGCGCAAGTTGGCGCACACGGACGAGAACCTTGTGCGCATAAACGACAAAATCGACGAGCTGGAGCTTCAGGTCGAGCCGCTGAGAAAGCAGTCCGAGACGGCAAAAAAATATCTGCGCCTGCGCGACGAACAGAAGGAGCTGGAAATATCCGTCTGGATGGAGACGCTGGACAGGCTGCACACGCGCTCGGAGGAGCTGAACGCCTCGTGGGAGGGCGCGAAGGCCGACTTGGAGCGCGCGCAGAGCGAGCTGCAGGCGCTCTACTCCGCGTCAGAGACGCTGGGCGAGAAAATGCGCGAGAAGGACGCGGAGGCGGAGAGCGTGCGGCAGCGCATAAGCTCCGCGGAGAGCTCCGCGGCGGAACAAGAGAGCGCAATGGCCGTGCTGCGCGCCACGCTGGGGCATAATAACGACAGCATAGCCCGCGCCAAGGCGGACATGGGCGAGCAGACAGGCCGCGCGGAGGAACTGCGCGGGCGCATTGCCGAGTGCGGCGCGCGCATAGAGGCCATAGACGCGGAAAAGGTGGATTTGGAGCTGAAAGCGCGCGCGCTCATGCGCCGCACGGAGGAAAACGCCGAGGGCTCGGGGCAGCTCCGCCGAGAGCTGGACGAGCTGATGACGCGCGAGGCCGCCTGCGCCGACGCTCTGAGCGGGCACCGCGCGGCGCTGGGTATGCTGGCGGACAGGGCCGAGGAATTACAGACGCGGCGCGGCGGCATGGACGGAGAGCTTGAGCGTTCGCGCCAGCGCGCTGCCGAGGCGCAGCGGGCGCTGGGCGAGGCGGAAAAGCTCTGCGGCACGGCCAAGGAGCGCCTCGGTGAGCTGACCAATATAGTAGCCGGACACAAGCGCCTTATGTCGGGGCGCGAGCAGTCGGTGAGCACACTGACGGAAAACCTCAGCCGCTTGACGGTGGAAAAGCGCTCCGCGGAGAGCCGCGCGAAGATGCTTGAGGACATGGAGCGCGAGTACGAGGGCTTGGGCAAGGCGGTCAAGAGCGTCATGCGCGCGGTCAGCCGCGGAACGCTGGGCGGCATACACGGCCCCGTCGCGGGACTGCTGACGGTGGACGACCGCTGCACCGTGGCCATAGAGACGGCGCTGGGCGCGGCGATGCAGAACATAGTTGTGGACACACAGGACGACGGCAAGGCGGCCATAGAAATGCTCAAGCGCACGGACGGCGGGCGCGCGACGTTCCTGCCCATATCCGCCGCGAGGCCGCAAACGCTTCAGCGCGTGCCCGCCGGAGAGCCGGGCTTTGTCGGCGTGGCCTCGTCGCTCGTGTCCTGCGAGGATAAGTACAGCGTCATCTTCGCCTCGCTTTTGGGGCGCACCGTGGTGGTGGAGACGCTGGCCGACGCCGTGAGAATTTCCAAGAAGTATGAAAACCGTCTGCGCATAGTGTCGCTTGACGGACAGATGATAAACGCCGGCGGCTCCATGACCGGCGGCAGCGCGGCGCGGAACGTGGGCATACTCTCGCGTGCCAACGAGCTGAAAAAGCTCCGCGCCAAGCTGGAAAAGCTGACGGCGCAGGAGAGCGAGTGCGCCGCCGGTCTGCAAAAGGCCAAGCGCGAGCTGGAGAGAGCGCGCGCGGAGCAGGACAACGCCGCCGACGCGCTGACCGAGGTCACGGAGGAGTTCAACCGCTCCGAGCGCGAGCGCCAGCGGCTGCTGCTTGAGCGCAGCGCGGCGGAGGAGGCTCTGACGGCGCTGAAAGCGGAAAAGGACTCTCTGGCGGAGACTCTGGCGCAGAACGCCGAGCGCACCGCGGAGCGGCAGCTGGAGGCGGAACGCGCGCAGTCCGAGCTGGACGAGGTACACGACCGGTTAAGCGAGCTGACACGCGGGCGCGAGGAGCTGGAGACGGCGCGGCAGACCATGAGCGAGCAGCTGGCCGCCCTGCGCGAGCAGACGGCTTCGCTGGCCTCCGAGCGCGCGGCGACGGAGCGCACGCAGGCGGCGCTGCGGGACGTGCTCTCCGCCATGGCGGGGGACGAGAGCGCGGCGCGGCGCACCATAGAGGAGCTGGAGCAGCGCAACGCGGACATCCAAAGCGAGCTTGCGGCCAAGAGCGAGCGCGCAAAGCAGCTGAATGAGACGATTGCCGCCATGCGCTCGGAGCTGGAAAGGTGCGCCGGCGCCAAGTTGGAGCTTGAAGGGCGCAGAACGCGCACGGACAGGGACGCGCAGGCGAAAAACCGCGAGCTGCTGGATATGCAGTCGGTCTGCGCGGGCTTGGAGCAGCGCCGCGCCTCCGCCGAAATGGAGGAAAAACAGATAATAGACAAGCTCTGGGACAGCTATGAGCTCAGCCGCACGGCCGCGCAGGAGCTGCGCAAGCCGGTGGAGAGTATGCCGCAGGCGCAAAAGCGCGTCGGCGAGCTGCGCCGCGAGATAAGCAAACTCGGCCCCGTCAGCGTGGGCGCTATCGAGGAGTACGACCGCGTCAAGGAACGCTACGACTTCCTCACCGGCCAGCGCGACGACGTGGAGACATCCCGCCGCGAGCTGGAAAAGATAATAGCCGACATCACGGCCGAGATGAAGGAAATATTCGTCCGCGAGTTCAAGGCCATTGACGAGAGCTTCCGCAAGGTGTTCCTTGACCTTTTCGGCGGCGGCAAGGCCGCGCTGGTGCTGGAGGACGAAAACGACGTTCTCGAGTGCGGCATAGACATCAAGGTGCAGCCGCCGGGCAAGGCCGTGACGACAATCAGCCTCCTCAGCGGCGGGGAAAAGAGCTTTGTCGCCATTGCGCTCTACTTCGCCATTATGAAAATCCGCCCCACGCCGTTTTGCATCATGGACGAGGTGGAGGCGGCGCTGGACGACGTGAACGTCACCAAGTGCGCGGAGTATATGCGCTCCATGTGCGACAAAACGCAGTTCATTGTCATAACCCACCGCCGCGGCACAATGGAGGAGGCGGACATACTCTACGGCGTCACCATGCAGGAAAAGGGCGTGACGACCGTCATATCCGTGGACTTGGATGAGGCGGAAAAAACTATAGCGTAAGGACGGAAAAACAATGGGATTTTTTGATAAAATAAAGGCGGGGCTCGCCCGCACGCGCGAGAGCATGACGGTGGGCATGAACAATATGTTCGCCTCGTTCACCGGCGAGAACGACGAGTTCTACGACGAGTTGGAGGAGACGCTTATCATGGCCGACGTGGGCGTGGACGTCTCCGTGGAGGCGGTGGAAAAGCTGCGCGGCGTCGTCCGCGAGCGCGGACTGCGCGGCGGCGAGGAGCTTAAAGACGCCTTTGCGGAAATACTGACCGAGGCGCTTTGCGTCGGCGAGCGCTCTCTGCGGCTGGACACAAAGCCGTCTGTAATACTCATGGTCGGCGTCAACGGCGTGGGCAAGACCACGACAATCGGCAAGCTGGCCGCGCGCATGACTGCCGAGGGCAGGCGCGTTTTGCTCTGTGCGGGCGACACGTTCCGCGCGGCGGCGGCGGAGCAGCTGGCGGTCTGGGCGGAGCGCGCGGGCGCGGAGCTTGTGCGCCACGAGGCGGGCAGCGACCCCGCCGCGGTGGTGTTCGACGCCATTGCCGCAGCCAAGGCGCGCGGCACGGACGTTGTCATTGTGGACACCGCGGGGCGGCTGCACAACAAGCAGAACCTGATGAACGAGCTGTCGAAGATTCGCCGCATAATAAGCCGCGAGCTGCCCGACGCCGACGTGGAGACGCTGCTGGTGCTGGACGCCACAACGGGGCAGAACGGACTGCTGCAGACGCGCTCGTTCAAGGACGCGGCGGACATAAGCGGCATAGTGCTGACAAAGTTGGACGGCACGGCCAAGGGCGGCATCGCCTTTGCCATATCCAATGAGCTGGGCGTGCCGGTCAAGTATGTCGGCGTGGGCGAGCAGGCCGACGACCTCATGCCCTTTGAGCCGTCGGATTTCGTGCGCGCGCTGCTGCAATGAGCGGGGAGGACGGGACATGAAGATAATTTTAGCCTCCAACAACAGCGGCAAGATAGCGGAAATGCGCAGCATATTCGCCGACATGGGCATAGACGCAGATTTGCTCGGCCAGCGCGAGGCGGGCTGCGATTTCGAGGTCGAGGAGACGGGCGAGACGTTCGAGCAAAACGCCTATCTCAAGGCCAAGGCCGTCGCCGAGTACACGGGCGAGATTGCCGTTGCCGATGACTCGGGTCTGTGCGTGGACGCGCTGGGCGGCGCGCCGGGCGTTCACTCCGCGCGCTACACCGGCAGCCATGACGACAGCGACGAGGCGCGCTATCGCCTGCTGCTGAAGAATTTGCAGAACGAAACCGAGCGCGGCGCGGCTTTTGTCTCCGCCGTCTGCTGCGTCATGCCGAGCGGCGAGGCGATATACACGCGCGGGGAGTGCCGCGGCACAATACTGCGCGCGCCGCGGGGCGGGAACGGCTTCGGCTACGACCCCGTGTTCCAGCCGGAGGGCTTCGAGCGCACAATGGCGGAGCTTGAATCCGACGAGAAAAACGCCATATCCCACCGCGGCAGGGCCGTGCGCGCCTTCGCCGTGAAATTCAAAGAATATTTGCAACAAAAGGACTGAAAAAGCTATGCTTACAAGCAAACAGCGCGCCCAGCTCCGCGGCCTTGCGGCGGCGGAGGACACCATTCTGCACATAGGCAAGGGCGGAATAACCGAGAACATAATCACCCAGTGCCGCACCGCGCTGGAAGCGCGCGAGCTGATAAAAGGGCGCGTGCTGGAAAACTCCATGCTCACCGCCCGCGAGGCCTGCGACGCTCTCAGCGAGGCCTGCGGCGCGGAGCAGGTGCAGGTCATAGGCAGCCGCTTCGTGCTGTATAAACGCAGCGAAAAGCAGCCGAAGATTGAACTGGTGAAGGCCGCGGGCGGAAAGGCGGCAAAATGACGCTTTTGGTCTACGGCGGCAGCTTCAACCCGCCGCATATCGGACATATTTCGGCTGCGCGCGCCGCGGCCGAGGCGCTGAACCCCGACAAGCTGCTGGTGATTCCCGCCAACCTCCCGCCGCACAAGGCAATGGCGGAGGGCAGCCCGAGCGCGGAAGAGCGCACGGAGCTATGCTCGCTGGCCTTTGAGAGCGTCCCCGGCGCGGAGATTTGCGGCATGGAGATAGCCCGCGGCGGCGCGAGCTACACCTCGGACACGCTGCGCTGCCTTCTGCGGCAATACCCGGGCGCGCGCGTCACACTGCTCATGGGTACGGATATGCTCGCCACGCTGGAGGGCTGGCACGAGCATGAATTTATACTGCAAAACGCCTCCTTTGCCGCCGTCGCCCGCTCCGAGAGCGAGAGGGCGGCGCTGGAGCAGGCTGCGGAGCGGCTGCGGCGCGGGTACGGCGCGGACGTTGCCGTTCTCTCGGCCGAGCCTGTGCCCGCATCCTCGACGGATATACGCGCGGCGCTGCCAAAGCGCGGCGGGCGCGAGTATTTGACCGCGGGCGAGTACGCGAGAATAATCCAAAAGCGGCTTTACGGCGCGAGGCCGGAGCTGCAGTGGCTGCGCGAGCGCGCGGCGGAAATGCTCAAGCCCGCGCGCGTGCCGCACGTACTGGGCTGCGAGCAGGAGGCCGTGAAGCTGGCCAAGCGCTGGGGCGCGGACACCGATGACGCGGCGGAGGCGGCCATATGCCACGACATCACGAAAAAACTAAGTTTGCCGGAGCAGTTGCTATTGTGCAAAAAATATGGTATTATAGCGGACGAGCCTGAAAGAAGCAGCGAAAAGCTGCTGCACGCCAAGACCGGCGCGGCCGTCGCGGGCGACATTTTCGGCATGTCGGAGACAGTTTGCAGCGCAATCAGGTGGCACACAACCGGCAGGGCGGGCATGTCGCTGCTGGAAAAGGTTATTTACATGGCCGACTACATCGAGCCGACGCGCGCTTTCGACGGCGTGGAGCCGCTGCGCGCTTTAGCTTACGAGGACTTGGACGCGGCAATGGCGCTGGGGCTGGAAATGAGCTTACAGGAGGTCAGGGAAAAGGGCGCGGTCCCGCACCCCGACTCCATAAGCGCGCTGGCAGCGCTGAAAAACGGCGAGTGAGCCGCGAAATTATTTGATTATTTAATTTTTTATTCATTTTCGTTTATATTCTTAATGTATACTGCACGGGGAGGAAAAAATGAAACTAATCGGCAGCAGCGGAAAGAGCAAGCACTCCGGCGGTCACAGCGAGCCGCAGGAGACGGAAACAGTCACAGATAAGAAGCTCTTTGCTGACGGCACCGACGCCGCGCCAAAAATTATTACCGAGCAGATAGATTCCGCAGAGCCGGAGCAGCCCGAGGGCAAGCCGAAAAAGCGCAAAAAGCTCTCGACGAAGAAAAAGCTGCTCATTGCCGCGGCCTGCGTCGCAGCCGTGATTATTGCCGCCGTGGCCGCCTACTGCATATGGGAGACCCCGCCGACAACGGTCAGCGAGAGCCCGAAGGTGCAGAGCACAATACGCCCTGCCTCCGTCAGTGACGACGACGATGACGCCGACGCGACCGAGGACGACGGCGAGGAGCAGGAGGAGACAGAGTCCGTGCGCAAGGACGACTGCTACACGTTTATGATAGCCGCCTTTGACCAGCTGGGCGCGAACACGGACACCATACTTGTCGGGCGCATGGACGTGGCCGAGGGCACGCTTAATATAGTCAGCATACCGCGCGACACGCTTGTGGACGTGCCGTGGAGCGTAAAGAAGATTAACTCCGTCATGGCCTACTACGGCAACGACCCCGAGGCGCTTATCGACGAGCTCAGCGACATCATGGGCTTCTCCGTGGACTGCTACGCCGTGGTTGACATAACGGCTATAGAAAAGCTCATAGACTGCATAGGCGGCGTCTACTACACCGTGCCTATCAACATGGACTACGACGACCCGACGCAGGACTTGCATATTCACATCTCCAAGGGCTACCAGTGGCTCAGCGGCTCGCAGGCCGTGCAGGTGCTGCGCTTCCGCGAGGGCAACAACGGCTCCGGCTACGCCACCGGCGACTTGGGGCGCATACAGACCCAGCAGGACTTCCTTATGTCCGTCGCCAGCCAAATGCTCTCGGTGGGCAACATACCCAACCTTTCCTCGGCCATCGACATTTTCACCGAGTACGTGGACACGAACCTGACTGCGGCGAACATTGCCTACTTTGCGCGTGAATTTTTGCTCATGGACGCCGACAACATAACCTTCAGCACCATGCCGGGCGAGGCGGTCTACACGCTGGGCGCGTCGTACTACTCGATAAACACCGAGGAGTGGCTGGAGGTCATAAACGAGAGCCTCAGCCCCTTCACGCTTGAAATTACGGAGAGCAACCTGAATATTCTGACCGCAAGCTCGACCTACAGCTCAAGCAGCAGTTCAAGTTCGAGCAGCAGTACATCGACCGCAACGACCGCCACGACCACGACGACGGACACAACGGCCGCGGACGCCGCCGAAGCGGATGACGGGACAGCGGAGAGCGGCGAGGACACGTCGGGCGAGAGCGAAGTGGCAGACGCGGAGGACTCGGGCGACGGCGCGGAGGCTCCGACAGTCACTGACGACGTTTTGAACACAGACAGCGCCGACAGTGCGGAGAGCGCGGACGGGGAAAGCTCGGACAGCGAGAGCGCCGACGCATCGGGCGAGACCACAGCCCTTGCCGAGGAATAAAAAGCCGCGGCGAGTGTATTTGAACAATATTTTATAAATTTTAACAAAGGAAAGTGATTGCGAAATGATGACGCCAAAGGAAATAGCTGTGCTTGCGGTGCAGACGCTGGACGGCAAAAAGGCCGGAGACATCAAGCTGCTCAAGACGACGGACGTGACAACGCTGGCGGACTACTTTGTAATCTGCACGGCGCAGTCCACAACGCAGATAAAGACGCTCGCCGACGAGGTTGAAGCGGTGCTGGAGGAGCAGGGCGAGCCGCCGCTCCACCGCGAGGGCTTCCGCTCCGGCGGCTGGGTGCTAATAGACTTCGGCTGCGTTGTCGTTCACATTTTTATGGACGAAACCCGCCGCTTCTACAGCTTGGAGCGCCTGTGGTCAGACGCCGAGGAAATAGACGTCGCCTCGCTCATCGGCGCAGAATAAACAAATAAAAAAATCAAAAATCTCAGACAGGGAAGAAGTAATCCGCAATGAAGTACGATTTTACAGCTATCGAAAAAAAGTGGCAAAATTACTGGAAGGAGCACAAGACCTTCGCGGCGATCACGGGCGACGCGCGGCCTAAGTACTACGCGCTCGTGGAGTTCCCGTACCCCTCGGGTCAGGGACTGCACGTCGGTCACCCGCGCCCCTACACGGCAATGGACATCGTGGCGCGCAAACGGCGTATGCAGGGCTACAACGTGCTGTTCCCCATAGGCTACGACGCCTTCGGCCTGCCCACGGAAAACTATGCCATAAAAAACCATATGCACCCCGCGGAGGTCACGCGCCGGAACATCCACAACTTTACCGAGCAGCTGCAAATGCTCGGCTTCAGCTTCGACTGGGACCGCTGCGTGGACACGACCGACCCCAAGTATTACAAGTGGACGCAGTGGATATTTTTGCAGATGTTCAAAAAGGGTCTGGCCTACAAGACCAGTATGCCCGTAAACTGGTGTACGTCCTGCAAGTGCGTGCTGGCGAACGAGGAGGTCGTCAACGGCGTCTGCGAGCGCTGCGGAGCGCCCGTCGTGCGCCGCGAAAAGAGCCAGTGGATGCTCGCCATTACCAAGTACGCCCAGCGCCTGCTCGACGACCTTGACGACTTGGACTACATCGAGCGCGTGAAGATTCAGCAGCGCAACTGGATTGGCCGCTCCACCGGCGCGGAGGTCAATTTCTCCACCACCGCGGGCGACACCATGACAATATTCACCACCCGCTGCGACACGCTTTTCGGCGCGACGTACATGGTTATGGCGCCCGAGCACACACTTATTGACAAGTGGAAGCCGCTGCTGACGAACGCCGACGAGGTTGACGCCTACCGCGATGCCGCCGCGCGCAAGTCCGACTTCGAGCGCACGGAGCTGGCCAAGGACAAGACCGGCGTGCGCTTAGAGGGCGTACGCGCCATTAACCCCGTGAACGGCAGGGAAATTCCCATATTTATATCCGACTATGTTTTGGCGAGCTACGGCACCGGCGCAATCATGGCCGTCCCGGGTCACGACACGCGCGACTGGGAGTTCGCCCGCAAGTTCGGCTGCGAGATAATAGAGGTCGTCTCCGGCGGCGACGTGACAAAGGAGGCCTTCACCTCCAAGGACGAAAACGCCGTGCTTGTCAACTCGGACTTCCTCAACGGCCTGACCGTCAAGCAGGCCATCCCCGCCATGACAAAGTGGCTGGAGGAAAAGGGCATAGGCCACGAAAAGGTGAACTACAAGCTGCGCGACTGGGTGTTCTCGCGCCAGCGCTACTGGGGCGAGCCCATTCCGCTCGTATACTGCGAAAAGTGCGGCTGGGTGCCGCTGCCGGAGAGCGAGCTGCCGCTGCTGCTGCCCAAGGTTGAGAGCTACGAGACAACGGACGACGGCGAGTCGCCGCTCTCGGCCATGACCGACTGGGTGAACACCACCTGCCCGCACTGCGGAGGCCCCGCGCGCCGCGAGACGGACACCATGCCCCAGTGGGCGGGCTCCAGCTGGTACTTCCTGCGCTATATGGACCCCGATAACGACACTGAGCTTGTCGGCAGGGACGCCATAAAATACTGGAACCAAGTGGACTGGTACAACGGCGGCATGGAGCACACCACGCTGCACCTGCTCTACAGCCGCTTCTGGCATAAGTTCCTCTACGATATAGGCGTTGTGCCCACCAGTGAGCCCTACGCCAAGCGCACGAGCCACGGCATGATTTTGGGCGAGGGCGGCGAGAAGATGAGCAAGAGCCGCGGCAACGTCGTCAACCCCAACGACATCGTGGCGCAGTACGGCGCGGACACGCTGCGCCTGTACATCATGTTCATCGGCGACTTTGAAAAGGCCGCGCCGTGGAACGACAACGCCGTCAAGGGCTGCAAGCGCTTCCTTGACCGCATTTGGAACCTCGCGGAGAACAGGATTGACGGCAGCGACGAGCTCTCCGAGGCCAACGCGCCAGACGTTCACCGCGCCATAAAAAAGGTCGGCGACGACATCGAGACCATGAAGTTCAACACGGCCATAGCCGCCATGATGACGCTCGTGAACCGCTTTTACGAGAGCGCGCCCAGCCGCGGCGACATCAAGGCGCTGCTGACGCTGCTCAGCCCCTTCGCCCCCCACATCGCCGAGGAGCTGTGGGAAAAGCAGGGCTTCGCGGGTCTGGCCGGCAGCGAGCCGTGGCCGGAGTACGACGAGAGCAAGACCGTGGAGGAAACGCGCGAGATAGCCGTGCAGGTCAACGGCAAGCTGCGCGCCACCGTCACCGTCCCCGTGGATGCCGACGACGAGGCCATGCTTGCCGCCGCGCAGGAGAACGAAAAGATAGTCAAGTACCTTCAGGGCATGGAGCTTGTGCGCACCATAGTTGTCAAGCACAGACTGGTGAACCTCATCATCAAGCCCGCGAAGTAAATAAGCAAACGAACCCCCAACGGTCAGCGGCCACTATAACCGCTGACCGCTTTTCTTGCCGCGTGAATTTGGTTTACAGCGCGGCGCATTTGTGCTACAATCGGGAAAACACCGACAAAGGAGACACAAGATGACAGACACCGAGCTGCTGGAGCTTTTCACCTCCGGCGACGAGCTGGCGGTCGAGGCCGCAAAGTCGAAATATGCAAAATACTGCGCCGCCATTACGCTGAACATAACCGGCGACGCCGCGCTGGGGGAGGAGTGTACCGACTCTGTCTGCTCCGCGCTGCCGCAGGATTTGCCGACTGACGAGCGCACCGCGCTCTCCGTCCACGTCCTCACGCGCGCAAGGCAGTTCGCCTACGGCAAATTGCCGCCGGATTTCGGTCACATCTCTCCGCTGCTGCAGCAGCTGCGCACCGGCTGCCCCGAGGACTTCCCGCCCGCGGAGGACAGGGACGTGGCCTGCGAGCTGGACGCCTTTGTAGCCTCGCTCAGCGCCGACTTGCGCGCCGTGTTCGTCCAGCGCTGGTTTTTGTGTCTGCCTATGGACAAGCTCGCTGCGCTCCAGCGCCGCAGTGAAAAGAGGATGGACGAAATCTGCCGCCAGCTCATGGTGAGTATGCGCGTCTGGTTCGTGCAGCACCGCGTGGGCTGCACGCCGGAGCAGGCGTTTCGGGAAATGGACTGGCTGGACGCCGACGTCATCGCCGCCGCCACGGGCTACAAGCCTCCGCAGCGCTTTATGAACCCGAGGCGCGTTATCGCCGTCGCCATTGCCGCGGCGGTAATCATCGTCGCGGCGGTCATTCTGCCGGGGACAATATCCGCGCTGCGCGGCAACATTGAGGAGACGAGCTACGGCAAAACGCACACGGCTTATACCTCGCCCGCGGAGCTTGACGCGGGGCTGCTCACGCTGACCGAGGCCGACGAGCCGAGCCTTGCCGTCGCCGCCGAGGAGACTGTCGTCACCCACGCCGAGGGCGACGCGGCGGCGTGGACGGAGATAGAGTACACTCTCAGCGGCACGAGCGACTTGGCGGAGAGCTATGCCTTTGGATACACAATAGAAGCGGACGGCAAATCGGCCGCGGAGAGAGCCGACAGCGCGCTGGAGCCGCTCTCGGCGGAGGTCTGCGGCGTCGAGGTCTGGTACACGGACAGCGTCTCCGTTGTCGGCACGAAAAAATACTACACCGCCGAGAGTTGGTTTGACATGGACGGCTGCACCTACGCCCTCACGCTCACCGCCTCCAACGGCGACCGCAGCGAGTGCTACGCCTCCGGCCACATTCTTGAGCTGCTGGAAAGCATTTTCACCCGCTCACTGTCCGGCTGAGCGCCGCACGGCTTGGTCAAAGCGTGAAATTATGCCAGCAATTTGACGGTTTTTGAGCCTCGAATTTAACATATTCTATAAATCTGAAAGTTTGCGCGCTTATTTTCTTGTGTTTTTGCTCAAGCTGTGATAGTATAATCTATTAGTAGACATATAACAAAATTTAAAAGATATGTTTATGGAAAGGAAGTATTCAACCTTGAGCAAGAAATACGTATATCTTTTCACAGAGGGCAACGCCAACATGCGCGAGCTTCTCGGCGGCAAGGGAGCAAACTTGGCGGAGATGACCAACATCGGTCTGCCGGTGCCGCAGGGCTTCACTATCACCACCGAGGCCTGCACGCGGTACTATGAGGACGGACGCATCATCAACGACGAAATAATGGCCGAAATCATGGAGAATGTGGCCGTTATGGAAAAGCTGAACGGCAAAAAGTTCGGCGACAGCGAAAATCCTCTCTTGGTCTCCGTCCGCTCCGGCGCGCGCGCGTCCATGCCCGGCATGATGGACACAATCCTCAACCTCGGCCTCAACGAGGACGTTGTCCACACAATCGCCGCCAAATCCGGCAATCCCAGATGGGCTTGGGACTGCTACCGCCGCTTTATCCAAATGTTTTCCGACGTCGTCATGGAGGTCGGAAAGAAGTATTTCGAGCAGCTCATTGACAAAATGAAGGCAGAAAAGGGCGTCACCTACGACGTGGAGCTTACGGCTGACGACCTGCACGAGCTCGCCGACCAGTTCAAGGCTGAATATCTCAAGCAGATAGGCAAGCCCTTCCCCGACGACCCCAAGGAGCAGCTCTACGAGGCCATCCGCGCCGTTTTCCGCTCTTGGGACAACCCCCGCGCCAACGTCTACCGCCGCGACAACGATATCCCCTACTCTTGGGGCACCGCCGTCAACGTGATGCCCATGGTGTTCGGCAACATGGGCGACACCTCCGGCACCGGCGTCGCTTTCACCCGCGACCCCGCGACCGGCGAGAAGAAGCTCATGGGCGAGTTCCTTGTCAACGCTCAGGGCGAGGACGTCGTCGCCGGTGTGCGCACCCCCATGCCCATTGAGCAGATGGCGGAAAAGTTCCCCGAGGCCTACGCGCAGTTCACCGACGTATGCCAGATACTTGAAAATCACTACCACGATATGCAGGACATGGAGTTCACCGTGGAGAACAAGAAGCTCTATATGCTCCAGACCCGCAACGGCAAGCGCACCGCGCAGGCCGCGCTGAAGATTGCCTGCGACCTCGTGGACGAGGGCATGATTGACGAAAAGCAGGCTGTGTGCATGATTGACCCGCGCAACCTCGACGCGCTGCTGCACCCGCAGTTCGACGCCGCCGCGCTCAAGGCCGCCACGCCTATAGGCAAGGGTCTCGGCGCCTCCCCGGGCGCTGCCTGCGGCAAGATTGTTTTCTCCGCCGAGGACGCCAAGGAGTGGAAAGCCCGCGGCGAAAAGGTTGTGCTTGTCCGCCTTGAGACCTCCCCCGAGGACATCGAGGGCATGAAGGCCAGCCAAGGCATACTCACCGTCCGCGGCGGCATGACGAGCCACGCGGCTGTCGTCGCCCGCGGCATGGGCACCTGCTGCGTCTCCGGCTGCGGCGACATCGCCATGGACGAGGAGAACAAGCAGTTTGTTCTTGCAGGAAAGACTTACCACGAAGGCGACTGCATCTCCATTGACGGCTCCACCGGCAACATCTACGACGGCATAATTCCCACCGTGGACGCCACCATCTCCGGCTACTTCGGACGCATCATGGGCTGGGCGGACAAGTACCGCAGACTTCAGGTGCGCACGAACGCCGACACCCCGCGCGACGCCAAGAAAGCGCGCGAGCTGGGTGCGGAGGGCATCGGACTGTGCCGCACGGAGCATATGTTCTTTGACACCGACCGCATTGCCGCTTTCCGTGAGATGATTTGCTCCGACACCCTTGAGGAGCGCGAGGCCGCGCTGGCGAAGATTGAGCCTATGCAGCAGAGCGACTTCGAGGCTCTGTACGAGGCTCTGGAAGGCTGCCCCGTTGTTATCCGCTTCCTCGACCCGCCTCTGCACGAGTTCGTGCCCAAGACGGAGGAGGAAATTGAAGTCCTCGCCGAGGCGCAGGGCAAGAGCGTGGAGGCCATTAAGACCATAATCGCCGGACTGCACGAGTTCAACCCGATGATGGGTCACCGCGGCTGCCGTTTGGCCGTGACGTATCCCGAGATTGCCACCATGCAGACGCAGGCCGTCATTCGTGCCGCCATTAACACGCAGAAAAAGCACCCCGACTGGGGGGTCGTGCCGGAGATAATGATTCCCTTGGTCGGCGAGGTCAAGGAGCTGAAGTACGTCAAGAGCGTCGTGACCGCCGCCGCCGACGCGGAGATAGCCGCTGCCGGTGTCAAGATGCGCTACGAGGTCGGCACGATGATTGAAATTCCGCGCGCCGCGCTGACCGCGGACGAGATTGCCACCGAGGCCGAGTTCTTCTCCTTCGGCACGAACGACCTGACGCAGATGACGTTCGGCTTCTCCCGCGACGACGCCGGCAAGTTCCTCGGCGCTTACTACGACAAGAAGATTTACGAAAACGACCCATTTGCCAAGGTTGACCAAGTCGGCGTGGGCAAGCTGGTGAAGATGGCCGCGGAGCTCGGCCGCAAGACCCGCCCGAACATCACCCTCGGCGTCTGCGGCGAGCACGGCGGAGACCCGAGCAGCGTGGAGTTCTTCCACAAGGTCGGTCTGGACTACGTCTCCTGCTCCCCCTTCCGCGTCCCCATAGCCCGCCTCGCCGCCGCACAGGCCGCAATAAACAACGGCTGAGCGCAGGCGATAAGCGAAAATTGAACTAAAATACCAAGGCGTACCGTCAAGTCCGGCGGTACGCCTTTGGTTTGTGAAGCGATAACCAAAAATAATCCGAAGCGGAGCTTTTCCGCTTCGGATTATTGCTTTTTGACGCTTACTTACTTCTTAATGCTGAAAAATGCGTCCTTGCCGAGGTACAGGGGGACGTCGAACAGCTCGTCTTCTATGCGCAGGAGCTGGTTGTACTTGGCTACGCGGTCGGTGCGGCTGGGGGCGCCGGTCTTTATCTGGCCGGCGTTCACGGCCACGCTCACGTCGGCTATCGTCGTGTCCTCCGTCTCGCCGGAGCGGTGGGAGACAACGGCGGTGTAGCCCGCGCGGTGCGCCATTTGTATGGCGTCCAGCGTCTCGGTGAGGGTGCCAATCTGGTTGAGCTTTATCAGCACGCTGTTGGCAACGCCGAGCTCGATGCCCTTTTTGATGCGCTCAGTGTTCGTGACAAACAAATCGTCGCCGACAAGCTGAATCTTCTTGCCGAGCGCGTCGGTGAGCATCTTCCAGCCCTCCCAGTCCTCCTCGGCCATGCCGTCCTCGAGGGAGATTATGGGGTACTTATTGACGAAGTCCACCCACATATCCACCATTTCCTGACGGCTCATGACAACGCCGCGTTTGGGCAGGTGGTAGCTCTGGTCGGCGTCGCTCCACCACTCGCTGACGGCGGCGTCCATGGCAATCATAAAGTCCTCGCCCGGGCGGTAACCGGCGTTGGTAATGGCCGTGACGAGCGCCTTGAGCGCGTCCTCGTCGGAGTCAAGGTTCGGCGCGTAGCCGCCCTCGTCGCCGACGCCGGAGGAGGGAACCACCTTTTTCAGCGCGTGGAACACCTCCGCGCACATTCTCAGCGCCTCGCGGAAGCTGCCGGCGCCCACGGGCATTATCATAAACTCCTGAATGTCCACGCTGTTGGTGGCGTGCGCGCCGCCGTTGAGGACGTTCATCATGGGCACGGGCATGGTCTTGGCGTTGCAGCCGCCGATGTAGTTGTAAAGACCCAGACCCGTGACCTCCGCCGCGGCCTTGGCGCAGGCCAGCGACGCGCCCAGTATGGCGTTCGCGCCGAGGCGGGACTTGTTCGGCGTGCCGTCCAGCTCTATGAGCAGCTTGTCGATAGTCGGCTGGTCGAGCACGTTCAGCCCCAGCAGCGCCTCGGCAATCTCGCCGTTGACGTTGTCCACGGCGGTCAGCACGCCCTTGCCGAGGTAGCGGCCCTTGTCGCCGTCGCGCAGCTCGCAGGCCTCAAACGCGCCGGTGGAAGCGCCCGAGGGCACGGCGGCGCGGCCTACGGTGCCGTCGTCCAGCGTCACCTCGACCTCAACTGTGGGGTTGCCGCGGCTGTCGAGTATCTCGCGGCCAAGCACGTCAACGATTTCAAAGTAGTTTTTCATGGTGGTTCCTCCCTGCTCCTGCGTTCGGAGCTTAATAAATATTAAAATTGAAAATTGTCAGTGGTAATGCGCACGCTTATCCGTCTATGAGCGAGCAGCCCGTCATCTCTGCGGGCTGGCTGTAGCCCATGAGCGCCAGTATTGTCGGGGCTACGTCGGCAAGGCGGCCGGGGTGCAGGCGCACGTTCGCGCCGGTGATGATGAGCGGCACAAGGTTCGTCGTGTGCGCGGTGTGCGGCGTGCCGTCGGGCAGCAGCATACAGTCCGCGTTTCCGTGGTCGGCGGTGACAAGGCAGACGCCCCCGCAGTCCGCCGCGGCTTCGGTTATTCTGCCTACGCATCGGTCAACCGTCTCCACAGCGCTGACGGCCGCGTCGAAAACGCCGGTGTGGCCGACCATGTCGCAGTTGGCGAGGTTGCAGACTATGAGGTCGTACTTGCCGCTCTTTATCGCCGCCACGCAGCCGTCCGTGACCTTCTCCGCGCTCATTTCGGGAATGAGGTCGTAGGTCGGGTACTCGCGCGGGGAGTCGATGAGCGTCCTGTCCTCGCCCTTGCAGGGGTGCTCCACGCCGCCGTTGAAGAAGAACGTGACGTGGGCGTATTTCTCCGTCTCGGCAATCCTCAGCTGTGTGAGGCCGAGGGAGGAGACGTAGTCGCCCAAGGTGTTTTCTATGCTCTCGGGCGGGAAGGCCACGGGCAGCTCCGTCAGCGTCTCGTCGTAGGCGGCGGTGCAGACGTAGTGCAGGCTGTTCACGTCGGCCTTAATCGGGCAGTCCGCGGGCAGGTGGCCGGTCAGCGCCCATGTCAGCTCACGCGCGCGGTCGGGGCGGAAGTTGGTGAAGATGAAACTGTCGCCGCTCTTAATTAAGCCCTCGGGGCAGCAGATTATTGGCTCCACAAACTCGTCCGTCAGCCCCGCGGCGTAGGCCTCCTCCACGCCCTGGACAGGGTCGGAGCAGGCCTTGCCCCTGCCCAGCAGCAGCGCGTCCAGCGCGGTTTGCAGCCGCTCCCAGCGCTTGTCGCGGTCCATTGCGTAAAAGCGCCCCTGCACGGTGGCAATCTGCCCCACGCCGCACTCGGCGCATTTGTCACTAAGCCGCTGAATATACCCCACGGCGCTCTTGGGCGGCACGTCGCGCCCGTCCAAAAATGCGTGGATATAGACCTTTTTCAGCCCCAGCGCCTTGGCCATGTCCAGCAGCGCGAAGAGGTGGTCGATGTGGCTGTGGACGCCGCCGTCGGAGAGCAGTCCGGCAAGGTGCAGCGCGCTGCCGTGGCTGCGGGCGGCGACCATTGCGTCGCGGTAGGCGTGGTTGGACATGAATTCGCCGTTTTTGGCGGCAAGGCTGATGCGCGGCAGCTCCTGCATGACAACGCGCCCCGCGCCGAGGTTGGTGTGGCCGACCTCGCTGTTGCCCATCTGCCCCTCCGGCAGACCCACGTCCAGCCCGCTGGCGGAGAGCGTGGTGTTGGGGCAGGAGGCGAGCAGGCGGTCTATGTTCGGCGTACTTGCCGCCGATATTGCGTTGGCGGGTCCCGCGGGCGCGAGGCCGTAGCCGTCCATTATCAAAAGTATTGTCGAGGTTTTGTTCATTTTCATTCCGCTTCGTCTTCCTCGCGCTGCATACGGGCAGTCTCCTGCGCGGCGGCGATAATTTGTCCGAACTCGCCGGCCTTGAGCGACGCTCCGCCAATAAGCCCGCCGTCAATGTCGGGGCAGGCGAGAAGCTCTGCGGCGTTGGCGGGCTTCATGCTGCCGCCGTAGAGTATGCTCACCGCGCGGGCGCTGCGCGCGCCGAAGTTCGAGCGCAGGAAGATGCGTATATCGCGGCAGACCTCCTCGGCGTCCTCGGCGGTGGCGGCGCGGCCCGTGCCTATCGCCCAAATGGGCTCGTAGGCTATGGTGACGCGGCGCACGGTGGTGGCGTCCAAGCCGTAGAGCGCCATGCTCAGCTGGTAGTTAATCAGCGAGCAGGCGGCTCCCGTCTCGCGCTGGTCGAGCGTTTCGCCTACGCAGACTATCGGGCGCAGTCCCGCGGCCAGAGCCGCATGGAGCTTTTTGTTCACGTCCGCGTCCGTCTCGCCGTAGTAGGCGCGGCGCTCGCTGTGGCCGATGATGGTGTACTTGGCTCCGGCAGCCACGAGCATATCCGCGCTTATCTCGCCGGTGTAAGCGCCGGAGGCCTCGTAGTGCATATTCTGCCCGCCAATGGCCACCCTTGTGGCGCGGAACGCCCTGACCGCGGCGGGGATAGTCACGGCGGGGGCGCAGAGGACGATGTCGCAGAGCTTTTCCTTGGGGATAAGCGGCTTGAGCTCGGCGGCGTAGTCGCGCACTTCGGTCGGCGTCATGTTCATTTTCCAGTTGCCGGCTATAATCGCGCGGCGGTATTTTTTATTCATCAAAAACTCTCCTTCCCAATGTCTGCAATGCGGGGAGCAGAGGCTTACTTATCCAGCAGGCAGACAACGCCGGGAAGAGCCTTTCCTTCGAGGAATTCCAGCGACGCGCCGCCGCCGGTGGAGATATGGGTCATTTTGTCGGCAAAGCCCAGCTGCTCGACGGCCGCCGCCGAGTCTCCGCCGCCGACTATGGTCACGGCGCCGGATTCGGCCATAGCGCGCGCCATAGCCCGTGTGCCCTCGGCAAAGGCATCGAACTCGAAAACGCCCATGGGGCCGTTCCAGATGACCGTTCCCGCGCCCTTTATGGCCTCGGAGTACATCGCAATCGTCTTGGGGCCGATGTCCATGCCCATCCAGCCAGCGGGTATGCAGCCGGTGTCAACCGTCTTGCGCTCGCAGTCGGGCGCGAAGGCCGAGCCGACCACGTTGTCCGCCGGAGTGAGCAGCTTGACGCCCTTTTCCCGCGCGCGGCGCAGCATATCGAGCGCGAAGCCAATCTTGTCCTCCTCCAGCAGCGAGCTGCCGACCTCGTAGCCCATGGCCTTCATAAACGTGTAGGCCATGCCGCCGCCGATGATAATAATGTCGGCCTTGTCCAGCAGATTTTCTATAACGGGAATCTTGTCGCTGACCTTCGCTCCGCCCAGCACGGCGGCGAAGGGGCGCGCAGGGGCTTCCAGCGCCTTGCCCATGATTTCCAGCTCCTTTTCAATGAGGAAGCCGGACACGGCGGGCAGGTACTCGGCGACGCCCGCAGTGCTGGCGTGGGCGCGGTGGACGGTGCCGAAGGCGTCGGAAACGAACAGCTCCGCCATGTCCGCCAGAGCGCGGCTGAACGCGGGGTCGTTTTTCTCCTCACCCTTTTCAAAGCGGGTGTTCTCCAGCAGCAGCAGCTCGCCCGCTTTCAGCGCGGCGGCCTTGGCCTGTGCGTCGGGTCCCACAACGTCCTTGGCGAAGATGATTTCCTGCCCCAGCAGCTCGCCGAGCCGCTCCGCCACGGGCGCGAGCGTCAGCTCCGGCTTGACCTCGCCCTTGGGCTTGCCGAGGTGGGAGCAGGCGATGACGGCGGCGCCGTTTTCCAGCAGATAGCGGATAGTGGGCAGAGCCGCGCGGATGCGGCGGTCGTCGGTAATAGCGCGCGTGGCTTTGTCCTGCGGGACGTTGAAGTCGCAGCGGAGAAGTACCTTCTTACCCTTTACGTCCACGTCGCGGACGTTTTTTTTGCTGTAATTCATTATTGTAGCCTCCCTGCGCAAAAGCGCTTTCGGATTATTCAATCTAAGTATAATCTTCCAGAAAAATTTTTGCAACAAGAATTTTGCGATTGCTGAATTTTCTATAAAAACGCTAATATTTTTCTTGAAAATCAGCAAAATGACGAATTTTTCGTCTATTTTCTCACTGCCTTGCGCGCCGCTCCGCTTTCGGATATAATCATTTGATAAGAATTTCAGTCTCCGCGGGGGCATAAGGGAGCGCCCTCGGGGCAGACGAGAGGGAGCGGTAAAATTGCAGCAGCAGTGCAGACTTTGCCCGCGGCAGTGCGGAGCTGACAGGGTGACAAAAACGGGAGCCTGCGGCGTCGGGCGGCAGGCCGTGGTCGCGCGCGCCGCGCCGCACTACGGCGAGGAGCCTTGCATAAGCGGCACACGCGGCAGCGGCGCGGTGTTCTTCTCCGGCTGCGCGCTGGGCTGCGTGTTCTGCCAGAACAGCGAAATTTCCCGCGGCGGAGCGGGCAAAACGCTCACCGCGGCGGAGCTGCGCGATGTTTTTCTGCGTCTGCGCGACAGCGGCGTACACAACCTGAACCTCGTCACCGGCTCGCACTTCACGCCCGTCATAGCCGAGGCGCTGGCGGGAGTGCGGCTCGGCATACCGGTGGTGTGGAACAGCTCCGGCTACGAGAGCGTGGAGACGCTGCGGCAGCTGGAAGGGCTGGTGCAGGTCTGGCTGCCGGACTTCAAGTACGCGCTGCCGGAGCCTGCCGCGCGCTACAGCTCCGCGCCCGACTACCCGCAGGTCGCCCTCGCCGCGATAAGGGAGATGTACCGCCAGTCCGGCCCCGCGCAGCAGGACAGCGACGGCCTCCTGTGCCGCGGCGTACTGGTGCGCCACTTGGTGCTGCCGGGAAACGCGGAAAACACGCTGCGGGTCATCGACGCGGTTGAGGATAACTTCCCGCGCGACGCCGTGATGTTCAGCCTCATGGCGCAGTACACGCCCATGCCCGCCGCCGCGCGCTTCCCGGAGCTGCGCCGCCGCGTCACCGAGGAGGAATATAACCGCTGCCTGTCCTACCTCGATTTCTCGACCATAAACCGCGGCTACGTCCAGTCCCTCGACGCCGCCACAACCGACCAGATACCCGCCTTCGACGGCACGGGAGTGTGAATTATCCCCGCGGCCACTCCATCCCGCGCGGCAGCCCCAGCAGGTAGTCCGCGCTGACGCGGTAGTGGCGGCAGAACTCGACCAAGTACCTCACCGGCAGCTCATGCTGCCCCCGCTCATAATTTGACCAATAACCTATTTCACCCCCTTGACAACTGCCCATAATCTGTTTTATAATCATACTGTTCCCGCCAAGGCGGCGGGCGGACAAAAATCGGGCTTGCCCGGTCATACTTGTTTTCGAGCCTTATTCCCTAAAGCCTCGCGGTCACGGGGATTTGGCCTGCGCTTCGGCGCCGGGGTCGAGGAGGAAACTATTCGGCCTTCCTTATTGAAAAGAAAACCGCACCGGCAGGAGCGCTGCTGCCTTGTTTTGCTATGCTTTTACACCGGCTGTTTCCTTTTCAAGAGGGGACAGCCGGTTTTTTGTCGTCAAAAAGCGAAAGAAAGAGGATGGTAACGGATTATGAGTTTTTCACTCGCGGATATTTTGCAGGTCATAGCGGACGCGCTGCTGGTGCCGGACATGATTGTGCTGGTGGCGTTCATGCTGCTCACGGTCTGGCAGGTGGGCGACATCATCGTTGAGCTCATCGTAGACCGGCGCAAGCTCAAGGCCGACGTGGCGCGTATGCTCAGCGAGCTGCACGGCCGCACTTGGGCGGACATCAGCGCGCAGATTGACGAGAGCCGCCTGCTCGCCCGCCACAAGCGCGTGCTGCACCAGATTTTTGACGCCGACGGCCTCAGCCGCTCCTCGCGCCTTGCGCTGGCAGAGCGCGTGCTGGGCACGGAGGAGAAGCACTACGCCAGCGGCACCGCGGTCACGGACATCATCGCCAAGCTCGGCCCCATGTTCGGACTGTTGGGCACCCTGATACCGCTCGGCCCCGGCATAATCGCCCTCAGCAACGGCGACACGGCCACGCTTGCGGACTCGCTGGGAGTAGCGTTCAACACCACTATCGCCGGCGTTGCCTCCTCCAGCGTCTGCTACGTCATCTCGCACGTGCGCAAGGGCTGGTACGGCGACTATATGCTCACGCTGGAAACGCTCACCGAGAGCATAATCGAGGAGGTACACGGGGAGGCGGAAGTCCATGCGTAGGTTCGGCAGTCTGCAAAGCCGCCGCCGCCTCGGCAGCTCGGAGAGCGACACCAGCCCCATGGAGGGCGTCGCCAACCTCGTGGACGTCATGCTCGTTTTTGCCTGCGGACTTATGCTGGCGATTATCATAAACTGGAATGTTGACCTCACCGTGGTTATCGACCGCGACAAGCTGCAGGAGGTTGACGCCGAGGAGATAGAGCAGGACGAGGAGTCCGCCTCCGCCAGCCGCTTTCAGGATATGGGCGCGGCCTACATGGATCCTGAGACGGGCAAAGTGTACATTTTCTCCACGAGCGAGGGAGATTGAGTTATTTCTTCACACTTATATCACTTAAAACGCACTAAAACGTCACTTAACAGCGCTTCAGCGTCCCTAATTTGTCATTTCAATGTGCTATGATATACCCAACAGGGCGGCGCAGAGCTGCCCGAGTACGAAAGGAGATACAAAAATGGCTGAAATCGAAAAAGAAGTCGCCGAGCAGGAAGCTCCCGCCGAAGAAAAGCGCCCGCCCGAGGGACGTCCGCAGGGTGGTCCTCCGATGGGTGGTCGTCCGCCGATGGGTGGCCCGCAGGGCGGTCCCCCGATGGGAGGCCGCGGCCCGCAGGGTGGTCCCCCGATGGGCGGCCGTCCGCCGATGGGCGGTCCGCAGGGCGGTCCTCCGCCGATGATGGGCGGTCAGGGCATGATGCCGCAGATGCCGATGGGTATGTGCATGATGGTGCCGGTTGTGATGTACATGCCGGTTATGATGATGCCCATGATGCCTATGATGCAGCAGCCCATGATGCAGCCTCCTATGGGCGGCCCGCAGGGAGGCCCTCCTATGGGTGGACGCGGCCCGCAGGGCGGCCCGCCGATGGGCGGCAGAGGCCCGCAGGGAGGCCCCCCTATGGGCGGCAGGGGCAAGGGACGCAAGCCCGAGGAGGAATAAACCCCGCCATGCTCGCGCCCGACGGCTTAGTCCACTGCTGGAGCTGTCACGCCGCGAGAAACAGCGACGAGTGTACCTACCCCTGCCCTAAAACATTGGGCTTATAAGCGAAGAGAGGCGAGGTTGGGAGACCTTTATACTCCGATACCCCGCCTCTTTTTGTCACAGCCGCGATTTTCACAAAAAAATATTGTGATTATTTAAAAAACCATCGCATTTTGCTCCAAAATTCACTCTTGTGACACACAACCGTCCCGAATGTGTGCGTTTGCTGTGGTACAATAGAAATAGAAATACTGTCATTTCCTATGGCAGTCATAATGTTTGTTTTCGAGCGAATTTTCCTAAGGGCGTGCGCGCCTATGGAGCTTTCGCCGCGCTGAGGCGCCGGGGCCGTGCCGGAAACGGAGCGACCTATTTGCCGAGTACCTATCATATACAAAGAAAACAAAGCGCCGCGCGGGAATTTGCGTCCCGTCGGCGAACCGTGCGTGAGTTGGTCTGCTTTGTTTTCAGGGCAGACTATTTTTGATGCGGATAGGCAGTAGGCTCTGAGCGTATCTTTCAGCCATGCCGCCGGGAGCGAGGCGGGCTGCTGAAGATAAATACAAAACGATAGGGGTAAAAAGAAAATGCAAAGAAAAGCAAAACGTATTTTGAGTATCGTGCTGTGCCTTGTATTGGCCTTCAGCATGATGAGCGTCGGGGCGCTGGCGACAACCTACACCGCGCCGACATCCGGCGTTGTTGCTAATGACAACATTTTGACAGGCAGCGGCTCTAACGCCGGCAGCACCGCCCTGTCCATTCTTGGAATCAACATGGCGGCCATCAACACATCAAACGCCCTGCTTGGCAGCGGCGGACAGGCATTGAGCGATGAATGGGGAACTGATTCGGAAAACCTCGGCATTTTCGGTTCCGATGTCAATGACAATCCCGATGCCTACATTTACAATTATTTTTATAACTACAACTCAACAAAGTCCGGAGGCACTACATACTCTTTGGATGATTATTCCTCGTGGAACGCCTCGCCGTATACGCTGATTGGCAATATGAACACTTCCATCACGATTTCTGTCGGCGGCGTAACCAAGACCTGCAGCACATGGTGCTTCTATGAGCCGGATATTCACATCCTGTTTCTCGGCGACCCGTCCGCCGATATTGAGGCGTATCAGGAAACCTACAATGCGGATTATAACCCCGTTGTCGTTTCGCTCAACAGCCAGAGCGCGGCGCGCACCGATGGGCTGGGCAACGCCTACAATATGTTCGAGATGAGTACAAACCTGCGGGATATCGGCAAGCTGTCCGACGAGCTGGCAGAAAGTCTTGGAAAGACTACCCGCTATGCAGATTCCGCATGGGAAATCGGCAGCAACTATGACAAGCTCTGCCGCGGCTACTATTATTGGGCGCAGCTCATGTTCGAGGTCTATGATGGCAGCCTGACCGACGAAGAGATTGCCTCGCTGGAATCTTACGGTGTGGACATTGATGCTCTGGGCGGCGGTTTGCAGAAACTGCGCGGCGTTCGTTCGTTCTCTTATGATGCGGATACCGATTCATGGACGATTCAGAACACCACGAACCGCTTTACACAGTTCGCCAGCGGCATTGTTGAGGATGTCTACGACATTCTGACTGCGGAGATTGCGGCGGGTACACGCGACAGCTACGTTATTTCCACCGATGAATTGTTGGAATATCTTAATCCGGAAGGCCGCGAACCCGGCGTGATTATCACGGGCACGACCGCCAAGATTGATTCCTCCGTGAGCGAAAAATTGGAGGAAGCCGGAATACGCACTGTTTCCAATTTGCCGAGTACCGTATACAACATCGGCGTACAGGCACGCGAGAACGCGCTGGGTCAGCCCTACTATCTGTCATATTTCTACTATGACCAGCTTGCTGACATGACCGATGTGAATATGACATTGAATCCGATAAGCCTGATTTTCTACTGGGTTAAGAATTTCTATCATGTCAGCGACAATGACGCTATGCAGACCGTTATCGTCAATATGATGGAGAGCGCTGACCTGCCCGCAGGACTGGTAGTTACCGACAGCGCCACGACGGACAGCTATGGCAGCGATGTGGAAGCGGCAATTGAGAATATGATTATTCTCGGTATGAAGTATTATCTTGCGGTTGAGGAGCCGCGTCTGGATGCAGCAGGTGAGGAAAAGACTGTTGCTACTGACGAGGCGGGTGTGACCCAGTCCAGCGGAACGAACTGGGCATATTGGACCTCCCTGACAGAAGATGACCTTGCAATGGGCATCGGCTCCGGCGACATCTATCTGAACCCCGAAGGAAACGGCGTGGAGAATCGCCACCTGAATGCGCAGAACTACGCCAGCGACGGCACGGTTGAGACGTTCTACACCGAGTACAGCAGCTACATAAAAGACGGCACCGTAACAGCAACGGATATGACCTACGGCGACATCAACGGCGACGGCAGCATAGACAGCGCCGACGTTGTCATAGTTCTCCGCGCAGTTGCCGGAACCCTGACACTGACAAGCACTCAGGAAACCTATGCGGACGTTACCGGCGACGGCGCTGTCGGCGTGGCGGATGCAGTAATGATACTTCAGTATATCGTCGGCACAGTGACTTCGCTTACGCCGACTTCCGGCGGCTGAAGCGGCGCCGTAGTCTGCTGACCCCCGCTTGATTTGCCAAAAACTGCGGGAACGCAAAAATAATTTCAGGTATTTTTAAAATTCCCGCAGTTTTTGCGCCAAAATTCACGTTAGCGTCACTCAATTATCACAAATACGTGCGCTTGACGTGGTACAATAACAAAAAACACCGCGAAGCATATTGCGGTCATAGTGATTGTTTTCGAGCGAATTTTCCTAAGGGCGTTTGCCTATGGAACTTTCGCCGCGCGTATGCGCCGGGGCCGTGCCGGAAACGGGGCGACCTATTTGCCGAATACCTATCATATACAAAGAAAACAAAGCGCCGCGCGGGCTGTTTTTGCCCGCAGGCGATACCGCGCGGGGGTTGGTCTGCTTTGTTTTCAAGGCAGACCATTTTTAATGCAGATAGGCAGTAGGCTCCAAGCGTATCTTTCAGCCGCGCCGCCGAGTGCGCGCGAGGGCTGCGAAAGATAAATAAAAAACGATAGGAGCAAAGCAAAAATGCAAAGAAAAGCAAAACGTATTTTGAGCCTCGTGCTGTGCCTTATACTGGTTTTCAGCATGATGAGCGTCGGAGCGCTGGCGACAAGCTACACCGCGCCGACCTCCGGCGTTGTTGCTAACGACAACATCCTCACCGGCACAGGCAACCGCGCCGGTACCACCACACTGTCCATTCTGGGCATCAACGTCACTGCACTCGGCGATACCAACGGTATCTACGACGGCGGCGGCGCGGAGAGCTCCGACGAGTACGGCACCGACTCACCGAACCTCGGTACCTTCGGCTCGGACAACAACGACAACCCCGACCCCTACCTCTACAACTGGTTCTACAACTACAACACCACCAAGTCCGGCGGCAGCACCTACTCCGTGGACGCCAACTCCTCTTGGAGCGCTACGCCCTACACTCTGGTCGGACAGCCGAGCAGCACAATCACCATTTCCGTCGGCGGCGTGACAAAGACCACCAACTGCTACTGCTTCTATGAGCCTGACATCCACGTCGTTTTCGGCGGCGGTGCTTCCGGCTCTCCCGCCAGCGCGGTGGCCGAGTATCAGGCAGCCTACAACGCAGACTACGACCCCGTTATAATCAACACTGTCACCACCAGCTCCGAGCGCACCGACGGCCTGGGCAACGCTTATAACATGTTCGAGATGAGCGCCAACATGACCGACGTCGGTCTTGCCGCTGACGAGCTGGCTGCGGAGCTGGGCAAGACCACCCGCTACGCCGAGTCCGCCGCCGAGATAGGCAGCAACTACGACAAGTGGAGCCGCGGCTTCTACTACTGGGCGCAGCTCATGTTCGAGGTCTATGACGGAACGCTGAGCGACGATGAGGTTGCCGCTCTCGAAGCCTACGGCGTAGACATAGACGCTCTGGGCGGCGGACTGGAAAAGGTTCGCGGCGTGCGCTCCTTTGCCTATGATTCCGACACCGACACATGGACAATTTACGACCAGACCTCTCGTCAGACCCAGTACGCCAGCGGCATTATCGAAGATGTTTACGAGGTGCTGGCTGCCGAGTACGCGGAGCAGGGCGAAAGCGCTGCGCACCAGCCGTTTGAGTATTCCAGCGGCAGAACCACCGCAACCGCATACAGCCTGACTACCGCAGAGCTTATCGAGTACCTCAACCCCGAAGGACAGGAGCATGGCGGCTTCCTGCTGGATACCTCCAACTCCACGAACCTTGCCGCCTCCGACACCAGCGAAGGCGCTACCATGACCGTCAGAGAGCAGCTTGAGGCAGAGGGCATCAAGGTCTTCTCCAACCTGCCGACCACCGTTTACGGCATCACCATGCAGGCGCGCGAGAACGCCCTTGGCCAGCCCTACTACCTCGCGTACATCTACTATGACCAGCTCGCCGCCATGACGAACGTGGACATGACCCTCAACCCCATAAGCCTTGTCTTCTACTGGATGAGCAACTTCTACCACGTCAACGACACCGACGCCATGCAGACCGTCATCGTCAATATGCTCGAGAACGCCGACCTGCCCAGCGGACTGGTCGTCACCGACAGCGCCACCACCGACAGCTACGGCTCCGGCGTTGCGGAAGACATTGAAAACATGATTATCCTCGGCATGAAGTATTATCTCGCAGTCGAAGAGCCGCGCCTTATAGCCGACGGCGAAGAGATGAGCGTTTCCAGAGACTCCACCGGCGCCACCAACTCCAGCGGCACGAACTGGGCTTTCTGGTTCTCCCTCCGCGGCGGCGACTATGAAGGCTATGACGGAGAGTACGACGATGTTCTCAGCATGGGCATCGGCTCCGACGATATTTACCTCAACCCCGAAGGCAACGGCGTTGCCAACCGCTACCTGAACGCGCAGAACTACGCCAGCGACGGCACGGTTGATACGTTCTACACCGAGTACAGCAGCTACATTCAGGAAGGCACCATTGTCAGCGGCATGACCTACGGCGACATCAACGGCGACGGCAGCATAGACAGCGCCGATGTTGTCATAGTTCTCCGCGCAGTTGCAGGAACCCTGACGCTGACCAGCACTCAGGAAACCTATGCTGACGTTACCGGCGACGGTGCTGTCGGTGTTGCAGACGCAGTAATGATACTACAATATATTGTCGGTATAGTGACCTCGCTGACCTGAACGATATAAATCTACAGAAAAAGGTGGGCTTAAATGACACACATATTTAGAAGGAGTACTGCTCTCATAGCAATGCTGGCGCTGCTCCTGTCGCTGTTCGGCGCGGCGGCGTATGCCGACAGTGCAATCACCTTTACGGTAACGCAGGTGACCGAGTCGGTTGATTTAACAGATGGCGACGCAGAGATGGTGCTTGCTATTGGAATTGAAAACAACACAGGCTTTGCCGGATTTGACCTGACGCTGGAGCTTCCCAGCGGCTGGGAAGTTGCGAGCTTTGCCACAAGCTACAATGACGGCAGCAGCACGAGCAGAAGCATACTCACAGGACATAGCTTCACTTCTCTGAGCAACGGGAACTCTTTTTCCGGCGCTTCTTCCGCCAACCTTACAACATCAAGCGGTACTATTGCATGGGTAACCGTAACCGTTCCCTCGGGAACAGCGGCTGGAGACTATGAAGTGAGCCTGACAGTTGACTCTCTTAGCTACGTAAGCGGCAGCGCCGGTACCAGTGACGATATTGTGAAAATGGATACCTCCAGTATCGATGTTAACGGCTGCACCGTAACTGTTGCCAACACCGGCAGCTCAAGCAGCGGCGACAGCGGCAGCAGCGGTGATGATGACGAAGGCGGCAGCAGCGGCACTACAGTTGCCGGCGGCACAATAGTTGTCGGAGACGCCTCCATAGATGTCAGCGAGACAGACAGCGTTATCGTTCCGCTGAACATCACCGAAAACGGCGGCTTTGCCGGACTGACGCTGACCGTCAGCGTGCCGGACGGCTTTGAAGTGACCGCCGCTGAGTACATCAACGGCGACGACTATGCCGTTACCGCCGATATGACCGGCGAGCTGAACGCCAACGGCGAGAACGGCGCGGTGCTGGTATTTGCAAGCTCCGCAAACGTCACCGACACCGGAGTTATCGCGTGGCTGACCTACACCGCGACAAGCTCGGCAGCAAACGGCGAGTTTGAGATAAGCGTCACGGTGGACGAGGCCTACGACGCAAGCGACCTTCATACAAACCTCGCATCCTACTACACGACCGAATCCGGTGCGCTCACCGTCTCCGGCGTGTCCGAGGCGGAACCTGAGCCTGAGCCAGACCCCACAAGCGGTACTGTAAGCGTCGGCTCTGTGAGCGCAAGCGTTGCTGACAGCGATACGGTACTTGTTCCCATTAGCATTGCCGACAACGAGGGCTTTGCGGGCATGACGCTGACCGTCAGCGTACCCGAGGGCTGGACGACCAGCAACGTGTATTTCGCGAGCGGCGAGGACTATGCGGTAACAGCCGACATGACCTCATCTTTCAAAGTCAACGCCAAGACAAACGCGGACGTAACAGTCACGTTTGCCTCCGCCGAGAACATGACCGACAACGGCGTGCTCTGCTGGATTGAGTATGTTGTTCCCTCCAATGCATCCTCCGGCACCAGTGTCGTATCCGTTACCGTAACCGAAGCCTACACCGCCGAGGCGCTCACAAGCAACTGGGCGGAGAACTTCACTACCGTAAGCGGCACGATAACCCTGACAGCTCCCACTATCACTGTAGGCAGCAGCACCGTGAACCTTGCAGACAACGAAGATGTTGTGCTTGTGCCGGTGAGCATTGAAAACAACGTTGGCTTTGCGGGCATGACTCTGACCGTCACTGTGCCTGAGGGCTGGAAAACCAGCAATGTCTACTTTGTCAACGGCAGTGATTACGCTATAACGGCGGATATGACAAGCGCGTTTTCAATCAACGCCAAAACAAATGCGGACGTAACCGTGACCTTCGCGTCCAGTGAGAACGTGACCGAGGACGGTGTGCTTTGCTGGATAGAGTATGTTGTTCCCGCTGCTGTCGGCGAGTATGAAGTGACGGCTACCGTGTCCGAGCTTTATACAGCGGACGCTTTGACGAACAACCTTGCGGGCTCCTGCGAGAGCGTTGCGGGAACTCTGACAGTTGTTCAGCCTGTTGTCTCCGCAGGTTCTGTTGCCGCGGACAACAACGTCGGCACTTGTGTGCTTGTTCCCATCAGCATTGCCGGCAACGCGGGCTTTGCGGGCATGACGCTTACCGTCAGCGTTCCGGATGACTGGACGACCACAAACGTCTACTTTGTCAATGGCGACGACTACGCAATAACCGCCGACATGACAAGCTCGTTCAAAATCGACGCTAAGTCCAACGGCGACGTGACCGTAACATTTGCTTCTGCCGAAAACGTAGCCGGCGACGGTGTGCTTTGTTGGGTAGAGTACACTTGGACCGGCAGCGTTGACGAGGGCGAGTACGCTGTCAGCGTCACCGTGGACGAGGCTTATGCCGCGGATGATTTGACAACGAACCTCGCTTCCTACTACACCGCTGAGGGCGGCACTATCACCGTCAGCAGCTACGGCTACAGCATTTCCGTAGATGCCGACAGCGTGACCGCGGGCGACACTGTTACTGTGACCCTGACCGTTACCGGCGACAACACCGAGGACGCTGTGTTCTATGTCACCTACAGCTCTGACCTGTTCATGTTTGAGTCCGCCGAGGGCGCGGCTGCTGCCGACGGCGACGGCGCTGTGGCGCTGACCCTGACCGAAGCGGGAACCGTTACGCTGACCTTCACCGTCAACGACTGCGAAGAGTCTGCCACCGGTGAGTTCAGCACCTACTATATCTACTCCGGCGCGACGGAGAGCTCTGCCGCACTGAGCGTCAGTGTCAGCTATGTCAAGTACTACACCGTGACGCTCCAGACCTCAAGCGGCAGCGAGATTGCCAGCTGCTCCGTCAGCGCGGGCAGCACGGTAGGCTCCGTACTGACAGAGGACGACCTCAGCGCCGGCGACAGCGCGGGCTGGATAATCAGCGGCGGCGACGGCACAAAGTACACCTCCGAGGAGGTCCTTGCCATGACCGTTACCGACGACATAACATTCCGCGTCTATAAGAAGTCCAGCTCCGGCGGCAGTTCCTCTGGCGGAAGCTCCTCCGGCACGAGCAGCAGCACGACTGATACGGATGACACCGGCACCACCGATACCACCATGAACACCACGCCCATAGAGATTGCGGCGACCGAGATTATGACGGCTGAGGAGGCCGCGGAGGCTGTGGCGGCTATGACCGACGTTGACCCGACCGCGTACTACTATGACGCTACGCTGTGGGCTGTGCAGAACGGCATAATTAACGGCACAAGCGATGTAACATTCGACCCCGAAATCGGATGTACCCGCGCGATGATAGTCACGCTGCTCTACCGCTTGGCCGGCACGCCGGAATTCGGAATCAGCGACACCGGCTTCATAGATGTGTCCGAGAGCGCGTACTACTACGACGCGGTGCTGTGGGCCGTTGAAAACGGTATCACAAACGGCGTGAGCGACGATATGTTTGCCCCCGACCTCATCTGCACTCGTGAGCAGATTGTCACACTGATGTACCGCTTCGTCGGTCAGCCGGAAACGGACGCGGAGCTCATCTTCACGGACGTTAATCCTGATTACTACTCCACCAACGCCATTATCTGGGCGTATGCCAACGGCATCACCGATGGCATCGGAGACAATCAGTTCGGACCTACTCTCGACTGCACGCGCGCGCAGGTAGTGACCTTCCTCTACCGCTTTGCGCAGCTCTGATGCACGCGCAAGAACAAAACTATATAGTGCTCCGACGCGCCCAGCCGCGCGCCGGAGCGGGACGCCGCTGAAATAACGCGGCAAGCCGGTCGGGTCGGAGAAAATTTCTTCGGCTCGATTGGGCGTAAACTGGGGCGACGGCAAAATCGCCCAAAAAATCCTTAGAAAGCAATGCGCAGGTATACAAAAACATGAAAAAATCTATTTACAAGCTCCTTTCCCTGCTGCTGGCCGTCTCTCTCATGGCCTCGCTCGGTGTCAGCGCACTGGCGGCGGACGAGCCGACCATAACCGTCGGCAGCGCCAGCGCCAGCGTCACGAGCGGCGAGACCACCGTGACGATTCCTGTAAGCATATCCCAGAACCCGGGCTTTGCCGGAATGACGCTCTATGTCTCCATTCCCGACGGCTGTGCCGCCGAGAGCGTTGCGGTCACGAGCGGCAGCAGCTATGCCGTCACCGCGGACATGGTGTACGTCAACAACCTCAGCTACGACTTGGACGGCGAGACTGTTGTCAGCCTCAACTTCGCCGCGCAGGACGACGTTACCGAAAACGGTGTGCTCTGCTGGATAACCTACAGCGTGAGCCGTACCGCAAATAACGGTGAGAACGCGGTTGAGATAGTCGGCGGCAGCATTTACCAAGCCGACGCGCTTACGACTGATATTTTCAGCTCCTTCACCACCGTCGGCGGCGCTATAACCGTCTCCGGCAGCGCTGGCAGCGGCAGCTCGGCCACGACCACAACAACGACCACAACCACAACAGCGACGACCACCACGACGGAGGGCGCAACTGTTGAGACAACCTCCGGCGGCGCTGTCATTACGCTCGACGAGGGCGTCACGAGCGCCACAGTGCTTATTCCCGCCAGCGGCCTCAGCTACGCCTCCGTTGCCAAGGACGCCGGCACCAACGAGATTATCAAGCTCTGCGTCCCCACAACCGAGGGTATGCTTGTTGTCGTAACGCAGTCGTGCGAGCTGACGATTTCCACCAACTCCAAGACCTTTGCCGACGTTTCCTCCGGCGACTGGTACGCCTCCGCCGTGACCTTTGCCGCCGCGCGCGAGATTCTCAACGGCACCGGCAGCGGCTTTGAGCCCAACGCCAACATGGACCGCTCTATGGTGGCGCAGATGCTCTATAACTTCGACGCCGACGCCGAGCCGACCGCCTCCGCGGGCTTCACGGACGTTGCCGACAGCGCGTGGTACGCCGACGCCGTCAACTGGGCAGCGGGCGAGGGCATTGTCTCCGGCACCGGCAGCGGCGAGTTTTCGCCGAGCGGCAGCGTGACGCGCGAGCAGCTTGCCGTCATGCTCTATAACTACGCCAAGGCTAAGGGCTACGACGTGAGCGCGAGCGCCTCGCTCTCCGCCTTCTCCGACGCCTCCGCCGTCAGCAGCTGGGCGAGCAGCGCCATGAGCTGGGCAGTCGGCGCGGGACTTATCTCCGGCGTGGACAGCACAAACCTTGACCCGACCGGCACCGCCACGCGCGCGCAGGTCGCAACCATTCTCATGCGCTTCTGCTCTCTGGCAGTGGGCGCGTAACAGCAAACTAATAAAAATGCGGCGGCGGGCGCACTGTCCGCCGCTGCACGAGGGCAAAAAAGAGATTTTGGCCGCACTCGGCGGCACTTGGAGGTCTGTATGATGATAAAGATAATTATGGAAAATCCTATAAGGAGGATATGCGCGCTCACGCTCTGCGCGGTGCTTGTGCTGTCGCAGCTGGGCATGACGACGCGGGCGGCGGATGCCGACATTTATATCACCAACGCCTCCGAGCTTGCGGAGCTGGCGGACAGCGTCAACTCCGGTGACGATTACGAGGGCGCAACGGTTGCTCTGACGCGCGACATCGACCTCTCCGGCGTGGTGAGTGCCATTGACGAGGAGGCCGGATTTGACATAATCGAGCCGGAACCGGGCGTGCGCTTCACGCTTGGCGGAATGTCCGGCACCGGATACGAGAGCGCGGAGGGCGAGGGCTGGACGTGTTCATACACCTACAGCGGCTCGTTCGGCTCCAACAACACCTTTGTGGCGGGCGGAATATACTACGCCACGGCATATTTTTACGCAGATACTGATAACGACTATTACTTTGACACCGAAGATAATATGACATTCCCCGAGGGCTGGACGCTTGAGGAGTGGAGCCGCAGCGCCATAACCATGACGCGCGAGTACTCGCTGGAAGAAGCGAACGCCACGCACACCAGCGACAGCAGCGGCAGAAGCTACGTCACTCTGAGTTCATATGCTTATTATCTATACATAATCGCGGGCGAAACGAGGACGGACGCGGGCATTGCCAGCGCGACCGTGTCCCTGTCCCGCGACGGCAGCCTGACAGTCACTCTGCCGGTTGAGGATGAGGAAAACGAGATTACCGGCTGTACGCTGGCTTCAACCGGCGCTGTCTCCGTCTACGGCATCGACTACACCTCCGGCGGAGGTTACCCGCCGCTCAGCGGCGTGGAGGTCACGCTCATCGACACCGATTTCACAAACGGCGTGCGCGGCGTAATCGGCAGCGACGGCTATGTGCGCTTTTACATCACCGGCGACGACGGCAGCGCGAGCGTGACCTACGCCGAGACGAGCTACGGCGTTTCCGTAACAAGCGACGGCGGCGCGGTCGCGGGCGCGGCAGTGACGGGGGACGAGAACGGCCTTGTAGTCGCCCTACCCGACGCTGTGACGGCGGCGGAGGTTACGGTCACAAGCGGCGGCGCGGCGGTCGAGGGCATGACTGTGAGCGTCTACGCCGCGGACTACTCCGTGGTCGCAGTGACTGACGGCAGCGGCACAGCGAGCGCCGACAGCGCGAGCGCTGCAATATCTTCTGTAGATTTCACCGTTGCCGAGCCTGTCGCCGAGGCGGCGGTCGGCGGGGTGACGACTGAGGCCGAGGAATACACGGCGGAAATAGCGTGGTA